>JBCCKS010000001.1:0-139016 GCA_039027295.1 Pseudomonadota bacterium
CCGTTCACTGAGACAGTCGTGCCATCTACCTTCATGACGCGGCCTGCGCCATCATAACCATAATCATCATTGGCTATCACATCTCCGGCGACTGTCTTCGTCTCCTTCACTGACGCATGGTCATCTCTGGCAACTGGACCATCATCATGGAGATCGACGATAATCATAGCGTCATCAGTGTCACCGTCATTATCAGTAATGGTCACGCCGAATTTTAACCAAATCACGTCATCTGCATCATGAGCATCTGGGTGATCAACTGGTTTTTCTTGGGTGTATGTGTAATTCCCATCATTCTTTACAACAAGGGTAAAGACTGTTTCACCACCCGCCGTTCCGACATACCCATCAGCCGTTTGTGTAACAGTAATAGGATTACCATCAGATGTAAGCTGCTGATTTTGTCCGCCGACCTGATATTTCGCTTCGAATGTTCCGTTTGGATCAATGGATCCTGGGCCATCTTCACCATAGTCATGTGATAGTTTATGACTGTATTCAATGATTCCATTTGCATCCGCATCTGATTCATCAATTGGCTTCGCCTTACTGTGAATAACAGGACCATCATCTTTCACAACCACATCTAATGTTGTTGAAGCTATGTCACCATCTGCATCTCTGGCTTCAATACCAAAGTTGAGAGTAATCGCATCATCTGGGTTATTTGTATTTGGATGATCAAGAACACCTGATTGGGTGTATGTGTAATCACCATCTGTTTCGATTTCTAAGCGGAAAATTTCTGTTCCGTTAGCTGAACCTGTGTAGACACCATTTGCGTAAGTCACAACAACGGCAACACCGCCTGATGTTAAGGGAACAGAACTATTAAAGCTATTATTGCCTTGAATTGTTCCTGGACCATCACCAAAGAAGTTGGCTTGGATTGTTCCTGTATCCACCAAGTCACCTTGGTCAAGATTTGTTTCATCAACAACTTCCTTCGCAGGCTTAATGATCTCTGGCTTATCGTTCAGAGGGTTTACATTAAAGCTAATCTCTGCTGTATCATGATCACCATCAAAATCTTGAAGAACGTATGTAAACTCATCAATTCCCTCAGGATTATCATCATTGGCCTTATAGCTATATGAGCCATCTTGAGAAATTGTTAGAACACCAAAATTACCAGTAATTGTTGCTGCTGTACCAGCGGTCACTAGCGTTGACTGGCCATTAAAGATCACTTCTACAACATTATTTGGCTTATCTTCGCTCAGCTCATCATTGTCAGTCACATTGCCTGTAACCGTCTGACTTTCATCCAATGTTGTCTGACCATCATCATAAGCAACAGGGGCATCATCAAAGATTTGAATTGTGATTGTGCCGTCAGTTGTATCATTATCTGCATCTGCAGCCGTTATGCCAAATTCTAGAAGAATAAGGTCATTTGGATCTGTCGCATCAGCATGATCAATGTGATTTAGTAATGTAAATGTATATGTTCCATCTTCATTAATGACTAATGTGAAAATATCTTCTGTACTTGTGAAGCCCGTGTAAGTATTTCCATTTAAAGTCACGTTGATTGTTTGATCATTCGATGTGAATGTTCCATCTTTTAATGAACCAGCAGGTGAGAAGTTACCATTCGGGGTCACTGTTCCCGCACCATCAATACCGAAATCTACATCAAGATTTCCGTTAAAGATCATTGGTCCCGGTGTTAGATTTGTTTCATCAACAGCTAACTCTTCAGACACAGCCACAGGCTGGCCATCTGGCGTCACAGTAATTGATAATTGCGCCGTATCACTGTCACCATCACGATCTGTTAATGTGTATGTAAACTGGTCTACACCATCAGGATCATTTGAATTTGTGACATACTGATATGTCCCGTCGCTATTGATTGTAAGCGTTCCAAAATTCCCTGTAATTGTCTGGCTACCATTGGCAGGAATAACAAAATCTGTTCCATCAAAATTCACATTTGTGACTGTATTGATTTCGTCTTCACTTAACTCGTCATTGGCAACAACATCTCCTGTGATCAGTTGGCCTTCTTCCGCACCATTAATATCGTCATTGGCAACAGGGCCATCATCAGCAATATTAATTGTAATTGTTCCAGTATCTTCGTCGCCATCAACACTTGTTAATTGAACACCAAAATCAATAGAAATGACGTCATCTGGATTATTTGTATCAGGATGATCTAAAGGCTGAGTTTGTGTATATGTGTATTCACCTGTTTGTGAATCAATCACTAATGTAAAGATAGTGACGCCGTTTGCTGCGCCAGTATATGTATTCCCATTTTGTGTAATTGTAACCGGCACACCATTTGAGAATAATGGTGTTGAAGATGATGTATTTCCATCGGCAGAAACATTTCCAACTTCTACGCCGAAATTTGTATCAACAACATCTCTATATTCTAGAGGACCTTGATCGAAATTACTTTCATCAACATCGCCTGATGAATCTTCGATTGTTGGAACATCATCTTTCACAAGAATTGTAATTGTTGATCCTCTTGTATCACGGTCAGCATCGGTCGTAATAACACCAAAACCTAGTTCAATAATGTCATTTGGATCATTTGGATCAGCGTGATCAAGCGGCTTTAATAATTCAAATCTATATTCGCCGTTATTATCAAGACTTAATGTGAAAACAGTCTCATTTCCAGCGACACCAACATAAGAATTTGTTATTGGATCAAGATCAACGATGACTGGAACACCATTTGATGTTAAGGCTCCGTTTAGTTGAGATCCTCTAGAGTCAAAGCCTCCACCAAGCTCAAAGCTTCCTTCACCATCAAATCCATAATCAGGTGTAAATGTCCCTGTTGCGACAACACCGTTCGCAAGATCTGTTTCATCAACAGTGTCAGTAATATTCGTTCTTGATGGGCCATCATCATTGACTGTAATCTCAATTGTGCCTGAAGCGGCATCGGCATCACCATCAACGGCATCATAGCCGAAGCTTAACGTCAAAGCGTCGTCAGGATCTGTTGTATCTGCATGGTCAAGGGGCGCCAATAATGTAAATTCGTAATCACCATTATCTTGCAATTCTAATGTAAACACATCGCCTTCTGTTGTAGACCCTGTGTAGGTGTTTGTTGCCTGATCATAATTCACAGTGACAGGAAGGCCGCCAGCCGTCAGAGTTGTCTCTGATGATGTGAAAGTATCATTACCGACAACTGTTCCGTTTGAATCATAATTAAAATCTATGAAAACGCTTCCTGTAGCGTTTGTACCTGCACCATCTGTTTCATCAACACTAGCGGAAGACCCTTCAGTCACAGGGGCATCATCAGCAACATTAATAGTGATAACACCTTCGGCTGAGTCACCATCAAAGTCTGTGATATTCGCACCGAATTCTAACGTAATCACATCATCTGGATCATTACCATCAGCGTGATCAAGCGGTGCATATTGAGTATAAGTAAATTCACCTGTTTGTGGGTCAATTTCCAATTCAAAGACAACAGCTGTTCCAGCTGTACCAACATATGTGTTTGTTGTGTCGTTAAACTCAACTTGGATTGGAACACCGTTTGAACTTAATGTTCCACCAGCAACTGAACCAGTTGCATTAAATGTATCTGTTCCGCCATAAGTTGCATTAACATCTTGACCAGGCGTTGCAGAGAATTGACCTGAGACTGTTAGGTTACCCTGACTATTAGGATTGCTCTCATCAACATTTGCATCAATTTGGCTTTCAACAATGGGGGCATCATCAAGAATATTAATTTGAACATTTGTAGTCACAGCATCGCCATCACCATCAGTCGCAACAACACCAAAGTTTAAGCAAATCTCTTCATTATCATTTGCAGGATCTGCGTGATCGAAAGGAAGAACTTGTTCATAAGAATATTCCCCTGTTTCAACATCAACTGTAAAGGTGAACACAGGTGTTCCACCATTAATTGTTCCAACATATCCATCTTGTGTTTGAGTTACTTCAACTGGCACACCGCCACTTGATAAAACGCCATTATTGACTTCACAAGTGGCTGAGAAAACACCATTAGGTAAAACTGATCCTGGGCCATCTGATCCAAAATCAATACCGATTGGGCCTGATGTTCCAATAGAGCCTGATGGCGATAAATTTGTTTCATCTAAAGTTACAGAAACACTGCCCATTGAAGGTGTGCCGTCAATTTCTGGCTCTAATAACTGCTCAGGAATGAACTGAGGTGCATTATATTGCAACGCTGTTGGATCAATTGGACCAATGGCAGGCGGAGCATTGAATGATACTTCAACAGGTGAGCTGTTAAATCCAAAGCCTGAATTACCAGCACTTCCACCTTCACCAGCGGCTGGTTCAATGTTGGCTAATTCTTGTGCTAGGGCAAGTTCTTCTGCTGAAGCTTGCTCACCAGCGGCTGGCTCAATATTCGCAACCTCTTTTGCGCTTGTTTCACGAGCAGGTATCGTTGTTGTCGTTTCACCTTCGCCCTCTGTTTCTTCAACGGCTGCAACTAAATCTTCTTCTGCAGGCGTTTCAATAACATCCGTAACTTCTGTAATTTGCTCTTCTACAATAGCTTCTTCCTCAGCCTGAGCAACAACCAAACCTTCGGGTAATTGACCTGCAACTGTTTCTGAATAGTTGTTGATCACCACTTGTGATCCATCGGCAAATGTTAACACCATCTGTCCGTCTTTAATTTCAACATGTGCAGCATTTTGAGGATCAAAATCACATACATAATTGAAACCTTCTTCAACAGTGACTTCTTGCGTTGTTCCGGCTTCTGGTTTTGCAATTGTTCTTGTTTCTGGTGTGCCTGCGGCAGTTTCGATAGTATTGAGGGCTTCTGGTTGAAGAGGAGCAGTTGTTAAAATAGAAGCATCAATTAATGTACCATCATTTAAATAAAGGAGATTTCCTGCGTCAGCAAAATCAGCGAAATTGGAAATATTTACCTGTCCGCCATTTTCAAATGTAATAACCAATTCGCCATTACTTCCCAAAGAAAGACCTTCAATGTCTTCTGCCTCATAGTTTAAGCGGGCTGATGAGTCTGTTGGGACTTCGTGATTGATAATCGTTTCACTATCTGGTTGTGAAAGAATGATAGTATTACTGGCCATTGATAAAGCTCCTCATGATCAATTTTTTTTCCAAGCGTGAGGAACTTTTTTGCGTTCCCCCAATACGCACACGTTTTCAAATATAAATTATTACCGTTTTCATACTTGATTTTTATGTGAATTGCTACTTATTTAACGATTTTTTAATAATTTGTCAATGATTATGTTAAATTAAGTCTTTGTTTGCTAGGTAATTAATTGATTTTCCTTCTTTTTTCGTCTCTATAAAGTTTGCCACGCACTTCATAAAATATTGTTAAGATTACTTATAAATATAATAAAAAAAGCCCCTCTTTTGCAAAAGAAGGGCTTTGTTCATAAGTATAATCCTTTGTAGCTAGCTAAAACGTAAGCATTTCGCTTGTTTAACCTGTGATAAGTCTTTAATTTTCTCCATCACAGTCTCTGGCAGTTCAGAATCTAATGAAACCAAACAAATCGCAGAATCTCCTTTTGGCGTTCTCCCAAGGTGGAAATTCGCAATATTCTGGTCAGCTTCCCCTAAAATACTGCCCACCTGGCCGATAAGACCTGGTTTATCTTCATTACGAATAAAAATCATATGAGGGGCAAGGCCAGCCTCGATCCGTACGCCTTCAATATCAACTATACGCGGCTCTTTTCCTGTAAAGAGTGTGCCAGATACGCTACGACTGCGCTTTTCTGTCTCGATTTTGACTGTAATCACGCTACGCCAGTTCTCTGACCCACCTTTTTTGGTTTCGGAAAATGTAATCCCACGGCTTTCCGCAAGGCTTAAAACATTCACCATATTCACCGTATCCAACTGCGTTGCTAATAAAGTCGAAAGCAACATTGAGGTTAAAGGCTTAGTATTAATCTCTGCAACCGTGCCCTCATACTCAATTGAAACATTTTTAATCGCATTTTCTGTTGTTTGCCCGGCGAAACTTCCAAGCTGTTCAGCGAGTTTCATGTAAGGCTTCAGACGCGGGGCATCTTCTGCAGAAATAGATGGCATATTCAGTGCATTGGTAATCGCACCTGTCGTTAAGAAATCTGCCATCTGTTCAGCAACTTGGATCGCGACATTCACTTGTGCTTCTGTTGTCGCTGCACCCAAATGTGGGGTACACACAATATTCGGATTACCAAATAAAATATTGTCTTTGGCTGGCTCCTCTTCAAAAACATCTAAAGCTGCACCGGCAACCTTGCCGCTATCAAGCGCTTCTTTTAGATCTTCTTCAACAATGATACCACCGCGCGCGCAATTAATAATACGCACACCGTCTTTCATGGTAGCAATCGTGTCTTTATTGATAAGCCCTAATGTTTTCTCATTTTTCGGCACGTGAATGGTAATAAAGTCAGCTCTTGCAAATAAATCCTCTAACTCAACTTTTTCAACGCCCAACTCAACGGCACGCTCTTTTGTTAAGAACGGGTCAAAGGCAATCACATTCATTTTAAGGCCCACTGCGCGGTCGGCAACGATGCCGCCAATATTCCCGCATCCAATGACACCAAGCGTCTTATTATAAAGCTCGGCGCCCATGAATTTCTTCTTCTCCCATTTTCCGGCATGGGTTGATTCATTCGCTTGTGGAATTTGTCTGGCCATCGCAAACATCATTGCAATCGCATGCTCGGCAGTAGTAATTGAATTTCCAAATGGCGTGTTCATGACAATCACGCCTGAATTCGTCGCGGCTTTCACATCAATATTGTCAACGCCAATACCGGCGCGGCCAATGACTTTTAAATTCGTAGCTTCATCTAAAATTTCTGGAGTGACAGTTGTTGATGATCGCATAGCTAGACCGTCATATTGACCAATCTCTTCCATGAGTTCTTCCGGGCTCATCCCGAATTTCTCAGTAACGTCACATCCTTTTTTTGTAAAAATTTCCGCTGCGAGCGGATTCATCTTATCAGCGATAAGAACCTTGGGCTTGCTCATAATATAACTCCTAATTTTGTCTTGTTTAGGCAAACAGACCCTCTATGTATCATGTTCTTAAGACTTATCAAGTGACATATGATAAGCTCCGGCTCTTATTCGCTAAAAACAGGTAATATATATGACTACCGCACAAACAATTAATCTCCTTTGGGAATTAGAGCGAGAGCCTCCACCTTTTGAAGGCAATGACATTAAATTTCCAGAAAGTCTCGCACGGCATATTATTAAAACTTATACGAAAAAGGGCGATAAGGTGCTTGATCCCTTTACAGGCTTAGGCACGACACTGTTTGTAGCTGAAGAGTTAAACCGCACCCCTTTTGGATTCGAAACTGATACGGATAAACATCAATGGGTTGCTGGCCAGCTTGAGCATTGGACCCATCATATTCATGATGATGCCTATAATGTACCGAACTATCACTTACCTAAAATTGATTTACTTTTGACATCGCCGCCTTATATGCCGCGCCATCATAAATTTAACCCACTTTATAATGGTGACCCTCAAAAAGCGGGTTATGATTGTTATTTAAAAAGACTCGCGCAAATTTTTAAACGCATAAGGCCAATTTTAAAGAAAAACACGCCCGTCATTCTTCACCTTGATAATTTGAAGCACGGAACAAAATTCACACCGCTTGTTCACGATGTTGCGGGGGCACTATCAAAAGATTATTGCCTATGTGATGAGATCAAAATCATCTGGGATAACCCCAAACTAGATTACCTCACAACCCAATATTTAGTTTTTAAGAAACGCTAACCTATAAATCAAAGTTTTTTCAAATAACTTCGAATTGAATGGCCAGCTCCAGTGAATGTTGTATCAAGAAAATTATCTAAAAATTCTGGCTTATCCTTTTCCAATATATTTAAGCATCTGTATAAATATACAGGATTAGGTTCAATATCATAACGCCACATAGGTCCAGTATATTTTTGCCTAAATTCATTTAATCTTTTTTTTCTTATCTCATTTCCCGAAATATACTCAAAACATTCTTGATCAGATTTAAAGTCACCTAAGCAAGCATAGGCTTTATCGATTTTTTCTGAACCCAACTCATAAAACGCAATAGGCTCAATTCGATATTCAAACTCTCTGTATAAAAAATAATCCCATTCTGTTTGTGGAATGTCAAAGACACTAACAAACATCTCTCTTATTGACTGATCTGGAATAGCACTTAAGCAGGCATATTTTTTTGAATGAGGAGGTATTTGTTCGTTTAAAGCTAAAGTAGAATCAGTTTTGTTAAAAATTCTTTTATATCCCCTAAGCTTAGCAAATCTAAAATTTCTAAGATCCGGGCATGTGTTTCTAGCCGACTCTTCAGACAGCAATGATCCTAAACCGATAATTTGTATACGCACTTTAAATTAAGCCGCTTTTGCTTGCTCATCTTGCGCTTTGGCTTGGGCATACGCCCAATCCAGCCATGGCATCAGAGCTTCCGTATCGCTTGGTTCAACCGTTGCACCGCCCCAAATACGAATTCCGGGAGGGGCCGCACGATAACCATTAATATCGTAAGCTGCATCTTCATCTTCCAGCATTTTGACCATTGATTTTACAAAGGCTGATTGATCCTCTTCACTTTTAGCAATAAATTCCGGATCAATAATTTTCACACAGATTGATGTGATTGAACGGGTATTCTCATCTTCCGCCAAGAAGTCAATCCAATCAGTTTTTTGAACCCAATCATTGACGGCTTTAAAATTTAGTTGGCTGCGAGAAATTGTTTCTTTTAAACCTCCGATTGACTCAACCCATTTTAGAGAATCAATACAATCTTCAGCCGCTAACATTGATGGTGTATTGAGCGTCGCTCCCTTAAATGCGCCTTCAATAATCTTATCGCCTTTTGTTAAGCGGAATATTTTTGGTAGTGGCGTATCTGTGTTAAAGCTCTCTAGCCTTTCTACCGCTCTCGGTGAAAGGACTATCATCCCATGTGCACCTTCTGAACCTAAGACTTTCTGCCAACTCCATGTGACTACATCTAATTTTTCCCATGGCATATCATAGGCAAAGACAGCAGAGGTCGCATCGCAAATGGTTAAGCCTTGACGGTCATCCTTGATCCAGTCTGCATTAGGTACACGCACACCAGAGGTCGTGCCATTCCATGTAAAAACAACATCACGATCTGTATCTACTTTTGAAAGATCAGGAAGTTTTCCATACTCAGCTTTATGATAATTAACATCTTTTAATTTTAGTTGGCTTTCGACATCTTTACACCAATCAAGACCAAAGCTTTCCCATCCCAACATATCAACGCCGCGTTCGCCTAACATTCCCCACATCGCCATTTCAACAGCACCTGTGTCAGAAGCCGGAACAATCGCGCAGCGATAATCATCGGGAATTCCCAAAAGCTCTCTATGGCGATCAATCACTTCTTTTAACTTGGCCTTTCCTCCTGCCGCTCTGTGTGAGCGTCCCAACCATGCATCTTCTAAAACTTGCGGCGACCATCCTGGACGCTTTGCACATGGTCCAGAAGAAAAGAACGGACGATTAGGTTTAGTTGCTGGCTTTTGCATGAAAATACTCTTTTTATTGGTGCATTAATTTATAATGATGATTTAGAAAATTATTATCAATTTGTCTACATCAAAGACTGATATAATCCAGCATAAATAGTTGGCCAGATGAGGCCGCGCCGAGTTTACGAGGTGGAGGCACAAAGCAAAATGAATGTTTTGCGTAGAAAAAGAACTTCATCACTCTTGTCCAGCGCAAATAGCCCCGATATAAGTAATGTCATGACAAAACTTTCAGTCAATTTGAATAAATTAGCTCTTTTGAGAAATCAGCGTGATGTTGGTTATCCCGATTTATGTGATCATGCCCGCATTATATTAGATGCCGGCGCGGAAGGGTTAACCGTTCACCCGCGTCCTGATGAGAGACACATCAGATTTAGCGACATTGAAGTTATTAGCAACTTTTTATCTGAATGGCCTGATCAAAATATAGAATTTAATATTGAAGGATACCCTTCCAATAGCTTTATTGATCTTGTTTTAAGCCATCATTGTGACCAAGTCACACTTGTTCCTGACGCACCAGATCAAAGTACCTCTGACCATGGTTGGGATGTGGCTGAACATAAAGAATTACTGACAAAAACGATTATACAATTAAAAGAGAATGGCCGCCGCGTCTCTTTATTTCTAGATCCTGATCCTGATTTAGTAGAAGGCGTACGCGATGTTGGGGCTGATCGGATAGAGCTTTACACGGGGCCTTATGCCACAAAGGACATCTCTATTGATCAATATGTACAAACGGCAAAAACCGCTATTGATTATGGCCTTGAGGTGAATGCCGGGCATGATCTAAACCTCGATAATCTCGCTCATTTTATTGAAAAAATCCCAAGCTGCGCTGAAGTCTCCATTGGTCATGCCCTGACCGCTGATGCCTTAAAGTTAGGCTGGCACGCGGCTGTCACAGCATATTTAAATGCGATTGAATTTGGCTATAAGGCATCAAAAGCAAGATGAGCCATTATCTTACCTTTGTAGCCGCAGAGCACAATTTAAACCCTGAAGCTATGGCCGCAACAGGTTTCACAATCGATGAGACTGCCACTCAGAAAGCCTCTCGCCATAAAATTGACTCTCCTCTTAGCATTGAGGAAATGATTGAGATGCGCGAAAAACTGGCAGCACACAAAATTGATATCTTCTGTACGCCTATTGGGTTTCACCCAAAATTATTTCTCGCCGATATGGATTCTACTATTGTCACAAGTGAAACTTTAGATGAATTAGCGGCTGAGGCTGGGATTAAAGACAAAGTCTCTGAAATTACAGAACGCGCCATGCGCGGTGAGCTTGATTTTCATGCTGCTTTAAAAGAGCGTGTTGCCTTAATTAAAAACCTTCCCATTGAGGCTTTAAAACGTACGCTTGATAATACTGAAATCTCAAAAGGCGCGCACGAACTCCTTAAAGCCCTTTGGTCAAATAATGTGACCTGCGTACTAGTCTCTGGAGGTTTTACTTATTTTACAGCCGCTATTGCTGAACAGCTGGGCTTTGATCACCATCACGGTAATGAATTAGACCATGATAATGAAAAGCTATTTGGCACTGTTTCAGAGCCCATCTTGGATAAAGACTCTAAATTAAGCTTTCTTCATCAATACGTACAGCAGTTAAATATTGATATTAGCGACAGTGTCGCTATTGGTGATGGAGCAAATGATCTGCCCATGCTTGAGAATGCAGGATTGGGTATTGGATACAAACCTAAACCCCTCGTGGCCAAAAAAATCCTCAATTGCATTATTCATACAGACCTATCATCTGTTCTCCATATGATTGATAACAGCGCCATTTAAACGAAATCTTAATCACAATTAAGCTATTCTTTTTCTTTATAAATCACGTAAAATGGAAATATGAGCGAAAGAAAATACGTAGTCCCGGACGAAGAACTCAACGAACTCCTCCATAAATATTGCAGGAACTACACGACCTTAGCGCGTGAAGGGCGGTTTGACCCTATCGTAGGTCGGGATGCTGAGATTGACCAGGTCATGTTAATTTTACTCCAGCGTAATCGTAAAAATGCCTGTATGTTGGCTCCGGCGGGTGTTGGTAAAACCGCTCTTGTGGCGGGTTTAGCACAAGCCGTTGTTGCAGACCGCGTTCCCGAATATTTAAAAAATGCACAAATCATTGAATTAGATTTACCTGCTATGGCGGCCGGCACAAACAGCCCAGGGGAATTCCAGGCGCGTTTTATTCCAATTTGTAAAGGGATTGCAGAACGCTATCATGATTTTGATTTACCGCGTTACGTCATCTTTATTGATGAGATTCACACCATTATGCCGACGGTAACGGGTTCAGCCTATGCAGGACTATCTGAAGTGATGAAGCCTTACATGACGGTTGGTGACCTTCATATTTTGGGTGCAACAACATTGGACGAATTTAGGCAGTATGTCGCGATTGACCCGGCGCTAGATCGTCGTTTCCAAAAGGTGCATCTACGCATGCCAACAGCTGAAGAAACATTAATGATCTTACGCGGTATTCGCCCAGGGTATGAGAAGCATCACCGCCTCAAAATTAGCGATGAATGTTTAGAAGAGGTAGTGAAGCTCACCGAAGAACATATGCGTAAAAGAACACAACCCGATAAATCGATTATCACAATGGATGCTGCGTGTGGATGGCATAATATGTTTCGAAGTGGTGACCGTGAATTAGGAATGGAAGCCATTTATATGATGGTTGCCAAAGAAACAGGCCTCAATCCAGCAGCGTTAACCGACATGAAAATCGATAATACATCTATCTATGATCCAACTAAAAATGTCGTTACAACAGGTGCCTTAGATAAAGATCTAGAATCAGAAGAACAGCCCGAACAAGCAGAAAACGCTTAAATTAAATTTGTTTCAGATAGCCTTGTGGGGCACTCAATCTCATGCAAAACATGCTCTGCATCAAACTCATCGTGCACTAAAATTGTTTTAAGACCATGAATATACGGAAACAGTAAATTCCGCTCCATATCATCGATAGAAATTGTTTTTTCTTTTGGGCTTCCCAATTTATCAAGTACCATAGATAGCCCCTTATCTGTTCGGGCCTTCGGCTCGTAATTAAAATCTTCCATGCAGAGAATTTGAGTGTCTTTGAATAAATGGTTTAAGCCAATAAATTTTAAAACACGATCCGCCCACTCTCTAGAAGCGTTAGTATAAATAAACTGATTTAATTCGAGAGCCTCAATAAATTCTGGAAGCCCTGCAATGATATCAACTTTTGTCTCATCAATCGCTTCATGAAAGGGATGATGCATTTCAGAATAAGGAACACCATACTCTTTCACAAAATTATGAAGCGAGTATCCATATTCTTTTTCTGAGGCGCGCGCCTCAATTAAAAGCTCTTCAAAGTCTTTATCAATACCAGCGGCGATAGCCGCATGCGCTGCCGCAATATTACAATCCTCTTTCATTTCAGAGGTAAAGCGGTAAAGCGTATTATCTAAATCCCAGATAATCGCTTCAGCTTTATCATGTGGGGAAGAATTCACTATTAATCTTCTAAGTAAAACTCAATTGTGGAGACAACACGAACTGTTTTATGAATTTGTTGCGCCTCAGGCAGAGCATAAGTTTGATCTCGCGCTAAAATCTGAAAGACGCCTTGTGATGCGCGCTTGATCCCGCCGACATCTGAATCAGAATTATCAGCAAATTCTTCGGCGGCTTCACGGGCATTTTCTGTCGCTTGAGCAATCATATCGGGCTTAATATCATTAAGCTTTGTAAAAAGGTAAACCGGGCGTGATGAATTGGCCGTAAAAACGACGCCCTGCTTGATTAAATCACCAATATTTTTTGTTGCCTGGTCAACAACCTCAACATTGTTTGTTCTCACGAGGTAGCTTTGCGACATAATATAGCGGTTTACGATATTATTATTCTGGCGGTAGGACTGCGCCATTAAATCTTGAACATTGACATTATTCAAAGTGATTTCGGTTTCTTTAATTCCGTTGGAAATGAGATAATTTTTAATCATCTCACCGCGTGAGTCCATGAGTTCCTGAAGCTGAGCCAGATCGTTCCCTGTTTCGGTATATGAGAGCGTCCATAAGGCCAGATCAGCTTTTACATCTTCCTGAGCGAGACCCTTCATCATGACGGAGCGATCATAATTTCTAAAATTTTCAAGGCCGTTACTGACACTTGCGCCTGCAATAATTAAAGACACGCCTAAAATTGCGGCGGCAATCACTGTAAAAATCTGCGCTTCATTCTCTTTCATTTGACGATCTCCTTTAATTAAAGATTTATAACAAAAAATAGGTCAAAAATATAGCTACTTTTGGGCATGGAAAACTTTAAAGCCATCTCTCTCATCAACTTTTTCAACCTTATAAAAATGCTCTTCTAAAATTCTCTCATAGGCTAGAAAAATATTTGCCACCATATAAAGAGACTCTCTTTTATGAAGGCAAGATGCGGCCATTTTGATAAACTCTTTGCCAATATCACTGTTAGATTTTTTCCCTTCATGAAACGGCGGATTCATGACAATAAAATCATACTGTTTAACAGGGGTATCTCGGGTTAAATCTTGCCAAAAAAATTGAGTAGTCTTCGCAAACGATACATTCTGCTTTGCGCACTCTAAAGCGTAATAATCAGCTTCGTATAAATCTAAACTTTGCTCTGGTTTTGATTTTAAAATCTGATGCGATAGGTACCCATAGCCGCATCCAAAATCCGCCCCTTTGCCCGAGAGCTTAGGAAGCGTCTCTAGTAAAAGCTTTGATCCTTTATCAATTTTTTTCCATCCAAAAATGCCGGGCTTGGTTCTTAATCTTGCTACACCAAAATCATGATCTTGCTCACCAAAATCTTGGATATATTCTAAGGCTTTGTTTTTAGAGCTTTCAGAAACTCTGCCCCATACAATTCTATGTTTTTGTTTTGAATAGCTTTGGTGATCAATATGAAACTCATCGATCCATTGAGAAAGGCGTTTTCCATTTTGATCATTTGCACCAATTACAACAAACATCGCATTATCTTTCGCCGCCATGATGCTTTGCGCCATATGAAAAAGTGATAATTCCTTTGATTTCAAAATACTGCAGACAACCAATTCATAAGACTTTTTCAATTCAGACGGAGTATGAATAATGCGCGCGCCTTGTTTCCATTGATCAAATGAGGGTTTCCAATAATGAACCACTTCAAAATTTTGAAGCGCTACGTCACTAACCATGTCATGGGGATGGGATAAGAGAGCGGATGCCTGCCTCATTTCAGGCTCAAGAAAGCCTTTTTCAAACATCATATTCAGCAAATTCATATGAACCATAGCTTGTTATAGTGCGTATGAAATACCGTGTCTAGGATATGAAAAAAGGAAAGAAAATTTAATTTTGCTCAGAAGATTGAGAGGGTGCAGTTGTTTGGTAATGACCGTCTTCATCTTGGTAGAACATGTAAAGACTTCCCAAAGATATAATACCGATCAGTAAAATTAATATGGCCGCTATTCGCATTTTTAAAATAAGGTCTCATTAAATTTAGCCAAAACAACATTAAAAGCGGGAAAGAAGTTCCTTTTTTTTGGAGAATCCGATAAAAATAAAAGAAAATTATCATTATGCTTAAAAAATCATCATATTTTATTCTTTTCTCCGCTGTTTTGGCGATAACAGCTTGTTCGAATTATGGTGAAAGTGATGCCCCTTTTAAAAATGTTCCGTTCTTTTCAGATTTTGAAAATCAAAATGACTCCGAACAAAATCTAAGCGAATTTATTGAAAATACCCAGCAATGGTGGATTCATTATAATGATGATCAAGCCGAAGCTTATATTTACGAGCTTCTCTCACAGAATTTACAATTAAAAGCGGCAAGTGCGCGGCTTTTACAAGCCAAAGAGCAAACCAATATTGCGCGCGGAGCCTTACTTCCGAACCTTTCTAGCGATGGTTCTTTTTCTCGTAATTCTATTCCGCCCAATAGCAATAATAATGGCTTTTCTTCAGGCCAGCGCTTTTACAATACAAGTTATGATTTGGGCCTCAGCGCATCATGGCAACTTGATTTCTTCGGACAGCTGAGAAATCAACTGGCTTCCGCTCAGGCTAGTTTCTTGGCCAGCGAAGCGGCTAAAGATGCTCTCACCCATTCTCTGATTGTTGAACTTCTTAATGCCCGTATCGCAACGGCTTCACTGTACAAGCAAAAGGAATTAATCGAACGGACAATTCGATCACGAGAGAAAACATTAGAGATTATCAATCGCCGCTATGAATTAGGGGTCAGCGGAAATTCTGCATTAGAAGTCCGCCTTGCTCGTGAAAATCTTTCTGCTGCAAAAGCTCAGCTCCCGTCAATCTTATCGGCAATACAGGAAAATACGTACAGGCTCGATGTTTTACGCGGGCAGATGCCTAACACTGAAGATGGAGATGAGCGCTATGAAGATTTAAGCCTACCTCTACCGCCGGAACGTTTAATTTTACCGCCTCCATTAGCCCTGTTAGATACGCGGCCCGACTTAAGGAATGCTGAGCTTGTTTTAATTGCCGCCAAGCGTGATGTAAAAGTTGCAATGGCTGATCTTTATCCTTCAATTGGAATTTCCGGAAATTACGGCTTCCAAGCAGCAGAGCTTGGTGATCTCATCTCAAGCGATAGCATTGCATGGAGCCTCCTATCAAACATAACGCAGCCTTTGTTTGAAGGCGGTCGCATACGCTCTAACATTCGACTATCAAAAGCGCGCGCAGAAGAATTATCGGCTGATTATGCGCAAAATGTTCTGACCGCGATTGAAGATGTTGAAAATGCCCTTCAGCGTGAAGAAAATTTCAGAAATCAATATGACGCGTTACAAGATACTTTGCTCGAAAGTGAGAAAGCGTACGCGCTGGCCAGAACACGCTATGAGAAAGGCTTAATAGGGCTGACAGACTTATTAGATATTGAAAGACGCGTTCTCTCACTTGAACAGCAACTTATTGACACCCAGCTTTCTGTCTGGCAATCGCGTTTCGCTCTCCACCTTGCTTTGGGCGGGTCTTGGCTTGATGAAATGAGCACACCACAAGATGAAATCAAAGAAAAAGACATTTCCGAACAAAAAGCGTTTCAAGATGTTCGAAACAATGAAACAATAGAGGTAACGATTTCCGAATAAATACGGAATTCTATCAAATATAAAACCGCGCATTAAACCATGTCTGATCAGAACCATAACGATCCTTACCAGCCGCAAGAGCCTCAAACAGATAAACAGCCCATCAATAATGAACAGGCTGAGCCTCAGCAGACCAATACAAACGAACAAGACCAAGATAGAAAAGAGCGCCATCGCATCTCTAGCTGGAAAGCCAACATCCAGCTTATTATCGTATTGCTCTTTATTTTTGGGGGTATTTTTCTATCGCAAACGATGCGCACCGAAGATACAGGCTTTGCGAGTAACAGCAAAACCGAAGATTTACTGGTCAACACAACTCTAGTCTTACCGCAAAAACGGAATGTGAATTTCTCCCGAACTGGAAATGTTGGCGTCAATGGCCGTATTGATATTGTCAGCCAGATTTCAGGCCGCGTTGTCAAAGTCCATCCCGCTTTTAACAATGGCGGCGTTTTTAAAAAAGGAGATATTCTTTTTGAGATTGAAGATGCTGACTATATAAACCAGGTCAATATCGCCAAAGCGCAAGTTGAAGAGGCACGTACATCTCTTTCCGTTGAGCAAGCCGAAAGCGATGCCGCAATTGCTGAATGGAAAAGCCTAAACCCTAATCGACCTGCACCGGATTTAGTCGCACGTAAACCCCAGCTAGATCGTGCAAAAGCAGCCTTAAACGCAGCAAAAGCTCAACTTTCTGATGCCCGTCTCAACCTCGACCGGACAAAATTTCAATATAATTTTGATGGGCGAATTATTGATACCACGATTGAGCTGGGACAATTTATCCAAGCGGGCCAAAATTATGGCAGTGCATACCCTCTTGGCGCACTTGAAATTAGCGTTCCTGTTGAAGATCGCATTCTAAAATTTATGAATATTTCTACCGGTGAAAATACCGGAAGCGCTGTGAAAATCCGTACCCAATATCGCGGTGAAGAAGTGATCCTTGATGGCGTGATTGATCGTATTGGCAGCACACTTGATAGCACAACCCGCTTTGTTGATGTGATTGTTCAGCCCGTTGATGATCAGTGGGATATCTTAGTCCCCGGTGTTTTTGTTGAAGTTGATTTAATCGGTGATGCGATTGAGAATGTCTGGATGCTGCCCAATGGCGCGATGCAAGGACAAAATAAGATATGGATTGTGACCAAAGACAAAACCTTACAAGAATATAGGCCGCAAGTGATCACAAGCACTGATCAGCATACATTTGTGATCGGCAATGGGCAAAATGCTCGCGTTGTGATCGGCCTGCTCAAAGGGGTCAGTGAAGGGATGGGTGTACGTCTATCCTCTAGTGAAGCGCAAAATCAGGCAGAGCAACGTGAAGCCGAAAGATTATTAGGCAAACCTCCTCAAGGAAATGATCAGCCTTCAACCAACACTAATTCATTATGAGGAAAATAGGTAAGCGCCTATGAGTGATCCCTCTCTTCCTCCCCATGACGAACAAAAGCCAGGCAGCCGGCTTGTTGCATGGTTCGCTGATAATGTTGCCGCCGCCAATATCTTAATGATCTTTTTGATTGTTGCGGGATTAGGCAGCATCAGCACGATGGTGCGTGAGATTTTTCCGTCAATCGACCCCCGTATCATTAATGTTACCGTAGTCTATCCGGGCGCAACCCCTCAAGATGTTGAAAGCGGTGTCACCCGCCGCGTTGAAGAAGCTGTAATAGGGATTCAGGGCGTGCAGCGCGTTGAATCAAATGCCCAAGAAGGCGTTGGAATTGTTACGATTGAGCTTGAGGACTTTATTAATGGAGAAGAGGTTCTCAATGATGTTGAGACTGAAATTAGTGCGCTACAAGACTTCCCGCCGGAGAATGCCGAAGATGTGACAATTGTCAAAGTCAAAGCTAAAAGTGAGGTGTTATCCCTTGTGGTAAAAGGCGATGTGGCCCCAATTATCCTGCGCGATTGGGCGGAAATTGTAAAAGATGATATTTTGGCTCTCCCCGAAGTCTCCCTTGTTGAAATTTCTGGAACACCCCAGCGAGAAATTAGTATTGAGATCCCAGAAAACCAGTTACGCCGTTATGATTTAACTGTTGGTGAGGTCGCCGAGCGAGTACGCGCCTTCTCTATCGATTTTCCTGCTGGAACGTTACAAACAGGCGCATCAGAAATTATTGTTCGGGTTCAAGATCGTCGGTATTTTGGCCAAGAATTTCAAGATGTCGTCATCCGCAGTAATGTTGATGGAACCCTTCTTCGTTTAGGCGATATCGCAACAATTAAAGACGGCTTTGAAGATAAAGACCTACTCAATCAATATAACGGTCAAAATGCCGTCTTTGTTGATGTCAGCAGAAGTGATTCGCAAGATACCTTAGAAATTGAAAGCGCAATCCGTAATTATTTAGAAACTCTTGAGCTTCCCGACGAGATAACAACAACAATCTGGAAAAATGAAACAATTATTTTAAAAGAACGGATCAATCTTTTGGCGCGCAATGCGATCTTGGGATATATCCTTGTTTTTATCGCCCTCCTTTTATTCCTTGATCTGAAACTGGCTTTTTGGACAAGCCTTGGAATCCCTATTTCATTCTTAGGCGGCTTATTTTTGGCCTCTTTAGCAGGCGTCAGTATCAATATGATCTCTTTATTCGCGCTTATTGTTGTATTAGGAATTGTTGTTGATGACGCAATTGTCTCGGGCGAAAGTATTTTTCATGAACATGAAACTGGTAAGTCAAAATACCCAACCCTACGCGGGATTCAACGTGTCCAAGCGCCTGTCACAATTGGTGTATTAACAACGATTGCGGCCTTTTCCCCTCTTATTTTCAGCACAGGCGTTTTGGGGCAAATCCTCCAGCCTATTCCTATCATTGTGATTAGCGTTCTTCTCTTATCCCTTGTTGAAGCCTTTTTAATTCTACCCGCTCACTTACGCCATCCTAAAAAATGGAGTATGGGGTTACTCGCAATTATCCGTTCTAAAGTTTCAAAAGGACTAGAATGGTTTATTGATAAAATTATTGAACCCATGGCGCATTTATTTTTCGCAGGGCGCTATGTTTTCATCGTGATTGTATTTTTAATTATTGGCTTTGCCATTTCACAAGTCACTTCAGGCAATCTCAAATTTATTTTCTTTCCACAAATTGAAAGTGATGAAATCCGCGTCAATTTAGAACTTCCTGTTGGTACAAACTTTGAAAAGACAAAATTTCATACAGATCAAATTATTGATGCCTTTTATGAATTATCAGACGAGCTGAGCCCCCCAGGTCAAAAACTTTATGAGAATATTGCAACCAGTATTGGTGTCTCTTTTGGTGATCGCGGCGGTCCAGCTTCGACCAGCAGTGAATCCATCTCAAGCCACCTTTCTGAAATTACAGTTGAGCTTGTTGGATCGGACGAGCGCACAATTGCAGCAAGGGAAATTTCACAAAAATGGCGCCAAGCCATTCCTGAAATTCCTCAAGTTGAGAATCTAACTTTCCAAAGTTCCCTCGTAACGGCGGGCGCAGATATTAATATCGAAATCTCCCATCGTGATGGGAATATTTTAGAAAACGTATCGGAAATTTTAAAACAACAAATTGCTGATATGGAAGGTATGTCAGAAGTTGTCGACTCTCTTGAGCCGGGGAAAAAAGAATTTGTATATGAGCTCACCGATGCGGGTCTTGCGGCTGGACTAACACCGTTTGACATTGGACAGCAATTGCGAGACTTGTTTAGAGGACGCAGTGTTGATCGAATTCAGCGCGGCTCAAATGAAATTGAAATCTTTGTTCGCTATCCTGAAAATCTTCGCGAAAGCCTTTCAACGTTAGAGCAAATCCGCATTCGCCTGCCTAGCGGAGAACGCGCACCGATTAATGTGATTGCCAGTATTGAAGAACGCTTTAGCCCGACTGTGATTAAACGCGTTGATGGCCGCCAGGTTGTGAGCATCACAGGAAATGTTGATGAAAGCTTACTCACTCCTGATGAAGCCCTATCTAAAATTGAAAAAGAATTTTATGAACCTCTCGCCGATCAATATCCAGGGCTGAGTTATGTCCTCGCAGGTCAAAATGCTGACCAGCGCAGTGATTTATCGACTTTGGGTAAAAACATGCTGATCGCCTTAATGATCATTTTTGTGATGCTGACATCTCTGCTTAGAAGTTATACCAAACCCTTTATTATTATGCTCACAATCCCCCTCGGGATTGCAGGGGCAATTTATGGGCATATGCTGCTTGGGTTTAACCTCTCATTTATCTCGCTCTTTGGAATTGTGGCGCTCACAGGTGTTGTCATTAACGACTCTGTCGTTCTTGTCGATTACTTTAATAAGCTTGCAACCGAACGCCCTGACCTTGATTTATATGATCGTGCAATGACGGCTTTGAAACGTCGTTTTCGCCCTATCCTACTTACAACACTGACAACCAGCTTAGGGCTATTCCCGATGCTTTTAGAAACAAGCCTTCAGGCACAATTCATTATTCCTATGGCAGTGTCTTTAGCATGCGGAATTATCTTTGCGAGTACGATTTTGATTTTCTTTATTCCCGCACTTCTCATTATCTTTGGTGATTTTGAAAATCTCTTTCATCGAAAAATAAAAAAGATTTCATAATTTATTGCGGTTCAATACGAAGTAATTTTCCATCAAGCTCATCTGTTAAGACATAGATAAACCCGTCAGGGCCAACCATCACATCACGAACTCTCTCTTCACGATCTTCTAGTAATTTTTCTTGGGAAACCACGCGGCCATTTTCTAAATTTACACGGCGTAAATGTCTTTCGGCCAGCGCGCCAACAAATAAATCACCACGCCATTTTGGAAATTGCGACCCACGATAAAAATCCATACCGCTTGGCGCGATAGAGGGCGTCCAATGAAGCAGTGGTTTTTTAAACCCCTCATGCCCATCTGAAATTTTTCCGCCTGTATATTTTCTGCCATAGCTCACTTCTGGCCATCCATAATTCTCACCAGCAACCAAAATATTCACTTCGTCGCCGCCGCGCGGGCCATGCTCATGCGCCCAAACTTCACGGGTATATGGGTTATAGGCAATTCCCTGAACATTTCTATGACCATAACTAAAAACAGCGCCATCGCCTTCATCACTATTGGCAAACGGGTTTTCTTGAGGGATCGTCCCATCAGGGAATAAACGGATAATTGCTCCTATATGATTTTGAGGGTCTTGCGCTTGCGAGGCATAATTAAAACGTTCTCCTAAGGTAATAAATAAATAATTATCCGGTGTAATTAATAGACGGCTACCATAATGATTATTGCCCCGGGAGACTTTTGGATCAGCTTTAAAAATAACTTCAACATTGTCTAAAGATTTATTGCGTAAATTTAATGTTGCTTTGGCAACTTCTGTGTTCGAAACAGAATTTGTTTCATTGCCTGCCGCATAAGAAAAATAAATGGTGCGGCTACGATTAAAATCCATGGCTAAAATCACATCAAGCAGCCCGCCTTGCCCGCGATTAAACACTTCAGGAACATTTGCAATAGGACTGATATCACCATTTTTTGTGACATGTAGTAGGCGGCCATCGCGTTCAGTCACTAAAAAATCACCGCCCGGCAAATAAGCCACGCCCCAAGGATGCTCCAGCCCCGTTGCAATTTCTGTCACTCTGTAAGGAACATTTTGTGCCATTGCAGGCAATGAGAGAAAAGAAATAAAGATGATCAAAAGAAATCGCATAATACTTTATAAAACACGACCTTCATTTTTCGAAGAAATAAATTACGATAAATCTCCTCAACAAAAGTTATGACTATTTTCAAATAGCATTTTTCTTAATGAACAGGCACAAGTGATGAAGTGTATGAAATGAATACACGAGGAATGCAGCAACACATTCTTTATTGAAATATTGAAGAAAATGGCGGACACGGAGGGATTCGAACCCTCGATACGGGGTTACCGTATACACACTTTCCAGGCGTGCGCCTTCGACCGCTCGGCCACGTGTCCTTCGCCTTAGTTCATAATTTTAGGACAATAGAGTGTAAAAAGCACATTTTCAAGCGGTCATTAAGCTGTTAAGATTCGTTAATTAAGAGGTTTTTTGTATGAATAACCTCTCAAAACGGTATATTTGATCAATGAAATTCTTTCTTGTCCTATTATTCATCCCTTTTTTAGCCTCTGTTGGGCATGATATCTATTTGAACTATCTGGCCAGCGATGAGCAAAGACGTGATTTCAAGAGCTTTCAAGTCAGAATGCAAGACTTTAAAGCTAGTGATTTAGGCTGGGTATGGCGCGAATATTCACCTAATAGTTTTAATGGGATGAGGGATTCAATGAATATCGATACATGGCAAACATATGTTGATCCTGTTTTGCGCAACCCAACAATGCTTGTGGCTGCAACACCTTTCGTTTTAGGCGCTGTTCTTTCCTTTGTATACAGCTTTTTATTCACACCTATTTCTATGAGTAGTTCAGTTGCAAGAAATAGAGATCAAGCCTTGGGGCGCGGCAAACAAGCGAAACAAATGAAGTTTAGCCGTAAGTAATTTACAATAAAGCTTCTATATGGGTTTTTAATACCTCTAATTCTTCAGGAGATGAGAGCCTATGATCAGCGTCATCTATAAATGTCACTTTGACATCTGTACTTGTAAGTTTTTCTGCAATTTTATTAGAAATTTCCCACGGCATATCACTATCTTGCTTGCCATGAATAAGACGTACAGGACAGGATATCGGAATATCGCTCTCTAACAATAAGTGCTGTCTTCCATTCTCTAATAGAGCTTTAGAAATAATATAGGGATCACCGTAATCATTTGGCTGTTCTAAATATCCTTGATGCTCTAACTCTTCTTTTTGACTTTGGGAGAGTTTTTCTTCAATCCATGTTGTAAAATCCGGCGCAGGCGCTAAACCAATCAAAGCGTATGTCTTTTCAGGGTTATGCTTTGCGAATAATAGAGACACCCATCCTCCCATTGATGAGCCCACTAAAAACACAGACTGACCCGGGAAACAATGCTCAACAATATCTTGTGTATCTTCAAATGCGCCTTCAATCGTAAACTCTTTCATATCACCTTCGGAAATTCCATGCGCGCGATAATCAAACCGTAAAAACGCTTGGCCCTTTTCTTTACAAAGCTGTTCTAAAAAATGCGCCTTCGTCCCTTCCATGTCAGATTGAAATCCGCCTAAAAAGACTATTGCCGGCAACTCTTTTCCTTTATCTGTCGCCTCAGTGAGACGGTAAGCAAGATCAGCTTTATTTTTTCGGTTTAAAATCTGAGACATATTCTATATTCTCTTTTCTGTTTTACGCGTGGATCTAACAGCCACTAAACCGAAAAAAGGTCTTCAATGCAAGCAAGCATGCCATCTTCACCTGTAATTATGCAAATCATACCTGAGCTTGGGCCTGGTGGGGCTGAACAAGGCTGTATTGATGTCGCGATTGAGCTTAAAAAAGCAGGTTCAACCCCTATTGTTGTATCAAATGGCGGCGCACGCGTTCATGAATTGGCGCGTCATGATATTCACCATATTGATTTGCCAGTTCACAGTAAAAATCCACTTATTATACGCAAAAACATTAAAAAACTGAGAGAGCTGATTGCGCGGCACAATGTCGATATTGTTCATGTGAGAAGCCGTGCACCGGCTTGGTCTGCCTTTTTTGCCTGTAAAAAGAGTGATGCAAAATTTATGACGACGTGCCATGCGCCTTATAATTTTAAAAGTAAAACCAAGCAGATTTATAATTCAGTTATGGCGCGCGGTGAACGCGTCATTGCTATATCACATTATGTTGCACACTATTTAACAGATAATTATGTGATCAACCCTAATAATATACGCCTCATTCATAGAGGGGCCGCTTTAGAAAAATTCCATCCGTCTAATTTAAGCCCCGGTCAACTCATTAAGCTATCAGAGCAATGGAGATTACCCGATGGGGCGAACATTATTATGCTGCCAGGCCGCCTGACGCGATGGAAAGGCCATCACGTCTTGATTGAAGCCATGGATATGCTGAATAGAAAAGATATTTTCTGTGTCATGATCGGCTCTGATCAGGGACGTACAGAATATAGAAAAGAGCTTGAAGCCTCGATTGTAGAAAAAAACTTAGGCGGACAAATCCGTATCATTGACCATTGTAATGATATGCCCGCAGCCTATATGTGCTCAACGATTGTAGTCAGCGCCTCAACAGATCCCGAAGGCTTTGGCCGTATCCCTATTGAAGCCCAAGCGATGGGACGTATGGTTATCGGAACAGACCATGGCGGCGCTCAAGAAACAATCATTCCTAAGGTCACAGGTTGGCTTGTAAAGCCAGGTGATCCTCGTGCTCTTTGTAAGGCTATTAAAGAAGCCTTATCACTCAATAGTGCGCAGCGCACACAAATGGCAAACCACGCTATGCACCATGTCTATCAGAATTTTTCAAAAGAAAAGATGCTTGATGAAACATTGAATGTATACGCGGAATTACTTCATGAAAAATATTCTACGGCTCCAAACAGCCAAAAACAGGCTGCCTAAATGGCAAAAAATATCCTAGTGATAAAATTAGGCGCGCTTGGTGATTTTATTTGCGCGCTAGGAGCAATGAAAGCGATCAGAGAGCACCACTCTGAAGATCACATCACTCTTTTAACAACAAAGCCTTTTATCGAATTTGCTGAAAAAAGTGGATATTTTGATAAAATAGAAACTGATCAACGCCCTAAACTTTTACAATTAAAAAAATGGATTGGCCTACGCCAACAATTAAATAAAGGTTATTATAACCGCGTTTACGATTTACAAAACAATGATCGAACATCGATTTATTTCCGCTTATTTTCCCCCAAGCCTGAATGGGTTGGTGCAGCAAAAGGAGCGTCTCACCATTATGATGCCCCAGAAAGAACTGCTGGCCTGCCTTTAGACGGCCTTAAATTATTATTAGAGAATGCAGGCATTGAAAATATAATAGTTGATCCTATGGATTGGATCGACACTGATATCTCAAAATTAGGTCTAAAAGAGAATTATGCTTTGATTGTACCGGGTGCCGCGCCATCACGTCCTGAAAAAAAATGGCCAACTGAAAAATATATCGCTCTCTGTCAAGAAATCGCGGATCAAGATATTCAGCCTGTTTTAATTGGTGGAAACGCAGAAGTTGATATTGCAAAAGAGATAAAAGCGCAATGCCCTTCTGCGCTTGACCTTACAAATCAAACCTCACTCTTTGATATCATCACACTGGGTAGAGGCGCGAAAATTGCAATTGGTAATGATACGGGGCCAATGCATATGATTGGCCCCACAGGGACGCCGACAATTGTGCTATTTTCTGAATTTAGCAATCCGAAAAGAAATGCGCCTATGGGGGATCAAGTCATCGCCCTTCAAAAGGAAAAATTTATTGATTTAAACGTCAGCGATGTAATGGATACTATTAAACCCTTACTTGATTAACGCTTCTTTGGCAGGCATTTCCTGAACTAATTTTTGAGCGAGACAATCAGGCAAAACACTAATCAGCCAGACTGCAAAATTCATTGGCCACGGAAAGGCAATCCGCCCCTTATTTTTTTCCAATCCCTGACAAATAATCTTGGCGGCCTTATCCGCTTCCATGAAAAAAGGCATTTTAAACTCATTTTCATCAGTAATGCGGCTACGGACAAATCCCGGGCAAATGACATTCACTTGGATAGGCGTCTCTTTTAAAGACCCGCGTAAAGCTTCACCATAAAAACGTACAGCTCCTTTTGACGCCGTATAGGCTGGCGCGCTGGCCCAACCTCTATATCCCGCTAATGAGCTCACAATCGCAATCTGGCAAGGATCATCACGGGTTTTAAAAATTTCTAAGGCAGGCTCAATCGTATTAAAAACACCTGTGACATTCACATCAAAGACTTTGCGTGTTAAATCCAGCAGCTTACCGGAATCATATTCTCCTTTTGACGCAATGCCTGCATTCGCGATCACTAAATCTAGTGGAATATCTTCATTGGCTTGAATAATCCAATTTTCCATCTCTTTTTGATGCGTCACATCGACCAATGCGCTTTCAACTTCTGCACCTTTTGCACGGCATTGATCGGCCACCTCTTGAAGAGGATCTTCATTACGCCCACTGATAAATAAGGATATGCCTGCTTGCGCATAATGAAGGGCGAGCGCCGCGCCAATCCCACTCGAAGCGCCTGTAATCAAAATATTTTTTGGGTTTTTCATAGGCCAGAATTTAATAAATAATAACGGCAAAAATAAGAAATGGCTGTTTCAGATTTTCAAAATCCCTGTATGATACTTGATATGGATGTCTCAGGGTTAAAGCGCCGTGGCCTAATGTTTGTTCTTTCTTCTCCGTCAGGGGCAGGAAAGACGACAATCACACGCGCACTATTAAAGAAAAATCAGGATTTAATCATATCCATTTCTGCAACGACCCGCCCGCGCCGCGCCGGAGAAGTCCAACATGAAGATTATAACTTTGTCGATATCCCTGAATTTAACCGCATGGTTGATAATGGTGAAATGCTCGAACATGCCAAAGTCTTTGGCCATTATTACGGAACGCCTCGCGATACAGTCGAAAGTGCGCTCGCCATGGGTCAAGATGTAATCTTCGACATTGACTGGCAGGGCACGCAGCAGCTTCGTGAAATGGCGCGTGATGATTTAGTCACATTATTTATTCTCCCGCCTTCTGCAAAAGAGCTTGAGAACCGCTTACGTAACCGTTCAAAAGACACGCTTGAAACCGAAACGCAAATTCGTGATCGCATGTCCAAATCAACCGATGAGATGATGCATTATTCTGAATATGATTATGTTCTCATTAATCAAGATATTGATAAAACAATCGATCAGGCGCAGATGATTTTGGATGCAGAACGTCTTAAAAGACGCCGCCTTGTGGGATTATCAGATTTCGTGCGCGGCGTCGCTGACGGGCTTTAAATAAATTACTGTTCATAATATCTACCCTGCTCAAATCTAGTTAAAGGATATAATTTACTTTTTGTTTCATATTCTAAATTCCTCCAATTATCTTTAATTTTGGAGTTAAAAGTTTTAGGTAAGTATTGGTCTACTCTACCCCACTCTATTTCCTGATCTGTAATCTCCATCGTAATCTCTTTAAGTTTTACGCCTTGACCAAATAACTCTTCAAAACGATCTGTCTGCGTATAGCTTCCTTTGGGGTCTGCTTTACACTCATCTGAAGTACTTTTATCTCTTTGACAGCTTCCCCGCGCATAAACTAATTCAACACTCATAGGATCATCCATATCCTTAAATGTAACCAGTCTTGGGGTTCTGGAGGAAAGCGGCATTACTGCTTTTGTACCAATTGGTAATGATTGATAATATGCATAACCTTCTGGTGTTTCAGGCGCGCCATCGGGAAATGGAAAGGTTGAATAAAAACCAATATCGGAGCTTGAAGAAATGAGTGCAAATAATAAACCCCGCTCTTTTAAATCAACGACAACGGCCTCACCAGCTACCTCTCCATAATTACTAGCCTCAGAAGGAAATGAAACTTTATAATTATCTCCCATTTGCCTTACTGCACTGCCTGATATTTCCCCTTCTGGCGTGTCTATAGTCACGGTCATTTTATAGCGCCAACTATACTCCTGCCCCTCTGGCTTTACAACCTGATCCATTGCGTAGGTAGTAGCACCCTCAATGACTAAAATTCCTAATATGATAAAAATATTTTTCATTTTTAAAAGCCCCTGTTATTTATAAATAGTCAGTATACATGCCTTAACATTATTTACAGTTTGCCAAGGCAATAAAATCTTCAACTCTTAAATTTTCTGCCCGTTTTGTCTCGATAATGCCTAAATCTTCGAAATAAGGCTGATACTCTTTTAAAGACGTACGGATCATTTTTCGTCTTTGGCCAAAGGCGGCGGCCGTTACAGTTTCAACAGCTTGAAATGATGGATTATTTTCATTAAAGGGCTTTGGCGTTAAATGAACAATCGATGAGGTCACTTTCGGCGCAGGTTTAAAGGCAGAGGCGGGGACATCAAATACTCGTTTGGCATCACACAGCCATTGGGATAAAACCGTCAAGCGTCCATATTCTTTATCGCCTAAATTGGCAGCAATTCTTAAGGCCACTTCCTTTTGAAACATTAGAGCCATAGAGGCGTACGCATCTGCATTCTCACAAATATGCTCAAGCCATCCAATTAAAAGCGGCGTTGCGATATTATAAGGAAGATTAGCGATAATCGCCCGCTTACCATCGCATAAGTCTCGTAAATCTAAATTCAGCGCATCGGCGTGAATTAACTCAAACCTCTCCCCTGCCGCTTCTTTTAAATGCTGCAGCGCCTTAACGGCCCGTTCATCAAATTCTATGGCGATCACTTTTTTGGCAGAGCTTACCAATAAACTGCGTGTTAATCCCCCTGGGCCAGGACCAATTTCGATGACGGTGGTATCGGATAAATCACCAGCCACTCTTACAATTTTATCGGTTAGATTTTGATCGAATAGGAAATTTTGACCGAATTTTTTATCAGCGCTTAGATGATGCTCACGAACAACATCGCGTAAGGGCGGCAATGAATCACGGTCAAACACGTTTACAAGCGGCGGTCTATAAAGGCAGCCGCCTTCAAATCAGACAAATGACGGCTTTGTAGACGATCCAAACGCTCTAATCCAATTGCGTTTAAAACTTCTTCTTCTTCAGGAAGGTTCTCTTCGCTTTTGATACGCTTTTCATCAACTTTTAAAACAGTCACACCTGTCATTGTTCGGATAGGCGGGCTAATTTGATCTTCTTCCATTGTTTTTAAAACAAGGCTTAATTCTTTGGGTAACTCATCAGGTGTTTTCCACCCAATCACCCCGCCAGCCTGAGCGCTTTCAGATTTTGAGAACTGCGCCGCCACTAATCCAAAAGGCGCGCGCCCGGCTTGAATTTCACCAATTAATTTTTTGGCTAAATCCATCATTTCATCTTCTTTTGCTTCATCTTGGACAGGAATAAAAATTTCGGAAACGCGATATTCATCACTACCCATATTTTGTGTCATTCGCTCTAATCGCGCCTTCACATCCACTTCTGTGATATTGATTTGCGGGCGAAGCACACTACGTACAACTTTTGACCATGAAATTTGCGCGCGTATTTGTTTTAAAAGCGTTGATCTGGGAATTTTCTGGCTTTGTAAAGCTTTAGCAAAATCTTCTGCCTCTAATCCATTTTGTGCTGCAAGATTTACAAATCCCTCTTCGACTTCTTCATCGCTAATCTCAATATTATTGCGAAGCGCTTCTTGAATTTTTAATTGCTCTTCTATCAAGACATCCAGAACTTGTTCTTTAGCACGCTGCTCATTTTCTTTTGTGGGCGGCATCCCGCTTGAGGCAAAAAATAACTTCAAGCGATCATCAACATCTGACGCTGAAATCGCATCATCATTCACCGTGGCGGCAATATCAAATTGTTTTGCCTGCGCAGGGTTTACAAACAAAATCACGAGAAAAGAAAAAAGAAAAATTGGGTTCATGGTCGTTACTTTAAAAAATAAATTTGTTTCGATTATGACGCTTTCTTGTCATCAATCTTTGTATCGTTTTTTTCGGCAAATCGTCCGCCTTTCCGATATGTTTTTAAATAAGTGGGCAATATCACCGACATAGGAGTTGGGTTTAATCCTATGTCATCAATCGTTTTATACTGTCCGCTAATAACATTATCAAATTTAAGCGATGTGACTTGGTCAGCTGTCAGCGGGGGTTGTGGCAATAATCCCATAACTTTTCCCTGCAAAGTTGCGATTGGAAATGGCAGAGGAAGAAGTAAGCGCTTTCTTTTCGTCTGCTCCAGCAAAATCTCATAAATTTCTTTGAAGCTCACAATATCAGGGCCGCCCATCTCTATAACTTCGCCTTTAAATTTATCACTCGGCTCTAATAAGGTAGCAATGGTTGCTTTGGCAATATCACCGACATAAATTGGCTGAAACTTTGTTTGTCCGCCACCAATTAACGGTAGCGCCGGTAAAATACTTGAAAGCCTTGCAAATAAATTAAAGAAGGAATCATCAGGGCCAAAAATAATGCTCGGGCGAAAAATTGTGACATCAGGAAAATTTTCTTTGATGGCTACTTCGCCTTTTAACTTGCTTTTCGCATATTTTGATTGGTTTTCATCAATACCCAAAGCAGAAACATGAATTAATTTTTGAACCTTATGCTTGGTACAAGATTTTGCAATTTGTGTAGGAATATCAACATGCGCATGAGTAAAACTATTCTTACCTTTTTCAAATAAAATGCCGATGAGATTGATGACGAAATCACACCCCTCAATGGCTTGGTCAATTGATTGTTCATCACGATAGTCACAATAGGCCGATGCAATTTGCCCCACATTACCATGGACCTTTAACTCATATGCGCTTTCGGGGTTACGCGTTGCAATTTTGACGCGAAAGCCTGCTTCAGCCAAATCATCAACGATGGCTTGCCCTAAAAATCCTGTGCCACCAAAGACGCATACAATTTTACTATCTGTTATCATCAATTATCCTTCTTAAAACTTTCCTTTTTTAAGCTTTTGTTACAAAAGAGTCCATAACACGCTTCTGCCCTGCTTGGTCAAAATGAATATCAAGCTTATGGCCATCAATATGAATGATTTTTCCTGTGCCAAATTTATCATGAAACACAGCATCACCTGTTTGAAATTCACCTCCAGCAGATTTTCTATTCACTGTACGTGTGTATGTATCATTGTCATCTGATCCTCCGAAACCCGATGAATCCCAATGTGATGATCGACCGGGGGAATAAAGCCCTAAATCTGCTTCTGCCTCAATATGATCTTCGGGTAATTCTTGAATAAATCGCGAAGGAAATGCATTCACCCAATTTCCATACATTCGGCGATTAGCTACATAAGAGATTGTTGCCCGCTTTTTTGCACGGGTAATGGCGACATAAGCAAGTCTACGCTCTTCTTCTAGGCCTTTTAAGCCATTTTCATCCATTGATCGTTGGGAGGGGAACAACCCATCTTCCCAGCCCGGCAAAAAGACATAATCATATTCCAAGCCTTTCGCCGCATGAAGGGTCATTAATGTTACAAATTCGCCATTATCACTGCTTTGATTATCGAGCACGAGGGCAATATGTTCCAAAAATGCTTCTAAAGTTTCAAATTCCTCCATAGAGGCGACCAGTTCTTTCAAGTTTTCCAAACGGCCAGGCGCATCCGGGGATTTATCTTGTTTCCACATATCGTTATAGCCAGATTCATCTAAAATTGTGGCCGCCAATTCAGATTGATGAACCGTATCTTTTAATGAACGCCATCTTTCAAAATCATCGACAAGCTTCATGAGTGTTGATCTGATTTTAGGTTTTAATTCTTCTGTTTGTGTTAAATCTAAAATTGATTGGTATAAGCTAATATTTTTTGCGCGCGCATGCGTATAAAGCGTTTGTATTGTGGCATCACCAATCCCGCGTTTAGGAACATTGATTATACGCTCAAGCGCTAAATCATCATGACTTTGCATGACTACTCTTAAATAGGCGAGAGCATCGCGCACTTCTTTTCTCTCATAAAATCGTGGGCCGCCAATGACGCGATATGGAAGGTTTAATTGAATAAACCGCTCTTCAAATTCACGCATTTGAAATCCTGTTCGAACCAACACGGCCATTTGATTTAAACTGACCTGTTTACTTTGCAAGCTTTCGATCTCTTCACCAATATAGCGCGCTTCTGCGGGGCCATCCCAAAGTCCTCTTACAAAAACTTTTTCACCTTCTCCTGCGCTTGTGAAAAGCTCTTTGCCTAAACGCCCATCATTATTGGCAATCACATGGTTTGCGGCTGATAAGATGTGCCCTGTGGAGCGATAATTTTCTTCTAAGCGAATAACAACTGCATTCTCAAAATCTTTCTCAAAACGCAAAATATTATCAACTTCTGCCCCTCTCCAGCCATAAATTGATTGGTCATCATCACCCACACAGCAAATATTGTTTGATCCTTTAGCTAATAATCTAAGCCATAAATATTGCGCCACATTTGTGTCTTGATATTCGTCGACAAGAAGATAGCGAAAGCGCCTGTGATAATCTTCAAGCAGCATATGATTTTTTGGATCTTTTAAAATTGTAATCATATGCAAAAGTAGATCACCAAAATCACAAGCATTTAAAATCTTTAATCGGTTTTGATACTGCGTATAAATCAAACCTAACTTGCCATCTGCAATATCACCAATATCATCAGCGCTTATATCACTTGGCGTTTTTGCTTTATCTTTAAAACTACTAATTTGATCGGCTAAAAATTTTGGGGCATACTTCTTTGTATCAATTTGATTGTCTTCAGCCAATTGTTTAACTAATCTTACTTGGTCATCAGCATCTAATATTGTAAAATTAGACGTTAATCCTACCATATCGGCATGGGTCCTCAGCATCCTTGCAGCTAATGAGTGAAATGTCCCAAGCCACCATCCTTCAACGGGCGCGCCGCCTAAAAGTGCGCTCACGCGGTGTTTCATTTCCTGCGCTGCTTTATTGGTAAAGGTTACAGCCAGAATTTGTCCCGGCATTGCTTTATTGGTGTGCAAGAGATAGGCAAGTCTTGTTGTGAGAACTCTCGTTTTCCCAGTCCCTGCACCAGCAAGCACAAGAACGGGGCCTTCAGTTGTTTCGGCAGCTTTCTTTTGGGCAGGGTTTAAATCATTGAACAAGCTTTGCGCTTGGGTCTGCGCTTCTTCTCGCGGGTCATGATCAATGGATAAATCTATAGACGAACTCATAGTCATAGATATAGACCGCTAAGGCTTGTGAATCAAGCGGCTCAGCTATTCAAAGTCGCCTTCTTCATCAGGATTTTTTGCAATACTGATTTGGTTGCGGCCTTTATGTTTTGATGTGTAAAGTGCGCGGTCGGCACGGCGAATTAAATCTTCAGCATGTTCATCATTGGCAAATTCTGCGACGCCCAATGACACTGTAATCTGCCCCAAATTATCACCGGTTGAGCGATTGATAACTTCTTTGCGTTCAACCGCTTTTCGTAGATTTTCTGCAACAAATTTTGCGCCCTCGCGGCTTGTGCTTGGCAGAATAATGGCAAATTCTTCACCGCCATAGCGCGCGGCCATATCCTGCCCTTTTACCTCATCGATAAGCGTCAAAGCCACAAGTCGTAAGACCTGATCACCGATTTGGTGGCCGTACTTGTCATTAAAAGCTTTAAAGTGATCAATATCGATCATAATGAGGGAGAACACTTCATTTTCGCGAAGCGCTTCACGGCACATACGGCCAATTTGATCATCAAACGCTTTACGGTTAGCAAGTCCTGTTAAACCGTCGGTCACAGCCTCGCGGCGGATACGCTCCATATCTTTTTTCAGCTCGGCCATCATTTCAGAAGAGCGGCTAAGACGGCTTTCTAAGTCCTGGTTATGCTCCAGCATTTTATCTGTCTCTGCCTTCACAAGGCGGATAAGCTCCTGTACGTCTTCTGGTTTTGAAGCAAAAGCAAGCTTGCTCGTTGTCACCTCTAAGGCATCTGTGAAATTTGTTGTTGTGCCTTTCACATTGCTCATCAAATCAGACACATCTTCCAATGTATTCATAATTTGATCACCTGCTTTTTCATACTTCTCGCGGTCATTTCCAAAATTTAGATATTTTTCGTAGAGATCATGGCAATCACGCTCTGTAATCTTATCTTGCTCTAAAAGACGCTCATTAATTTCATCGCGAAGCTTAGGATTTACATTTGCATAATATACGTACCATACCTCGAAATTCTGAGGAACGGAGGGAATTTCATCAAGGCGCATCCTATTAATCGCTTTTTGAGCGAAACTATCAGCCGCATCTAAATCGTGACGGTAAAAATCTACGATAGAACCCATAATTTAACCTTTTTGGTTTTTTTAATCCCCTATTTTCATTATCCCATAAAAAAATAGAGAACAAAACATAGTAAATATAAAATTTACATCAAATCCACTTTGTAGAGGGATCAAATTTTTCCTGAGGTGCGTTTTTTAAAGCTTCAACAACTTCATCAACACTGCCTACAAGATGGAAGAGACCTAAATCTTCTTCTCTCATAAATCCTTCGCCAGCGACGTGATGGAGGGCCTCAATTAATTTTGTCCAATAATCATTCATGTTCACAATCACAATGGGCTTATCATGCAAGCCTAATTGCTTCCATGTTGCAATTTCAAAAAGCTCATCAAGCGTTCCTAAACCGCCTGGTAAAATGACAAAGGCATCAGATGAATCAACCATGATTTGTTTACGCTGATGCATTGTATCAACAACAACCAATTCACTCAGATCAGTGTGCTCAATTTCACGGCTTTGAATATGTTCAGGAATAATGCCTTTAACATGTACACCATGTTTTAAGGCTGTGTCGGCAACAATACCCATTAACCCAACACGCCCACCGCCATAAACCACGCCCCATCCAGCCTCGGCAATATTTTTCCCTAAATTTGCGGCGGCTTCTTTATAGGATTCATCGACACGCGAAGAAGACCCACAATAAACGCAGACATTTTTTATATTACTCATGATTTCTAATTTGATTTTTCTTGGCTTTGGTTGTCATCACTGATCGCTTCATCAGGTCTATCATTAAGCACAAATTTATTATCAATCAAAGTGATTTCACGAGGATCGCATCCTCTTTGGTTTAAAATAATCTTTGTCTCACAAGACGCTACTTCTTCAGGCTTTTCTTTTCCGTCTTCGCTCTCACTATCCTCACCATCTTGCTCTAATTTTTCAAACTTAAGTGTGATAGGGGTTGCACAGACTCCCTCATCTGTTTGCTCATTAAACACAGGCAATTCAAAAAGATCGACTGATGGTTTTCCTAAAGGCGGATTTTGAATAACGGCCAGCGCTAAGTTTTTGGCAAAAGATTTTGGGAGTGTATCTTCGTTCTCACTATCTTCTTCTGAACTCTCATTACTGTCATCAGGAATTTTACTTTCCCACTCCCCCTCAAGATATCTTTCACCCATAACAATAATTTCATTTTCATCATTGCAAGCTAAATCAAATTCTTGAGAATCCTCAATATTCCAGAAAATATAATTGTAATCATTAGCTAATAAATTTTCCCAACGCTCAGATGAAATATATTGGCGCGGCTCATCTGTTGTAATTTCTTGATAGGCTGTCTCTAATAGAAGTGCACGATTTTTTGTAACTGTGGCCATACATGATAATTCATTAACTGATTTTAATGCTGGGTTAGAGGCTTGCTTTGCCTCCCACATACATTCCTGATCTCTGTAATCAAGCCATGTTTTTTGCAAATCTATTAATTCTTGTTTTTGTTCTTGCTCTTTATAGCCTTCTAGAATTTTTTCATAGACCACATTTAATCTTTGCTGTGATGATTCGAGTTGGTTTTTTAAACACGCTTGGATAGATGATGTACTATCAGCTTCTTTACATTCTGGCGGCATAGCTTGCGCAGAAAATGTAAACGACATTACAAAGATCAGACTAAGAAAACGAAAAATCATAACGCTATTATAACGGCTAAAGACGCGCCGCCTATTATTTTTTAACAATCATTGAGAAGTTTTTTATGCCATTCCACTCGTTGGTGCGGAAGCAGCAACATTATAATCGGCAGTGTGATGAACTGTATGATCTGCAGTGTCCCCAACAGGGCCTGTTGGCACTTCTGGCTGCTCTGGCGCAATTCCTACACCCTGTGCTAACTCCTGAATATCATTCGTTATTTCTGTGCAAAGCGCTCCAAACAAGCTGTCGCCTTGATTCATTGCTTGCGCCATATCAGGCATCATCCCTGCATTATCACAATCATGAATAAGCTGCGGGTCTACAGTCACCTGGGGCGCTTGAGGTGTTTGAACTTCTGCTTGGACTCCTTGGGGCGGTGGTACATTCGCATTGGCCTGAACAATGGGGGTCGCATTCTGGAATTGTTGCCCCAATTCTTGAACAGTTTGAATGCCTGCTGTTGGCACTTCTGCCTCAAACATTACATCGTTATATGCTATCCCTACTTCACCAACCATATTTTACACACCTAGTTCTATCCTTTATTACACTAACGTTGTTGTTCCATCATCAGTGACTGTTTCATTTATTGTTGGTCCCGTTGGACCTTGTGCAATCTTATTGTTCTCTAATGTACGTGCTGGCGCTGCTCCACCGCCCATATTCGCACCTGGTTGCGGCGTTGCGCGTACAGCTTGAATTTGCGCTAATACTTTCTGATTAGCGACGCCGCATGAAATGGCGTATTCACGGGTTTGCGCTAATCCGGCTGAGCTTTCTTCCATACGCTTCCAACTTGATGTTGCACTTTGTGATTGCCCTTTCAGAGAGCCGCTCACATGCGAAGATTTTTCAAAAAGACCACGGCCTCTTGTGCCTGTATCAATAGAGCGAGTAGAAGATCCATTAGGGTTAGAGCGAATTGTTTTAAATCCATCTTCAAATGAGGTGAATTTATTTCCGCCCATACCGCCTAACTTCTTTTGAAGACCTTTTGTATCAAGACTGTTTAATGGGTTGCTTCTTTTTTCAGAAAGCATATCTGCCCCTGCGAGAGCCACTTGCGCTCCAGGCGCTAAAGCATTTGTTGCCACTTCCGTTGCTAATGTTGATTCTGCCGTTGGTGTTGATTTTGTTCGGGCCTCGGCTTCACGTCCCGCTTCTGCACGACCTTCTTCTGCAACTGCACCTGCGTTAGACGCTTGTTCGGCTTCTGCGCCGCTTGCGATAACTTCAGCAGATACCGCGCTTGCATTCGCTTGACGCTCTAATTCTAATAATATGCCTTCGCCGGCATCGGCTTTGGGTGATTCTACGTGAACTGTATCATTCATAATTTTTCTCTAACCCTCTCAAACTTCTAATAATTATATGAGGTCTTTCCTAAGAACTTCTTAAAAAAGAACTCTTTGTCTCTATTTATATGATATCGAATCTGGGTAAGTTGACACAAATTTGCCACATTTAATTCCATAAAATCACTATTTATAAAATAAAATCAATAACTTAATACAATTTTAGGGGCTTGCGGCCAATTCAATGCAAATAAGCCAAATGAAGCCAAAAGCGTTTCTCTTGTAATCAAAGAGTCCCAGATGAGCCCGAAAAAAAATGGCTACTTAGACAGCCAGTGCCGTCTCGCCCTCGCGCTTGCGCGCTTGGCGACCTTATAAAAATGTAATTTATTATAAAGCGAGCGAAAAAAATGGTTATTGAGCACCGAACCATAAAAATAGATCAACTATTTGCGGAATGCGGAAGCGCAAATAACCATTTTTTGCAGATCTTTAGAATCAATTACAAAAGCGCGGTTTTGCGATAGGATAAGGCCTCCGCCACATGCGGCTTTAAGATTGAGTCTTGCCCATGATCTAAATCAGCAATGGTTCGGGCAACACGGATCAAGCGATAATAACTCCGCGCTGATAATCGCATTGTTTCAGCTGCATTTATCATTAATGCTTTAGCCTCATCTGACAATTTCATATCTTGCTCTAACGCATCGCCTTGCGCATAAGCATTCACAGCGTAAGCTTGATCTTGAAAACGCGCCGCTTAGATAGATCTCGCTTCTGCAATACGCGCCGCCACAATATCTGAGCTTTCATTATTTTTTTGATCTAAATCTGCAATGGAAACAGCTGGTACATCCACTTGAATATCAATACGATCTAAAAGCGGGCCAGATATTTTCGATTGGTAATCAGCAGCGCAGCGCGGCGCTTTTGTACATTCACGCGTTGCATCTCCCAAATGTCCACAACGGCAAGGGTTCATTGCTGCAATCAATTGAAACTGTGCAGGATATTTCACATGATTATTGGCACGTGCCACAAGAGTTTCTCCTGACTCTAAAGGCTGGCGAAGCGCTTCTAATGTGCTTCGTGAAAATTCTGGAAGTTCGTCTAAAAATAAAACACCATGATGGACAAGGGAGACTTCTCCTGGCTTTACTTTATGACCGCCGCCAATCAGCGCAGGCAATGAGGCTGAATGATGCGGGTCACGATAGGGCCGTGTTTTCATCAAACCATCTTCGCTTAATGTACCGGACAAAGAATGGATCATAGATACGTCTAACGCTTCCTTCGTTGATAAAGGCGGTAAAATAGATGGCAGGCAACTCGCCAGCATTGATTTCCCTGATCCCGGTGGACCAACCATCAACATGTTATGCCCCCCAGCGGCGGCCACTTCTAAGGCACGCTTCGCAGTTTCTTGGCCTTTCACATCAGCCAAATCTGGACGCCTCATAACAACATCATTAGCGATTTTTCCTTCGGGGCGCGTTAAAACTTGCGTACCTTTCATATGATTAATTAACTGCAATAAATTTTGCGGTGCTAGAATTGAAAATTCATCCCCTGCCCATGCGGCTTCGCCGCCACATTCACTGGGGCATATTAGCGCATTATCATTGCTGGCTGCATGAATGGCGGCGGGCAAGACACCTGCAACTGATCTGATTCCTGCATCAAGAGAGAGCTCACCCAAAACAACATATTCTTCCATTTCAGGTTGCGGCAAAATATCCATTGCCGCCAATAAACCCAGCGCAATCGGCAAATCATAATGACTGCCTTCTTTATTGACATCAGCAGGGGCTAAATTCACGGTTAAACGCTTGGGCGGTAAAGCAATACCCAGCGCATGAAGAGCCGCTCGAACACGCTCTTTACTCTCTGCTACAGCTTTATCAGGAAGGCCAACAATGTGAAAGGCAGGAAGGCCATTTGAGATTTGCACCTGAACATCAACAGGGCGCACATCCACGCCTGCAAAGGCGACTGTATGAATTTTGGCGACCAAAATAACCCCTTTTTCTTTTTAGTAATGCACATGTGGCAAGAAAAAGCCATAAATTAACGTCTTCTTTACCAACTCTTAAAAATTTATTCATGATTTGCGGTTACTTTTGTATTCAGAACATTTCATGGCCTCAGGCGGGCAAGCCCGCTACGGCCTCATTAAACAGAATTAACCAGATAAGGCCGAAAAGGGTTTACCCTTTGGAGGCAAAATAAAAAGAAAATATTCACAATAAGAAAGACGAAAAAATGTTTAACAAGTTGGGGAAATGCGACTCAGATCGCCTAAGAGAATACTTAATCGTACCTCTCGCCATATCAGATATTTTATTTCATGATTTAGAGGTTGAGCCTGATATGCAATACGGGCTTCATCACGCATTAAGCGAGATTGACCCTGATAGTGCTTTATTGGCGATTGCCTTAAGTGCTTATGACATTGCAGAGCGTAATTCTTTATATGTACCGATTGCAAGCGCGTTACAAAAAGAAGCGAGCAACATTATTGAAGAATATGGTCCTATTTGGCTACGTCACTTTAAAGACGGGCCGATGCCTCCTGAAATTTATAATTCAGTTTTGCAAACTGTGCCTGAAGATTTGGAAGCGTTAGCCGACCTCATGGATGCATTAAGCGCAGATTTAGAATGCGTGAATGAAGCCACGCCTTTATTATGTAACCTATTATCTGTTCAGGCGCGCGCGCACATTCAAATTGCAGATTTTGTTTTAGAAGAGCTTGCCAAAGATACATCGCAGCCTAATATATCTCGTGATGTACCAACGCCTAGCGAAACCTTTGAAATCCAAGAAAAGCAGACCTATAAAGATAATATTATTATCTTTCCGGGTTCTAAGACATCATAAAATTAAAAATCGGGAACTTTACATAGACCCAATCCCTTGGTAAAACTCTAATATCCGAATAGAGTTTTATTATGTTGATACTCAAGCCGCCGAAAGCCGTTAGAGGCTATGGCCAATTCCTTTTTGACTCAATTAGACCATTTCATAAATTTGATTTGGGAAATTTTGACTTGCTGATTACAAGTATGGAAAGTTGCGTCCCCCAACAAAGTAAACATTTAGTCAGTATATTATCTTATGTCGCTGACAGTTTACCTTATCATTCTGCAGGAAGACGCGCGCAAGAAATAGCGGCCATGCATCTTTCCGCAAATCAGCAAGTATGGGATCGAAAGTTCGCCCACAATCAAATAGCGCAAATTTTAAGATCACTTGCTGTGATAGAGAGCCAATATCCCGATACCGATTTTAGACCCACTTATGATAATTTACGCAAACGTATTAAGAAAAAAAATTTACCGGAAGATAGATTTCGTAGTCAGCTTAGACATGCTGATCTTTGGTTTACAAAACAGACAGATGTTCGCTTTCATAGAAGTGACGAACCCTTTAAAGGGAAATTTGAAGTTTCTTTAATGCGGCATTTTAGACGCGCGGGCATTTTCACTTTTCAACCAGATACACCTCCCATAGATGAGTTACCTCAAGCTGTAGATTTTATGGGTGTTCAATTTGATGAAGGTGAAGCCCTTATTGAGCTTCAAGGAAAATATCATTTTCGGCCATTTTCAAGACCTGAAGATACGATTGTTGGAAGAAGTTTTGATTTTTACCAAGCTGCAAGTGGTCGATTAAAATATAATACATCAACATTATTTAGGGCTGCTTTAACAGAGAGGCTGGCGCCGGATGATCATATAATTCATATTGACTATGTTTTATCAAGAGCTTTAGATACTGAAGGAAGAATTCTTAAAACAGGTGATGATTTAAGATATTTACGGTCTTTATTTAGCCGTGCAAAAGAATTACCGCCTGGTCCTTATAGAGCAATTTTAGGGAGAGACCTTTTAATCCCCGTGGGACGAAACCGATTTTCTACAACTGGGCAAGCATCGGACCAAGAGGCTTCCCCGCCAGAATGTGCAAATGGTAATGTGGCACTTCTTGACCCCCATGGTCGCCCGCATTCGCAATCACCCGAAAGCCTTCCTCTTCGATCTCTGAGCGGTTTACAATTTCCGTGATCGCATCATGAAAGCCTTTAATCTCTTCTGCGCTAGCTTTGGCACTAAAATCTGCAATTGAGATATATTCACCTTTTGGAATGACAAGCACGTGAACTGGGGCTTGAGGCGCAATATCATTGAAAGCTAGAGCATGGTCATTTTCAAAAACTTTATCGCATGGAATTTCACCGCGTAAAATTTTCGCAAAAATATTATTATTATCGTAGCTCAATTTTATCTCCATTATTTCATTACTGCGGCCGTAGCGCATTTCTACAAAATTTTTCTGAGGAATTTGCAAAGAAAAATTTTAAAAAAAGTCTGGATTAATTACTTTGTAATAATAACGGCTTTCAAATCTTTGTCCATCAGCCTTCACGGAATAAGGATGTGTCCCAAATTGCGTATATCCCATACCTTCATAAAGCTTAATTGCCCGCTCCATATAATCCCGCACATCCAAGTTAATCACAGCATAACCATCATTGACGCATTTTTTTTCAACTTCTTCCAAAAGTGTTCGGGCTAATCCGTAACCCCGCGCCCAAGGCGCAACAAAGTTTGTTGTTAACTCAACAATATGGCCTTGCGCCTGATTATATTTTGGCGGTAAAACAACTTGCGTTGTACCACATATTGTATCATCAAGTCGGGCGACAAATAGTTCACGGGTGGGGGCGGTGATCACACCACTCCAATAGGCTTCTAAAATATCGCGGGAGGGAAGGTCAACCCATCCAAAACCACCGCCAGCCTCAATGGCAGCGTCGGTAGCATCACAAAGATCGTTTAAATCATTTTCGCTTAATTGCTCAGACACAAACTCAACGCTTAAATTGGGTGTATCTTTGCTCATGGGTTGCGTGTTCATGTTCGATCCTTTCCCCGTAATCGGCCCTAAATCACTTTACTGGCTCATCTTGTAACAAAACCATTACTCTATGGCTAGAAGAAAAAGTCTAGAATAGAAATGGACTAAAATTTCATAATTCTAGCTTGACGGCGGCCTTAAAAATCTGCATTTCAATAGTGTATGACAACTATATTAGCAATTCGTAAAGATGATCATGTCGTGGTCGCTGGGGATGGACAAGTCTCCCTCGGCCAAACTGTGATGAAATCAAATGCACGAAAGGTTCGCAGATTAGGTAAAGACAGCAACATTATTGCTGGTTTTGCAGGAGCGACTGCCGATGCTTTTACCTTATTTGAGCGCTTAGAAGCTAAATTGGAAGCGCATCCCGGCCAATTAAGCCGCGCCTGCGTTGAGCTTGCGAAAGACTGGCGCACAGATAAGTATTTACGCCGCCTTGAAGCTCTTATGGCTGTATGTGATAAAGACCACTCCTTTATTTTATCAGGCACAGGGGATGTTGTTGAACCAGAAGACGGCATTATTGGCATTGGATCAGGCGGAAATTACGCCCTTGCCGCAGCCAGAGCGCTTTATGATCAAAAATTAAGCGCGGAAGAAATTGCCCAAAAATCTCTTAAAATTGCAGCTGATATTTGTGTTTACACAAATGATTCAATAGTGCTAGAAAGCCTCAAATAAAAATTTAACTTAAATTAGGGTGTGTGTAATGAAGGATGTCGTTGATACTAGTCCTGCAGAGACAGGATTTAACCAATTAGATGTAGAGCAAATCGTTAGAGGCATGTTTGATAGAAATAAAACTATTGCAAGCCTATCAGATAGTGCGGTCGATGGTAAAAAGTTAACCTTAAGCTTTACAAACAAAAATGCGGATGGCTCGTCCCAAACGGTAACCCGTTCTTTTATCAATGAAAAAGCTGCAAAATACGCCAAGCAATTTGCAGGAACATTACGCGCTCAATATCACTCTTATGACCGTACTGCAGAAATGGCTGCCCCATCAGGATTAACAAGAACGAACCCATAATTTCTTATTGAACTGTTTGATTAACCTCTTTAAATATTTTTCTTATGAGTACTGAGAAAAATATTTTAGAGGCAGTGTCCTTTTCCCCGCGTGAAATTGTTCATGAATTAGACCGTAATATTATTGGTCAAAACGATGCCAAGCGCGCTGTATCGATTGCGCTGCGTAATCGTTGGCGGCGGATGCAGCTCACGCCTGAAATGCAAGAAGAAGTCTACCCTAAAAACATTCTCATGATCGGTCCAACGGGCGTTGGGAAAACGGAAATTGCGCGCCGTTTGGCAAAATTAGCAGGCGCACCTTTTGTCAAAGTCGAAGCGACAAAATTTACCGAAGTGGGATATGTCGGTAAGGACGTTGAATCCATCATCCGTGATTTAATTGAAATCGGTATTCACATGGTGCGTGATAAAATGCGCCAATCAGTCAACGCGCAGGCAGAAGTTTATGCAGAAGAGCGCGTTCTTGATGCCCTTGTAGGAAAAGACGCAAGCGAAGCAACACGTGAATCATTTCGCAAAAAATTAAGAGCTGGTGACTTTAACGATAAAGAAATCGAACTCGATTTAAAAGATAACTCAAACCCGCTTGCCAGCATGTTTGATATTCCCGATATGCCGGGCGCATCTGTTTCAATGATGAGCGTTGGAGATATGTTTGGCAAAGGTATGGGCGATCGTACTAAACGCAAGAAAATGAGCGTCGCCGATTCCTATGATATTTTAATGGCTGAAGAGGCGGACAAACTTCTTGATGAAGATAAAGTTGTTCAAAATGCGCTAGAGCTTGTTCAACAAAACGGAATTGTTTTCATTGATGAGGTCGATAAAATTGCTGTCAGTCAAAATACCCGTGGCGGCGATGTGAGCCGTGAAGGGGTTCAGCGTGATTTATTGCCGCTAATCGAAGGCACAACAGTCAATACAAAACACGGACCGATTAAAACTGATCATATTTTATTTATTGCCAGCGGCGCATTCCACTATGCGAAGCCTTCTGATTTACTGGCCGAACTTCAAGGCCGTCTCCCAATCCGCGTTGAGCTTCGCGCGCTGACCGAAGATGATTTTGTAAAAATTCTTATGGACACTGAAAACTCTCTTATCAAACAATATGAAGCGTTAATTGGGACAGAAGACGTGACCCTAGAATTCACAGATGATGCAATTAAAGAGATTGCGCGGCTTGCCTATGTCGTCAACGAGACAGTTGAAAATATTGGTGCGCGCCGCCTGTTAACAGTTATGGAAAAATTACTTGATGATATTTCCTATACCGCCTCTGATCGGGGCGGCCAAACTGTCACAATTGATAAAAAAGACGTTGAAGAAAACGTTGCTGACTTGGCTGAAGATGCCGACTTAAGCAAATTCATTTTATAACAAATCACATTAGTCTTGGTTGGATTTGAGGAATTTGTACAAACTCTTGTACTTGCCTACGCCCCATATCCCGTGTTTTTGCAAGAACAACTTCACGTTGTTCGTGGAGCGCATTTAACCCTAAATAATAGTAAACCCCATCTTGTGGTAGATCAGGCTGCTCTTTCGAAAGCTGCATGTCACGAACCAAAACGACTGAGCTGAAATTATTATTATCTAAGCCAGGCGTTGTTCTACAATTGAGTAAAGAGCTTCCTATTCTAATGGGTTCTTGATCTTCTGGCGCCATAGCAAAAGTCTTGAAATGCACCATTGGCTCATGAGCCTTCAAGCTCTGACTTACGGTATGATGAGTGATAAAAATAAGCGGCGTTGCAAAGCTAATCGTTTCACCAGTAATATCTGCCCGTTTATCATCATCAATCGCTTTGACAAAATGATAGGCTGCATCAGGGTCATTCAAATTGACTAAACAGCTCCGAACAAGCTGTGGATCCCCGCCATCAAAGGAGACTTCTAAATCTCCAAAACGTCCTTGTGAGACCTTATGTAAGAATTGCTGAACCGACTCTTTATCTGATGTATCAACATCTATGATATTAGCATTTTGTGGTCTTGTTTCATCGGCAGTCATAACATCTCCACTTACAGGAGCCTTTGCTTCAGCCTGGAAAGCTGCCGCTGTTGTGTCTTCCTCTGGCTCTAGCTGATCAGGAACAGAAGTTTTCACAACAACTGTCTCCTCAGGCGCAGGAATACCTTCATCTTTTGACGGCTCAGTCGCCGCTTCAAAGTTAAAAGCTAATTGATCTGGATGTGGTTGTTTTGATTTTCTCTTTGCCATTTTTTGTGCTCTAAGATAAGCATAAATATAACTTATTAATTTTTATGAAAAATATACCATTAAAATATATTATGTCAAATAAAATCAGCCTTTTTACTCTCATTCTAGTGTTATTGGCCCCTATATATGCTTGCGCGCAGGAAATCCACTCCCCCATACAAATTAAAGACCCCATTCGATTTGGTCTTCCAATTGATTGTACCCTCAATGAAGATTGCTGGATTGTAAATTATGTTGATTACGGTGATGGCGATAATCTACAAACAGATCCGGCATGCCTGGCACGTACATATGACACCCATAAAGGAACTGATTTTGCTATTTTGGATGAAGCGGCCTTAAATAATGGCGTCGATGTGATCGCGCCAATGGATGGCACTATTTTACGCGTCCGTGATGGGGAAGAGGATAGTTGGAAGTCTGATCAAGAATTAACTGATATTCAAGAGCAGCGAAAGGAATGCGGCAATGCTATTATGATTGATCATGGCGATGGCCTTCAAACTGTCTATTGTCACTTAAAGAAAAACTCTATTTCTGTGCGCCGCAATCAATCTGTTAAAAAAGGGGACGCGATAGGAAAGGTAGGCTTATCCGGATTCACTGAATTTCCTCATCTTCACTTTGGGATTATTAATAACGGAGATATTTTAGATCCATTTACAGCCAAATCAAATAATGAGAGATGTGGTCTCAATAAAAAATCATTATGGAACAAAGAGTTAAATATAGCTTATGAGCCTTTTATTATTCAGGCGAGTGGGTTCTCTGATACTGTCCCTGAATTAGACAGAATTGAAAAAAATGCTTTTTCAAAAAATGAGATATCTTCTCAAACCGAAAAACTAACATTTTGGGCTTTATTGTTAGGAGTGCGAGAAGGGGATAAAATCTCCCTTAAAATTCATGATGCAAGCGGGCGCGTTTTTGCGGAGCAAGAAATTATTCAAGATAAAACCAGAGCCCGCCAATTTTACTTCATTGGAAAAAATCTAGTTAGAAAATCACCTTTAAAAGAAGGAGCCTATACAGGAACTGTCAGCCTATCTCGGGGAGAAGAAAGAGATTTTAAAGTCATCACAACTCTTATAACACCCTAAGAGAAGCGCAAAAAATCACAATTTATAGCTTTTTAAAATTTATTTCCGCCCTTTCTTAAATAGACGTACATCGCTCCTGATCCCCCATCTTTGGGTTTAGCAGGGTAATATCTTAAAATATGTGAAGAAATAGGCTTAGAATTGAGCCATTCCGGTAGTTTTTGCTTCAAAACCCCTAATTCTGGTTCAATCACTGCATCTGTCGCCACTAAAGAGCGCCCTTTTCCCGTAATCACCAAAACACAACGTTTTCCCTTGGCAACTGACCCTATAATGAAATTCTCAAGGCGTTGCCTTGCCTGAACCTGATTCAATCCGTGTAAATCGCATCGCGCCTCTATAGATAGCTGTCCTTTACGCAATTTTTCAGCTGTACGTCTATCAATTTCATTTGATTTCTCAGCTTGAGTAGAAGAAATGCTCGGTTTATTTGACTTTTTAGGCAGAAGATTAGGTGTTTCGGCTTGAGGTGCTTCCTTTCTCTCATCTTCCGCCGCCATAAGATCTTCAAAGCTTAATTCCTCTTCAGGAATGGTTGGGCCTTCTATTTTTTCCTGCTCAACATATCGCTGCCATAAATCCTTATCTTTCTTTGATAAAGCTGGCTTTTTATCTTTTTTATCGCTCATTTGATAAAAGCTAATTGTTAAAAATGGCAGTAATCTGTCATAATGATAAGAATGAAATATATTTTTACACCTCTCTTTATATTTTCTCTGCTTTTTACCGTCTCTTTCCCAAATGAAGCTGCCTTTGCGCAGAAAAAGCAAACACCTGTTACTGATGAAGATGTCGCCATCGCTTTTTATAGAACGGGCGATATACAACCTAGCTTTGCTGACTGGGCTAAGAATACTAAACGATATAAAGCCACGCCTTTAGCCCGGCGCGAAGCCGTTATGGAAGAAGAGGTGATGCGCATAAAATCACTGTATTTTAATTATATTCCATCTCGGGACTACCTCTTCATTCAAACCTCAGCCAATGTTCGGCCCTATGTGGTCTCAGAACAAGGCAGCGAAAATGAAACATACCATTTAGAAATTAATTTTTCCCAAGATGAAGATGCGTTCTTTTTTCCATACCAATATCAAGAGAATAATTTTGCCGTTCTTCCTATGAATTTAGATGACATGCTCAATGTAGAAATCTCAAAAGGTTTGTATGAGGAATTAGAAGGCAAAACGAGAGGCTTCACAAGCTACCCTTTTACAATATTAATGCGCCCAAAAGAGGCACTCACAGATCGTCCTTTAGAATATAACGGCGTTCCGCAATGGATATTAAAGACTGAAATTGCTTCGGCAGAAATATGGAGCCGGAGAGGGGCGTTAATGTGGGAATATACAGCGCCATGGTATATTTCACCTAATGTAGAAACCTTGAATAAGTTATATGAGTTAAAGCCAGATACGGCGCAAAATTATGGAACAATCAAAGCTTTAGATTTCTAAGATGAGGTTTTCATACGGTCATGTTTTCTCAATTAGGCCCTCTCTTTAAAACAACGTTTCGCCAAGCAGAAAGCAATGATACGCGCCAGCATATCCCCCATGATGAACGTGATAAAGGGCGTAAAAAGCGCGAAGAAGAAGAAAGCCAATCTCAAAAACAAGAAGCGTGGGTAGATGATACAGCCGTTAGCGTTGACTCCTTAAGAACATTTCTCATCAATTTTCTAAAAACTATACCTGAAGCCCAAGATGAGCTTTCTGATTTAGATGCGGGCCAAGACACAGCTTATTCCCGTCCGCATGAAAAAACACGACCCACCAACACACATAATGCAAAAGCCGTTCGGGCCTATCAAACAATGGCTCAAAAAGGCCAAGAAAGCGCGCCGCCACGACCAACCGAACAAATTGACAATAAACCTACTGCGGATAAGGTTGCTTCAAAAGAGCTTCGCGATATTTATCAATTGATCGATGATTTAGAAGTTTTAAAACGAAGAAATATTCAAAATTTACAAATTAAACCAGCGGAGAGCTTTGTTGAAAGCTTGAAAAAAGCTGTTGCTCTTGCCTTATCCCAAATTTAAATAGTAACCGTCATCACCATTTAGAAGAAAATCTGGATCAGTAGGATCAATCTCAATTTTTTGACGAAGACGATAAATATGGGTTTCTAATGTGTGCGTTTCTATCCCTTCCCCATATCCCCAAATTGAATGAAGCAATTGTTCTTTTTTTATAGGGGTGGGATCTGAATTGTTCAGCGCATTTAAAATTTCAATTTCTTTATCTGTTAAATCAATGCTTACTTGATCTGATAATCTTATAATCATATTTTGTGCAGGATTTAAAATAAATTTTTTAAGGTCAATGGGTTTTGCATTTTCAGAAGATTTTTTATTTTTAATATAGTTGTCAAAAGCCAATAATAAATAGCCTAACTTAAAAATATCTTTATTTTCAAAGATTATATTTTTTTTAGAATCGAACAGACGAATAAATCCATCATTATCACTCAGGGTAAAATCACCCTTTTCTGATATTGTAAAATAATCACTTAAAACAATGTGATAATGATCATAATGAGCCGAATGAATTTGTAGAGATAAAGAATGCGTCATGGGGTAAAAATTACCAATTTTTGCGGATTTGGCAAGATTCTCTCATCAAATTTTTCCAAAGAAAATTGTATAAGCCATTGATAATAAACAAAACTGTATTTGGCATATTATTTGAAAGGATCATAATATGGATCAAATACAACAGTCTTTTTTTGAAAGTCAAAGAACTGCAGGCGTCAATGCAAAAAAAGCTTTATCGATTCAATCTTGGAAACAGGGCAGTAAAGTAACTGCCAGCCAAAAATTAGAAAATAATTTTAAAGATATTTTGGTGAACGATACGCCTGAACTACCCAAAACATCTCTTGCTTTAAGCGCACAGGGAAGCTCTTCAAAAAACTCTAGACCTTATGAATTTAAAGATGTGATTGATATCATTAATCCGCTTCATCATATTCCTTTGATTAGTGGCGCGTATCGAAAACTCACTGGTGATGCGCTTCATCCCGCATCGCGAATTATTGGCGGTTCTCTCTATGGCGGGCCTATTGGGGCGGTGACATCAACACTTCACACAGTGAGTGAAATGAAAACAGGAAAAGATTTAAACTCTCACGCGCTATCTCTTGCGAGCGGAAGATTACCCGGAATAGAGGAAGGCTTTGAAGCGACAAGAGCCTATCAAGATACAGATAATTTCAGAACAGCAAATTGGTCACCAAGTCCCCAGATCCAAAGCGGCAATCGCTATGAAGAAAATATTTATTCATATGACCCCGTAACGGAAATCTCGTTATCCCCGATGCCAGAAAAACGAATTATAAAAGAAGTTTAAACACTTTTTACGCTATTAGACAGATAAGGCCGTAGCGCGTTTACGCGCCTGAGGGAGAAGGCCGAAGGCCGAAGAGCGCCGTGCCAACTCTTACGTAAGTTGCGCCCAAAGGAATGGCTTTTTCAAAATCACCACTCATCCCCATGCTTAATTCTTTTAAATCATGCTGGGCCGCTAATTTATTAAGCAAGGCAAAATAGGGGGCTGGGGGATCGTCAAAAGGCGGGATACACATCAAACCAGATATTGTTAAGCTTTCGTCATGACATAATTGTAAAAGATCTGGTAATTCATCAATCGCCACGCCGGCCTTTTGGTCTTCGTCACCAACATTGACTTGGATGAAAAATTGCGGAAATTTATTTTGTTTTTTGCATTCCTTACCAAGCGCTTTAACTAATTTTGGCCGATCAACAATCTCTATCACATCAAATAAGGAAACCGCTTCTTTGACTTTGTTGGTTTGTAAGGGGCCAATCAGATGAAGAACCAGATCAGGATATTGATCTCTCCGCCCTTCCCACCGTGTATAGGCCTCTTGCACACGGTTCTCTCCATAGACCCTTTGGCCTGCCTCTAACATTACATCAATACGCTCATCAGGCTGTTTCTTACTTACGGCAACTAGGTTTATATCCTGAGGATCACGTTTCCATTGCTGGGCAGCTTTTTCAATTTTAGTGCGAACAGCTTTTAAATTTTCAGATATCTGGGACATGACTTCGCTTTCAAACTAAAGATAAATTATCCGGCGAAAATTTTTAAAATCGAGAACCGGAAGCGTAAGTGTATATGAATACATGCGAACCGTATCGCAGATTTTATAAATTTGCAGCCCTAATTTATTTTTAGTTAAAAAAAGGGCGCTCTGATGAGCGCCCTTAAAATTCTTAATTCTAAATCAAATGATTAGAAGTTGATTTGAACACCACCTAAGAATGATGTTGCATCAACATCATCTGAACCGGCTTCATGATCGATATGGCTGATTGAACCACGGAATGATAGACCAGGACCTGCTGTATAGATTACACCGCCTGTATAACGATCTGTTTCCAATTCATCGGTGCCAAATGTTTCATCATCTTGGTTGTAGTATGAAGCACCAAACTTGAATGGGCCTGTTGTATAGTCAACACCAACAACAATTGTGTTAACATCTGAGTCAGAACCTGCTGTTACTGCTTGCTCTTGATCTTCGTCAAGATATACAACACCAAAACCGAAAGGACCAGCATCAACATCTAGACCTACGTTAAATGCATCATAGTCACCTTCAACTGTAGCATCGTCTTCTACTTCAGCATGGATGTAACCAGCACCAAATGCAAATCCTAGGTTTGAGAAAACACCTTCGTAACGAAGAGCAACTTCATATGCTTCACCAAGATCGTCGGCATCATCATCAGTATTAAAGCCAGTAGAAATATTATCAGCTGAACCTAGATCACCAATTTCTGATGTGTAAGATGCACCAAATTGGAAACCATTAAAGTTAGGTGACAAGTAAGTAATTTTTTCATTTGAGCCAGTTATGTCCATATCATAGTCAAAACCATCGGCTTGTGAGTTAGAATCACCTGGACTACGACCTGCTGAGGCATTGGTTAAAGTAATACCAGCAGCTGTATAATTTACAGGCTGAATATACTGACGAATGCCGTCAATGTTTGAGTCAGCTGAAGGAGCAGCAACTTGTAGTAAATATGCAGCACCGTCTTCTGCACCTAAATTCAAGCGACCGAAAGCGCCTGATAAGTAGATGTATGATTCTTCAAGTGTATTGTCATCATCTCCTGAATCTGCTTCCATTTCAACTTGGAAACCGAATGTTAGGCCATTGTCTAACGTTGACTCACCATTAACGTGAATTTCTGTTTCACGCTGCATATCAAAGTCACGAGTGTCATTTCCTGGAGCATCGTCTTGATCAAGAAAACCAATGTAGTTTTTTGTGTGACCACCAATTGTTAGTTCCATTTGCGCTTGTGCAGGAGCAGAAGCTAAAAGGAGACCAGCAATCGCAGCACCACCTAATAGATATTTGTTCATTATATTTCCTCCAATAATAAACTTTGTTTAAGTTCTTCCTTTATAAACACAATCCCCTATTGAGAACCGCTTACATAAGAAGAAATACTTTAGAGAACCTAAAGTACAATCATATTTAGAGGGTATTTGCTCACTTCATCAATGCGATTTTGCAAAAATACAACATTTTTTCTGAACACTGTGACATTTTTGCAACATGTTTAAATCACTTTGTGATTTATAAGCCTCCGTCTCGTAAACTCGACACGGCCCACACTGACAGATGCTTATTAACGTGCCCGTAGCGCGCTTGCGCGCCTGAGGGAAAAACGCAAAACAATGTTTTGCGTATAAAAAATAAATGTTACATATATATGTAATTTTTTAAGGGTTTAATTATGAAAATAAAATTCATTTTTCCATTTATTCTTTCAATCATTGCTGTAACAGGACTTGTTGCTTGTGACAGTCTTCCAAAAGGGGAACAAAAATTCCCAACAGGTTTGGATAGAACAACCACTGATGACGATATCTATGGGGAAAGAGAGAGTATCTTCGGTAGAGATGGGCTTGGTATCTTTGGCGGTCAGAAAAATGAGCGTGCTGATGACGGGTCAACCGGCATTGGCGTCAACAGCTTTTTATGGCGCGCCGCCCTTGATACTGTATCTTTCATGCCACTGGCCAGCGCAGACCCGTTTGGCGGGGTCATTATTACAGATTGGTATTCCGATCCTGAAACGCCTAATGAGCGGTATAAAGTGAATGTCTTTATATTAGATCGCCAGTTAGTTTCAACAGGCGTTGATGTCAAAGTCTTCCGTGAGAAAAAATCAGGCTCTAGCTGGAAAGCCTCCACTGTTGCTGATGATACAGCCACAAAACTGGAAGATGCTATTTTAAGTCGTGCCCGTCAACTGCGCGTGGCTGCAAGCGAAGGGTAGTTTTAAGGAATCATATCCCCAAACGTGCCGCCTGAATCTTTAGGCTTTTGAGCCGAAGGAGTAGATTCACCTTGAGACGCATCTTCTTCGGGCGGCATATGGACTCCACCACCAAAAAAATTCAACCCACATAGACCATCAGCAAGAGATTCGCTTGTTGGTTCTGTCATAGCCGCTTCAAATGTTCTTTTTCTTTGCCCGTCAGTTAATGCCATTATGCACTCCTTTAATTTACCTATAGTTATAAACACCATCCCACTAATTATGTCAATAAAATAATCTTTGAAACTCAGTGACTTCGTGGTTAAAAAGTACATTCAAAGATTAATGAGGCAAAAATGAGCACTACTGAGCGCTATAATATAAAAAGCACTGAAGAAAAATGGCAAAAAATCTGGGCTGAGAAAAAATGTTTCGAAGTTACAGAAGATAAGGACAAAGAGAAATTCTATGTCCTCGCCATGCTGCCCTACCCGTCAGGCAGAATTCATGTGGGCCATGTGCGCAATTACTCGCTCTCTGATGTTGTGGCACGCTACCGTAAAGCCTGCGGATATAATGTCCTAAACCCTATGGGGTGGGATGCGCTCGGCCTACCAGCGGAAAATGCCGCAATGCAAAACAACACACTTCCAAAAGACTGGACATATGAAAATATAGCCCAGATGAAAGAACAGCTTTTATCCATGGGCCTCGCCATTGATTGGAGCCGCGAAGTCGCCACATGCGATCCTGACTATTACAAGCATGAGCAAAAAATGTTCATCGATTTCTATAAAAAGGGCCTCGCTTACCGCAAAGAATCTGTTGTGAACTGGGATCCAGTTGAAGATACGGTTTTGGCCAATGAACAAGTCGTCGATGGAAAAGGCTGGCGCTCTGGCGCGCCTGTAGAACGCCGCAAACTTCATCAATGGTTTTTCAAAATTACCGAATATGCTGATGAGTTATTGGAAGGCATCAAAACACTTGATCGCTGGCCTGATAAAGTCCGTATCATGCAGGAAAACTGGATTGGAAAATCAAAAGGCGTACAGCTTTCATTTGATATTAAAGACACTGAAGAAACAGTAGATGTATACACAACACGTCATGACACAATTTTTGGTGTCAGCTTTATCGTTTTGGCGGCCGACCATCCTTTATCTGAAAAACTTGCCAGCGATAAAGATGGCTATGACGATTTTATCCAATCTTGTCAATCGACAGGGACATCTGAAGAAGCGATTGAAAAAGCAGAGAAAATTGGGTTTGATACGGGCTACAAAGCGATCAACCCTTTGAACCCTGATGTCGAAGTCCCCGTTTTAATCGCCAACTATGTTTTGATGGGCTACGGAACAGGCGCGGTTATGGGCGTGCCTGCACACGATCAGCGCGATTTTGAATTTGCAACAAAATATAATTTGGATATTCCGCCTGTCATTTTACCAGAAGGGGAAAGCGAAGAATTTTTTGCCAATCAAAAAGAAGCTTACAGCGGCGATGGGACATTAATCAATTCATATTTCATTGACGGAATGAACGTTGAAGACGCTAAAAAAGCCGTTGAAGAAAAAATGATTGAGATGAATATCGGCGAAGTAAAAACCATCTTTCGTTTGCGTGATTGGGGTGTTTCGCGCCAGCGTTACTGGGGATGTCCCGTACCCTTTGTTTACCGCGAAAGCGACGGGGCCTGCATTCCCGTTCCTGAAGACCAGCTTCCTGTCGAGCTTCCCGAAGATATTGATTATGACGCGCCGGGTAATCCGCTTGATCGTCACCCGACATGGAAATATACAACCTGCCCTGAAACGGGTGAACCTGCCATTCGTGAGACAGACACATGCGACACGTTTTTTGAAAGTAGCTGGTATTTCTTGCGCTATTTAGATCCAAATAATAAGACCCGTGGCTTTAGTGACGAAGCCTCACAATATTGGATGGCTGTTGATCAATATATTGGCGGGGTTGAACATGCGGTTCTTCACTTATTATATAGCCGCTTTTTCATGCGCGCCTTGCGGGATTGTGGTTACGCCGTTCCTGATGAGCCTTTTGCAGGTCTTTTTACCCAAGGCATGGTAACTCACCAAACATTTGCTGATAAAGACGGCAACTGGCTATTCCCCAACCAAGTCATGCAAAAAGACGGCAAATGGCAAACCATTGAAGGCGGCGATGATGTTACGGCAGGCGCTGTGACCAAGATGTCAAAATCGAAAAAGAACGTTGTCGATCCGCAAGATATTATTGATACATATGGCGCGGATGCCGCGCGTCTATTTATTCTCTCAGACTCGCCGCCGGATCGTGATCTGGAATGGACAGATGCTGGTATTGAAGGCGCATGGCGCTTTGCGAATAAACTTTACCGCATTACCGAGGAAGCCAAAGATAATTTATGCGCAGTTGGCAGTAAACAACCAATCGAGTTTTCTGAAAAAGCTAAAGACTTACGCTCTCATACTCATAAAGCCATAAAAGGTGTCGCCGAAGATATCGAAGCCTTTCATATGAATAAGGCCGTAGCCCGCATTCGTGAATTATCCAATGCGCTGTCTTCATTTGAAGCAAAAGATGCGGGCGATCAATGGGCCTTGCGTGAAGGATATGAAGCCTTAATTAAACTCTTCAATCCGATGATGCCGCACTTGGCAGAAGAGCTATGGCAATCTTTGGGGCATGATACATTGCTCACCGACGAAAGCTGGCCTTCCTATGACGAAGCCTTACTTGCAGCCGAAAGCGTCACGATTGGCGTTCAGGTGAATGGTAAAGTACGCGCCACTATTTTGCATGCCGCAGACGCATCAAAAGAAGAAATCGAAACTATGGCAGTGAATGACCCAGCGATTCAAAAAGCAATCGATGGCAAAAATATTAAAAAAGTGATTGTTGTGCCAGGGCGAATTGTGAATTTAGTTGTAGCTTAAAATTTTAAGGCGGGCAGCGTCCTAATTCCACATGGGTGGCTGAGACAAAACCGCCATCACGCAATTCAACCCACTCATCAGAGTCATCAAAATGTGGGTCGATGCGGGCAACGTCACCAAATTCTACAGCGGCAATAATAGTTCCACTTACATCTGGCTGCGCGCGAACAGCGGAGCGCCCAATATCTCTGTCCAACGTGACAGTTGCACATGTTGGCGCTTGGAAGAACGCAGGCATGCTGTCTTCGAAATCTTGACGAGTGAAAGCTGCAAAATTTGTATATCGACCACCCCATACATGAGCAGCTGAAGTAACACCTAGCGTCTCCAAATTGCCATTCCTATCTTCAAGTAATAATGGCCCGCCACTATTTCCGAAGAATGCGCTACAATTTGTATCAATTAAAGATACATTTTGAACTGAATTAATACGGCAATCTGACCTATTCATTCCAAATAAATCCGAACCATAACCGGCTAATATTGCATTACTTTGCATAGCTGCTAATTGTCTTAAGTTGTTATCAATATTTGCATCGATTACTCTTATTTCTTCTGGTAATTCAACACCTGGGAAAAATAATAGCGCTTTATCATGAGGGCTACCTGACTGTCTAGCGTGTACTTCTTGAGTATAATCACTATCAAACCATATTTGCGGATGTCCTAAAACCACGCGACCAATAAGACCGTCATTTGTTACATAATTAAAGGCTACTCTTATATTTTCTCTTATTTGATAATTTTCATTTAAAATACAATGCGCTGCTGTATCTACTAAAACTCCCGGCTCAGTTGTATCGTGATGCACTCTGTTCACAGCAGCTACCGTGCAAATCCCCCTGCTAGAGCCATCAGGAAAATCTATGAGCATTCTTCCGATAGGATCAAATCTGGCATCGCTTAAAGTTACTGAACTTCTTCTTGTAGCAAAAGGATTATCTTCTCTGTTATCTCTTGGTTTAAATCTTGTATACTCAACAAAAAACGGATCTCTTATGATAAGGTTGACATCACCTCGTGCTTGAAACTCATCGACAATAATATTAGCATTGGGAAAATCTGGTGTGGTCGGTGTAACGTCCTCTTCATTATTACCGTTAATGACGGCTAGTATCCCACCGGCGATAACGAATAATCCACCAGCAAGCCAGCCACTTCCCCCACCAGATGATTTAGATTTTCGACGCTGTCTTGCCATTGATACACACACTCTTTAAAGACATATTGACTCAAATACTGAATACTCTTTTATATAAGAAAAAGATCAGTGAACACAAATTATAGAAATATATTGATTATGTCAATTAAATTATGGTCAGTTTTAGCCGTCTTTGCCCTTGCTTCCTGTGGGTTTCAGCCGCAATACGGCCAAAATAGCGGGCCATCCCCTATTATTGCTCAAAAGTTGGATTCTATTGAAATTGGCATTATTCCCGATCGTGAAGGCCAATTTTTACGCAATGCCCTGATTGATCGCTTTTATGAAACGGGATATCCGAGCACGCCGCGCTATTTATTACAAATAAGGCCCATCCAAGAACAAATCTTTGATTTTGACGTGACATTAGAAGACGCCGCAACAAGACGCCAGTTACGCCTCATGATTAATATGGTTCTTGTTGATCGCGCGAGTAATGAAGAAATTTTAAACCGATCTTTAACAGCCAACACATCCTATAACGTTCTTGAAAGTGAATTCACAAATATTGTGACAGAACAAAGCGCACGTGAATCTGCCCTGAATGACCTCGCCCGACAAATTGAAAGCCAGATTGTCCTGTACTTAAACAGAAGTTAGTTTAGTTTTTTTTAAGACTTTGATTAATGAGGCCGTAGCGTGTTTACACGCCTGAGGCAAATCGCAACACAAACGTGTTGCATAAAAATAAGAAAAAACTCTTGATTTTCTTTTCCGAAATCCGTTATACGTAATTTGTAAGTTACTTTCATACGGTAATTTATCGCGGATTTTGATCAGGGGCAGCTTGCACCGCGTTAAAAAGGCTAAAGAGCGCTATAGCGTACGAACCGCTATGGTCCCTAAAAAATTAGGAACCTGGCGGAGCTCGAGACGCTTTTTTTATGCCCGACATCTTTTGGCATAAACAAATCTCCTCCTTCTCCGACAGAGTGTGTGTAACAAACCTTTTATAAGGAGAAGAGTAATGAGCGTAACAATTGAATATGATTCCAAACAAGTATCTTTTCAGGCAACTGCCAAAGGAAAGCTAATTGGGTCTTACCCAGAAGTTTTTCTAAAGGATGTTAAAGGAATAAATATAGGCAATATCGCAAGTACCAAAAAAACCCTACAGCGTCTTTTCAACCGCGCCGATAATAGCCACTGTCCAAAAACAGTTGTAGGAAATGCTTTAGTTGCAGCAAGAGGTTTAGGCCACGATATTAGAAGCCGCAGAGCTTTAGGATAATTTTATGCCCGAGGTGATAGAGATTAATTTTCAACAAGGCGTTATTGTTGAAAGAACTACAACACCTCAACGCTACGCTTACATAGATAAGCATAGTGTCGAGCCAACAGTGATTGGAACAAATTTACCGCCAGGTTTCTTTTTTAATCAAATGTTTGAAGCAGCCTCTATCCCTGAAAAAGGCATAAAAGTATTTCGAGAAGAAGATGAAAATGGAGAAGAATTCATAACGGTAAATGGCAAACGTACAGCAAATGTTTCTAAAAGTTTAGAGGCCGCAGGTGCACGTTATTTGTCGTTTTTTTAATTGAAGAGTGTGTGAAAATGAGTGTTATATATTTAGAAGAAAATCACCCAGCCGCACAAAGGCTGCTAGATAACGGAATTCAAGTTGAAAAATCTGAGGCGGTATTCGGGGCGCCGCCATTGCGTATTGGCGTTATAAACTTAATGCCGAAACCCGTGGATCCTATCGGTGACTTTGGCACTTTGTTTGCAGGCCAAAATGCACCAGATATTGAGATCATTGATTTTGGGCCAAGCGCAGAATTATATACATCAACCCCTGAAAAACAGCGTTTGCGCGCGCACCTAAACTCTCTTTTTATATTACAAGATCGTAATTTAGATGGTGTAATTTTAACGGGCTTTGGAAAAGAAGAAATTTCTTTTGAAGAAATTGATTTTTGGCATGAAGTTGTTCCGGTTTTAGATCATGTGAAAGAGAGAAAAATTCCAATGCTCGCAAGCTGCTGGGGATCACATGCTGCTCTTCATCATTATCACGGCATTCAAAAAGACTGCGATATGACAGATAAAATTTCTGGTGCTTTTGCGCAAAAAGTGACTGCGCCTCATCATCCTCTAATGAAGGGATTAGATGGTCATGTTACAATGCCCGTATCGCGTTATGGCCGCTCTTCAGATGATGGTATTGAAAGCAATCCTAACCTTATCGTTCTTGCAAAAAGTCCAGAAACAGGAACAGCAATTGTAACAGACACTCAAGGTGATGTGCTTTATCTAACGGGTCATCCTGAATATAATAAGCATTCTTTACCAGAGGAATATTTTAGAGATTTAGAGGCTGGAACACCTCATTTACGCGTCCCTGAAAATATTTTTCAAAATGATGTGGCTAGCCGCAGCAACATTCTTCCTTCCTCATGGGAAGGTACGGCGAAAGTTTTAGGACAAAATTGGCTGAAGGCGGTAAGTGAAAGAAAACAAAGTCGATATCAAGAAAGAGTAGTCGCGCCTGGTTCTGGTAATTTAGCACTGAGCGCATAATAGAAATTATAATAATAACCATCGCTTTCATTCGGTTGATGGTTCGTGGGATTTGATGATAAGGCAGCTTGCACCACGTAAAAAACGCTAAAGAGCAACATGGCGTACGAACCGCTATGGCCTCAATAAAAACGGCTATAGAAAAAAGGAGAGTACGTTGACCCATATCCCTCATCAAAACCACATTGCTATTGTTGGAGCTGGATTATCCGGCACATCAATCGTTGCCCATCATATTCGGATCATTCAAAAAGAATGGCAAGAAGCTGGATGTCCACTGGATTTTCCTGTCTCAAAAATTACCGTTATCGATCCGCAAGACAAACCGGGATGCGGCGGGCCTTATCAATTCTATAGCCCTGATGATATCGCACTACTCAACCAGCCTGCTTATGCAATGTCACCTTTTCCAGAAGAGCCCAATGATTTCTCTCGCTGGCTCAATACAAAGTTTAGCAACAATTTAGACAATAGCTTTCAACCGCGCCGTATTTATGGCGAGTATTTACAAGATGTTTTTCAAAATGCAGTTGCGCAAACGGGGCAAGACCATTTCCCTGCAGAGATTGAAGTCATACAGGGGTATGCAGATGATGCGTCTTTCGGTGCGGATAATCTTTGGCATATTCGTGCGGGGCAACAAGACATTACAGCTGATAAGGTAGTCGTTGCCGATGGCCATTATCAAAATGAATATCTATCTGGGTTGAGAGGGCATCCGCTGTATTTTGATAGTCATCTTAACCGTACTGCCTTTCAATCTGTCCCTAACACTCACGGCGTAATCGCCATTATCGGTAGCGGGCAGACAATGGTTGATCGCTTTGCCGAGCTACAGCATTACGGCTATACCGGATCGATCATTACAATTTCGCGGCGCGGAATTTTACCATGGGAATTCAAACCCGAAATTTACCGTGATGATTCAGGACGTGCGCCTTATACGCTCCAAGTTTTTACAAAAGAGGCGATTTTAAAGGCGCAGACTTTTGAAGACTTAAATGCACTTTGGGAAGAAGAAATTAGCATCGCGCAAAATGCAGGCTATGGTCCGGGCCATGTTCTTGGTGCCTATTTTAGCAATTCTGAATTGCGTACTCTAGATCATCCTAACCTAAAAATCTGGGATCAGCAGAAAGAGATTATTAAAGCCTGGTATGCCAACCCAACATCACCTCAACGTTTTAGGCTTTTGAAAGATTCAATAGAACGCGGACAATTTCAGCATCGCGCCTCATCAATCTCTGCCGATCACATTATTGAGATTCGCGATGGATTTGAGATTCAGCTTGATAGTGGTGGGGCTGTGAAATGTGACGCCGTTTTTAATGCGGCTGGCTGTGCTAGAACCTTAAAAAATCCCACCACAGGACACGTACGCTCTCCCTTAATTCGATCATTAGACGAGCAGGGCCATATAAAATGGGACAATATTCAGCTCGGCGTCATAGGCGCTGGGCAACAAATTGCACCCGGTTTATTTTATGCGGGCCCCTACAGCTATCCCTCACGCTGGGGCTGTGAAACATTTCGGGATAATCACGAAAAAATTGCAAAAGAAAGCCTATTTTACAGGCAATTAGAGCGGATACCTGCTTAAACGCACTAATATTTTATTCAAAAAACGACAAAAAGGAGAAAACAATGTCAAAAATTGAAACATTTCAAAAAGAAAGAGCCGATTATAACGAGGTTTTGGCAAAATATGCGAACCGATCACAAAAAACCTTCTTCGGTTTAGACGGAAAAACGTATGAAGCCGGCGCGCTTGATAAAAAATCAAAAGAGCTGCTAGGCTTTGTAGCCTCTTTAGTTTTGCGCTGTGATGATTGCATTCTATATCACCTCATTGAGTGTCATAAAGCAGGTGTCACTTCAGAAGAACTTGCCGAAGCTGTGTCCATCGGAATGCTCGTCGGGGGATCGATTAACATTCCACACGTACGCCGCGCCATGGATGTTTGGGACAAAGAACTAACCTAAAAAACTTATTGTAGGCCAAACTGAAGAGGCTTTGCTTTGTCTGTTGACAAGGCACGAGGCGCGAAGTGTAATCAATAAATATTTAAAATTTATGAGGCCGCGCCGAGTTTACGAGGTGGAGGCAAACAGGCCGAAGACCGTATAAAATGAAATTAACGTGGAAACAGATTGAACCCTTTTTAAAAAACCCAGATCCAGCCGCGCGTGTTATTTTAATTTACGGACCGGATAATGGGTTAATGAAAGAGCGTTCGCAAATGATCGGCAAAACAATTGTCGAAGATTTGGATGATCCGTTCAATGTTGTCACATTATCAGCTGAAATTCTCAGCGATGATCCTGCCCGCCTTCAAGATGAAGCCAAAGCTATGTCTATGATGGGCGGTGCGCGCCTGATTAAAGTTGAAAATGCCGCTGATAAGCTCACTCCTCTCTTAAAAGAGTATTTAGAAGACCCCTCACCCAATAATCTCGTTCTTTTAGAGGCTGGGGAGCTGACAACCCGTTCATCTTTACGCCAGCTCACTGAAAAAGCCAAAAATGCGGCGGCGATCCCTTGTTATGTTGAGGATGAACGCGGGGTGAATACGCTCATCCGCGAAACATTATCCAACCAGGGGTATTTCATTAATAGCGATGCCGCGCAATTTTTAACAGCTAATATTGCGGGTGATCGCTCTCGTATTCGTAACGAGCTTGAGAAACTCATTCTCTATATGGGCGATGAAAAAAATATTACGTTAGAGCATGTAGAAAAATGTGTCGGTGCAATTGGTGAAGTTGATTTAGAAATGCTGATTTACGCTGTCGGCGCAAGTCAAAGTGAAAAAGCCATCAATGCTTACAATAAATTGATTGCCGAGGGCGTTGCCGATATTGCCATTTTGCGATCACTACAAAATCATTTTAGACGGCTTCATTATACACGCGCTTTGATGAGTTCTGGTCAATCCATCGACCAAGCCGTGAAATTATTATCGCCGCCGATTTTCTTTAAAGTTGAAAGTGCGTTCAAAGGGCAAGTACAAAAATGGTCGTCCCCAAAATTAGAACTCATCTTACAAAAATTAACGGAGCTAGAAACCCAAACAAAACAAACAGGTACACCCGTTCAAACGCTCTGTTCCCAAGCTATTCTCGCCATTACAATGATTAGACATTAATCAAATATCAATCTCTTAACCATAATATTACATTATGGTTGCACATATCTTTATGATTGTGGGGTTTTTAGCTGCAATTGCGATGTATTTTAAAGATACGCGCGACGACATACTTCGCTTATCAATCGTTTCGTCTCTATTTTACGGGTTATTTTTTATTTTTCATGTTTCTTTAACAGGAGGATTTATTTGTTTAATAGCAATTTTAAATACTATTATGCAGATAAAGCTTTTTGATAACACGCATAAAAGTCGAATAATTAGACTAGGTACTTCTTGCTTTTTTGCAATTATGGGAACAGTTTTTTTAGCCGAAAATAACTCTGACTTTCTACCTATGTTTGCATTTATAGTAAATTGTTATGCAGAAGCTTTTGAAAAGAAAAATAATATTTTCTTCTTTTACATTATTTCGTTAATGCTCTGGACAGGATATTCCCTATATAATGAGGCTTATATATATACGTTTCTAAATATGATTTTATTCGCTGCTAATCTGATTGTTCTCAACGAAAATATGAAAAGCAAGTTTCTTAGCTTTATGAAACTAACCCCTAGTACTTAGGGGTTTGGGCCAAACGCTGAAGAACATCATCAAGCTGATCAAGGCTTTCAAACTCAATCTGCATGCGGCCTTTATGGTCATTCTTCATATCAATGGAGACATGCATTCCGATTTGATCGGACACTTCTTTTTCTAACGCCAGAGTGTCTGCATCTTTATCGGCAAACCCTGTTCGGCGTCTCGCTTTTGAAGGTTCAATTTTTTGTGCAACATCGCGGCCATCTAATTGCGCCGCTAATTTTTCAGTATCACGAACCGATAGGCCTTTTTCAATTACATAAAGGGCAACGGTTTCTGGCTCATCGGAATTAAGTAACGCGCGCGCATGGCCCATTGAAATATCACCGACTTCTAGCATAACCTGAACAGACTCGGGTAATTCCAAAAGCCTAATCATATTGGCAACATGAGAGCGGCTTCGCCCTAATAATTTCCCAACGGCTTCTGGCAAGTAATCAAATTCAACAATCAATTTTTGATAACCCAAAGCTTCTTCGATGGGGTTGAGATCACGTCTTTGTAAGTTCTCAACAAGTGCGATCTGATAAGTTTCTTCATCGGTCAGCTCTTTAATAATAACCGGAATTTCATGAAGCTGGGCCTTCTGAGCTGCTCTCCATCTACGTTCCCCGGCCACAATTTGGTATTGCTCAGAATTTTGCGGGGAGGGGCGAACTAATATAGGCTGCAATAGCCCATAAGTTTCAATCGATTGAGCTAACTCTTTTAACGCATCTTCATCAAAATGCCGGCGAGGCTGATCTTCGTTGGCAACGATCTGCTCAATACCAATCACCCGGCGCGATGTCTTAATCTCTTCTGTTTGGGCAAGCTCAGCTTTATATTCATTTTCTTCATCTCCAAACAAAGCGTCAAGGCCGCGCCCTAGCCCCCTTTGTTTTGGACTTTTTTCAAGCTCTTCAGCTTCAATATTATCTTTTAAATTTTCAGCCATTTTAATTATGCAGCGTCGTTTGATAATTTAGGTGTTTCATCAAATTGTTGGTTACTGCCAGTTAATTTTTTTTCACGTTTAATGATTTCCTTGGCTAAGTCGATATAGGCTTTTGCACCGGGGCATTTCATATCATAAATAATAGCCGGAAGGCCATAAGACGGCGCCTCTGAAAGCCTTACATTCCTTGGGATAACAGTCTTATAGACTTTGTCACCAAAATATTTGCGAACATCTTGAGCAACCATATCTGATAAATTATTTCTACGATCAAACATTGTTAAAACAACGCCATGAATATCAAGGCGCGGATTAAATGTTTTCTGAACACGCTCAATTGTTTTTACAAGATGGCTTAATCCTTCTAGCGCATAAAATTCGCATTGAAGCGGAACAACAATTGAATCAGACGCAACAAGGGCGTTTAAAGTGAGCAAACTTAAAGAGGGCGGGCAATCAATGATCACATAATCATAATCCATAGGCTTGCGGAAAGCTTCTTGTAATCTGAACTCTCTTCGCGTGGTACTTACCAACTCTATTTCTGCGCCAGATAAATGAATGGATGATGGCAAAACATCTAGGCCCGGAACACGAGTGCGCTTTACAGTTTCTTCAACGCTTGCATCTTCAAATAAGATGTCATAGGTGCTGGTTCTTAAAGATGATCTTTGAATACCAAGGCCGGTGCTCGCATTTCCTTGCGGATCCAAATCAACCAACATGACTTTTTTACCGATTGCACATAATGCAGTCGCCAAATTCACCGATGTCGTTGTTTTCCCAACACCGCCTTTTTGGTTGGCGACGGATAAAATCCTAGGAATACGCTTCTGGCTGGATGAATATGTCAATTCATATCTTTCTGTTTTGGATTACTTATAAATTGCACCTTAAACTCAAAAAATCAAGTTTTTCTCAAATATTTAGCGCGCTCTATTCACAATCTAGATATATGAGAGAAAAGCAAAATATGGCTGTCATCTTCGATTTTGCTGGGATGAATGGATAAATCGTACGTCCAGTCATTTTGTAAAATTTCTAATTCAGATTCAAAATTACGCCCTTTTGGAAAAATAAATCTAACTTTTGGATTAGCTAAAATCCATTTTTCACAATAATTAAATAACTTATCCAGAGGTGCTAATGCTCGCGCGGTTATAAAATCGGGGATAATATCTACATCTACCGCTTCTATTCTTTCATTGATAACATTCACATCTGTGAGTGTTTCACGTGAAACACTGTGGATAAATACGCACTTCTTGTGATCTGACTCAACTAAGTTCATTTGAATATTAGGGTTCAAAATAGCCAGAACCATGCCTGGAAAGCCTGCGCCAGAGCCTAAATCCAGCCCCACTTTTGAATTTAGAGGAACATAATCTTGGATTTGTATAGAATCCTCAAAATGCCTTTTCCAGCTTTCACCTAATGTTTTTGAGCTCACAAGATTAATCTTGTCCTGCCATTTGTGAAGCAGCTTTTGATATGCCTCTAACTTTTCTTTTTGCTCGTTTTGGATTTCCATGAAATTAAACCTTAAGACTAATGATCCAGCAAAATTTAAAAATAAAACCAGAAATTTTATATTCTTAGTTTGGTATAATTTTTTTTGAAAAGGCGCAAGTGACGAAGAATATTATTAATATTTTAGGAACGCTGAAACGTATTCAAAAAGATTTAAAACAAACTAAGCAGCGCGTTTTTTGACGTGGCGCATCAGCGCAATCACCGCCGCCGGCGTAACGCCCGGGATTCTTGAGGCCGCGCCTAAAGTTTGCGGGCGCGCTGTCTCTAACTTTTGAACAACCTCATTTGAAAGCCCGCCAATAGTTGAATAATCAATTGTTTCTGGGAGCAATAATTTTTCGTCTTTACGAAAGCTTTCAATTTCAGCTTGCTGGCGTTTTGTATATCCAGAATAAAGCGCATCCGTTTTAATCTGATCCATAATTCTGGGATCGATATTTTTTAGCTCTGGCCAAATCACCTGCAAACGCTCAACGGTCATTTCTGGATAATTCAGCAATTCATAAGCATTGCGAATACGGCCATCTTTATTAATTTTCACATCATATTTTTCAATGAGATGCGGTGAAATTTTTGCTGTTTTCAGTATATTTTCAGCTTCTGATAAAGCTTTTTTCTTTTGATTCCAGTGCGTTGCGCGAGATGATCCGACGCAGCCAATTTCCAACCCTTTTTCGGTCAAACGCTGATCTGCATTATCAGAGCGTAGAAGTAATCTATATTCAGCGCGGCTTGTGAACATACGATATGGTTCTTGTGTTCCACGTGAAACAAGATCATCAATTAAAACACCTATATAAGCTTCCGCGCGGTCGAGAGTGAAATCCTTTTCTTGCCCCTCTGATCGTAAAGCCGCATTAATCCCAGCCATTAACCCTTGAGCGGCAGCCTCTTCATATCCTGTTGTTCCATTAATTTGACCCGCAAGGTAGAGATTTGAAATTCGCTTGCTCTCTAGCGTATTTTTCAAATCACGGGGATCACAAAAATCGTATTCAATGGCATAAGCCCATTCTTTAACTTCAACATTTTCTAGCCCTGGAATGGTTTTCAAAAATTCCGCCTGAACATCTATAGGCAGGGCGTTTGAAATTCCGTTCGGGTAAACCGTATCGTCATCTAGCCCTTCTGGCTCAAGGAAAATTTGATGACGATCTTTATGGGCAAATCGAACAATTTTATCTTCAATCGATGGGCAATATCGCGGCCCCGTCCCATCAATCTGGCCAGAATACATAGGCGCTTTATCCAAATTATCGCGAATGACCTGATGGGTTTTTTCATTTGTATACGTAATGTGGCAATCAATTTGCGGAACTGTAATTTTATCATTCATATATGAGAATGGGATAGGACACTTATCTGGGTTTTGACGCTCCAAAACATCCCAATTGATCGTTTTTGCGCTTAAACGTGCGGGCGTTCCTGTTTTCAAACGGGCCAAAGGAAAACCATAAGATTTAAGAGTTTTTGATAGAGCATTCGCAGGCTTTTCCCCTACTCTACCCGCAGGTGTAATATCGAGGCCGCGGTGGATTTTTCCACCCAAAAATGTGCCTGTTGTGAGAATTACTGTTTCGCATGAAATAACTGTACCACCACTGAGAATAATGCCTTTAACAGCATCATTTTCAATTTTGAAATTCTCAACTTCGCCTTCATATAATGTGAGATTATCTTGAGATTTTAATGCCGCCTGCATCGACTCGCGGTATAACTTCCTATCGGCTTGAGCGCGTGGCCCGCGAACAGCTGGCCCCTTTGATGCATTCAGCATTCTAAATTGGATTCCGGCCTGATCAATTATTTTCCCCATGAGACCGTCAAGCGCATCAATTTCCCGAACCAAATGCCCTTTACCCAATCCACCAATGGCAGGATTACAAGACATGACGCCGATTGTTTCAAGTTTATGAGTGACCAGCATTGTATCAGCGCCCATACGCGCAGATGCCGCTGCGGCTTCACATCCCGCGTGGCCGCCGCCAATCACAATCACATCATATATACGGTTTTTAGTGTTCATTTTTACCTTCTAGGGCGCTTTATACATAAGTTAGAGGTAAATTTCATCAAAAATCGTCATTAACTTATCAATAGTGTTTCACGTGAAACACTGTGGATAACTTTTGTATTGTAGGGGTGTTATTTGGGATTATTTCCCAATACAGAAATCTTTAAAAATAATATCCAAGAGATCTTCTGCGTCTATACGGCCTGTAATCCTTCCAAGAGAATTTATGGCAAATCTAAGCTCTTGTGAGAATAACTCTGGCTGGGATTGTTGTAATGCGATTTGTATATTTTCATAAGTATTTTCCAGATTGCTTCTGTAACGAGCGCGCGTAATAGTTGCCGACTCCCTTGAAATATTTAACATATTGCTAATCTGACCCGTCAGCTTTTCCAACATCGCAGATAGACCTTCGCCTGTCTGAGCAGAAATTTCAAAATAGTCCGTATGTATTTTATGTAAATTTTTATAGAGAGCGTTATTATTTTTATTGATATCGGTTTTGTTAATTAAAACAATAGAATTTTTATCAATAAGATCTATTGTAGATTGATGTAGGCTATCTTGAGAGCCATCAAACATTAAAATTTTAAGATCTGCGTTCTCAGCATACTCTAAAGCGCGCCTAATTCCTTCGCTTTCAATCGCATCATGCCCTTCCTTGCCAATCAATTCAGGGCGTAAACCTGCTGTATCTGCAATAATTACGGGATAGCCCCCTAAATTCAAATGAACCTCAATAATATCGCGCGTTGTTCCAGCCATATCAGAGACTATAGCCACATCGCGGTTGGCTAACGCATTAATAAAAGTAGATTTACCGGCATTTGGCGCTCCTATAACGGCAATTTTAATGCCTTCACGTAACCGCTCGCCCCGCCGATCATCATCTAGATGCTCTTTTATTTGAACGGCTAAAGCCTCTAAATCAGGATAAATCTTTTGAATTTCATCATCAGGCACTTCTTCATCCGGGAAATCAATCACGGCCTCCGCATATGCCAAAATTTTTGCCAAATCTTCAGTCCACCCATTATATAGACGAGATAATGATCCGCCCATTTGAGCAAGAGCCTGGTCCTTTTGAGCTTTTGTCTCTGCGTCAATTAAATCGGCAATTGCCTCAGCTTCTGTTAAATCAAGTTTCTCATTCTCAAAAGCTCGGCGTGTAAATTCGCCATGTTCAGCAATTCTAAGCCCATCTAATCCGCTTAGGACTTCATATATTTCTTCAATAACGGCAAGCGAGCCATGACAATATAGCTCAATCACATCTTCGCCTGTAAAGCTGTGTGGGCCTTTAAATCCAACGAAAACGACCTCGTCAACGACATCGCCCGTCTTAGGGTGATAGAGCTTTAAAAATTTTGCCTCTCGCGCACAATCGTATTTTACTTTTGAATTGAAAATCTTTAGGGTATCCCATGCTTTTGGGCCAGATATGCGAATAATAGATACGCCTGCTTTGCCAGAAGCACTAGAGAGAGCAAAAATAGTATCTGATGAAGATGGGGCTTCGTTTTCCATAGATGTAGGTGTAAATAATATTCTCTATTTCGTAAAGAAAAAATAATAAATGGCATTCAACACTCACTGGTAATTACCATATTATAAATGATAGACACCGAATTTGATCTTAAAGAGCTACCGAAAACGGCGATAAAAAAAATTAAAGCCGTATGCAAAGGTAATGGCGCAAAAGCCCCCGAAATTGTTGTCACAGGGGCGAAGGGCAAGATTATTGAGTGTCAACCCATCACCAGATTAAACATAGAGCCTGTGTTAGAGCAAAAAACCAAAAATGGTCGCCATCAGGTCGGTGAATACATTGAGGACCGGTCACAATTACAAAAAATTCTTCATGATATGACGGCAAGCGTGATGAAAAATGATGAGTCACGTAAATTTCTATCCAAAAAGCTTCTCGATCGCGCCGATAAAGGCTTTGGTTTGCAAGGCGAAACCTTTGAAATCGAGCAATTTCACAAAAGCTTTTATACATTAGAGCCATGCCATAGCTGCCAAGGCATTGGAAATACTGTTTGCTCAGGCTGTCAGGGTCAGCGAAAAGAAGTGTGCAATCATTGTCAAGGCAGTGGGCAAGTGCCTTGCGATTACTGTAACTCAACAGGGACAATGAAAGGACCAGGAGGCAATGAGCAGCAATGTAATCGTTGCTTTGGACGGCGCGTCACTGGATGCACAACCTGCCAAAGAACAGGGCATATTAGCTGCCGCCAATGCAGTGGCTCAGGCACACGTACATGTCAGGGATGTAATGGCGCAGCTTTTAAAACACATTTAGCTGACCTCTCTATCCAGATTAAAACAGCTTTTGAGATTGATCGCGCCGAATTGCCGCCTTCCGCCGTTCAAATGCTCGAAAAAGAGGGGCCCCGCTTAGCCGAAAAACAACATATTAAAATGCAGGCTGAGCCTGTTAAACTAGATGATGGCGCTCTTGGAATTGAGTATAAGACAAGTTTCCCACTTATAAATATGCAATTTCGGATTAAAAAACGTGATTATAAAGCCGATTTATTCGGATATAAGGCAAAATTCGTTTACTTACCGCCTATTTTAGAGCATTTATTAAGAAATCCATTCGATAAGCTTCAAAATGCCACACAAATTGCTGCAAAATCACAAAAATATCTTAATGATTTGATCAGAGTGCGCTTTTTTGCTGATGCGATCATGCTGACAAGCCAAATGCCTGCCAAAAAAGCCATGCAAGGTCTCATGCGTCGATATCCTTTTGGAGCTGGAAAGACTTACATCCGTGATACGATTGGATTAACGAAAAAGGCTTTAAATAATGCCACACGTACAGCGCGCTGGACAGCTTATGGTGTCGGTGGACTCGTTACAGCAGCCTTATGTGGACTCTATTTCATTGGACCATTAAGAAGCGCTACCGGATTAGGCCAGCCTGTCATAATTGTTACTGATATTTTACTCATCCCCATCGGGGCCGGGCTTTGCTATCTCATGTGTTATTTATTATGTGGGCAGTTTATAAAGGGTCTTATATCAAGGATCGATCCTTCATTATCATCAAAAAAGAAACGCATTCGAATTGATATCTTGCCATGCTTTGGGATTGCTTTTGGTGCCTTCATGATAACAGCACTACTCAGTGTTCTAATATTTAACGTTAAATTATTCTGGCTACCCCTCTAAATCTTTTACGGCCTTCGGCCTTTTGCCTCCAAAGGGTAGACCCTTTTCGGCCTCATCTGGCAAAATTAGTTATAAGAGTGAAGGGAATTGCAAAGCAATTCATATTGTAAATGCCTAATCGCTCCCGTCCATGGAAAGAGGAACGGGAGCGATCAAGGGACGCATGTCTTCAGTTCATGCGTAAATTTGCTGCTTTACTTATTCGATCGGCTACCCTTTCTTATTGTTGTTTTAAGGCATAGTCATTCTTACAGCTTCTGTAGGCGGCAATTGCGAGGGCACGAGAATTTGTACCGCCATTATTGACTGCATGAATTTCTGGTCCGATTTCCACTCTCTTACTACCTCTAATCACTTCTTTGGGGCCAAGGGCAACACGAACTCCAAAGATGAGACCTAAAGCAACGGGAGCAGCAGCTTTTTGACCGACTTGTTGTCGGTTTGTTGCGCGACCTGGTAAAGCATAATATGAGGAAACAGCTTTTACGGATCCAAGGAGGGGAAGGCAAGGATCGGTCTGGTCGGCACGAGGAGGAATTTTGTGCGTAAAGGAGAGAGGTCTGCTTGTTACAATGTCCTCCGGCATAATGGCAGACGCTTTTACAGTTTCAATCGCTTGCGCGGGGATAGAGATGATGAAACTGAACAGTAAGGCAATAGAGAGTGTGAGCTTAAACAGCTTATGACGCGTACGAAATATTCGGCGCGCATTTCTTATATGCAGAGTTTGTCTGTTTGTTTGATAACCCATAGTTCCTAACCTTGTTTTTTGGCTTTAGATGGGTAAACCCATTACAGCCGATAAAACGAACGTCTTAATTGCGTTCTTATATATTTATTAGATCACGGAAAGTTACATTATGACAATTCATATCGTTTGCAATTTAAACGATATTTATTTCAAATTTTAGAAATGAGAGATTTTTATAGACGTTTTATTGGTTCATACCGTTGAAGAATTCATCGTTATTCTTGGTCTCTTTCATTTTACCAAGAAGGAATTCAACGGCGTCGACTGTACCCATCGGATTGAGAATACGGCGGAGCACCCACATTTTTTGTAAAGTATCTTTATCAACCAGAAGCTCTTCTTTTCGGGTTCCGGATTTTTGAATATCAATTGCTGGGAAGACGCGCTTATCGGCAATCTTGCGATCCATAACAATTTCAGAGTTACCGGTTCCTTTAAATTCTTCGAAGATGACTTCATCCATACGTGATCCTGTATCAATCAAGGCCGTGGCAATAATGGTCAGTGATCCGCCTTGCTCAACGTTACGGGCGGCCCCGAAGAAACGTTTAGGGCGTTGAAGCGCATTGGCATCGACACCACCCGTTAAAACCTTACCCGAAGAGGGCACAACGGTGTTGTAAGCTCTCGCAAGACGTGTAATCGAGTCCAGCAAAATGACAACATCACGTTTATGTTCAACAAGGCGCTTGGCTTTTTCCAAAACCATTTCGGCGACCTGCACGTGACGCGATGCTGGCTCATCAAATGTTGAAGAAATCACTTCACCGCGAACAGAGCGCGCCATGTCGGTCACCTCTTCCGGACGTTCATCAATCAAAAGAACAAGTAAGTAAGCATCTGGGTGGTTAGCTGCAATCGAGCTTGCAATATTCTGAAGCATCACTGTTTTACCGGTACGAGGCGGCGCAACAAGAAGGGCACGCTGACCAAATCCAAGAGGCGAGGTCAATTCAATAACACGCTGTGTATTATCGTTCTTTGTCTTGTCATCAAGCTCAAGATTAATTTTACGCTCTGGATAGAGAGGCGTTAAGTTATCAAAATTAATGCGGTGGCGAATTTTATCAGGCGCTTCACCGTTAATTGTATTCACTTTTAAAAGCGCAAAATAACGCTCTGACTCTTTTGGCGCTCTAATTTCCCCATCGACTATATCCCCTGTACGCAATCCAAAACGGCGCACTTGGGATGGAGAGACATAAATATCATCAGGCCCAGGAAGGTAATTTTCTTCAGGCGATCTTAAGAATCCAAAGCCATCTTGTAAAACTTCTAAAACCCCACCACCGGCGATAGGTACACCCTGATCAGCCAAAGATTTCAAAATCGAAAACATCATGTCTTGCTTGCGCATTGTTGAAGAATTTTCGATTTCTAATTCTTCAGCAAAAGCCAACAATTCTGATGGTGAGCGTGATTTTAATTCCTGTAAGTTCATGAAATGCTCTTAAATTTTAAGGGAAATCTTTCGTAAATCGGTTTTTTGGGAGTTTTTGTAAGCTTTGTATAAGCTTATGGTTATAGTTTAAATCTTAATTATCTAATATTTTGTTAAAATGGAAATTGATCCTACTTTATTTATGAATTTCTGCGCTTTTTCTTAAATTTAGCGTCTGGCCAAGGCCTGTTTCATCAAATGATTTCGTGAAATTCAGTAAAGATAATTAGACATATAAGAATTTGGGGCTTTTCTGTCAAGACCTTATTTTTATATAAACTGAAGCATAAATTCCCCTTGCAAATATGGCAAAAGATAATTAGACATAATTCTTATGAGTTATGCTGTTACAGTGGGAAATACCCAGATACACCCAAGGACCGAAGATGATAAGGCGGTAAAGCCTAAATCGCCCGCTGATTGGGCGAAGTATAGAATTGGTATCATGCTCTGCGAAGCTGCAGATCTAGTCTTGAAAGATAAAAAAGCCAGAGAAACAGAATATAGCCTGATGGGTGATCAACATGTCTTTCGTATCAAATTTGATAACGAAACAGATGAGAAGGCGTTTTTTGACAAATTATCAGTAATAGGCGGACAAACACTTCTAAAAGGGGCGAAAGGCAACCTAAGTATTAGCAGAGCCCAAGAAGGTGGGGTTATCTTCTGGAGTAGTGACCTCTATGATTTTCCTAGAATGGCGATAAATATAGCTCATCAATACAGAAATGCTATGCGCATTAAGCAACCAATAAAAACAATAGATGAGTTTAATAAGGAGCTATTATCTGAAATTCCTGTATCACAACCTTTCTATTCTCATAAGAGAATAATAAAAGCCTCTAATGATTTTCTAGACAGTACTGCCTATGGAATATTTGATGGTTTTAGTGTCAAACCTTTAGATGTTATTCATCTTTTGAATGCGTGTATGAGAGCTATTGATAAATCTGTTCCTATGCACGCAGCAGCACATTTTCATTAAAGGAAGTTTTATGACCGAAATAAATGAAGAGTTTGGTAAGCAAAATAATTCTTCTTCTGAGGATAAAAAACCCCTACCTGACTGCGAGACTATGTGGGATTGGGCGGCGTATTTATCTGCCATAGTTTTGTGCGATATGGCGGATCATATATTAGATGGATCAAAAGTTGTAACAGGTGAGTGTTCTTACACCAAAGAAGGACATGTAGGTACACTTGTTTTCAATTCAATTGAAGATAGAGATAAGGTGTTTGAAGCCTTACACAATATACCTGAAGATCTTTACGAGGATATCTTCGTTGGCTCAGCGAGAATAAGTCACCAAGATCATGAGATACAAATGATATTTAGTAGCCTGTATGATTTTGCAAATTTAGCTTCTGCAGCTGTAGATTATAGCGGCGATGTTGTAAAAATTACGCCTCCTTTAAAGAGCTATGATGAAGTAACACCAGAGCTTATGTCTTATATACCCGCTCATATCCCAAGTGTTTCAAAGGAGGCATTTACTAATACCGTTAACAGTGTTTTAGAGGGCGGAACAATGCATCAATTTGGAGGATTTTCTGTCAAACCCTGGGAAGTTATATCTATTGTTAACGGATGTTACAGGGCAGAAGATAAAACAATATGCCCTCTTATTAGTGCTCATATAACCTAAAATGGTTTGGCGATAGCCATGATCACGATAATGATCATGAGAGCTGTAGGGACTTCATTCCAGATTTTATAAAATTTCGCTGGCTTTTGATTTTGATCGGCGTGAAAGCGTTTACGCCATTTTGAAAAAATTCCATGAACGCCAGAAAGCAAGATTACGGCCGTTAATTTTACATGCATCCAGCCTTGAGAAAATAAGTCAGGGTTAGCCACGATCATAAGGATTGCGAAAACCCAAGTGGCAATCATGGCAGGATTCATAATGAATTTTAAAAGCCTGTATTCCATAGTCTTAAACGTTTCAGATGTCGCAGAGCCTTTTTCTTCTTGAGCGTGATATACAAATAAGCGCGGTAAATATAGTAGCCCCGCCATCCAAGCAATGGCCGCAATCACGTGAATGGATTGAATCCAGAAATAATAGGTCAGTAAAAAATCACTCATAGTTTATTTTGCCTCCCTAATAATTTGGCATAGTTTTTCAACGCTTTCAGGTTTGGTTTCTTTAATCACACCATGGCCAAGATTAAAAATAAAGGGCCGCCTTTGAAATTGTTCGAGTAAGTTTTGAGCTGCCCTTTCCATCTCCGCTCCCCCATCAAGCAAATAGGTCGGATCAAGATTTCCCTGAATAGGGATTTCGTGAGGAAGATTTTGAGCAACCCATGAGGGGTTTTGAGCGTAATCAACCCCCAAAACAGAGATGCCCGTTTTCTGAACATAGTCGATCATTTTTGACCCTGCCTCACGCGGGAAACCAATCACGGAAATTTCAGGATGTTTAGATTTAATCGCAGAGATAATTTCTTTTGTCGGTTCAATCACCCAGCGATCAAAGTTCTCTTGATCTAAAATTCCAACCCAACTATCGAAAAGCTGAATAATTTCTACGCCGTTTAAGATTTGTTGATCGAGGTAATGAATAGTGGCTGCGCTCACCCGATCAATCAGCTTTTGAAAAGTTTCAGGATTATTATACGCCCAGTTTTTTACATGACTAAATTGTTTACTACCGCCACCTTCGACCATATAACAGGCGACTGTCCATGGGCTGCCTGCAAAGCCAATCAAAGCCGTATCATCAAATTTTTCTGATTGAAGTTTCGATGAAACTTCTCGCAAGGTCTGATAAATCGGTGAGAGCGTTTGGTCGATATCTTCATTTTTTAATTTTGAAAAATCATCGTGTGATCGAATAGGATCAAGCTTTGGCCCTTCCCCAGATTCGAAGCGAACCTCTTGCCCCAGCGCATGGGGGATAACCAAAATATCTGAAAACAAGATAGCGCCGCTCATACTATACCGCCTGATAGGCTGCATTGTCACTTCGCTAGCGCGCTCAGGGTTATAAACCATTTCCAAAAACCCGCCTGCTTTTTTGCGAAGCTCTCGATACTCAGGAAGATAGCGTCCTGCCTGTCTCATAAACCAAAAAGGCACGCTGTCACAAAGCAAACCTTTTGCAACTTGCAGAAGTGTTTTCTGATATCCTCTTGATGGTTTACTTGTCTCCATAGCGAGCTATAAAACCAGAAAATAAAAAAAATAAAAGATATAAATTAAGGTAGTTGATTGTATTAGGGCCTGTGTGAATCGGGGATAATCACTTATCCAAAATTTTGCACACAAGGTCTTTTATAAGCGACTCGATTTATTCATGCGCTTTTAAAAATTCTATTCTATTTATCAACGCATCGAAAAAATATCCTTTTCACAAGACTCAAAAAAATTCATTTTTTTATGCGATCTGTTGAATAAAATGATGTTTTGACTATTCCCCTGTTTTGCACAAATATTACCAACAGGGTCATAAAGAGAACATCTGTTCATCTGGATGAAATAATTTAAAATGAATTCGAATCGATTCGAACCATAAGAGGTATAAGTAGATCGCAATTTATGTTTGATGATGCCTATCAAGAATTAGACGACCAGAATAGAGAGGTTCTTTTTCGCCTTTTATCGGCTGTTATGGATGGATCGCCTTATGATCCAAGCCTTACAAAGACGCTGTACCACGCGCTTCCTTTCTATCCGCATCATATTATTGTTGAAGCCAATGAAAATCACGGTAATGGCCAATCACGAATGACAACGGCGATATTACCCGACGATATGACCAGCTGGTCTGCAGATAACCTAACATTACTCGATGGCACAAACGTGCCTATTTATAAATTGAATGAAAGCGTTCCTGTTCGGATCGATCAACACACCGTGACATACTATATTCAGTTTTTCTTTTTATATGTCAGGGGAGAGCAAGGCATTTTTGACGTTATCCAAAGTGTTGAAGATATAAAATGGTTTGAGGCCCCCGCCCCTGCAGGAAAAGTTGCCTTATCAAAAATGATTGAACCCCTTCAAATTAGAGAGGCAAAGCCCGAAGCTATCACAGTCAAAGCCAATATTATTTTCAAAGATTCATTGTTTGAGAGCGATATTACAGTTCAATCCAACGGTCTTGTCACTTTAAGTAATCAAGAAATTTTGGTTGAAGATCTCCCTATTATTGACCAAAACTTCGGTTAGTCTTATATGGCCTTCGGCCTGTTGCCTCCAAAAGGCAAGCCTTTTTCAGCCTCATCTGGCTAGTATTTTCGCCGGATTTTATTGACTTAATATCAAAACACTAAAACCCCTTATTTAACCCATATTATTTTTCATAAAATAGGCAAAAGTAACGATTTGGTCATATTCTTTTAAGACCTTGTTAACGCTTTGGAATAATTAAGAAAAAACCATCAAAAAAATTCAAATTTAGCCTGTTTTGGTAGCAATTCGTTAATCCTTTTATCGCCATAATGGAAGAATAAGGGGCGCAAAGCTTCATCACATGTATACGGGCATATTTGGGATGGGAAGAAATTAAAATGGGTAAGAAAACAGATAATAATAAAAATAGGGCCAGTTATTTAGGGGTTCAATCAAAACGTAGACGCATTCGCATGGCGTATACGCTCAATAACACGCAGCCGGTTCAATGTACGATTGTAAGTGATCAGCCATTCTTTTATATCGATGAAGATAGTGCATTAGAGGAAGATTTATTCTTCGAAGATGACGTATCAGCCGATATTTCAATTGATCCGTATTTAGAAGCTCATCTTTTAGATATGCAAAAAAAGAGCGATTTATATGATCGCGTTCGCGAAGATTCAAAAGAGAACTATAGTGACAGCCTTGCTTCATTTCACGATGAGTCAGAGTTATTTTCAAGCTTTAGCCATGAATGCAAAACGAGCCTGAAAGCTGTTCAGGACATTTTAGGACAAAGTCGCTTTGCCCAAACAATGTTGGAAGATGCAAGAAAAGATAAAATAGACATCTCTCACAGTAAGGAAGTGATTGATGCCCGCTTTGATCAAGAAGCTGGAAAAATTCTTATTCATCCGGCGCTTCATATTTATGATCAGGTTTTATTACTTTCAAGAGAATTAAAGAGAGCGCGTCATAATCGTGACGGGTATATCGCACCTTTATCATATCATCCTGATCATGCGATTTTAATTAATCGTATTGCGCAAGCTGACTTATGCGTTGCTATGGTTCGCACTGCGTGGGAATTAAAACTAAACGGTCATCATGATGTTTGGGCGCGAATTGAGAAATCATCCTATCAAGATTTAGGGAGAGCCCTTGCCCGCGAAGCCTTAACAGATTTTCGTACACTCAATAATGGAAAGGCTCATGCCGTAGCTTTTGAATGTTGGTTTTTATCAGAGAGATGCCACGAAGCCGATAAAGGCATGATTAATGCCATGCTATCTTCATATGAAGATTATGTCATTCCGGAAAAAGAGTCCGAGGGAACATCAGTTATGAAAATAATTGCCCGTATTGGTGACATTCCTTTAGGCAAAAACTACCTTGCGCCCCATGCTTTAGTGATCATGGAAGACGCATTATTTAGTGAAGTTCGTGACCGCGCAAACGCCAATTTCCTTTGGTTTATTAAGTTTGAGCGCTCATTCAAAGAAACGGAACGCCAATTGCAATCTCATGGTGACCTACAACCATCAATTCATGATGGACATAATTATAATAGTAAGGACACCATAGATGAAAATTATCAATCTGCTCGAGGCGGAGACTTCGCAACAGGCGAATTTGACACAGACATACGGGGACAAAACCCAACAGGGGGGAACAATATCATCTACCTCTCCTTTGGTCATCCACAGTCAGATAACGCGAGAGGGTAACCATAGTGATCACTTTGGAGAAAGCCCTATTATGAAATCAAATCGCTTTTTTCCTTTATCAAAGCCGCGTGGGGTTACACGTCTTTATGATGTAAGCCAAGCAGACATTGATACTAATGTTGAGGTGATGGACAATATTGAAGAGGCCCCGGAAGGCTTTGAGCGTTATGATTTAACTAGCGTCGAAGCTTATACAATTTCTGAATTAAAGCCTTTAACAATCAAAAAGTTTAAAACACTTTCTAGCTTGCCGTACGCCTTTAAGCAAGACCGCGATGTTTTGGTTTGGCTTGCCGCCATGATGACAGAAAGCCCGACAGGCTATCACCTCATTACGAGTGCCCAGGATTATGGATGGAAAATTGCACTGTCTGATCTAGGAACTGGTGGTTTTCACCTTAATATTGATGAAAAAGTGATCGAAATTGATCATTTTGGATTTGATCCGACTACTTTAGGCCAATCGGCATATTATCGCTTATCATTATTACCGATTTTATCAAAAGCGTTACGCGATATTAATCATGAAGAGAGCTTTGGCGACTTTGAAAGCCATTATAATCCAGAAAGCGTTGTCCAAATGGAGCGCGTACGCGCCGCCGATACAGATTGCATATCTATTCTTGTGGGGTGGGAATTTCGCGCCAATGGTTATGAAGAGGCGTGGCGTCATATTTTGGCCTCCGATGATGGTGATATGGCTCAAGTCTTGATTAATATTTTAGAGCGTTATCCCACGGCGCTTTATAACGGTATGGCGCTGGCTCATGTATTCCGTCAATGGTACGCCGACACAAATCGCATCGATGCCATTGATCATGATACGCTGGAAAGGCTGGATGCTATCTTAACAACCGGTTTGGATATTTTCGGTCACCGCGATATGAAAGTGCGTGATGTAGAAATGATCTCATTATTGCCTGATGGCACAAAATATTTGAATGAATTAGGTGATACGGTTTGTTCTGATCCGTTTTTTAGAGCCATTAATGATCCGATTAATGAAGCGCATTTATCGCAAGTTGTTTATGATGCGCAAGTCACCTATGCCGGGAATATTCCGTTTCAGGATGGGAATCTCGCCCGTAAGTTTTCTTAACTTCGTTTAAGCAATTCAATGAATTGCTTTTGTCGCCATGCGCGCAGGCGCGAGGGCGAGGCGGCACTGGCAATCTTATTTGGGTCTTCCGTCTGTTGCCTAATACGGATAAACCCGCTACGGCCTCTTTTACTGAACTTAGCCAGATGAGGCCGAGTCGAGTTTACGAGACGGAGGCAAACAGCAACGCCCTTGCGTTGCGTAAAAAAAGCGAAGTTTACGACGCGGAGGCAAAAGATAAGCATCACATCTTGCTTAAAAAAATGCCTTTCCTTACACTGTTTTCATGCAAAATGGCGATGTTAAAGAATTTCGGCTTTATTTAATTTCTGATGCGACAGGTACAACGCTTCAAGGTATTGCGCGGGCCGCCCTTTCCCAGTTTGAAAATATTAAACCGGCTGAGCGGTTTTGGCCGATGATCCGATCTGAAATTCAGCTCGACCGTGCGATTGAAGACGTACGCAAAGATCCAGGGCCAGTATTATTTACATTTGTTGATAAAAAATTACGCAGGAAATTACAATCGGCCTGTATGGAGATGGAAGTACCGTGCATGCCGGTACTCGATCCTATTTTGCGCACTATGTCCTCTTATTTAAATTTGGAAGCAAAAGGAATTCCAGGGTTACAACATTCCCTAGATGAAGCGTATTTTGATCGCATTGACGCGGTTGATTATGCGCTGGCGCATGATGATGGGCGTAATTTAGATGGCTTAGAAGAAGCGGATGTGATTTTACTGGGTGTATCGCGCACATCTAAAACACCGACTTGTATATTTCTTGCACGGCGGGGTATTCGCGCAGCGAACATTCCCCTTGTTCCGCATGTACCGTACCCGGAAAGCATATTTGAATTTAAAAAACCGCTTATTATTGGCCTCACAGAATCTCCAAAGCGTTTAGAAAATTTAAGGCGAAGTCGCCTTCATGCCGATGAAGATCAAGAAAAATATGACCAGAATGAATATCTTGATCTTGATAAGATTGAAGAAGAAATCAGGAATGCACGCAGGCTTTTTTCTAAATATAAAGTGCCCGTCATTGATGTGACACGCAAATCTGTTGAGGAAACAACAGCTGAAATTTACGCATTGTTAATGCGCCATAAAGGTAAGATGAAAAAATTAGAGGGTGAGGAATGAGCAATATTCTTATTCTCGCTTCGGGATCAGCTGCACGGAAAACTATGCTCAGAAATGCAGGCTATCAATTTGATATAAAGCCCGCAGATATTAATGAGCAATCGGTTATTGACCAAGGCTTAGAAGAGGGTGTGAATTTTCAAGAGATAGCATTATCTCTATCACTGGAAAAATCAAAAGCTGTGGCTGCTAATCATAAAGACAGATATATTATTGGCTCAGACCAACTATTAGTATGCGAAGACGTGATCTATTCAAAAGCACAAAGTATTGAAGAAGCTAAAAAGAAATTACAACGCTTAAGAGGAAAAAAACATCAGCTTATTAGTGCTGTTAACGTTATTAAAAATGATGATGTTCTGTTTCAAGATTGTGATGTGGCAACGTTGACGATGAAAAATGTCGATGATGAATGGCTTGACCAATATTTAAGGCGATCTATTGATGTGGCTGTCTCATGTGTGGGATCTTATGCAATTGAAGGGTATGGCATTCGGCTTTTTAAAAAGATCGATGGTGATTTTTTTACAATTATGGGCATGCCGCTTATGGGTCTTATTGATTTTCTGGATAGAGAAGGGATTGGCTCATGAAGCTTGGCGTTATTGGTCATCCTATCAATCATAGTAAAAGCCCGATCATCCATAATCAGTGGCTGAAAGATCATGGTATAGATGGTGAATATACAGCGATTGATATTGCGCCAGATAATTTAGAAAAAGATATAAAAGACTATATAGAACAAGGGCTTAGCGGTTTTAATGTGACTGTGCCGCATAAGCAAAGCGTGCTATCATTATGCTCATCATTAGAGGCAACAGCCGCCGCCATAGGCGCAGTGAATACGATTATAGTCAGTCAAGACGGTATAAAAGGATTTAATACTGACGCGTACGGATTTTTGGAAAATATTAGACAGAATTCTAATGGCTTTGAGTTTCGCAATAAAACAGCCTTTATTTTAGGAGCAGGCGGGGCCGCCAAAGCCATTATTTATGGATTGCTTGAAAGCGGCGTCCAAAAAATTATCCTGACAAACCGTACGTATGACAAAGCACAAAATTTACAAGAATTTGATCCTTATAAAATTGAATGTGTGACGTGGGATGAGAAAGAGCGGTTTTTGCATGAGGCTGATTTGCTCGTAAATACAACATCTTTAGGTATGGTAGGGCATAAAGAGTTAGAGCTTGATTTATCGTCTTTAAAGAAGGGGGCTATCGTCAATGATATCGTGTACGCGCCGCTTGAGACTAATCTGTTAAAGCAAGCAAGGCTATTAGGCTATGAAACGGTTACAGGTATTGGCATGCTGCTTTATCAAGCACAAAAATCTTTTGAAATTTGGACAGGTATTGTGCCTAAGGTTGATCAGTCATTGATTAATAAGGTTATGTCATGATTACTTTTGGGCTAACGGGTTCCATCGGTATGGGGAAGACAACAGCCGGTCAAATGCTGGAATATCTAGGCTGCCCGGTTCATGATTCAGATGCGAGCGTTAAGGCGGCTCTAGAGCCCCATGGTAAAGCGTTTGAGGCTGTTGCCCTTACATTTCCAAAATCTTGGGATAAGAAAAAGCGGGTTTTAAAGAAAGATTATTTATCTAGAGTTATCTTTTCTGATCCGCATCAAAAAAAGAAATTAGAAAATATTTTGCATCCGATTGTACGTGCTGAGCAAAAAGAATTTATCTTTCGCCAGCAAAGATTAGGGCGTAACTATTGCGTGCTCGATATTCCTCTTTTGTTTGAAACAAATGGAGAGGAGCGCGTTGATAAAGTGATTTTAGTGACGGCCCCGTATTTTATTCAAAGATCGAGAGTCTTGTCCCGCGATGGGATGAGCGAAGAGAAGTTTCATAAAATTCTGAATAACCAAATGAACGATTTAGAAAAAAGAGCGCGAAGTGATTATATTGTTCAGACAGGATTAGGAAAAGCGTACACCATGAGAGAATTAAAACAGATTTTGAAAGCGCATCGATGAAAGCTCTTATATTATGTCATAAATCAAAACAGGATGCAGGCGCATTTGACGATATGCTTTTAGAACGAGGCGCGGAGGTTGAAATTCGCCTTGCTTTTGATGAAGGTATTCGAGATGTCACGCCTGATCAGCATGATATTGTTTTGTTTATGGGAGGGCCAATGGGAGTTTATCAAAAAGATATATTCCCCTATCTGCAAGATGAAATTAATTATTTAGAAAAACGATTTGAAAAAGAAAAACCATATCTGGGAATTTGCCTAGGAGGACAGTTAATGGCCGCAGCTATGGGATCAGAGGTTTATCCTGGGCAAAACGGAAAAGAGATTGGCTGGCATTCTATTCAAGTCAATCAAGAGGGTGGAAGAACCTGCTTACAACATTTAGACGCATCGCACACCCCTATGATGCAATGGCATGGTGATACATTTGATTTGCCCAGTGAAGCAAACTTACTAGCGTCATCAGACTTGTATCAAAATCAGGCGATTGCGTACGGAGAAAAAATTCTGGGATTACAGTGCCATCCAGAAGTTACAATGACGAATATTGAATTATGGCTCGCGCTTGGTAAAAATGAATTGCAACAGGCGGGTCTAACCGTTCCGGTTTTGAGAGAGCAAACAAGAGAGCATATTGAAACGCTGGATAAAGCGCGTACAAAATTTTTTAATGAATGGCTAGATGAGGTTTTATAATGCGTGAGATTGTTTTTGATACTGAAACAACAGGGATGGACCCGACAGAAGGCCATAGGTTGGTTGAGATTGGGTGCATTGAGCTTGTCAATCATGTTCCAACGGGCCGGACTTACCATCAATATATTAATCCAGAGCGTGAGGTAGACCCCGAAGCCGTTGCAGTTCACGGTCTTGATAATGCAAGGTTAGAAAATGAGCCGACCTTTGGCGAAGTGATTGGTGATTTTATTGATTTTGTGGGAACAGATTCAAAGCTTGTTGCTCATAATGCGGCTTTTGATATGAAGTTCGTGAATTATCAGGTGAAAGAATTTGGTTTTCCAACTTACGATCCACGCCGCGTGATTGATACGCTGGCGATAGCGCGTAAGAAATTTCCGGGAAGCCCCGCCAGCCTAGATGCATTATGTCGCCGTTTTGGTATTGATAATAGCGATCGTGTTTTACACGGCGCGCTATTAGATGCCGAATTATTGGCTGAAGTTTATTTAGAATTACTTGGCGGTCGCCAACAAGGATTAGCTATTGAAGATGAAAAGAAGTCTGAATCTGTAAGCGTCAAAACAAATATAGATCGAAAATTTAGAGAGCCGCGTGATTTTAAAGTTTCAGAACAAGAACTCGCCGCACATCAGAAAATGAGAGAAGAACTGAAAGATAGTTTGTGGAAGTAAATTACTTTCCAATATCAACCCAGCCATTACCATCGCAGGCCTGATAACGGTCAGTTTCATAACGAAGGGAGCCTTCCTGTCCGCCGGTACAGCCGCCTGTTCCTGTTGCAGGTATATGCATTTCGATAGGTTTAAATCCATCACACCATTGTTTGTAGTCGTTATTATAATTATAACTCCACTCACCAGGGCCAGTACAATGGGCAAGGGTATAAATTTCATTCGGGGTGAGAACGCGGTTATAGACCCTAACTTCATCCAATATTCCATCAATAGATCGGGCATAATCCGTACCTCTGTTGCCGATTACAGCATCTCTGCCTGCATCAGACTGGCGCGCACCGCTAGCGTAGTTCGTATCATTGAAATTAGTATTTGCTATCCCATTTCTATAAAAAATAACATCCGCACCCCCGCTTGATAGATCACCGTTCCATGTAACACAGAGATGATTCCATCTTCCTATGAAATCAGTTGAAAGCCATCCGTCTTCGCCATCAATATTAAGAGCGTCTGCGCCCGGTGAGTTAACAAAGAAATTTACTGATTGACCTGTTGTGCCATCATCATTGAGGTTAAATTTTGTATTAAGATTGCCTCCAGTTCCTTCTTTAGAAAAGATACGGCCATAGCCTCCTGCTCCTCCCTGACTATTGGGTTTTATAAATGAACAAATAGTCAATGGACCAAGATTATCAAGGGAATCATCGCTTCCTGCATTGATACCATCATCAATTGCATCATAAAGAAGTGCTGTGTCGACTTTCCCATCAACACTGTCGTTGGACGCATTCATGCCGTTTTCCATTGTGCCATTGTTATTATTTCCAGAACTATCAATAGCAGTAGTACCGGATGTTTCATCTAGCCTCCAATAGCCGACAAGCCCTGTTCCAAGCGTGCCACGTAGCTCATATAATTCTAAAATTTCAGAAGCTGATAAAGCGCGTCCATAAATACGCACATCATCTATACTGCCATCAAATTCTCTATTAGACGTATCTGATTTATTTCCAATATTTAGATTTGTAGAGTCGTGCGAGACAATGTCTTGAATATTATTATCATCTGTTACATCTGAGCCGTTGTGATAAATCGTAACACTATTTATGTCGTCAAAATGAGCAACACAAATATGTTGCCAAACATTTAGCACAATAACATCATTGTTAGATGAGCCTTGTGTCCCCCCGCTGTCATTATCATGAAAGATACGAATATTGTCATTGCCCCCAGCAATAAAGAGCTCAATTCCTTCTTCATCCCCCGAGTCATGTTTTGAAACAATACGACCCAAATTTCCTTGACCAAAACTTGCAGGATTTATCCAGGCGCAAATTGTGTAATCACTTCTTATATTATCTAATACTGACGGGCTTCCAACGTCCACGTAATCATTTGATCCGTCAAAATTTAATGCTGTGTTAATAGGGCCAGAAGCACTATCATTCGCAGCATCAAGGCCACCGTTCATTATGCCATCATTTCCAAGACCTGAACTATCCTTAGCAATTGTCCCTGTTTGCTCATCTAGTTTCCAATGACCAATAAGACCAGTTTCGAGCCCGGGCCCTTCTTCAAAGAGGGCTTGAATGTCATTTGGTGATAATGTTTGATTATAAAGCCTCACATCGTCTAGGCTGCCGTTAAGAAATCTAGTAGCATTCCCTCTTTGGCCCAAATAAAAATTGCCGTTAAAGGTATCTAAGCCACCTAAAGCAGAAACGCTGTCTCCTAATAATGCGCCGTCTAAATATAAAAAATTACTTGTATTTGAATTAATTCCACCACAAACATGATACCATCTTTGCTGTGATATAGCATTTGCGTATAGAGAGGCATCAGGGCCAACTCCCCCAGCTCCTATATCATCAAGAATTCTTATATTCCCGGATTCATATGAAAGTCGCCAACCCTCATTTGTGTTCTGATATTTAGCCATTAGACTTGCATCTGACCCGCCTGCATCAATGTTGAACCATCCACAAAGTGTAAATTCAGGCAACAAATAATTATTATTTACTCTAATATTGTCATTTGTCCCATCAAAATTTATTCCTGTATTTATAATAGCCTGTACGTTATCTCCTCCATTTAAACCATTTACCATTGTCCCGTCATTTTGATTGATGGTGTTATCTTCAGCATTAGTACCCGACGTCTCATCGAGTTTCCAATGGCCTATAATGCCGTTATCGCGGGCACCAAAATAAAGAGCGTTGACCTCACTTGGCGTCAAAACACGGTCATAAATTCGAAAATCATCCATTATGCCATTGAGCGCTTGATCAGCCGCTGGCCTATTGCCGAGCACCAAGGTGGTGGCATCATTGACAGTACCTGTAGAGCTGGGGGGGCCGCTAAATTCTGAGATACTTTGTGACACGCCATTCACATAGATTAGGGCATCATTACTTACATTAGAGTGATCATAGGCTAAGGCAATGTGATACCATTGGCCCGCTTGAACAACGCCTACAGGCGTGCTCCATCGTACGATGTTTGCCGCATCAGGTTCTACTTCTATCCGCACCCTTCCGTCTGCTAAGAGCTGAGCGTTATTGAAACCATGGGGAAATGAATATTCGTACAGGCGCGCTACACCACTAAAAGACGGTATATATATCCATTGGCTAATCGTAAACTGATCCAGATTTTGGGCCGCCGCGCCCAAATTAAGATCAATATAATCTTCAGCGCTAGCACCATTTTCATCAATAAAAATTCCGGTACCGTTCGGCGCAGTGTAGGAATCATTCGCGCCGCTCAAGCCGCTTTGCATGGTTCCATTGGCGGCATTTCCGGTAGAATCGACCACCGAGGTGCCAGAGGTTTCATCTAATTCCCAATGCGCAACGAGGCCGTTGGTTGTCCCTAAATCAAATTGCCCTTCTTTAAACAGATCTTCAATTTCCGCGGCTGTCAGGCGGCGTTCATAGAGGCGCACGTCATCGATATCACCGTCAAAATCAAGGGTATTTGCAACTCGTATATTCCCAATAATGGCGTTCGCAGAGGCATTGGTCATGCCAATAGTGTTGCTATTTGTGTCACTTTGTAAAATACCATTTACATACATTTCCATACCACCTGTCCCAAAAAGAACAGCAATATGTGTCCAAGCATTGGCAGTAATAGCGCCGTCAGCAACAATTGCGTTGTTCCCACCCCCATCTTGAATGATAACTTTCGGTCTATTTTCTTCACCCGGTTCGGTACTATCTTCAATATAAAGGCCAAAGTCGCCAGCATTCGTGCCACTTGCATCTTTACCAAAAAGATAACGGTTGGACGAAGTTGCTGCATTAGGCGTGTTAAACCATAATGAAAGTGTGCCTGTCGCAACATTAAGAGACGCGCCATTGCCTGCGTTGGCTTCGACGTCGCTGGCAGTAAAATCACCCGCGTTATTAATAATCCCTGTGGCGGAGACAACGCTAGCACCATCATCATATACTGCATCATTAAAGCCGGCACTGTCGAAATAAGTTGTACCAGTCATCTCATCAAGCTTCCACCAAGCGACTAGATCGGGGTCAACATTATATGACTCATAAAGGTCAAGAATTTCTTCTGCACTCAGGCGGTAATCATAGAGGCGGACATCATCAATTGATCCGTCAAAGTCTTGTGTTTCACCAGCACGTAGGTTTCCAATGATAAGGTTTTGTGTTTGATTTGTCATGCCATCAGTTCGGGCATCATTATCAGCTTGAAGGACGCCATTTACATACATTTCCATGCCACCGGTGCCAAATAAAGCAACGACGTGCGTCCAGCGATTGCTAGAAATGGCGCTATCACTATAAATCGCCCTATTTGAAGATCCATTCGACGTCAAAAAACGAATCTCGTTGGGGTTTGTCGCATCACCGCTTGGCAATATATTGAGGTGGATATCGCCCAAATTTATGCCATTTTCATCTTTGGAGAGAAGATAACGATTACCTGTTGTACTTGGATTGGGGGTGTTAAACCATAAAGAAATTGTTCCTTCAGCAATATCAAGGGAGCCGTCACTTCCTGCATTGATAAAATCATCTGTGGCAGAAAGTCCTGCCGCGTTATCCAAAACACCTAGTCGATCTTCAACACCGGCTTCACTATATGTTCCGTCATTACTACCCGCGCTATCGATATACGTGGTACCCGATGTCTCATCCAGGCGCCAATGGGACACGAGGGAGCGCGTTTCGTCCGCACGCCAACGCATGGGAAACCAACCGGTCCCATCACAATAAAATATTTCATTTTCAGGCGTGAAAAGCTCCATTTCGCCGGCTATGGCCGTGAACCCATCATTATCTATACATTGCGCATGGGCGATGGTGGGCGTTAAGGTTAAAAATAACGCAAAAGTATAACGAATAGTCTTTTTAAAAAGTGTCATTTCTACCTTAGATTATTCTTATCTATAATTTATTTGGCGGCCTCTACGGCATCTAATCTATTTAAAATTTCTGCTTGTTGTGACTTTAGTGTCTCCACTTGAGCGCGTAATGTTTCATTTTCGCTTTCAAGGGCAGCGATTTTTTCACTGTTATTTTGAACGTTATTGATGACGCCTTGTAATTGAGAATAAAGCTCTTTCATTCCTTCAACGATAGGAGCAATAAGCCCTGTGTAGTTCACAGACTTAAATTGATCTTCGCTGTCATCCGTGCGCACAAGCTCTGGGAAAATTTCTTCAATCTCTTGGGCAATCACACCATATTCCATGTCATCGTCATTTTTGCGATCAATCATTTGGAAGCTACGACCCTGAATTTTCATCAGGCGGTCTAGCATGACTGTTGAATTAATCGTTTCAATATTTTCTTTGAGGCGGCGATCAGACACATCAGTAATTGTTCCTGTATATTCAATATCGCCATTTACGTCTAGTTCAACATTTGGTGAGGTATTGTTAATGCCAACCTCACGTGTATGCTCTAAATACATAATGCTGTCAGTAACTAGATTAGTTCCAGTTTGTGTAGGGCCTCTTGTCATAAAATTAAAGCTTGCAGCCGGATGGTTTCCTGACCCTGTAGCATTAGTATCTGTTACAACGGCAGCAATAACACCAGCACGCTCATATTGAGTTCCGTTAAACACATTAAAATTAATTTCACCAATATTATCATCGTCAGACACTGCTGTTGGAGAGGCTTCGGTTCCTCTGCTTCTTCTAAACCTCATTTCTGGTTCGTTGTTTGCGCTATTGTTATGATTCGCTATAAGAAAGCCTGTGAAATTATCTCCTACTACAGCAAGTTTTGCAGTAGCGTCTGTGAAATCATTTGTATTAATTCCGATTTGATTATTGACTAAATTACCGAAGATTGTGTTACCGATATTGAGTTCATCTGATGCTGTTGCTGATGAAGTTTGTGCCGCGTTTCCAATTATAATATTTCGCGACCCTGTTGTGGTAGTCTCACCTGCTCTGTTACCAAGAAAAACGTTTAAATCTCCCGTAGAAAGGTTTCCAGATAATCTCCCTACGAATGTATTCCCGTCTCCCCCCGTTGAGTTAATCCCAGAACCTTCCCCAACAAACGTATTTGAAGTTCCCGTTATGAAAGCTCTACCTGCATCATTTCCAATAAACGTATTGACGCTGCCCGTTGTATGGTCGCGTCCGGCTTTGCTACCAAGAAAAGTATTTTGAAATCCTGTGGTATTTGCTCCCCCTGAATCTTGACCAATAAAAGTATTATTATCACCAGTTGTGGCATTCCCTGCAAGTTGGCCAACTAGAGTATTATTAACCGCTGTAGTCATTACCGCACCAGCCGCATCGCCAATGATGGTATTTCTTTGTCCTTCAGTTATCGCCCCGCCAGCACCATCTCCTAAGGTTGTATTTCTTTCCCCTGTTGTTATTGATGTACCGCCATCTTCGCCCAAAAACATGTTTCGGTTTGCGTAGTCCGTAATCGCATCAGAAAGGTCATTGATAGCTGTAACGCCGCTTAAGCTAGTGTATGTAGGTGTGCCTGACTCACAATTATTTGAGAATTCTAATCGGTTTGCCGTGTCATCATAGCGGATACAACCATATTCAGTATCTGTTCCCCCATCTACGTCGTCAATTAGGAGTTTACCGCCTTTAAGAGCAAATGAGTTTTCATTTGCAACAGAAGAATTAGCGTGATCACCAAAAAATACGCCAAAAGTGCTGTTTGATACGACCCTAGATGTTGCGCCCCCGCCAGGTAGGCCTAAACCAAAGCTAACGGAATAATTTCCAAGATCACTGGCCCCTGTATCGGAAGATTGTGGGTTAAGAATATCTCCAACAACAGTTTGATTTCCAAATATAAAGGAATTATAACCCGCAGCAAAATTTTGGCGGCCAAGCGATACGCTATGCCCTCCACTAGCAACTGTGTCACCGGCGGCGGCAAAACTAAATATTCCGCTGGCTTCAGAAAAAGCACCAAGAGCAACGGAATCTGATCCTGATGCGGTTGTACCCCTGCCAAGAGCTACTGCTCCTAGATTTGTCGCTGACGTTCCATCCCCTACGGCAAAGCTATTCGAGCCAGTTGCTGAGGCTGTTGTTCCAATGGCTACTGCATCGTTAGATAGGTTTCCGTAGATTGTATTACCGATATTCAGTTCGTTTGAGGCCGTGGCACTGCTTGCGTCAACTTCGTGCCCAATCAATACATTATTTGCGCCTGTGGTTGTTAGATCACCGGCACGATATCCAATCATAATATTATTGTCGGCTCCAGTTAAAAAGTTAATTCCCGTATCCATACCAATTAAAACATTTTGTGAAATATTCGAAGAAGCTAAAACACCCTGACCGGAGCGATAACCAATAGTAACGTTTCGTTGTCCGCTTTCATTGTTAAGTAAGGATAAGTTTCCTAACGATACGTTCGCGCTTCCTATCTGTAAATTTTGCTGAGAAAATGATCCCAAACTTACGTTGTCCGATCCCCCGTTAAGAAAACGAAGTGAAGATAAACCTAAAGCAATATTTTCACGATCTCCGGTAGATGTAGAAAGTGCAGCTGGGCCTATTGCAATGTTACCATAGTTAGTTGTTAGAGAACTTCCTGCATCATTACCAATAGCTATACTATTATATCCAGTTGTAATGCTTGAAAGTGTATTTCGGCCGATTGCGGTGTTGTTGTCAGCAGCGTTAGTCTTACCCGCATTGTTAAAAGCATTTTGACCTATTGCAATATTGTTTTGTGCCCCAGCTGGTGTGTTCGCCCCCGCATTATCACCTAGGAACATATTGAAATCAGTTGTGTAATCAGTTGCGGCATCAGAAAGATCATTGAGTGCGCCGCCACCACCGCCACCACCGACAGTAACGTTAATGATATCGCCTGAAGCATCACGAGCTTTTAATTCTATTTCATCGGAAGCATCATCCAACCAGAAGGTCAGCTGCCCATTGGTAAGATCACCATCGGGCGCAGGGGCATCCGGCGCATCCAAGAATACTTCGTCATTTAATAAATCCGCTATAATTACATCACCAATATTCATGTAATTACTAATTGATGCTGTCGGCACATCTGCACCAGAGCCGATAAGAATATTGACATTCCCATCAGTAAATGTGCCCCCAACATTGCTTCCTATAAATACATTGCTTTGTCCTGATGTTGCATTCCGAGCAATGTGATGTCCAACAGCAACGTTATTGGGTCCTGTCAATTGTTCCATAGCAAATGTCCCAACGGCAACATTGCCACTGGAGGCACCAGACTGATAGAGAGCTCCTCGACCAATAGCTATGTTTGAAGACCCTGTAAGATCTCTACCGGCTTCCCAACCGACACCAACATTAGCATCGCCAGCAATATTGTTTGATAAAGCAGAGCCGCCTAGCCCTACATTAAACGACCCTGTCTCATTTCTAAATGCGGCTCCGATACCAACACCTGTGTTTCTGACACCGGTTGTGTTAAAGAACATTGCGTTGCGGCCAACGGCAGTATTATTTGCACCGCTGGTATTATTTTCAAGCGCCTCATCACCAACTGCAACATTAGAATGGCCATCAAGATTGTCTCTTAATGTGTGGCGGCCAACAGCAGTATTGTTATACCCAGTTGTAGTTGAGCTCATTGACTCTAAGCCAATTGCAAAGTTATTGATCGCAGCAATGGTTTTACCAGGATCATCAAAAGCATCCTGACCAATCGCAAGGTTTCTGCTTGCACCTGCTGGATTGTTAGCACCTGCATTTTGACCCATAAACATATTAAAATCTGTTACGTAATCAGTCGCACCATCAGAAAGATCATTGATGGCCGCAGCGCCGCTCACGGCGGTGTAGGTTGGGGTTGTGGCTTCACAATCGTTTGAGAATTCAAGCTGATTGGCCGTGTCGTTGTAACGGATACACCCATATTCGGTGTCCGTCCCGCCATCAACGCCATCAATTAATAGTTGGCCACCGACAAGCGCTAAAACATTTTCTTCTGTCACTTCCGAAGAATCCTGATCACCAAAGAAAAATCCAGCAGATTCATTGGCGACAACTCTAGGGTATGTCCCCGATGAGTTACCTAAACCAAAGCCAAAAGAGTAATTACCAACATCTGTTCCAGCTCCACCGCTTTGCGCTGTTCCATTTCCTGTATCTACTCTACGGCCAAACACAAAACTTCTATATCCATTCGCTGTTGATTGAATGCCCATACTGAAACTATTACCACCTGCTGCATCTGAGTTTCCAATTGCAAAGCCACCATCACCGCTAGCCGTACTAGAGCTCCCAATCGCAACACTTTGGGCACCTGATGCAGAAGAATTCGGGCCGATTGCATATGCGCCTGCTCCACTTACTGCAGCATTTGTTCCAAGAGCTAAGTTATTATTGGTTAGGCTACCCCTTATAATGTCACCGATATTGAGTTCGTTTGACGATGTTGTCGTGGAGGACTGAATATTGTTACCGATTAATATGTTGTTATCACCAGACGTTAATGTATCTCCGGCATTTGTTCCTAAGAAAGTATTATTTTGACCGCTAGTTAGGGCTTGGCCTGCTTGTCTTCCTATTGCAACGTTATTATCGCCAGACGTAATTAGGGGGAGTGCTCTGTCACCAACTGCAACAGTATTATTTATATTATTAGCATCTAATCCAGACTGAAATCCAACAAAGGTGTTTAAGCCCCCAGTTACGAGGTTTCTAAGGCTTCCTCCAGAAACCGCCGTGTTTCTTCCGCTTGTTGCATTTTGAAGGGCATTTGCACCAAAGCCTGTATTTGAAGAGCTAGTACTATTTTGAAGAGCTTGATAGCCGAAGGCTGTATTTGCATTTTGTGCTGTTATCGCTGTTAAGCTGTTGTAACCAAAAGCTGAGTTTTCTATACCGGTCGTGAGGGCCGTAAGGGCATTTTGACCAACACCAATATTCCCCGCTCCGCCAGAAGCTATAGATGCTCCGGCGCCTTGACCCATAAACATGTTGAAGTCGGTGACGTAATCAGTTGCCGCATCAGAAAGATCATTAATGGCTCCACCCCCGCCGCCGCCGAAGGCGGTGTATGTTGGTGTTCCGGATTCACAGTTATTTGACCATTCAAGCTGATTGGCCGTGTCGTTATAACGAATACAGCCATATTCTGTGTCTGTTCCGCCATCAACAGCGTCGATTAATAGTTGCCCTCCTTTGAGGGCAAGGACGTTTTCATCCGTTACAGTTGAGCCTGTTTGGGACCCAAAGAAAATGGCAAAGCTCTCATTAGCCGTTAATGCTCCTCCCCCATCACCTAAACCAAATGCTGCAGATCTATGTCCTTCGCCAGCAGATCCAGAAAAAAGATCTATTGATTCATAACTTCCGTCTCCAATTGTAGTCAATTGACCAAATAAAAACGAATTATTTCCTGTCATATCATTGTCGTAACCGAAGACAGCACTGCTATTACTAGTAACAGTATGGTCATCTCCCGCAACAATATTAAATCCTGCAAAGCCATCCGCTGGTAATACATGTTGTTCGCCAGCTACAAGGTTTCCTATCGATGCTATATTATGTGCACCACCAAAAATACCATTCAAATCTTCAGTTACAATGTTGGAATCACCAAAAACTGCATTTGGTGCATTTGTTATTATATTACCTATTCCAACTATTATTGTTGGGGCATCTCCACCAGCATTAGTATTGTCAGCACCTAAAATAAAGCTATCTATTCCAATATTGGCATCATCTAAATCTGGAAAACCAAGCCCTGTACCCATGATAAGAGCGCTTTTGTCTTGATCGTAGATAAGCCCTGATCCTGCAAAAGTGTTTAGCCCAGCGCTGTCTGTTGTTTGACCTGTATCAACTAGATTTATTGTTTCGTAGCTAATATGTGTTGTATTGTCCGTCCAAACCGATGATCCACCGCCGCCGAAAGCGGTGTAGGTTGGTGTTCCGGATTCACAATTATTTGACCATTCAAGCTGGTTCGCCGTGTCGTTATAGCGGATACATCCATATTCGGTGTCTGCCCCGCCATCAACGGCGTCAATTAATAGTTGGCCACCAACAAGGGCTAAAACGTTTGAATCATCTACCGTTGAGTTTGCCTGGTCTCCTAAAAATATAGTAAAAGTATCACTACTGTTAACAACAGCAGGTGGAGAGGATTTTGAAGATCCAAATATAGAGTTATGGTCGCCATAATTTTCTATATTATTGCCTTTTACAAAAGAGAAATTACCATCATTAAGAAGGCCTCCTCCAAAACTGTAACTATTATCTCCAACAGTAACTGAGTTAATACCAACAGAAAATGATTGATCACCTTCAACATTTGAAGAGGTTCCTATTGATCCTGAATACATGCCAGAAATGACACTGTTTTGACCAAACCCAACACTTCCTTCACCTGATACTTGCATAGAGTCGCCCCATGCAAATGAGTAATCTGAAATATTTGTGTCAGACCAGGAACTTGGGATCACAGTATTTCCACCCCCTCGAAAAGCACCTTTATTTGGATCATACAAGCTTTGTATAGATCCAGTACTGTCGAGGCCTGCGGCAGTTGAATTTGATCCCGTATCAATAATATGAAAATTTTCACGGGTAATGTGTGTTCCATTATCTGTCCAAAGGGAGGAGCCTGCACCGGGGACGGAAGCCACCCAGTTTGTACCGTTCCATGTGAGAACTTCGTTCGTTGCGGGTGAGGTGACACTGACATTCGTCAGATCATCCAACACCATAGATGGAATGTTATAGACCGGCGGGTTTCCAGCCACGCCATCAAATTTCACAAAGTTTGAGACTTGGATATCGCCAATGACCTGAAGCTCAGAGGCCGGAGTGGACGTTCCAATCCCGACCGCGTACGCGCCTGTATCATAATAAATCGCATCGCCCGCGCCGCTCTGCCATAGAAGGCCGGCGGTGGTGAGAAGCGGTGTCCACGCCGTAGACGTACAAACCTCAACCGTTTCTAGGGTCGCATCATAGTCAATCGCCCCTTCGGAAGCCGTTGGTGACACACATTGTGCGTATGATGCCTGCGGCGCCAGTAATGTAAATACGACCGCAGCCAATAATCCGTAACGATATGTCATTTTGCACCTCATGTTTTGAAAAAACTCACTTTTTAATTATACCTCAAAAATTCATACTTTTTTATTAAAAACCCTTATAAAATAGATATTTAGGGCCATTTTTCTCCATATTTCTAGAACACCATTTAAAACGCCATGGCGCGCCACTCATCCCCCTCGCAATAGGTCATGACATTGCTAGTTGTGTTATAGGAGATATCTCCTGTTTGCCCTGTTGGATTAGAACAGTCTGATGGTCCAACCCGCCTTACGCATCGAACGTTATGGGATGAGTTGTCTTTCTGGCTGCCAAGTTGAACGCCTGTATTAAATTGCTGTCTTAAAGCTACGTTATTAGTGCTTTCAGAAGAACTCCAATAGTTGCCTGTTGTGAAGTTTTGTGAAGCACTAGCATTAATAGCGGATCTATTTATGTAAAGCACATTCAACTCATCTTGCGCGGGTAGATACCAATCATCATGACCGTGTAAACTTAATGTTTCACAAAGATTTATCGCAGGAAGTGTTGTAATAGGAACTGTTAGATTATTACGATTAATTAAGCCACTTGTTAAAGAATCTGGGTCAATATCATTATTGCCTGTAACAGGATTCCATGTAATGCCAGTACTTTGATTTGATGCAGTGACGTAAAGGCCATTACCTGCAAATATTGAGCCGTCTGAGCATAGATCCCCAATATTAGGGCAAGAACCACCATCACCGGGCTGCGCCCCCATGGCGCGCCATTCGCGTAAATTACAATATTGGGGAATGTGGTGGGTCGTGTTGTAGACCATGTCACCATCACGCTGGCCTAGCGGGTTTTTACACGGAAAGCCTGTGTCATAGAGTTCTTGGATTTCAGGGAGAGATAATGCCCGATCATAAAGTCTAAAATCATCATATAAACCACGTTTTGCTGCAAAAGAGCTTCCGCCGTATTTTGAACCTAAAGCAAAAATAGGGCGTGTAGTTGTACAGTTGAAAGTGAATGTTGATACAAGAGAACCATTAGAATAAAAAGTTGCATCTGTTCCATCATACGTCATAGTTATAAGTGCCCAATTTCCTAAATTACTTGCTAAGCCAGCAAAGGGAATATTTGCATTTGTTCCCCCAGTGCATGAAAGGCGAAAAGCACCACCTGTACCATCTGTTCTAAAGGTTAATTCGTCGCCTGTATTTCCGCCTGTATTAAATAGTGTGCCGTCCTGATCTATCTGGAGTAAATTAAACCAGAATGAAAATGAAAAAGGAGGGTTCGTTCCTGTTGGGAAACCCGTTGCACTTTCAACACGATAACGGTTTGCGCCGCCACTACCTGACGTATCCATATAAATCCCGTTACTAATAATACCATTACGACTATCAGCTGGAAGTGACATTACACTGCTAATCGTGCCATCATGGCCGTTGCCGGAGCTGTCAAACATTGTTGTTCCTGATGTTTCATCCAATCGCCACCAAGCAATAAGGTCGGCTGTCGTTCCAAGATTTTCACCGGGATCAGTCAGTGCATCAGTCAGTGCGCCATTTTCGGTAAAGCCGCCGCCTGTTCCATCATTTGTGTGCCATGTAGCGGTATCGCCAGAAAGATAAATATCAGGCGCGGAGCCTGTAGGGCGCGATCCATCACTGCCGAGGTCAACGGGAAAGCCATTGGCGTCGATAAATTTCGCACGGATGTTAGGATCGGAAAGGTCAAGATAGGTATCAAAGTCAATCCAGAAATCTGCAATACTACCATTTAACCGTCTGTCAGATGTTAATATGGGAGATCGTGCTCCAATAAGCATTCCCGAAGAGCCAACGTAATCTATTGTTCCTGTTGTCACATAATTTAACCAAGTAGCACTTGCAACAGCACCATTGATATAAACATGGCGATTTGCAGTATTGGTTAAATCAAATGAAATTAGGTAATGTTTCCATTGGCTTTGAAGCGGACCTGTTCTCAAATCAAGAAGATTTGCACCTATGCCATCACTAAACTGAACGCGTAAAGTATTGAAAGCTTCTTCGTGTAAAATATCAAAAAAGCTGTTTGTTTCACTACCTACTACTTGCTGCCTTGAATCTATATCATTCGTCCTTGCCCAGAAGCTCATTGTACCTTGTGTTCCTGTTGTAACGCCGCTTAACTCACTCGATATACTTAAATAATCATTTGTATCAAATTCTACTCCGCTCGGAATATAAGGGGGCGTACCCACACCGTTCCAATTGGTCCCATCACACCATTTCATCACATGCTCGGTGTCATTATAGACCATGTCACCGGCAACGCCGACGGGGCTGGTGCAGGCGAGAGCTGGTGTAGAAAAAATAAGAGTCAGAAGCAGAGTAAGTAGTAAGCCAGTTTTTATACGCAACACATTCGTGTCGCTGAAGTCGCCATGCGCGCAAGCGCGAGGGCGAGACGGTACTGGCAGAGTTTGATGAGAGAGGCCGTAGCGTGCTTGCACGCCTGAGGCAACAGGCCGAAGGCCGTAAAAAAAGTTTCTCGGCCTCATCTGTTTAATTTTTGTGACTAGATTAAACATCATCATTTCCCAATTCCAATCCAGCTATCGCCCTCACAAAATTGCATGACGTCGAAATCATCATTGTAAACCATATCGCCCGTTGTCCCTACAGGTGCCGCGCAGCCCGCCCCGCCATCACCGGCAGAGGCGGCCATCCCCTGCCAATTATCGGCATTACAAAATTGCATGATATGGTTGTCATCGTTATAGATGATATCACCTTCATATCCATCGGGGGTGTTACACATAATAAATTTTTCCCGATAAAGGGCTTGAATTTCATTGGCAGAAAGAACGCGGTTATAAATACGAACATCGTCAATTTCACCTTCAAAATTATTTCCTGTTGTATCTGTTCTACCCCCTATTTCGACATTAGACCCTGAGGGGCTATAGCTTCCAGCAGGAGCAACTATTTCTGTACCAGATCCAATAAAAACGCCATTTTTATAAAAGAGGGGATCAGTGCCTATAGGGTCGTTATAGCTATAAGTAACCGCCAAATGTGTCCAACTACCAACGTCAAAAGGACTCCCTCCTCGTATCCATGACCCTCCATTCGTTGTCCAGTCATCTGCAAAAAACGATAGAGAATTGAGTCCAAATCGGGAGCGAAATCTATAGCTTGTTGCTATATCAACCATGCCGCTAATTTTAGAAGCGAATGTCCCATTATGTCGGAACCATCCTGAAATCGTGACATCTCCCGTATCATTGACTTTAGAAAAGCTAACATGATCACTGCTATTTTGTGAAAAATCAATGGCTGTGCCAATCTTTCCTGGGACTGAATCTGTTGCTGGCGCAATTCCGTCATATGTTCCATCATTTGCAGATGGCGAACTATCAACGGCTGTTGTCCCTGATGTTCCAGTGGTTTCATCTAATTTATAATGGCCAACTAATCCACGGTCGCGGCCGGCGTTATAGAGGCGTGTAACTTCACCTGCCGTTAATGCCCGGTCATAAATTCGAACATCATCAAGCTGACCAAGATATTCTTCAAAATCACCACCATTTATTCCAATATAAAGAGGTGTGTTGTAAACATTAAGAGTTGTTTGTGATCCCAAATCGTTTGGCGCCGCATCTGCAAAGCCGTTAAAATACATTCTTAAAAATTGTCCATCAAAAGTCCCAACAACATGATGCCATTCATTTTCAGGAATGGCTGTATCCCCAAGCAGCGTAACAATGCCAGACCCAGCAGTATCAAGATATAGGCGTGGTCTTTCAGAATTCATTATTTGCAGGGAATATGAGAAGAAAGGTGTGACGTGAGTACCGTCATTAAATGGTTTTCCAACAATAATTTGTTCATCCCCGCTTATGCTGAAGTTAACCCATGCCGAAATCGTTATTTCATTTATAGGGTTTAAAACCGGATCATCAGGGATTCTAATTGCGTCATCTGTACCGTCAAAATCAAGACCGCCATCAATAACACCTGTTAAACTATCTGGCGTAAAATTAAGATCGTCTTGGAGAGTACCTACGTTGGAATTAAAAGAGCTGTCGATTGCCGTTGTGCCGCTTGTTTCATCAAGCCGCCAATAGCCGATCAAACCGTCTTGGACAGTGCAGGTTTCAGAAATATCGATAATGGTCAACGCGTCTGCAGATGTAGCGGCAACGTAAGCGAGATTACCTAATACTGTAACTCCAGATGCAAATGCAAGATCAGGGTTTGAAATGGAGCTAATTTGTTGGGGCGCGGATGGCGTTGAGATATCAATTACGCTTAGGCTACCTATGGCGCGTGATGCTACAAAAGCATTATTTCCTAAAATAGTAACATCATTGGCTTCGTTTAAACTAGGCGTTGAAATTGTACCAATTTGTGAGGGTGCGGATGGCGTTGAGATATCAATAACTGTGAGAGAATTTGCAACCGCGGATGCAACATAAGCAAAATTTCCCGATATCGAAAGGTTTCTGGCACTATCAAGATTAGGATTTGAGACAGTTGCAACTTGCACTGGCGCAGATGGAGTAGAAATATCGATTACTGTTAAACTATCTGCATTTCGAGAGGTGACATAGGCAAAATTACCTGACAAAGCTATCCCTTGCGCTCCATCAAGATCGGGTGTCGAAATTGTTCCAACCTGTACAGGGGCAGATGGTGTTGAAATATCAATAATAGTCAGGCTATCAGAAACAAGAGAGGTGACATAGGCAAAATTACCAGATACGGATACACCTATTGCTCCATTAAGATCCGAGTTTGAAATTGTTCCAACTTGCAAAGGGGTGGAAGGAATCGATATATCAATTATAGTAAGGCTATCCGCGGATATAGAAGAAATATATGCATAGTTGCCTGATATTTTAATAGCAGTTGCTCCATTTAAATCGGTACTCGAAAGGGTTCCTACCTGAGCAGGTAAGGCTGGGTTTGAAATGTCTATAACAGTTATACTGTCTGCAATACTAGAAACTGAATAAGCAAAATTACCATATATTTCTAAGCTTTGTATCCCATCAAGATCAGCACTTGAAAATATTCCTTCTTGAGTCAGGGGAATAGTACAAATTTCTGCTCCTGTACCCGGGGCGCGGCCCATACCAATATGGTTTGTCCCATCACAATATTGCATAGTGTTAAAATCTTTATTGTAAATAATATCCCCTGCATCAGCAGTGGGCGAGACGCATTGGGAAAACGCTGGAACTGAAAAGGTGAGGGAGAAAAGTAGGAGTAGCGCGAGGCTCGTTACTTTTTTATACGAAACGCTTTTTATACGCGACATATTCATGTCGCTGTAATCGTCATGCATTTTTACGGCCTTCGGCCTGTTGCCTCCAAAGGGTAAACCCTTTTCGGCCTCATTAATTGACCATTTAAGACTTTTGCAAAGTTTGTTTAACGCGGCCGTAGCAGGCTTGCCCGCCTGAGGCAAAATTAAAAATTCGTGAATTTTTTTAAATTGATTAAACATGCTTATTTCCCAATCCCGATCCATTCATCACCTTCACAGAATTGCATGACATTAAAGGTATCATTGTAAACAAGATCACCTGCCGCTCCGACAGGGGCCGCGCATCCCGCACCGCCATCGCCGGCAGAAGAATTCATCCCCTGCCAATCATCCGCCGAACAAAATTGCATGACATGATTGTCACTATTATAAATGACTTCGGCTTCATACCCATTCGGGGAATCGCACATGGTAAACCGCGCGCGGTATAGCGCTTGAATTTCATCTGCAGAGAGAACGCGGTTATAGATGCGAACATCATCGAAATTTCCTGTAATTGCACTTCCGCTAACAGAGCTAGAGATGCTTAAATTAAATGCGGAATCACTATCTACGCTTCCGCTTCCGTTTGATGTGACGCCATATGCAGTTTCCACTCCATTAACATAGAGCCTCATGCCTGAAGATAGAAGTGAACCATCCCAGGTTGCTGCAACATGAGTCCATTGATTTGTTGATATAATATCATTTACTGAATGTACGTTAATTGCACCAGAAGTTGTACTTATGCGTAATTCTAAAGCATTACTTTCAGGCAAGGTATTATCAATTTGAAACTGCTTTACACCGCCTTTTACTATTATCTGCCCTACAGTTACCCCTGTATCTGAAGGATTTATCCACGCAGAATAAGTTAATTGAGGCATGTCATCGTACTGTGGTGCATTTGTAAAAAGATCACCAGTAGAATCAGTAGAAAGTGACTGGTCTATAATTCCAATGTCTCCTCTTGAAGCAATAGTTCCATTATCAGATAACGTGCTGCCATTTATTGAACTATCCAATGAAGGGCCTACTATCTCATCTAGTTTCCAGTGACCAACCAATCCACGATCCCGCCCAGCATTATAAAGGCGACTAACTTCACCTGCGCTTAAAACGCGGTCATAAATTCTTACATCATCGAGTGTGCCGTTAAATTCTCTATCGGCAGTTGTTATTCTTTGGGCGCCAATTCGTCCTTCGGTAGCGGTTGATGCAGTATAGCTTCCCGCAGGAGAGACAGCTTCACTCGCTGTTTGCAAGACGCCATTAATATAAAAAATAGGATCTGTCCCCACAGGTTGATTGTAATCATATGTAACTGCGATATGAACCCACTCATCAACAGGCAGTGAATAGGCACCACCAATTTCCCATGTGCCCTCTGTATCCCATGCCCTTCCTCTAAATTGTACATTAGTGCCATTAAAGCGCATTCCAAAGTCAGTAACGTCCCTTAAGCTTAAAATACCAGGGGCATCACCATCTATACCGTTCCAATTTACCCATGCCGCTAAAGTCATTTGAGTTAAATTTTGTAAGCGGGAGTCCATTGTGAAATCAATTTTGTCATCAGTGCCATCAAAATTAAGCGCGCCATCAACAACGCCTGTTACAGAATCGTTTGCTGCATCAAGACCGCCTACCATTGTCCCGGTGTAGGAATTAAAAGAGCTGTCGATTGCGGTCGTGCCGGATGTTTCATCAAGCCGCCAATAGCCGATAAGGCCGTCTTCTGACGTGCAAGAGGGGGAGATATCGATGACGGTGAGGGTATCTGCAGTAAAAGATGCAACATAAGCATAATTACCAGAGACAGCAACGCCGCGCGCACCATCGAGATCAGCATTTGAAGTTGTACCAACCTGAACAGGGGTAGATGGTGTCGAGATATCAATAATGGTGAGGCTGTCTGCAGTAAAAGATGCAACATAAGCATAATTACCAACCACCGAAACGCCTTCCGCACCATTAAGATCAGTATTTGAAATCGCGCCGACCAGAACGGGGGTAGATGGTGTTGAGATATCAATAATGGTGAGGCTGTCTGCAGTAAAAGATGCAACATAAGCATAATTACCAGAGATAGCAACGCCTCTTGCGCCATCGAGATTAATACTTCCAACGGTGCCGACCTGTACAGGGGTGGCTGGTGTCGAGATATCGATGATGGTAAGCCTGTTTGGAATGCCAGACGCCACATAAGCATAATTACCAGAGACAGCGACGCCAAATGCGCCATTGAGATTAGAATTTGAAATCGTGCCAACTTGCGATGGCGCGGCTGGTGTCGATATATCGATGACGGTGAGGCTGTCTGCACTGTCAGATGCAACATAAGCATGGTTGCCTGAAACAGCAACGCCTCTTGCCCCATCGAGATCAGCATTTGAAATCGTACCGACCTGTACAGGTGTAGAAGGCGTGGAGATATCAATAACAGTTAGACTATCAGTAAATAAAGATGTTACATAGGCATAATTACCTGAAAGAGCCACATCAGTTGCTCCGTTAAGATCAGTATTTGAAATCGTGCCGACCTGTACAGGGGTGGCTGGTGTGGAGATATCAATGATGGTGAGGCTGTCTGCAGTAAAAGATGCAACATAAGCATAATTACCAGCCACCGCAACGTTCTCCGCACCATTAAGATTAGTGTTTGAAATCGTGCCAACTTGCGTTAATGCCGGTGGGCCGCAAGTTGTTGTAGTACCAGGTTCGCGGCCCATGGCGATATGGTTGGTGCCATCACAATATTGCATGGTATTGAAATCTTTATTGTAGGTGATCTCTCCTGCGGTAGCGGTAGGGGAGACGCATTGGGAGTAGGCGGGATTTATAAAAATGAGGGCTAAAAGTAGGAATAGCGAAAAGCCAGTTACTTTTTTATACGCAATGCTTTCGCATTGCTGTTTGCCTCCAAAGCGTAAACGCTTTTCGGCCTCTCTAAGCAAACTTTCCAGATACGGCCGTAGCTTGTTTACAAGCCTGAGGCCAAAAAAGCGAAGTGCATTTATGTACGAAGCGAGAGAAGAAGAAGAAAATATCATAATGCAAATTATTCTCCTTCCTTATTGGCCGGTGTGCGTCTTGTGACAAGAACAAACACGCCGCCAATCATCATGGCAAAAATCAGCATCATCGGATCAAATTTTGCGCCTTTCACAGGGTTATCCATCATCGCCTTCATCTCAGCGAGGTCTTTCATAATTTGTTCCTGATTATCTTTTAGCTCACCCATCTCAGCGCGGAGAGTCTCATTTTCGGCCTTTAATGTTTTTGTGGCTTCGATTAATGGGGCAATAAAGCCAACATAATTCACGTGGCGTGTTTGCATTTCGTCGTCGCCAATGCTCACTAACTCTGGGAAGACGCTTTCAATTTCTTGAGCGATAACACCAAGTTCAAGATTCTTCTCCTCATCCGCCTTCATCGTAAAGCTGTAAGTATCAATTTGTGAGAGGCGAGAGAGAATATCATCACTATTGAGCGGTGTAATATTATCTTTCAAGCGGCGGTCAGAGGCATCATAAAGGAAGCCAGAATATTGGATGTTGCCAACCACTTCTAATGCTTCGTTCGGTGTTTCTGTACCAATACCCACATTTCCATCTGCTTTAATAACCATTTCTGGAGTGTCAGTAGCCTCATCTACTATTCCGCCATCTTGAGCTACATGAAACTCTAATCGGGTTGGTAAATCGCCGGCTCCAGGTGTTCCATCAACGTCTGCAACAATTGCAGCGGCTCCTTGAAAACCTGCACCATCATGTGCGTAGAAACGGTTACCCCCTATTTTATCGTCATTAGAGACAATCCCTCCGCTACGAGAACGGAATATTTGATAATCAGCACCATCATTTGCATTAGGGCCATTACTTTCTAGAATTACATCTTGGTTATCGCCAAAAATATGTAAGATATCTTGTGGGGTTGTTATTCCGATACCAACTTGCGGTGTGCCTGTATTGTAATAAATGTCATCGCCTGCACCGGCTGTCCAGAGGCCACCGCCGCCAGAACCATCCATGCTTCGCCATGCCGCTCCATCCCAATATTCCATGTCGTCTGTGGTTGTGTTGTAGACCATCAAACCGTCTGCAAATGTTCCCGTGTTAATCGCATCTCTTTCGGCCGTTGTAACACGCGGGGGAAGAAGACCGCCTATCGTTGATGTAATATCTAATGCGGCTGAAGCATCTGGGGCTGAGGTATTCATACCAATTGTACCGTCCGCTTCGATGACTAGTCTTTCTGAGGATGTGCCATCAATTCTGTTTGTAAGTGCGATTCTTGAATCTATCGTACCCGCAGTTGCATCTGTTGCGGTCATAGAGAGTTGTCCTAAAAATTGAATATCGCCTTCGGTTTCTGTTTCAGCATAAAAATCTATGTGACCGCCTATACCATCTGCGCCCGCTCCTGTGGCATTAGTTCTCTCCAAAAGCAGTAGTGAACGTGAATTAGGTACTCCGCCTGAGAAATCTCTGGTAAAGCTTGGAGCGCTTGTTGACTCAATGCTAAAACCAGATGTTGAGGTTGTTGCATCGCCCTTTGTTACAGATGATCCAATTTCAATGTCCCCTGATGAGTTAATGATAAATCTTTCTGTTCCATTTGTTGCAAAGGAAATTGTGTCTGTTGCACCGTCATTCGTTGTATCAACATCGATGAATGTATCATTTCCAATATCCTGCAATCGGTCACTTGCCGCCCCAACGCCGAAGGCGGTGTAGGTCGGGGTTGTGGCTTCACAGTTATTTGACCATTCCAATTGGTTGGCTGTGTCATTATAACGGATACAACCATATTCGGTGTCTGTTCCGTTATCGACAGCATCGATCATCAGCTTACCACCGACTAAAGCGAGAGTATTTTCTTCATCAACATTTGAAGATTCTTGGTCATTAAAGAAGAACGCAGCAGTGTTATTCGATGTGACTTGTGGCAAGGTGGCTGTTGATGGGTCACCGAGACCAAAACCTATAGAGAAGTTACCTTGGTCTGTTGCGAAGCCATTAAGCGTTTGTGCTGTACCTGTGCCTGCTCTTACTCCATTTCCAATCGCAACTGACCTCCATCCAGATGCTTCTGCATTGGCACCAACAGCAGTACTGACAGCTCCGCTCGCTGTATTGTTGGAACCGCTTGCGACACTTCTTGAACCAGAAGCTGTATTTTGAAAACCTAGAACATTACTATAACTACCAGATGCCGTGCTGCTAGCTCCACTAGCGAAAGAACCTATACCAGATACTGTATTTAATACACCTACAGCAAAGCTATCTTGCGCTGAAACAGTATTACGGTCGCCAAAAGCAGCACTTGTTTCTGCGGAAACTTCAACATTGTAACCATAACCAAAACTATTATCCCCAATATTCGCATCTTGCCAAGCGTCATTATTACCGCCAGCTAATCCAATTTCACCACCGCGGAAAGAGTTTTTGTCAGGATAGAAAAAAGCGCCCGTTCCACCTGTAAGAAAATTTAACCCAGCTGTATTAGGAGTTTCGCCTGTGTTGATAATGTGGAAATTCTCACGCGTGATGTGTGTTGTGTTGTCGGTGAAGAGTGATGATCCACCGCCGCCAGATGAGTATGTTGGGGCGGCCGCGCCGCCTGTTAAGCCTAAGATCACGCTCGTATTGGCCTGCACTGTTCCATCAACCGTTAAGATGTCATTGGTTGAATCGTATGTGAATTCCGCATCGCCATCAAATGCGCCTGAATTATTAAATTGAACTTGGGTATCCGCGCCGCCTGGTGTTCCGCCGCCGCCGCCAGTTACAAAGTCTGACCAGACTGGTGCACCTGGTGTCCCAGAATTATATTGATAGCGGTTTAAATCAGTATCAAAAACATACAGACCCGTTGCAGGCGTGGTAATCGCATTTTTTTGCGCCGTTGTCATACGCGGGCCCAAGATCCCTAAAGTTGTAGATGTTACATCAAGTAATGCAGAGGCTTCAGGTGTTGCTGTTCCGATACCAACATTGCCTGACTCAAGAACAGTCATAATATCACCGTCGGCGTTATCAAAAGAACTCAAGTACATAAGAGCACCAGTTGTGTCACCTTCCGCTGATATTTCAAATTTTGCATCTGGCGTGTTATCGCGAAAACCAATATCGCCATCATCTCTGATTACAAGTCGTATATCAGGACTTGGTTGCCCATCCTCGCGGGTTCTGAATTGAATTATGCCTTCATCTTTATTTGTATCATCAGATCCTGCGAGAACGCGAATACCGGCAACCCAGTTTCCATCCCAATTAAAATTAATATTTGTTAAATCATTGAAAGCACTAGCCCTATTCGCATCAAAGATAGCATCAACATGATCATCTCCATCATTCTCAATTAAAAATGTAGGTGGGGTTGTTGCGCTGTTATCGTAAATATGAAGCATTTGCGAAGGCGCATTTGTACCGATACCCACGCGGTTATTCACGCTATCGAGGACAAGGACGTTATCTGTATTATCAAAGATGAGGTTTGCAGCATTAGTATCCATATCAATAGTTGTTGTTGCATCAAGCTCCATTGCATCAACAAACTCACTCCAGTCAAACGGGCCATTATTATTGATGAAGGTTGGGGCTGCGCCGCCTGTTGTCAGGCCAAGGGAGACACGCTCATCAGCCTCGACTGTTCCGGTTACGCTTAAGGTGTCGTTTGTTGAGTCGTAGGTGAATTCTGCATCACCATCGAGAGCGCCTGCATTATTAAATTGCACTTCTGTATCATTACCACCTGCACCAGATGACCCGCCGCCAAAGGGATTATAGGTTGTACAATCATTCGACCATTCAAGCTGGTCGGTTGCATCATCAAAGCGGATACACCCTGCTTCGTTGGCCGCGCCTCCGTCAAAACGAAGCTCTCCATCTTGTAAGTGAAGCGCACTTTCAACTGTATCCGTGTTCCATGCGCCGATCCCTACGTTGCCTGAAGATGTAATGCGTATTCTTTCTTTTGATGTATCGAGTGCGGCATCTGTATCATCTGATGTACTAAACGTTATTGCCGTTGGTACAATATCCGTTGAAACTGTACCATCTACAATTGCATTTATTTGTGCTTTGGTAGAGTATTGCGTTCCATCAAATCCTGAGAAACGAATTCCTCCTAAATGATCATTGGCTTCAACCGCTAATTGAGACGCGACTGTTCCACGAGAACGAAATAGATCAATGTCAGGTTTTACTGGTGGTGAACCACCTGCTGAGCCAATCACTAAGTCACTATTAGGGGCATCTTTGAAAAATTGATATGCTGGAGAAGAGGACTCAAACGTTTCAAATGTAGGCTCCCCAACAAGGAAAGTTGTGTTGGCAAGATCCCCATAAATCAAATCGCCGATATTTAAGTAGTCACTTGTTGAGGCTGTAGGGACATCAACGGTAGGGCCGCCGATTAAAATATTGTTGTCACCAGTTAAGAGTGTCTCGCCAATACCACCATTATCAGAACCACCATCGCCAGCCCCTAAAATTACATTGCCAGTACCTTCTGTTAAAAATGGTGCAGCTTCGTGCCCAACTAAAGTATTGCTATTTCCTGTTGTAATGTCTTCTCCAGCTTGGAAACCAAGGGCAGTGTTGCGGCTACCTGTTGACAATGTATCTTGCCCTGCAAGCGCATCATGACCAAACGCTACATTTTCATCTCCTAAGAATTCTTGCATTGAACGATCACCTACAGCTGTATTAAACACTCCTGTAGAATTATCGCCCATTGAACCAATGCCAACGGCAACGTTTCCATTTCCTGTATTGACGTCTAGGGTATTACTACCAATTCCTATATTTCGACTTCCTGTATTACTTAAAAGAGCATTTTGACCAATGGCAATATTGTTGTTACCGGGATTTAAAGATGTTCGAATAGCGTCATCACCAATGGCAATATTTCCATTTCCTGTTGTTGCTTGTTCAAGAGCATCATCACCAATGGCCACATTTGCATTTCCATCAATCATATCACGTAAGGCGCCACCCCCAATCGCTAAGTTTTCTGATCCTATTGTTGCGTTTAAAAGAGCCTCATTACCAATGGCAAGATTTTGATCGCCTGTTGTAAGATTAGTTAGTGCATCATAACCAATCGCCAAATTAACATCACAGTCAGAGGCTCCAGCACAAACCAAATCTTGAGAGTTCAAAGCATTTTGTCCTATCGCAAGGTTACGAATACCAGGAGAGCCAGCCGTGCCAGCATTCAGGCCAATCGACATGTCAAAGTCAGTGACATAATCTGTTGCCGCGTCGGTTAAATCATCTAATTCAGAGACTGATCCGCCAGTGGTTGAATCCATACTAATCCACGTCGTACCATCCCAGAATTCCATGTTGTCTGTATCTTCGTTGAAGATCATTAATCCGTCGGCAAAGGTAGAGCCGTTAATGGCATCACGGTCTAATGTCGTCATGCGCGGAGGAAGTAAACCAGCAGTTGTTGATGTAATATCAAGAATCGCTGAAGCGTCTGGCGCTGTTGTGCCAATACCAATATTACCTGCTGAAGTAATGCGCATTCTTTCTGAATTATCGCCTGTAAGGGCAGTATTAGATGTATTAAATATTAAAGCAGTAGGCACCACATTAGTAGATACAGCGCCATCGACACGGCCAATAATGCTGGCTTTGTGTGTGAAGTCAGTTCCATCATGACCAGCAAAACGAATACCGCCAACAATATCACCAGCTGTAACGGTTGTTGGTGCTGTAGGGCTACCACCACCGCGTACGAAAACCAAATCAGCTCTTGAACTTGATGAGCCTGTTCCAACTTGTCCGAGAACAAAATCTGAGGTCCCGTCATCCGATAAGAATTGGTATTTTGGATCTGTACCGCCACCAAACGTCATAAACGTCGGTGTATCACCAACCATCAAATATTTATTGGCGAGGTCACCATAAATCAAATCGCCAATGTTGAGTTGGTTTGATGCAGAGGCAACAGCAGGCTGGTTGAAATTACCAATGATAATATTATCATCACCGGTCGTAAATGGTGAGAGTTCATCTTGAACGCCTAAGATAATATTTCTATTCCCTGCAGTTAGATTTTGGCCAGCTGCACGACCAACTAAAGTATTATCATTGCCTGTTAAATCGCGACCTGCACGCTCCCCAATTAAAGTATTTTGAAATCCAAGAGCAGGGTCTTGTCCTGTGAACGCCCCAAGCAATGTATTTCTGTAAGCATCAGTTGTGTTTGCATTTTGTCCAGATTGAAAACCAATAAATGTATTAGCCTCAGTATTTGTAATGCTGGCTCCTGCATTAATACCTAATGCAAGATTTCGCATTCCTCCAGCCACTATAGAACCGCCTGCGCCTTGCCCAATAAACATATTATTGTCAGTGACATAATCTGTTGCGGCGTCGGATAGATCATTGAGTTCGGATACACCACCACTTCCAAAGGCAGTATAAGTTGGTGTGCCTGAGTCACAGTTATTTGAGAATTCTAATTGGTTCGCTGTATCGTTATAGCGAATACAACCGTAATCCGTGTCAACGCCGTTATCGACTTGATCAATAAGAAGCTTACCGCCAACTAGCGCTAATGAATTTTCATCAGATACTTCTGAGCTTTCCTGATCCCCAAAGAAGAAGGCCGCTGTCTGGTTCGATGTTATTTGAGGGACGTCCCCTACTGAAGAATCGCCTAATCCAAAACCTACTGAGTAGTTACCAACATCGGCGGTAGTGTCATCTGACTGCGCTACACCAGTTCCTACCTGAACTTCTCTACCAAATGCTGTACTGTTGAAACCGCTGGCTCTTGTCGATCGTCCTAACCCTGTAGCGTAGTCTCCGGTAGCTGTGTTGCTACGTCCGATAGTGGTAGAGTAGTCACCACTAGCGGTTCCCCCCCAACCTAATGTTGTGCTAGATGATCCACTTGATGTGTTACTGTTTCCTGATGCAAAGCTGCTATTCCCACTGGCTACGTTGGCTGAGCCTAATGCTATTGCAGCAAAGCTGCTCGCGGTATTACCAACACCAATCGCTGCTGTATACTGGTCGCTAGCTTCTACGTTTTGGCCAAATGCAAATGATGGAAATCCTACATTAGCATCTTGCCATGCATCATTACCAAAAGCAATTACACCACCACGAAATGCGCCTTTATTAGGATCGTAGAATGAATATGTTCCATCACCATCAAGACCTGCAGTCGTTGATGTTTCACCTGTATCGATGATGTGGAAATTTTCACGCGTGATGTGTGTTCCATTATCCGTCCAAAATGATGTCGCGCCGGGTGAGGGGAATTGATTCCATCCGCCTGGTGTTCCGTTACACATTTCAAGCCCATCGCCTAAAGCGTTTAAGCGAAGCGCCCCGGTTTTATCCGCTGCACAATCCGTTCCTGAATCGTTTGAAAGGAGAAGTGATCCCCCTTCAAGAGCAAGCACGTTTGTGGCTGTAATATCTTCGCTTTCTTGATCACCAAAGAAGATCGCCATTGTTTCGTTGCCAGTAATTTGAGGTAATGTACCTGTAGACGCATCCCCTAAGCCAAATCCCACAGAGTAGTTACCAACATCAGGATTAGCGTCCGTTGTTTGTGCAACGCCAGTACCGACTTGAACTTCTGTACCAAAAGCCGTACTTGAAAATCCAGTGGCAGTATTTCTGCTTCCACCAACAAGGCTACGCTCACCAGATGCTGTATTGCTAAATCCACCTGCAACGGTACTTAAGTTTCCTGTGGCTTCATTTCCAAAGCCGCCGATTATGCTACTGGTATTACCGCTTGCTGTATTGTCTTCCCCTCCAGCTATTACACTTGTGCTACCACTAGCTGTATTTCCATCACCTGCTCCGATGAAGCTTCCATAGTTGCTTGCCGCGTTGTCGCTCCCGCCTGCAACAGTGCTTACAGTTCCTAAAGCACTATTTGCATCTCCACCACCAATAAATGTAGTTGCTCCAGTCGCATCATTATTTGTTCCACCACCAATAAAACTTGATGTTCCAGAGGCAGTGTTTCCTTGTCCCCCTGCAACCGTACTTTGATCACCGCTGGCTTCGGTATTGACGCCCCATGCAAAAGAGGCGTTACCGATATTGGCATCTTGCCATGCATCCTCTGTTCCTGTGATTTGCCCGCCGCGAAATGCAAATTTATTGGGATCATAGAATGTACCATCAATGGCGCCGCCGCCGCCATCAAGACCTGTTGATGTTGAAGTCTGGCCGGTATCAATAATGTTGAAATTCTCACGTGTGATGTATGTAAGATTATCTATCCAGAATGAAGATGCCCCTGGCGGTGTTAAGTTTTGCCAATCAGGTGCGCCTGGCGTTCCGGCATTATATTGGTAAAGGTTCAAGTCAGTATCAAAAACATAAAGCCCCGTTGCGGGAGTTACAATCGCGTTTTTCTCTAATGTCGTCATACGCGGGCCAAGAATACCGCGTGTTGTTGTACTAACATCTAATAGGGCAGAGTCATTAGGTAAAGCTGTTCCGATTCCAACACGTTGAGCATCGTCAATTGTTAGAGCCTCAACGTTACCAGTATATAAGCCAAGGAAATCAGCTGTTCCTCCCGTTGTTCTTCCTAAACCAGTATCTGTATCAACATTTGAAGATGCAAAAGTAACTTGGTTCGTATTGCTTATTAAAAAGCCGTTATTTGTAGAGGAAGCAAAACCGCTTAATGTCATACGATGTCTTGGAGTATTATCTCCAAATCCAAATCTTAATGTTCCTGCTCCATCAGACCACAAACGGGCTTGTCCATCATTAAACCAAAGCGCGTCATCAGCACTTGCCCCTGAAATATTTATTCTTCCCCCTGCTATCCCAACGCCAAAATTAAGAATGCCTGTACTTGTTAATCTCATAGTTTCAGCACCATTAGTATTAAAAACGATATCGTTCGTTAAGCCATCATTGGTTGTATCAACGTCAATAAAGGTATCATTGCCAATATCTTGAATACGGTCGCCAGTCCCAGAAGCCGCCGCAGTCAGAGGGCGCCAGTCATTGGGTGGGCTTGCAAAGTCACAAATTTCTAATGAATCACCTGTGGCTGAAAGCCTTAATGCACCTTGCTTCGCCGCCACACAAGGCGTTCCTGAATCGTTTGATAAAAGAAGTGATCCGCCTTCTAAAGCCAGAACATTTGTCGCGGTGATATCTTCACCGTTTTGATCACCAAAGAAAATCGCCATCGATTCGTTTGCTGATAAAATAGGTAATGGTAATAAAGGATCGCCTAAGCCTATTGCGAATGATCTTTCACCAGTAACATCGACTCCTAAACCTAAAGCAGTTGAGTTCTGGCCACTTGCTGTTACGTTATTTCCGAGAGCAATAGCACTATCAGCACTAGAACTTGCAGCAAGCCCCATGGCAATTGAATAATTATTTCCTGCTACAGAATTTTCACCAAAAGCAAAACTTGTAAATCCATCAGCCGTTGAACTATTACCTAAGGCAACGGAGTTACTGCCGCTTGCTTGAATATTTCGGCCCCAGGCAAAACTTCTAAAGCCAACATTAGCATCTTGCCATGCATCATTTGCAAATTCGATTTCACCGCCTCGGAATGCGCCCTTGAAAGGTTGATAGAATGCGCGATATCCATCGCCATCCAAACCCGCTGCCGTAGGGTTAGACGCTGTGTCAATAACGTGAAAGTTTTCACGTGTGATGTGCGTCGTATTTTCTGTCCAGAGGCCTAAATCTTCGGGGATAGAACAATTAAGCCCATCTTCATCACAATATTCTGCTGCACCGATTTGCCCAGCAACGTCTAGCATTAATGTCAGGCTGGCTGCTGTATCACCAATCACAAGATCATTCCCGCTTGTGACACGGACAGATTCTGCGCCGTTATTATTAAAGACGATGTCGTTGGTTAGACCATCATTGGTTGTATCAACGTCAATAAAGGTATCATTATTTGCATCTTGAATGCGGTCGCCGATACTGACGCCAGCAGGGGTAAAGGGTTGCCAGTCAGGAACACCCGGTGTTCCCGCATTATATTCATAGATACCTGTATCTGTATCAAAAACGAAAAGGCCCGTTGCCGGATTAACGATCGCAAGTTTTTCTAAAGTTGTGAGGCGCGGGCCAAGAATACCAGCTGTTGTTGTGTTGATATCTAATAGAGCAGACGCATCTGGTGCAGCTGTACCAATTCCGACGCTGCCAGCCGCAGTAATACGCATGGCTTCTGTAGAGTTTGTTGATACAATTAAGTCCGTGTTTTCTTGGTTATTGATGAAAGCATTAAAAGTCCCGTCAAAACCGATATCCATTCCATCTGTTGCCGTAGACCCTATATCAGTGTTTGTTAAAAGAAGGTTTGAGCCAACACCGCTTCTGTTAATTTGGAAAAATTCTGCAGGTGCATTTATTCCCACACCGATGCTGCCATTTTCTAAAATAGTGAGAAGATCACCATCACTGGCATCGTTAGAAGATACAAGTAATGCGGGTCCCCCAGCTGTTCCGTTAGCCGATATTTCTAAATGAGCATCAGGAGTATCATCACCAATTCCTAAATTCCCTGCGGCATCAATGCGCATGGCTTCTGCGCCATTATTGTTAAAGACGATCTCGTTCGTTAAGCCATCATTGGTTGTATCAACATCGATGAAGGTATCATTGCCAATATCTTGGATGCGATCGCCGATACTTGCGCCAGCAGGGGTTAAGGGTTGCCAGTCTGGAACGCCTGGCGTTCCTGCGTTATATTCATAAACACCACTATCTGTATCGAAAACAAAAAGACCCGTTGCGGGGTTCGCAATGGCAAGTTTTTCTAAAGTTGTGAGGCGCGGCCCTAAAATACCAGCTGTAGTTGTGTTAATATCAAGAATGGTTGAGGCATCAGGAGCATTTGTACCAATACCAACTTGATTGGTTGAGACATCGACAAAAAGATCAGTTGTATCAACCGCTAAATCATCTGTAAGGGTCGATGTTCCTGTAACGGATAAATTCCCCGTTACGCCGGCATTATTTGTGACAGTAAGATCATTTCCAACAGTTGCATCATTCGTAACAGTTAAATCTGTTCCTACAGTCGCTGTTGTAGTCACGTTAAATGTACCAACAACGTCAAGAGTAGCCGTAGGAATGGTAATACCAATACCTAAGTTTCCTGCTGCATCAAAACGCGCGCTTTCAGTACTGGCATTTGTAAAGATTATAGTATTATTTGACCCATCGCCCGCTGTATCAACATTCACGCCTGTGTCGAGGTCTGTATCGATCAACTCACGCGCTGTACCGGCGGTCACATCGGTATAATCAAAACAATTGAGGCCATCTTGATCACAATATTCTGTTGCACCGATTTGCCCTTCGACATCTAATAATAATGTAAGGTCAGGAGTTGGATCGCCAATACCCACATCACCAGCCGCCGTAATACGCATTGATTCAAGAGCGTTTGTGTGGAAAATTAAATCAGTGTTTTCTTGGTTGTTGATTGTAAAATTATCAAGACCATCGACAGAGATAATAAGGCCATCAGACGCTGTTGTTCCCATGCTGATACCATTTGCTAATTGTAAAATACTTCCTGGATTTTCTGTATTCACGTGAAGTGTTGATTGCGGAGTATTAATTCCAATTCCGACAGTACCGATTTCTAAAATTGAAAATATATCACCGTCATTGGCATCATCTCTTGAGACCATAAATGCCGTTCCGGTTGTCACGCCATCAGCAGAAATTTCTAAAGTCGCATCAGGTGTTTCATCGCCAATACCAAAATTTCCAGTGATATCAATTAAGGCGCTGATTGCCCCATCATTAGTAAAAACGATTGTGTCGGCGGAACCGTCAGTCGCTGTATCAACGTTAACGCCTGTATCAAGGTCGGTATCAATAAGCTCACGGGCGGTTCCCGCTGTCACGTCTTCATAATCAAAACAGTTTAGCCCATCTTCATCACAATATTCTGTCGCACCCACTTGCCCTTCAATGTCGACTAATAATGTTCCACTAACGGCCGCATCACCAAAGACAGTCGCGCCCGTATTGGTGACAAACATATTGATCGATCCATCATCACGAAGAAGTTGGAATGCGCTATCACCCGTTACCGTTTGGTTGAGGAGCATAATTTGGTTGCCGTTACTGTTGAGGGCCTGAAGCAATTCCCCATCGGCGGTTGTGTTTTGAACACTAAATGCATAGCTGGCGTCAGCCTGCGTTCCAATGATGTCGAGTGCAGATGTCGGTGTCACATCACCAATACCAATTTCACCTGTTGAAAGAATGCGCATTCTTTCAAACGTATTTGTACCAAAGCGAAGGATGTCATCATCACTTACGCCTGTTTCTGGATCAATAAATGTATCGCCATCATCATCTTGTAAGCGGTTCGATACGCCAGAGATTAATGTTGTAGCATCTAAAGCAACCCAACCTGTACCATTCCAATAGGCAACGTGGTTGGCGGCGGGTGCAGTTAAATTACAATCTACTGTAGAACCAGTGACAGCCACACAAAGTGCCTGTGTAACAAGTGTATCATCTACTTGCGGATCGCTTTCTGTCACAGGTAAAGCAGTTGATGCCAAGGAGATCCATTCTGTTCCGTTCCATGCTGCAATATCGTTACTTGCTGCGCCAACAAGATCACAATTTATAAAATCTCTTCCCGCATCATTACCGGTACATAATGCTGCATCTGTAAGAATTTCAACAACTTGAGGGTCGGTTTCATTTGCGCCTGTAACTGCAGAAATTTCATTATCTACGTATATTTTTGTTGTAGCATCTTGATTATTTATGGGGTTAGCTAAATCAATGATCCGGTTTCCATTCATATCAAGATCAGCATTAATAGTCAGACTACCAAGTAAATTAATAATATCGGCGGGTCCCGATCCTAAATTCACATCACCTTGTAGGTCACTAAGATTAGTGACTGTAAGGCTCTCTAATGTTGATAAGCCAGACGTATTTAAGGTCGATAAATTTGTATTTCCTGCGACATCTAAAGTTCCACTAAAGTCCCCATCGACTGCGTTTACATCTCCGGTGACATTTACATCGCCGCCGGATAGCGTGATATTGCCACCAGCAACAGTTAGATCATAACCGCTGCTAATTGTTGTTTGTGAATTAATGATTGTTGTATCTGCACCGCTACCATCGCCGAGTATTGTGTTTCCGTCGACTTCAAGATTATTAAGATCAATTGTTCCTGCAACAGTAAGGTCTCCAGCAACATCTACATCATTTCCAAAGTTAGCATCATTAGTAATATTTAAAGTTGCGCCAATTAAATCATCGCCGGAAATATCTCCGCTTACTGTTAAATTACCAGTAATCTCAGTGTTAGATAAAATATCAATGGGCCCGCCTGTAGTAATCGGTTGAATGTTATCTGTTCTCACAACAGGGAATTCACCAGTACCAGTAACGCCATCACCAATTCGTAAAGTTTCAGCAGCAAGGTCAAAAGAAAATCTTTCAACGCCGCCGCTATCACGAACAGCGAGGCTTCGGTCAATTTCCGCACCGCCAAAGCCATCATCTGTCCAAAGACCGCCTGCAATATCAACGGCGTCATTGTAAGTATATCCAAAGGTGATATCGTCTGACCCAGGCGCAGTTTCGAGCAAAGGAATGTCGGCGATTAAGTCACCATCAGAATCAACATAATCATTACAAGTTGTTTCAAAGACCCCGTTTGATCCCCCTGATATAATGGCCAGAACATATTCAGATGTGACATCACCACCAACACGGTAATTGGTTTTCGATCCACAAGAGGCGTCAGAGTCGGATCCATGATCCCATACACAATAAAGATATTCATTGCCCCAAGGGTCTTGGCGTGCAACACCAATATTGAGCGGGATTGTACCCCCTCCTGTACCACTAATGGGGATATCGAATTCTTCAGGTTCGATAAAATTATCAGTATCACAGTCAAAGGATGTATCTTGGGAGGCGGTGACAACGGCAATTCGGGCGGTTGTAATAGCGTTGTTTTCAGCCAATGTACGCTTGGTGACTTGGGACATAGTTTGCACAGGACCGCGCATAATGGTCATGGTGGATGCACCAATAACACCAACAAGCGCAACCGCGCCAAAAAGCATCAAGAAAACATTTCCTGATTCTTTTTTTGCGTTTAAATAACGGCTTTTTGTTGATTTAAGGCGGAATGCCTTCGCCCAAATGCTCACAAATGCGCCCCCTTGCTTAGTCCCATTTCGATCGATCCTTAATTTTACCACGGGAAAAGTTAAGAATTTGTTAGGATATAGAGTTATGGAAACCCTTGAGAAGAAAGGAAAAAATCCAGTTTTTCAAATGAATTTAGACCTGTGGATAGAATAGAGGGTAACACTGTGGATAACCTCACGAATCATTCTAGCACGACCTCTCAAAAGAGGAAGTCTTAATGTAAAAAAGGGGGTAAAAAGAATGCTTTAGGCTATATTTTAATGAGCTGCTTGCTTTTCAGCATCATCGGCTTCATTGCTTTCGGCCTCTGTTTGCTCTTCACTAGCGTTTTTATCGCCAAAACGGGCCAAGTACATCTGCCTAAAGTCAACAGGGCCAACCTGAAGCGGTGTAAACGCGCCATTTTGAGTCACAAATGACAGGATATGGCGGGCAAAGGGGAAGAGCATCTTTGGAACTTCAATAAACAAAAGAGGATGGTGCTGCGCAGGTTTAATTCTTTCAATCGAAACAGCGGCGGCATAGTCAATTTGCGCTAAAAACATCGCATCTTCGGCACGTACAGCACTCGCCTTTAATGATAAAACAACCTCATAATAATGCTCATGCTTTTCATGTTCGATCTTGTTTACATCCAACATAATATTCATATCCATTTCTGGACGGTCATCCATATTTTGAAAAATCCCCGGTGCGTTCGGGTTTTCAAATGATAAATCTTTTAAATATTGACGGTGAATGACCATAGGCGTACGCTGCACAACACCAATATCTTCTTCTTTTTCAATGCCTTGGTCGTTTGTTTCTGGTGTCTCGTTGTTAGCCATAGTTATCTTTCTATTTATCTAATTTGTTTGTCTTCAGGGTGCACAGTTTCATATTCTCCGTCAATAATATCGTCTGAATAAGTCGATTGATGAGACGTACGCCCTGTAAATTGAGTAAATTTTCCTGACTCTAGCATTTTTTCTTTTAAAAAATCACGTAAAAAAGGAATAAGGAGCGAAAATCCGATAAAATCAGTAAAAAAACCGGGTGTCATGAGCAAAGCACCAGCAATTATGATGCAAAACCCATCAAAAATCTCTTTTAAGGGCAAAATTCCCTGATTTAAGTTGGTTTGTCCCTTAAATAAGGTCTCTAAACCCTGTTTTTTGACTAAAAACCCACCAATAATCGCTGTTACAACACATAATAAAAGTGTTGGGAGTATGCCTATTTCATCACCAACATTCAGAAATAGGTAAATCTCCAATAAAGGGATCGTTATAAACAGTATGAAAAACGGCATAATATAAGGTGTTATCTTCTTTTCATTCGCTTTTGCTTGCTTTATAACGGTAATGATTAAATTTTTCAATTACAAGGTGTGTGGATTATGCCCGCTGATATTCTTTTATATGCCATTATTGCCGCTGGTCTGATTTTCTGGCTTCGCTCTATTTTAGGAAGCGTTGATGATGATGAAGCTGATTCTATGCAAAATCGCCCCGGAATGGATGATGAAGGCTTTATGGCGCGTAAAAATAAAGACGGCGGTGAAAATGTTGTTCGTTTGAGAGAATTATCCGGTGTGCGTGACGATTTACCGCCTCATGCCAAGTTTGATAATAAAACAGCCGAAAATACCCTCGAAGATATTTTAAGGGAAAAAGAAGATTTTGATCTGGGTTATTTTATAGATGGCGCAGAACATGCATTTATAATGATTATTGAAGCGTTTGCCGAAGGCGATAAAGAAACATTAGAAGATTTATTGGCTCCGCCTGTTTATAAAGCGTTCTCATCTGTCATTGATGAAAGGCAAATTGCCGATCAAACAGTTGAGACAAAAGTACAATCAGTTGACCGCATTGATATTGTTGAAGCGAAAATGACAGACGAAGTTTTCTTTATTACATTAAGATTTCATGCAAAAGAAATTTGTGTAATCCGCAATAAGAATGGTGAAATTATTTCTGGCGATCCGGATAAGGTAACAGAAATGGTTGATGTCTGGGTATTCGGCCAGCCTTTAGATGCGGAAGGCCCTGAGTGGTACTTATACGAAACCCGCGATGATCAAGAAGAAGATCATAAAACACCAATTCCAGAAGCTGGTGATACTAAATAATGAGATTTATTCTCGTAATCACTTCGCTTGTTCTTGTCTCATGCGCATCTGTTCCTGAAAAAAAAGTCGAGGTTGGTGATCTGAATTTAAAACCATCATCCTTTTCTCAAATGCCGGGATGGGCTGATGAAGATTTCGAAGATTTTGGTAAAGCGTACCGAAAATCATGTGAGGTTTTACTTAAAAGAGATTCCCAAAGAGATATTGGCAAAAACCAACAATTTGGAAAAAACCAAGAATGGCAAATTCTTTGTAGAAAATTTAATGGTATTCGCCAATCAAATATAAGCGCTATAAAAGAATTTTTTGAATCAAATTTTATTCCGCATCAAGTTTTTGCAGGAAGTAACCCGAAAGGTTTGTTTACAGGTTATTATGAAGCGAGCTTAAAAGGATCACGAACTAAAGCCGGGCCGTATCAAGTGCCTTTACGGGCGCGCCCTGATGACCTTGTGATGGTCCAATTGGGAGATTTTAGAGAGGAATTAAAAGGCCAGAGAATTGCAGGGCGGGTTATTGATGGCCGTCTTCGTGTTTATGAAACCCATGAGGAAATTATCTCTGGCGAATTGCCGCTCGCGCAAGATAAGCCGCTTGTCTGGGTGGATAGTGCCGTTGATGCGTTTTTCTTGCAGATCCAAGGCTCCGGTGTGATTGAATTAGATGATGGCTCAATCATGCGTGTGGGGTATGCGGGGCAAAATGGCCATCCTTATTATGCTATTGGTCGTGAACTTATTGCCCGCGGTGCGCTGACAAAAGAAAATGTTTCTATGCAATCTATTCGCGCGTGGCTAGAGGCCAATCCATCTGAGGCGCGTGAAGTTATGACCACGAATAAATCCTATGTGTTTTTCCAAGAAAATAAAGCGGGAGCCACGGGAGGGTCAGGGTTAGAGCTAACGCCCGGACGATCATTGGCAATCGATCATTCTTTATTGCCTTACCATTTACCGATTTATTTAAATACAGATGTAGCGGGTGAAGGTTTTAACCGTTTGATGGTCACGCAAGATACAGGCGGCGCAATTCGTGGTCCCGTACGCGGTGATATATATTTTGGATATGGCGATGAAGCCGAACGTTTAGCGGGCGCTCAAAAATCCCAAGGGCAATATTGGGTCTTAATCCCAAAAAATCTCTAAATAGATCTTAAAGTGCGGGGTGATTGCTTTCTTTTAAAGCCGCCGAAAAATTCTCTGTTTCGTCTTCGATGATTTCATCGCCAGCCGCAGGAGCAATATTTGCGAGAGCCTCAGGAGACGTATCAATTTCAGATGCGATTTCATAAATCTCTTCAAATGTGAGTTCATCTTCGCTATCGATAGCGGCAATTTCACGGGCATCAAGGCGATCTTTTTCATCTGAAATACCTGAAAACACAGGAATGATTGCAAATGAGAATAAAACTACCCCAAAACATAATCCAATAAACCGTACCATTTGACACTCCTGTCTTTGTAATAATCGTTTAAATATAAGGCTTTTCGTGACGCGTCCCTTGAGCCTTCTCTCTAGCTATGGCATAACCAGTATAGCTAAATTTTGATATAGCTACCATAAAACAAAAACAATTACCATAATTATTTCTTTATAAGGAGGAAACTATCATGGCACACCCATCATTTCAGCTTAAAAAAGCCAAAAACGATCAGTTCTATTTCACATTAACAGCGAAAAACGGCCAGGTAATCGCCCAATCCGAGATGTATAATTCAAAGGATGCGGCTGAAAACGGCATTCGCTCTGTAAAAGAAAACGCGCCTCAGGCTGAAACAGACGATCAGTCAGAAGCAGCCTAATTTCCAATGTGAGCGTCGTTTGCGCCTCGTCACATAGGAAATTATATAATAATTATTTAAAAGCCGCCTTTTGGGCGGTTTTTTTAATCTAACCCTTTGATTCCGTGATTTTTCTCTAAATCTTAAGGTTTTCATAGTATCATAATATTAACAGGAGTTGTTTTTAATGGTTGGAAGTATTCTCAATCAAGTTCAGCGCAATGTGTTGTATACGATACAACGCACAAATGAACGTATTGCAGAAAACCAACTCGCTTTAGCAACGGGTAAAGATGTTAATTCTGCTCTTGATTCCCCAAGAAACTATTTTGCAAGTGAAGGATTGCTCAATCGGGCATCGGATTTATCCCTTACACTTGATGGAATTTCCCAAAGCATTCGCACTATTCAAGAAGCGAATATTGGTGTTGAAACCATGCTGAAAATTATTGATCAAGCTGAGTCAGTTGTGCGCGAAGGGCTTATTGAGCTATTTCCAGCAACAGAAGAAGATGTCGATCCTGAAGCCATTCAATATATTATTGATCAAAATCCAGATAATCCTTATTTTGCGGATACGAATAACTTTTATACAAACACAACTGACTTTGTAACTTGGCAAGAAGCTAGTGCTAATGCTTCTACCGCAATATTAAATGGTGTTCCTGAAATTAGAGGCCACTTGGCAACAATTACATCTCAAGAAGAAAATGATTTTGTTTTTGCGCTCTTAACAGCGACAAGTTGGCTCGGTGGGAGTGATGATGAGGTAGAAGGCACTTGGCGTTGGGTTGAAGGCCCAGAGGCCGGGCAACAATTTTGGCAAGGGCTAGCGGGCGGGACAGCCGTTAATGGTGCTTATACGAATTGGGCCCCTGGTGAGCCGAACCAATTTTTTGGTCCCGGAAATCCAGAGAATTATGCGCATATGCGCCCTGATGGAACATGGAATGATTTACCCAATAACCAAAACCTAAATTATATTATTGAGTGGGGCGGCGATTTATTTATTCAAAACCCAGATGTGAATGTATCAAGCCGTGCGATGGATTATCGCCGCGACTATATGGAGTTAATGGGAGAGATTCAGGCTATATCTGTTGATGCGAATTATAGAGGGTTAAGTCTTTTAGAAGGGGAAGATTTGCTCACCCGTTTTGAATTAGGCTCTTCGGTCAATAGTCGCCTTCGAACGCAAGGTATTGATGCGACTTTAGAAGGGCTAGGCTTAACTGGTGATAATTTTGTAAGTAAAACTGAAATGACCAAGCTTCTGGGTGAGCTTGATGATGCACGTGAAGCATTAAGAGAATATGGATCAAGCTTACAAAATGATTTAGCGATCATTACCCAAAGACGTGATTTTGTTGAAAATACAATTAACACACTTACCTCTGGATCAGATGATTTAGTGATTGCAGATCAAAATGAAATTGGAAGTAATTTATTGGCCCTTCAGGTGAGGGAGCAACTTCAATTTGAAGCACTCTCTTTATCGCGAAACGATAATATTCTTGATTTGTTTACAGCCTAATTACTTTTAAGAAATGGTGGAGCCGATCGGGATCGAACCGACGACCTCTTCGCTGCCAGCGAAGCGCTCTCCCAGCTGAGCTACGGCCCCAAACCTTGTTATCTTCATTATTTATTTGACTGCGTTATTTCGTTACTTGCGTATTTCTATACGCTTCGTTCCTCATGCCTTGTCAGATAAAAAAGCAAGATAACAATCTTGATATATTGGAGATAGAGAAATTTTGAGGGAATGGCAAGAAAAAAGGGGCGTAATAGCCCCTTTTGAAATTTATATTTTTATAAATCCTTATTTTTTTAAAAGATCGCGGATCTCTGTTAAAAGCTGGACATCTGCCGGAGGAGGAGGGGCATCTTTTGCTTTTGGATCAGTTGCGGCTTCTTTTAATTTATTCACACCCCGCACAAGCATAAACACAACAAAGGCAATGATTAAAAAGTTAATCAGTGCATTGATGAATAAGCCATAATTGACTGTTGCTGCGCCAGCTTCTTGAGCGGCGGCCAATGTTGCAAAATCTGTATCTGTTAAATTAATAAATTTGTTACTGAAATCGATCCCGCCCATAAAGAGGCCGATGACGGGATTAATTAAGTCTGAGACCATTGAATTGACGATGGCTGTAAAAGCCGCACCAACAATAATACCAACAGCCATGTCCATCACATTGCCGCGGGCAATAAATTTCTTAAATTCGCCTAACATTATACTTTTCCTTCTTTTAAAGAGTTCTTTTTATTAACTCATTATTATAAAAAGGAAATTTAAATTGTCAGTGAGTTTTTACTCTTTATCCCATTGTTGTTTTTTGCGGTAAATGGTTGAGGGGGCGACATCTAAAATAGCGGCTGCCTTTACTACATCTCCGCCACATTGCGAAATAACCGATAAGATTGCATTTTTTTCGATGGCTTTCAGAGGCATGCTGATATGTCGAAAATCTGATTGATATAAGTTGACGTCTTTTGAAGATAGCTTATTCATTGTTTCCGGTAGATCATCATCTGTGATTTGAGATCCTTCACAGTTTGTTAAGGCTATCTTTAAAACATTCTCAAGTTCACGAACATTACCCGGCCAGTCATAACTAATTAATTTTGATAAGATATTTTGAGGAATATCTGGAATGCTGCGCCCTTCTTTTTCTGCGAGTTGGTCTAAAATACTATGAGTAAGATCAACAATATCATTTTCGCGGTCTTTTAAATCCGGCATATGAATTTTCGCAGCGCTTAAGCGGTAATATAAGTCTTGTCTGAATAAATCAATATAGATTTGTTTTTGAGGGTTTTTATTGGTTGCGCTGATAAAACGAATATCGGCTTTCAATAATTTATCGCTGCCTAATTTTTGATAAGTCTTATCTTGAGCAAGACGAAGTAATGTGGCTTGTGTTTCAGTTGGCATATCACAAATTTCATCAAGAAATAAAGTTCCGCCTTCGGCCTGTTCAATCGCACCTGGCCGATTGGAAAATGCGCCTGTAAATGCACCTTTTACATGACCAAAGAGCGCGGAGGGTAGCATGTCTTTTGTATGCGCCGCGCAATTAAAAGCGATAAATGGTTTATCTTTTCTTTTAGAATAAAAATGTAAGGCTTGCGCGCATCTCTCTTTGCCGGTTCCTGTGCTACCTGTAATAAAGACCGGAATATCTTGCGGCGCGTATTTTAAAATATATTTATAGATTTTTTGCATGGGTTTTGACGTCCCATCAAGATGCCCAAACCCTTTTTCAAAATTATTGCCCGTCAGGATTATTATCCTTTCATTAGTATACTTAATTTCACTCGAATTCTTTATTCTATAATAAAATATTTGAAAATTTCTTAATAAAATTGTTTGATTACAGTGACTTAACATAAATTTATGTTAAAATACTATGGCATGCTTTCAATAAAAAACCCGGCTCAAAGGCCGGGCTTTTTTGTAAATTTTAAAAGCTTATCGCTGATTTAGAAAATGCAGCACATATTGGAACATTGCAATAAAGCTAATATATAGATTTAAAGCTGCGGCCCATGCAAAGCGGCTTGCCATTTCAGGTGATGTATTCGGTGAATACATTTGCTTCATTTGCTGTGTTTGATACACAGTTAAGCCTGAGAATAACAAAATACCAAATCCTGCAATCAAGTTGCTCATCATCGAGCTTGTGAAGAATATGTTCATCACACTCGCGGCAACAAGGCCGATGATGCCCATTGTCAAGAATGTCTGCATTCCGCTTAGGTCTTTTTTGGTTGTGTAACCCACAACGCTTAAGCCTGCAAACATTGCTGTAGCAATAAAGAATGCCCGCGCGACATCAATTGCGAAGGCTGGATCAGCAAGGGCTACAGCGGCAATTGCAGCAAAGCTAATACCATATACAACAGCTACACCAAAGAAAGCGTACTGCAATGCATTTGATGACATTCTATCGGGACGGAAACCGAACCAGATAATCGCCAAAGGCGCAAACATTACAATGTAAGCTTGTGGTCCACCTAAAAATAAGTTGAGTAGAAAAGGTGATGTTCCTACAGCCAATGCTGTAAGAGCTGTTAATAGAACCCCTGCACTCATGCGTGCATAAATTCTATTCATATGTTTTTTAAGACCTGCATCAACGCGTTTCGATTGCGTTTCAACATTTGATCCAAAACGAGAAGGTTCCATTTCTTTTTATCTCCTTAAAATGAAAAATTTCATTAGTATATATCAATAATTATATCAAATTTCAAGTTAACTTGTGAAGTATAAGAGGAGATAAGCCGCAGGATTCTGCCATAATTTTGGCATTTTTTGTAATTGCTTCGCAATTTTCCTCAGGCGCGTAAGCGCGCTACGGATATCATTTACTCAGGCTATTTACTATGCCCGCGTCTTCTGTTTTTAAAGCGCTGGCGTGTAGCCCAATTATCACGTTTTTCTAAAGGTGTTTGAAACCTTTCGTTTCCGGCTGCGCGGGGGGCGTTGAAGGGTTTTAAAACCGGAATATCAGGAATAGAGGCACCGGAGGTCGCCGATATACTTTCAATGCGTTTTTGTATAGGGGGGTGAGTTGCAAAAAGTCCTAAAAAATTTGAACGGTTTTCAATACACATCATATTAATGTCATCGGGAATTTTTGGAATTTGAGCTTGGCCAGAAATTCTCATCAATGCGCGCATCATCGCTTCGGGATTTTTAGTCATCTGCACCGCGCCGGCATCGGCCATATATTCACGTTTGCGCGATATAGCAAAGCGGGTAAATAAGGTCGCTAGATACCCTATCCATAAAATGGCGGCGATGGCCAAAAATAACATGACGCCATTGCCTTTATTATTGTTACTGATGCGGCGGCGGCCCATCCACATGCTGTAGCGCACTTGTGACCAGACAAGCTGGGCCATAAAGCCAATCATGCCTGTAAAGACGATTGTAATAATCAGTAAGCGCACATCACGGTTTAGGATGTGAGTTAATTCGTGTGCTAAAACAGCCTCAACTTCATCTTTTGATAAAGATTGTAAAAGCCCCCGCGTCACAGTGACCGTATAAGTTTTATCATTAATGCCGCTGGCAAAGGCGTTTCTGGCATGGGTTTCAATGATCTCAAGCTTTGGCAGTTTCATACCAATTGAGATGCATAGATTTTCAAACAAATTATAAAGTTCCGGCTCTTCTTTGCGGGTGACAGGGTGGGAATGTGCCATATGCCGCACAAGGCGGGTATGAAAGAAAAAAGAAACCCCAAACCAAGCGATTGTCACGCCTAAAATGGCAGGCCAATATTGAGCTATAATATTATTGGCGTATTGCTGATCACTTATATTTTGATAAGTTCCAAACCCAGATAGATGGTAGAAGGCAATAATACTCGCCCAGACAATAGCGCCTAATATAAAAGGGTAGATCGCCAGTAAAATAACTGACTTAAGGTTGTTGTTCCAAATATGTGTCTGTAACCCCATCTTTTTGATCTTTTTTATTTTTTAATGCGTTATTCTTCACTTTTTACGGCCTTCGGCCTGTTACTTCCGTCGGGTAAACCTGACTTGGCTTTATCTGTTTACCTTTGTTTTTGAGGGCGTAGGCGGTTTACCGCCCTGAGCCATTGAGCAACATTTCATGTGCTTTAATTTAAGTTCCGAATTTGACTTCGGGTGGTTTTTCCATGACTTCACGCTCTTCATCGCTCACTTCATAAAACTCTTCTTCGTTAAATCCAAATTGTTTGGCAATGAGGTTTGCAGGGAATTGTTGAACGGCTGTATTTAATTCTGATGTGGCATTGTTGAAAAAACGTCGTGCAGCAGAAATTTTATTTTCAAGATCCGAAAGCTCAGCCATAAGCTGCTGAAAATTTTGATCGGCTTTTAGATCAGGGTAGTTTTCTGCAACCGCCATTACATTGACCATGGCTTTACCTAAAAGCTGTTCTGCTTGAAGCCGTTGCCCTTGCGTATCAGCGTCTTCAACTTTCGCACGCATGGCTGTGACTTCTTCAAAAACTTCTTTCTCATGGCCGGCATAGCCTTTTACTGTCTCAATGAGATTAGGAATTAAATCAAAACGCTGTTGAAGCTGTACGTCTATGTCTGCATACGCATTATTACGATTTTGTCTTAAAGCAATCAAACGGTTGTAAATAGTAATGACGAAAATCGCTAAAGCGCCTATAACGCCAAGAAGAATAAGTAATTCCATAAGAACCTCTTTGTTTAATTTCGCTTATTTGAGTTTAGAGCAGTTTGTTTTTTTCGCAATTCTTGATTTTGAGATGTATCGCGAGGTAAAATGAAGTATTATCTATTAAATTTTTAAAACCAAAAGATTGAAACAATTCATGCGCCTTTTTATTGCTCTCTTCCTCATATTTTCATTTATTCCGCCTGCACACTCGCAAGAGGCTAACCCTGAGGTTCCAGAAGCCTTGCAAGTTCTTGTCGATCGGGGGGCTCAAATCCGTTATTTAGGCAGCGAACATGGAATGGATGGCTGGATCACAATTTTTCAAGGCCAAGAGCAATATTACTATGTTACCCCAGACGGAAAAGCGTTCATTATGGGCTTACTCTTTAATAAAGATGGGGAGATGGTAACAATTGAGCAGGTTCGTAGCCTTCAAGCCAAGGGCGGCGATGTCATTGATCTGTTAGCGATTGATAATGAGCAAGAGAGCCTTGCGAGCGTACGATCAGAAAGCAATGAAGCTTTTGAATATAAAACACCTGCAGAGCGTATGTTCGAAGAGGTTGAAAATAGTAACTATTTATCATTTGGCAGTTCAAATGCCCCTGTTGTGTACTCCTTTATGGACCCGCAATGCCCACATTGTCATGACTTCATGAAAGACTTGCGTAATGGCTATATTGAAAACGGCCTTGTGCAATTGCGCTTAATTCCTGTCGGATTTAGAGAAGAGACTTTAGCGCAATCTGCGTTTTTATTAGCTGCGCCTGATGCGGAGCAGCGCTGGTATCAGCATTTAGATGGCGATAATTCCGCTCTCCCTGCGAAAAGAGATGTGAATACGCGTGGGGTCGAAAGAAATATGATGCTCATGCAAAATTGGAATTTTGATGTAACACCTATGACGATTTATCGTGATCGGGAAGGAAAAGTGAAAATTATTCGCGGCCGCGCCAGCAATATGAATGAAATCCTCGCTGATTTACCTTCATAACTTTGCTCTATTAATTTTTAACCTTTTTTGAGTTACAATCAAATAAGTCTGGGTTTTCAATAAATTCTCCCATAAAATCTTATCATGGTTCGTAAATCACTTTTTGCTATTCGTTTACTGGAAAAAATTGGGGCACCTTTGGTCGCCGCGATTGAAAGTGCGCCGCCCGAAGGTGAAAATAGTGATGTAGCCGCCGCAGAGATTATGGCCAAGATGTTGGGCCAAGCAGTTAAGATGAGTATCACGCTCAGCTCTACTATGGCTGTTGAGGAAACAGAAGAGCAAGCTGATTCCACAAGATTATCTTTAGCCGCCATTGCAACGCCTTTACTGGCTGGATATTACCGTCAATATAAACGCGCCCCAGAAGATGCCGATATTACCCGCATGACACAGTCTTTAGAGGCGGTGATTGGCTTTGCCGATAAATTTACACCCGCCGCAGAAGGGCAATCGCGATTAAGTACAATTGATCAAGAGGTTGCCTTTTTCGATGAAACGCAATCCGTGCTGGTTGCGATGCAAGCCCTAACCCCTGTTGTTCTCGCGATCAACGAATTTTCATTTGGGCAAAGCGAAAGTAAATTATTGCAAGATGTGAATGCGCGCCTTGAAAGCGAGGCCCAAAAACTAAGCGGCGATGAAAAGAATAAGCTTGGGCAAATTCTTGTTTTAAAATCTTTGGCTGATATTTATGCAGCCGCGCACCGAAAAGAAGTGCTAGCGATGAGCGCGAAAGGCAATGATTCGAATGCTGCGCCTTCCTTAGATCCTGTATGGGCCTCTTTTGAAAAACAAGTGGCTATGATGCAGGCTTTAACTGCGCATCAGGCTTCATCATCGGGATCGGGTGCCGGTGGTGGTACTGCGCCTGTTGTACCCACCCAATCTGAGCCTGCTCAGCCCGAAGCTCCCGCGCAAGCACCAGTTACTCCGCCGCCTGTGCCTCCTGTTACACCTCCGCCTACTGAGGCCCCACCGGCGCAAGCTAGTGCACCCGCATCTGGCGGCTCGCCCATGGGCTTTTTCAAAAAAGGAGATGATGCGGCTACGCCAGCAACCCCTGAAACACCTCCGGCCGCGCAGGCTGCCCCAACTGAAACGACACAAGCCGCGCAGGCTCCCGCTACTCCGCCGCCAGCAGCTCCTCCTGCAGAAGAGCCAGGTGATGCAGCTTCTGCTAATCCTGGAAATCCTATGGGATTCTTCAAGCCAGGCGCAAAAAAAGCAGAAGACGATAGTAGTTAATTTAACTCAGATAAGGCTGACAGCCGAAAAACAAGCTGTTATAAATAGATTCGAAAATAAGAATTTTTAACTTTTTAAGAGTACAATAAAGTTATGATGACACAAGTAGTAGCCGCTTGCCTTATGCTCGCAGCGCAAACCTATTCAGTTCCCCCAGCAGTTCTTGTTGGCATTCATCAGGTCGAAGGCGGAAAGCCTGGACAAGCGGTTGGCCCTAATAAAAACGGAACATATGACCTCGGGCCTATGCAGATTAATACGTTATGGATCCCGGAATTGGCTGAGAAATGGGGTGTAAGCAAGAATACAGCCCTTCAATGGGTGAAAAATGACCCTTGTACCAATATGGGGGTTGCGGCTTGGATTTTGCGTAATCATATGAATGAAACCAGAGATTTAGGTCAGGCGATTGCTCATTATCACTCCCGTACCCCTAAATTTGGGACTGTTTACAGGGGTAAAGTTGTGAATGCGATGCGCTCAAAAGGCCTTATTCGCGACGAAGCTACCCGATAAGATTCGCTGAAAGTTGATTTTCCCTTAAACACTTGCTTATAAGTATAGGACAATGTCAAAGACCGCCTTGTTCTCAAATACGGAAAAGGCTAGATTTGATAATAAATTAAGCCGAATCGTTTTGAGTTTCAGTAGGTTACAAATATGCGCGTCAAAAAATGTGATGGTCAAAAATTAGGGATCGTATGTCTTTCACTTTGTGTGGCATTGGTCTTGCCGGCTTGCGCGCAAATGACTCAAAGAAGTCCTCAAGTTGTTGCGTCTCCTGATAAAGTGTCACTAATGTTGGCTGAGGCCGCTGATAAAGCATCTAATGCGTTAGAAGCACTGGCCGCTGTTGAACAATCACGTGCACCAGCAATTGCGGTTGAGCCTATTCATAATGCGCCGTCAGAATTAAAACGCGCAGCAACTATAAACTGGATCGGGCCTGCCGATACGCTATTGCGAAAACTTGCAGATAGAGCGAGCTATACATTCATTAGTGTTGGGAATAAGCCGCCTGTACCGTTGGTTGTGAATATTGATAAAGAAAATGCCCCTGTGATTGAAATCTTACGCGATGTCGGACTGCAACTTGGAATGCGCGCAGATGTGAAAGTTGATAGCATTAACCGTATGGTTGAGCTGCATTATTCGCCAGTCACTGGACTTGGCAGCTAACAATAATTTGAATTGAGATGAAATATCTTATTGCTTCTATTAGTATTATTTTAGGATTATGCGCTGGTAATCTCATTTCCGATTCTGCATATGCGGATTTATCTTCTCAGGATTTAAATACTCCGCCAGCTGAGATTATTGAGCTTCAAAATATTCAAAGAGAGACATTTCCACAGGCCGGAGAAGAAACACAGCTGCCTTTAAATATCAAAGAAGATGCGCAAAAAGAAGCAGCTTTTTCTTATGGTGCACGAGGCGGCCTTGCCTGGCAGACTTATTATATCCGTAAAGAAATGGAAACACGTTCACGGTATATGGATAAAGTATTTGACTTCCGTCAGCTTCTTATCCCTGCGCCTTCAGGGACACTAATTGAGCCGCCGATTGTTTCAGAAGCTTTGGACGCTCTTTTGATTAGCAATAGAGGAGAGCAAGCGGCCGTTGCTGATAAAATTTTACGCATTAACCGTAATGCGAGAATTGTAAGCGCGCCGCGCACATGGAGAACGTATCTTGAAAGGGAATGGGGGCAAAGTGTTGAACCACCGCCCGATATTCTGCGCCCAGAAAATAATATTGAACGCGCTCTATGGAGAGAGTGGGTTCAAAAAGGATGGGATAAAGGCGTTGAGCAAGCCGATGAAATTTTTAAAGCTGACCTTGATAGACTAGTTGCCGACTACCAAGGAATGGTGCGCTATAAAATTTTACTCGCGCAAGGATTAATTACGCCGCCTTTCGCACTACAGGTTGATCGCGGCGTCACAGGAGATGGAAATGTAATGCGCATTGGTGATCGCGCCGTAGAAATCACTGAAATGCCAAGATTACAAAGCGGATTTGATAAATGGTCGCCCGCAAGCCGATAAGCCTTCTTAAAGGCAAAAATAATATTGCCGAAACATTCCCGAACGAGCCCGCTCGTTTCACCGATGATATGATCGACGATTTTTTGCTGTGGTGTGTCAAAAAGAACTCATCTGATATTACGATCCAAACAGACCGCCCTGTTTATAACGAAATTTATGGAACGCTTTACCCGGCGCTGTTTAGGCCCATTGATGCGGCGGATATGAACGTGTTCTTAACCAAAATTTATGGCCCTGAATCTCTAGCGCGCCTCGCTGGTGGTAATGACTTAGATTTATCTTATGAAATTCGCCCTGATCGATATACGCGTATCCGCTTTCGTGTGAATATTACAGCCATCTTGTCCAGAGGCCGTGATTCAGCGCAAATCACAATGCGGGTTCTTCCTAATGAACCGCCAACAATGTCGGATTTGAATGTTGAAGAAGACATTATTAATAATTGGAGCCCGCGCCAAGGAATGGTGATTGTGACGGGGCCTACAGGCTCTGGTAAAACAACATTATTGTCAGCTGGCATTCGGATGCTGATGGAAAAGAAGCAAGGGTGTGGTAAAATTGTGTGTTACGAGGCGCCGATTGAATATGTTTATGATGTGATTAAATCACCGCGCTCGCTTTTATCTCAAACAGAAATCCCAAGACACTTGCCTGATTTTGCTCATGGGGTACGTAATGCACTGCGTCGTAAACCCAATATTATTTTAGTTGGAGAGGCGCGGGATAGAGAGACAATTTCTGCTGCAATTGAAGCATCACAAACCGGTCACGCCGTTTATACAACAACGCACACGACTGGTGTGGCGGCGACAATCCAAAGAATGGTTTCGACTTTTGAGCCGAATGAACGATCAGAGAGAGCGTACGCTTTAATGGAAACATGCCGCCTTGTTTTAACGCAAGCTTTGGTTAAAAAAGCCAATGGTGGCCGGGTCGGTATTCGCGAATGGATGCGGTTTTCGGATGAGGTGCGTGAAAAATTAATGGATATGGATTTCATGGAATGGCCGGCAGAGATTCAAAGAATTTTACCACTTCATGGTCAATCCATGGCACGAAGCGCAGAGATTGCCTTTGAAAATGGCGATATTGATCGTACAACTTATATTATGCTGTCCAACTCTACAGGCGCTGGCGGATAATTTTTTGATAATCTGATAAAATCCCTCTATAATATTAGTTATGGGCGTAGCAGAAGATACCCAGGAAGAAAAAGTCAATTGGCACTGGCGCAATTCAATGCGGCCAGTCAAGTTTTTTGGTATTGATGCTAGAGCTGCCATTCCTTTCCTTGTCCTATTAGTCTATTTCCGCCCAATTTCTGTCTTTCTAACAATTTTAAGTACAATTATATTCGTCGCTCTTGAGAAAAGAGGGCTTACATTTCCGGCTTCTTTGCGTGCTTTTCGATCATGGCTGAATGGTCAGAAACGCCCAGCTTGGATTGGTTATAGGCGCCGCCGTTGGACAGACTTCGGATAGTATCTTTTAAGAATTTCTCAGGAAAGCCTTGAGAAGAATCTTGTCATTTATATCATCGCTGTTTACGATACTTTCATAATCAAATTTAAAGATGAAGTGTGACGTATGAAACAGTCTCTTATTGCTGTAGCCGCTATTATTTTATTCAATGCTATTCCTGCACCCTCACATGCAGGGTTTGAGTTTTTAGCACCGCCAGAAGCCCCGAAAAATGCGCCATCGGTACCCACTGCTGAAGTCCCACAAATTTCATCTATGCCTGCATTACCACCAGCTATGCCACCCGCAATGGTGCCTGTGCCGAACATGCCAGTGGCTGTTCCTGCGCCAGTTGTCAATCAGCCAGTGCCGTTGATGCCGCCAGCAACACAAGTCCCAATGTCAGCGCCTATGCCTGCACCAATTCCTGCTCCGGGTGCGGTAGCGCCAGTTCCTATGAGCCCAGTTGTGACAGGCACAGTACCTGCGCCAGTGAATCCAGTTTTAGATACACCAATGACTCAAACACAAATTAACAATATGCCAGATGTTCCTGGTAACCCGAATATGGCGCCTATCCCAACTGCGCCTGTAACTGTTGGAACGCCGGGCCGCATTGTGATTGATCCATATCCCCTTCATGTTGGAATTGGAACACCTGTTTATGAAGATGCCGCGATTGATCAATCAATGATGGAAAAAGCGCGCGTTTTAACACCCGTTCAATTAGGGGCGGGTATGACAACAGGCGCCCAAGCACAATATCGTCCGCCGGAAGATCCTGTCCCTGTTCCACAGATGAGTAAAGGTACAGGTGATTCTTTTTCAACGGCTTCTCTGACACCCATGTTAGGCGCAGAAGCGCCGCCATTACCGGGTTTTGAAAATAGTGTAATGGGTCAAAGGCCATTGAGACAATATGCTCAAGCCATTGGTTTTGGAAAAGACTTACCGCTTGCACTAGCAATCTCTCAAGTTGTTCCCAGTGAATTTACGCACCGTTTTGAAGGTAATGTTGATCCTTCTGCGCGTGTCTCTTGGGATGGTGGCAAGCCTTGGAATTTAGTTTTAGCCGATATGCTTGGTCCACAAAACATGACAGCAAATATCCAAGGTGATGTTGTTGTTATTCGTAATTTATCATCTATCTAAATATAATGGCCGCGCGGCCTAAATCATTTTTTACATGAGAATAGAGGCGTCCCTGTTCATCTAATAACCTCGTTATATCTTCTAAGGGAAGATGAGCAAATGCCGAAGGAAGTCTTTCAAACTGACCTTCTTGGCGATCTGTTATAAATTCAGTCACCATCTCTGTTTCGATTGCGCCGGAGGCGTGATTAAAATTTATAAAGACGCGCTCGCGCGTAAACCCATCATCAGCAATTGTAAAAAAATCCCAATTTTCTTGGTCTTGTACCTCTTTTAAAAGCTGCGTGGCCACATCTTGATTCTCTCTTAAAAAATAAGCGTAGTCATTCCAATAACCGCCAGAAATAGAATCACTAGATTTTAAATAAGTGATGATGGCTTGCACGGCTGGCCTATTCATATACCGTTCACTCTGATCCATTTCAAATTTTCGTTGCTCAGCTAGAGTTTTTGGCTCCCCTTTAGCAAAAGGGAGTTTTGCAAAAGCTCTACTCGCAACTGCCATAGCCTCTTCAAAGCGTTCAAGATCAGCTTGGTCCATAGGGCGAAGGCGTTCCTCAAAGCTAATAGCCAGCATATTTTCAAAATCAAACATGCTCTATTCTTAAAGGAGAGATAATATTATGTCAATTTTAGCGAAGGAAGTTGACGAGTGTAAGATCGCTGATCAATGCTGTAACACTGTAAGAAGCTTCTAAACTGACTTGCGCTTGTTGAATTTTAGCAACAGTCTCATTCAAATCAACATCTTCGACTTCTGAAACGATTGTTTGTAAGGCGTTTGACTGAAACACATATTGCTCTTCAATAGTCTGAACTTGCGCTTCTGTGAGAGACAAGCGGTAAATTTCGCGGTCAATCTTATCAATACCGCGGGCAATTGTGCTAGCTAAATCATTAATCACAGCATAAAAATTCTCTTGCTGCTCAGCATCGGGGGTAGGAGGAGGATCGATGGTTGGATCAAGTGGGTTTGGCGTATCTGCGGCGCCAGGCGCAAATTCAGGGGGAATAAAATCTTTAATAACGCCGATAGCGAGCATGACTTCACGAAGACCGTCTTCATTGGCCAAAACTGTATATTCAAAGTCAGAATTTTCATCAACGCGAACCCGAACATCGCCTGTTGTTCCGCTCACTAATGAATTTGAATATCCTAAAATAGAATCATTTACGCCTTGGTAAGCTGCAATAAATTCTTCTGTTGTAATAATGCCTGCACCCCATTCACCAATGAAACCAGATTGTTCTTGCGGTGGGTTTAAAAGACGATCATCGGCGTCAGGAACATATGTTCCTAAAAAAGTTGAGAAGAGATTATCATCTTGAACAGGCTTCACTTGAGAGTCAGAGCCTGCAAATAAAAAGCGGTCGCCATCTTTTGTATTAAGTAGATCAATAATGTAGTCATAGACATCTTGGGCAAGTTCTTGTGTAAGCTCAAAGTCTGGATATTCTCCACCTTGGGGAGCAATAGTTAAGCCGTTTAGAAGATTATTGGCTTGCGCTTTAATTTGTTCCAATGAGTTTGTCATTAAATCGATACGGCGGCTCGCATTTTTAATGTTGGTTGTATATTGATCGAGTTGATTTAAGTCAGCGCGCGCGCGTTGCGATCTTAAAACATCGCCGTTTAAGCCAGAGAATTGCTGGGTTTTCTTGCCCGTTGCAATTTGCGTGGAAAATGTATCAAGCGTTTGCTGCTGCGTTTTTAAACGCGCTATACGGTCAATTGATTGTCCTAAATTTGAAATTCCTGTCATGGCTTAATCCTTAAAGTTTATATCCATCTTTCATGGCTATCGTCTAAATGAGTTAATCAGTTCTTGAAACATTTCATCAGCGGCGGTGACTGTTCGAGCGGCGGCCGCATACGCTGTCTGCACAACAATTAAATTTGATAATTCTTCATCAATATTCACGCCTGAGTCATCTGTGAATTCACGCTGTAAAATACTGCGCAAAGTATCTTCATTTTCAAATGCGCTTTGCGTTTGAATATAGTCTTGTGATGTTTCATCGACAATTTTTTGAGCATAATCCAGAAGGTTTGTTGCGCTGAAAATTCCAGTATCAATCCCTGCATTCGGTCCTAAAAATTCATTGCGGAAATTAATAAATTCCCCTGATCCGGCTGTCACTTCATAGTTAAACGGAACATCAATGACAGCTGAATTTTCTGTCACAGGAGGCCCCGCATTAAAGCTTCCGAAGATCGCAGAGACGATATTAATATTGTCAGGAATTGTTGCGAGCGTTGCCGTGTCCGTTGTAAATGGGCCGCCAACTATTGTTAAGTTCCCGCCAAATGATTCATCTGTTCCTAAACCTCTATTTGATTCATCAACGCCGGGGCGTAATATTAAATTTCCGCCTGCATCAATTTCAACGGATAACCCCGGAACACCTGTTTGTGCAACAGGGTCGTAAGTTAGCTTTGCCTCAAGATCAACAATTGTATCGCCTGGTTCAATTGTGATTGTAACGCCTGGATCATTACCCACCTGCACAGTAAAACTAGGGTCCTCTGTCACAAATGTGCCTTCAGTAATACCGAGAGCATTTAAGGCCGTTGTGCCCATCGGCTCGGAATTTACGGCTGGTGGCGCAAAGCCGCTACCATCAATTGTGATATTACCCCGGCTTTCAAATAATAATTGTCCATAGCTATTAAGGCTAACAGCAGCTTGGTCAGGGGCAAGGCCTGCCAGACCAATTTGAGTATTAATTTCGGCAATTAATTGGTCGGCTGCATTATTAATACCGGGACCGATAGGGTTGTTGGCTGCGGCCTCACTTAAATCAATTGTAATGATCAGCAAAATATACAAGAACTTCGTTCAATCTGGATACAATGGGTTCTCAGAAGAGTTCCTTGCAGCTTACGCGATTGCGCAACAAGATATCACTCAAGAAGAAAATCGAGATCATCAATACACCGCCTCAGGTAGATCATTTCATGATGGTGATAGCGCAGACCCGCCTATCGTAGAGCCATCTTGACTTAAGACTTTCGATCCGATCAAGCTGATGCAGAATTTGCACAATTGGAGAGATCGATGCCGAAACTGCGAAGGGAGCATACACTGCAAGGCGCCTTTCTTATTGAGATGCTACAAATAGCTTCCGGCCAAAAAACGCAGAATGAAATTGCGCATGAGTGTTTCGGCC
>JBCCKS010000002.1:0-85728 GCA_039027295.1 Pseudomonadota bacterium
AATTTCAGAAGGAAGAGAAATCGCCGCCTTACTCTGTTTTAAATTCATTCCCATATCATCAATAACGATGGCGATTTTCCCTGGTGGGCCTGTATTCACAATTTTCTTTTTTGGCTTTTCAAACTGAATTTGAGAATTTTGTTCTAATTCTGGGACTACTTGATTTTTAGGATCCATACCTGGCGGTAAAGGATTTTCAGTATCTGGCTCGGCTTCCACCTCAGGAATTTCAGGGATAACTGCTTCAATCTCGCTATCCTCTTGAAAAAACGCTTCTCCATTTTCGGGAAGAATAATTTCTGGCTCAGGCAATTCAATAACTTCGGTATTTTCCTCACTTAATGCTTCGTCAATTGCTGGTAGAGAAGACTCTGAATTCTCAACAATCTCATCTACATAAGGGCGACCGTCACTCCAAAAGACATAGTCCAATATAACCATGGCTAAAACACCAATAACAAGGAAACGAATATAATTTTTAGAAGATCGCTGAGGGCGATGCGGGTAACGACGATTCATATCTATAAAATACCAATAGCCTTGCTTTTCGTCCAGAGTTCCGTCATAACCGAAAGCCATGATTGTGATGATTGATAATTACGACAGCTTTACATATAACCTTGTTCAGTATTTTGGCGAACTGGGAACTGAAACACGCGTCTATCGCAATGACGAAATTACCGCGAACCAAGTCTTTGTAGAAAACCCAAAGGGCATTGTGATTTCCCCGGGGCCGAGCGATCCTGATCACGCTGGGATCTGTCTTGATGTCATCAAAAAAGCCGATGAAAACGATATGCCGTTATTGGGGGTTTGTTTAGGCCATCAAGCGATTGGCCAAGCCTATGGTGGAAACGTTGTGAGAGCGCCCACGCCCATGCATGGGAAAGTTTCAAACATGAACCACAAAAATCAAAGCGTTTTTAAGGATTTACCATCCCCTTTTGAAGCCACGCGTTATCATTCTCTCATCGTAGAAAAAGAGAGCCTTCCCGATTGTTTAGACATATCAGCCACAACAGATGATGGAATCATTATGGGATTATTTCATAAAGAAAAGCCCATCCACGGCGTTCAATTCCACCCAGAGAGTATCGCCACACATCACGGACACGATCTTTTAAAGAATTTTTTGAATATTTTATAACTCATGACCTCTTTTCAAAATCACTTAAATAAAATCTTACAAGATACTGTTTTAAATGAAAAAGAAATGTCTCAAGCTATGTCAGAAATTATGACAGGAGCGGTTCAAGAGGATCATTTGGAGCAGTTCCTTATTTCCCTCTCAAATCGCGGTGAGGCCGTTTCAGAAATTACGGGGGGCGCTAAAATAATGCGTGAGATGGCTTCGAGCATATCCTCTCCAGACAATGCCACTGATTGTTGCGGAACAGGTGGCGATGGCCAAAATACATATAATATTTCAACTGCTGTTGCTTTTGTTTGCGCGGCCTGCGGCATTCCTATGGCAAAACACGGTAATCGCGCGGCCTCCTCAAAGTCAGGAGCAGCAGATGTTTTAGAAGCCTTGGGCATTCATTTAGATTTATCAAAAGAGCAATTAGAACAAGCGCTGAATGATATAGGCTTTTGCTTTCTTATGGCACCCGCTCATCATCAAGCCATGAAACATGTTGTCCCAGTTCGCAAAAAAATAGGAAAACGCACAATTTTTAATTTACTCGGCCCCCTTGCCAACCCAGCTAATACAAAATATCAATTGATGGGCGTTTATGATTCCAAATGGGTAGAGCCGATCGCCAAAACATTAAAAAACCTAGGCACAAAAAGCGCATGGGTCGTGCACGGCCAAGACGGATTAGACGAGATCACCACAACAGCCGAAACGAATGTTGCCATATTAAAAAACGATGAGATTGAGATAAAAACAATTTCTCCAGAAGATTTTGGACTGAACCGCTCAAATCCAGAAGATTTAAAGGGAGGAAACGCAGATGAGAATGCTGAAGCACTCTTAAGTGTTTTAAACGGTGAGAAAAATGCATACAGAGAAATAGTTGTCGCAAATGCGGCGGCTGTGATTTGCATTCACAACCCAGAAAATAGCATTATTCAATCTGTTAAAATTGCTCAAGAAGCTATTGATAATCATAAAGCTTTGGATGTTTACAATCGCTACAAAGCTTTTTCAAATGAGGCTCAATCATGAGTGTTTTAGACAAAATATGCGCCGATAAGAAGGATCATGTTGAAGCAAAAAAGGCTCAAAAGCTACAAAGTGATCTTAAAAAAATAATTGAAGATCAGCCTGCAACTCTATCTTTTATCAAGGCTTTAAAGAATAGTGGTCAAAATCATGCGATTATTGCAGAGGTCAAAAAAGCATCACCTTCAAAAGGTATTATTCGCGATAATTTCAATGCTGTAGACATTGCCAAAATATACGAGGCCAATGGAGCAGCGTGTCTATCTGTTTTAACTGATGAGCCATATTTTCAAGGGCATGATGATTATTTAATCGCTGTGAAAGACGCCGTATCAATTCCCGTTTTGCGTAAAGATTTCATGATTGATCCTTATCAAATCTATGAAAGCCGTGCACTTGGTGCTGATTGTATTTTACTCATCATGGCTTATTTAGATGATACTCTCGCGGAAGAGCTTTATGATCTTGCAAATGAATTAGGCATGGACAGTTTATTTGAAGTACACGATGAAGAAGAGTTAGAACGCGCGCTTGCGCTCAATCCCAAGATACTTGGAGTCAATAATCGCAACTTAAAAACTTTAGATGTAAGCCTTGATACGGGGCTGTCTCTTGCAAAACGAATCCCTGATACTGTTTTAAAGGTTGGGGAAAGCGGCCTGAATTCAAAATCCGATCTGCAACGCTTTTCACAGGCCGGCTTTGATGCCTTTCTGATTGGGGAAAGCCTCATGAAACAAGATAATATCGGCGCAGCATTATCTTCCTTGATAAAATAATATTTGACACATAAAGTGAACAAGTATAGAACTATAAGTGAACATATAAGTTATTGATGAGGTTTTTATGCTCACGAAAAAACAACGCGACTTACTTTTATTTATCCATGAACGAATGAATGAAGGGGATATTGCCCCCTCTTTTGATGAAATGAGAGAGGCTTTAAGCCTTAAATCTAAATCTGGGATTCATAGGTTAATTACAGCTCTTGTTGAGCGCGGCTATTTAGAAAGGCTTCCTAATCGTGCGAGAGCTTTAGAAGTGAAAAAGCTACCAGAAGGATATAGCGCGACTGAGACAAAACCACCTTCTATGACTGAAACAATTTCAAATGCTTTGTCAGATATGGTCCAGATACCGCTATACGGTAAGATTGCTGCAGGATCACCGATTGAGGCTATTCGTGATGAAAATGGCGCTGTTGATTTGCCGCCAAACATGATTACTGGCGGCGATCATTACGCCCTTGAGGTTGATGGTGATTCAATGATGAAGGCTGGAATCCATGATGGCGATACTGTGATTATTCAAAAAACAGATAATGCACGTGATGGGGATATTGTTGTAGCCCTTGTCGATGGTGAAGAAGTGACCTTAAAACGATTAAAGCGTGATCAGGGGAGAATCATTCTGATCCCGGAAAATGATTCTTACGAATTGCAAATCTACAATCCAGAGCAAGTGCAGATACAAGGGAAATTAATGAGCCTGATGAGGACATATCATTAGGCATTAAGGATTAGTCCAGGGACGCTCCCCCCGTCCCTGGCTAACGCTTTTAAGATGAATTGTATTTTTTGAAAGCCAGATGGAATAGGCTCCGTCGCGATAAGTATCAAAACGATCTAATAATAGGGCTTTTGAACATTGTTTTGACGATAAAGGCTGATCAAAAATAATCATATCCGCCCAATCACATTCTTCTTTCAAAGCGGATTGGGAATTGAGTATGGATACTTTCTGATTATTTTTTTGATAGCGGCAGGCTCTATCATCACACGCGATGTCTTGAGGAACTTTATTCCATTTATTTTTAAATCCTAGATCACTGTCACCGTTTCGCCTCATCCATTGGTCGGCAATATAGCGATTAGATTGCAGGGAGGAAAATAGCAAATGACCGTCTCGATCTTGAACGGCGATCAACTCACTTTTATCTGAGATTTAAATATCCGGCTTTTGCACGAGTGAAACCATTACACAAAGCAGAGCAAAAACAGGTAAAATTGCCTTCTTCTCTGGCCCTTTCCAGATCGTGAATACCCATAATGACAGAATCATCGATGCAAATATCCATAACGGGAAGCTAGGCAGGTAAAAGACTGCCCCATCCATGTTGGCAACCCAATGCGCAGTCGCCAAAATCCATTCAACCCCATACTCAGCAAGGGCGAGCGTAAATGACGATAACCCTATTGGCATGAGCACATAAGAAAACACCAAAAGCGGCATAACAATAATGGATAAGATCGGAACAGCGACCAGGTTGGCGAGCAGCCCATACATAGCGTATTGATTAAAATGATACAGCGCAAACAGCCCCGTGACCGTTCCGGCGATAATTGTGGTTGTGCTAAGGCCAATGAAATAGAGCGCGAATTTACGTATCACGCCTGCACGGGAATAGGCGCGCCGCCAATATTTTCGTGTGACTTCGTAAAAGGCCACAAGGGCCGTCACAGCCGCAAACGACATTTGAAACGAAACACTTACAAGGCTTTCCGGGCGATAGAGCAAAATAATGATCGCGGCAATGCCCACAAGGCGGAGCGAAAACGGCGATCGATCTAGACAAATGGCCAGCATTGCAAGCGCTGTCATAATCATTGCGCGCTGCGTCGGAATGGTTGCCCCGACCATCACCATATAAAAGAATGCTCCGGAAATGGCGATAATAGCCGCATATTTCTTAATCGGATAGCGAAGGGCAAGCGGCTCAATGGCCGCCATCATCAAACGGCTAAAGAAAAACAGCACGCCCGCCACCATCCCCACATGAAGCCCAGAAATGGCCAGCATATGGGCAAGGCCAGAATTGCGCATCGCCTGCCAATCTTCTTCAATGATAGCTTTTCTCTGGCCTGTCATGAGCGCCAAAATCACTGACTGCCCCGGCTTATCGGTCTGAGCGATAATGTTGTTCTTTATGTATTCGCGCGCGGTTGTGATCGGTGACGCTTTGGCATTATCTACAATCTTAGGCTGGCCATATGAAAATCCAACCGCGCCAATCCCTTGGAAATAAGCCCACCGTTGAAAATCAAAAGCCCCAGGCGCCACAGGCGGTGATGGCGGATTAAGCCCGGCAAGGAATGAAATACGCTGCCCTGCCTGCAAGCCAGCATCCTGGCGCATTTTTATACGAATTTTCCGCGGCGGTGCGGCCATATCTTCAATCTCAAGATTACTCAGCAAGACCCGGCTGCCATCTTCAAGCGGTTCAATCGATTCAATATCACCAATGACATTGGCATAATTAATCTTCTTTTCAATCATGGGGGTGTAGGCAACTTGCGTACGTAAGGTTGCCGCGATAAAGCCTGTAATCACCAGTATAAGCCCCAATACAGACCAGAAACTATAATTAACAAGCATTGATCGATAACGATAACTACCCAGCAAAACACTTAATGCCGCACTAATCGATAAAAATAGAATGAGATATGAAATGTGAGGTTCAACTTTTAATGAAAAATACCCCCCTATTCCCAATGCTAAAAAGAACGGAATCCAAATTACAGAATTATGGCTTTGGCGAATGAACGCATCGCTGAGGTAATTGGCAATAAGCTCTTGAATTTTCTGCAAAACAAGCCACTATACCGTGGATAAAGATCATTGCCTAATAAAGAAATATTATGAGTGTTATTACAAGATTTCCGCCTTCGCCCACCGGTTTTATGCATATAGGAAATGCCCGTACGGCCTTATTCAATTATCTCTATGCGCGTAAACGAGGCGGTCAATTCCTGATCCGTATTGAAGATACGGACCGCGAGAGATATTCAGAAGAAGCGGTGGAAGTTATCTTAGATGGCCTTTCATGGCTTGGCTTAGAATATGACAACACCCCGGAATCACAATTTGCGAATAAAGATCGACACATTGCCGTGGCACACGAATTATTAGAGCAAGGCAAGGCCTATAAATGTTATTGCACAGCCGAAGAATTGGATGAAATGCGTGCTGAGGCCAAAGAGCAAGGCAGGCCCGTTGCCTATGATGGAACATGGCGTGATAAAGAAGACGAAGACGCCCCAGACTTACCTTATGTCGTACGGATTAAATCCCCTGAAACGGGGACAGCGCGGATTGAAGACAAAGTTCAAGGCGTCGTTGAAATTGAAAATGATCATATTGATGATTTTGTATTGCTAAGAAGTGATGGAACGCCAACCTATATGTTAGCTGTGGTTGTTGATGACCATGATATGGAAGTCTCCCATGTCATTCGCGGTGATGATCATTTGAATAATACATTCCGCCAAAATGTCATTTATGATGCCATGGGTTGGGATCAGCCTGAATATGCGCACTTACCACTTATTCATGGGCCAGATGGAAAGAAATTTTCAAAACGTCATGGCGCCGTCGGTGTAGAAGAGTTTCAAAAGCTGGGTTATTTACCAGAGGCGCTGTGTAATTACTTACTCCGCTTAGGATGGGCGCATGGCGATGAGGAAATTATTGATCGCGCCCGTGCATTAGAAATTTTTGATTTTACAGGCATCCAAAAATCGCCTGCTAATTTTGACTATGACAAGCTCGAAAGCCTGAATTGTCATTACATGCAGATTGCAGACGATGGCCGCTTAGTTGATCTTACTATTCCATTTTTTGATTTTGATATTGATGAAGATGCGAAAGTCCGCCTTGAAAAAGCGATGCCCGAATTAAAAGAGCGTAACAAAACACTGGTTGGATTAGCCGAAGAAGCGAAGTTTTTAGTGTCTGATATCACTGATTACAGTGAAAAAGCACAAAAACAATTAAACAAGACGTCCAAGCCAGTGTTGACGGCATTGAAAGAAAAGCTGCAAGATCTTGATGATTTTGAAGCGAATACAATAGAAACATGTGCCCGCACCCTTGCCGATGAGGTCACAGATGGTAAACTAGGAAAAGTTATGATGCCGTTTCGTGCAGCGCTTACAGGAACAGATAAATCACCCTCTTTATTTATGGCTTCCGAAATTCTAGGGCGCGATGAAGTGGTTCACCGCATTCAAAAGGCTGTTGAATTTATTCAATAGGTTTACAAATTATCAAACGCTTTACGTCAGGGGAAAATGATGAGCGATCAAGACAAGAAGACTTTTACATTACGCAATGATGAAACAGGCGAAGAATGGCAGCTGCCTGTTGTTGAAGGCACATATGGGCCGCATTGTATTGATATTCGAAAGTTATACGCACAAACAGGGCATTTTACTCTAGACCCGAGCTTTACCGCCACGGGAAGTTGTAAATCAAAAATTACCTATATTGATGGTGATAAAGGGCAACTTTTACATCGTGGCTATAATATTAAAGAATTGGCTGCAAAAAGCACCTACATGGAAGTATGTTACTTGCTTCTTTATGGAGAGCTTCCCAAGAAAGCGGAATTAGAGGAATTTGATAATAATATTCGTTACCACACAATGGTACACGAACAACTCAAAAGTGTTTATCGTGGTTTCCGTCGTGATGCTCATCCTATGGCAATTATGTGTGGTGTTGTGGGCACACTCGCCGCGTTCTATCATGACTCACTTGATATATGGGATCCGAAACAGCGTGAAATTTCTGCACATAGACTAATTGCTAAAATCCCGACATTGGCGGCAATGGCAATGAAATATTCTTTGGGGCAGCCTTTTGTTCATCCACGTAATGATTTAAGCTACGCTGAGAATTTCTTAAATATGTGTTTTTCAGTGCCGGCAGAAGAATACAAGCTACGCCCGGCAGTAGTTCGCGCGATGGAAAGAATTCTGATCCTTCATGCCGATCATGAACAAAATGCGTCAACCTCAACAGTGCGTTTGGCAGGATCGTCCCAAGCCAATCCTATGGCGTGTATTGCCTCTGGTATCACATCTTTGTGGGGACCTGCTCATGGCGGCGCCAACCAATCAGTCCTTGAGATGCTTGATGAAATTGGCAGCAAAGAGAATATTCCAGAGTTTATCAAACGTGCAAAAGATAAAGATGATCCATTCCGCCTGATGGGCTTTGGTCACCGCGTATATAAAAATTATGACCCCCGCGCCGAAGTCATGCGCGAATCCTGTCATGAAGTGTTAGAAGAACTTGGAGTTGATGATCCAAAATTAGAATTAGCGATGGAGTTAGAGCGCATTGCTTTAGAGGATGAGTATTTTGTTGATCGCAAGCTTTTCCCGAATGTTGATTTCTACTCAGGCATTATTTTAAAAGCCATGGGCTATCCAGTGGAAATGTTCACTGTCTTGTTCGCCGTGTCGCGGACAGTGGGGTGGATTTCACAGTGGAAAGAAATGATGGAAGAGCCAACTTTAAGAATTGGTCGTCCCCGCCAGCTTTATATGGGTGAGCCAGAGCGTCCTTATGTTCCTATAAAAAAAAGGAAATAAACTCAGCCGCTCTTTGTGATGGCTTAAACCCTTCGCCTAAATTCTGGCGAATATCTTCAAAAGATTCCCTTTGGGATTGGCGCGCTAGCTCGTCATCTAAAAGTGTAAGTGTTTCGCGGGCAATTTTGCCTGGATCGCAATTCTCTTGAATAAATTCCGGTATAGAAGGCTTATCGAGAATAATATTGCCGAGATGGGCATATTTTGTTGTTAAAATGCGTTTTAGAAATACCCATGTCAGAGGGCTCATCTTATAAGCGATCACATGGGGTAAGTTCGCGACAGACAGCTCAAGCGCAACCGTTCCAGACACAGCCATGGCGGCATCACAATTTGAAAATACATCCCATTTTTTATTGGGATCTGTTGAGATATGAACAGGAGTTGAAAAAACCTCGGTAAGGGCTCTGACCTCTTCTTCTAGCTTTGGAAGCGTTGGAATATACAGCTCAATCGAGTCATGTTTTTGAATGACGACCTTTAAGGCCTCAACGAGGGTTGGCCCTACGCGCTTTATTTCACCATGGCGACTTCCGAATAAAACACATAGTTTTTTGGTCTCACTCGCGCTTTTTTTCTCATCCGGCAGCTTTATGATCTGCTCATATTCTTCCATCATCGGATGCCCTGCCGCGATTGATTTTAACCCATACTTTTCAAAATAAGGCGGTTCAAAATCAAAAAGGCAGATAAGCCCGTCGAGAAATTGAGAAATTTTTTGTGCTCGTTTGGGGCGCCATGCCCATACAGTGGGCGCAACATAATGCAGCTGTTTGGGTTTGATTTTAGAACGCTTGCGAATGGCTTTTTGAACGCGAAATGAAAAATCAGGGGCATCAATTGTTAAAAGAATATCAGGTTTTACCTCTTCGATATGATCAACTGTTTGGCGAATTCTTTTAAGTATCGAAAAAAGTTTAGGCGCGATTTCAAAAACGCCCATTAAAGAGAGCTCTTCCATTGGAAAGAGCGGCTTTAGGCCCTGCTCCATCATCAATGCGCCGCCAATACCAAAAAATTCAGCGTTAGGATGTTGTGCTTTAAGTGCCTTCATCGCATTTGCGCCGAGGAAATCGCCTGAAGCCTCCCCTGCAATAATATAAATTTTAGATGGGTTCATTTTTAATTCCCATGATAAACATTTGATGCTGGTCAGCAATTTGCGCTGTTTTTGCGCGATCCACTAACAATGTCGCGCCAGCCTCAGCGATAATACCGCGCATTTTTCGATTGGCGCAGAGTTGTGCCGTTTCAGGCCCTATTGTCGGCAAATCTAAATTCCGATCTTGTTGTGGCTTGCAGGCCTTCACAAGAATGGCTCCTTTGCGCCCATGCTCTCTGATCATTGCGCTTGTGCCGGATTTGCCTTCACGGGCAATTACATTTCCATTCAAAATAATCACAGATTGCCCCTTATCGGCTTCACCATGTTTTTTTGCAGCAATAAAGCCTAGCTCAATTTCATCATCAAATTTCGGAGCAGGCATGATTTTTGTAATCGCACCTTCTGGCATTAAAAGCTCAGGTAAAAATTCATGAACGCCGCGCACGGTAAAGCCGCGTTTTTCAATTTCAAGACGCGCCGCGTCCAAAAGACGACTATCACCAAAGGATTTCAGCCAGGCTTTCAAAAAGAAAATGAATGTCTCCCAATCCGGCCAGAGATTTTGAATTGTTGGTCGCTCTACTGATCCAATCAAAACAACGTCTGTGACTTTCTTGATATCAAGAAACAGAAAAATCTTATTTGCCAAGCCAATTCGTGAATAAAAGTCACTCTCTATTTCGGCAAAGCCCTCTAATCCTACAACAACGTATTCGATATTATGTTTTTGACAATGGTCTACAAGTTGGGACGGGAGAGATCCTCCCCCTGCAATAATTCCTAATTTCATAGCTGGATTTTGATTTAGGCGCGCTTGCCACTCGGCTGACATAGTCCAAATCTCTCACGATTGCGCGCAAAATCAACAATTTTCTGCACAATATCATTGTCTTCATAATCATTGGCCACGCCATTAATCCGATCATCAAGATTGCCATCACCTTCAAATAGGTTCTTAAATGCCTTTTGAATAGTGCGGATTTGATCTTTTTCAAAACCACCACGCTCAAGTCCGATCAAATTAAGCCCCGCTAACGAGGCGCGCTCACCTTTCACCCGGCCAAAGGGAAGAACATCACTTTCTACGCCGCTCATGCCACCAATCACGGCAAAATCACCAATACGAACAAATTGATGAACGGCTGCCAAGCCACCGATTAATACATTATTGCCAACAACAACATGCCCGCCTAATGTCGCATTATTCGCCATGATCACGTTATTGCCCAAAATACAATCATGCGCCACGTGGGTTGCCATCATAAATAAGCAATTATCGCCAACCACGGTTTTCATCCCGCCATCTTTCGTGCCCGGATTCATTGTGACATGTTCGCGAATTTTATTATTTTTTCCAATGATCAGTTCTGACTCTTCGCCTTGATATTTAAGATCCTGAGGCGCAGCCCCTATTGAAGCAAAAGGATAAATTTCGCTCCCCTCACCCACGGTTGTATTACCATCTAAATTCACGTGAGAATGAAGTTTCACACCATCATGCATTTTGACTTTTGGGCCTACAATCGAATAGGGTCCAATTTCACAATTTTCCCCGATTTGAGCGCCATCATGAATAATAGCTGTATTATGAATAGTATTTGTCATGATCCCAACCTATTGAGAGTCTAGTAAACTCTCAAGACACGTTGTTTTTCAGTCTGTTACATATATTTAGAACTTTCGATGCAGATTCCTCAAAAGTTCTATGTCATTTTAGAATTAAGTTTCAGCTTGCTTGTCTGTAAGCATCGCGCTGAATGTGGCCTCAGCGCAGACGGTATCGCCGACTTTTGCGACACCCTTAAATTTCCACACCGCTCCGCGTTGGCGGATTTTCTCAACGTGGATATGAAGGCTATCCCCCGGGACAACGGGTTTGCGAAAGCGGGCATCATCAATCGTCATGAAATACACAACCTTGCCCGCCGCTTCATCGCCGATTGTTTTCACAACCAAAATAGCAGATGTTTGTGCCATCGCTTCAACGATCAACACGCCGGGCATGACAGGCATTCCGGGGAAATGTCCATTAAAGTGAGGTTCGTTCATTGTCACGTTTTTTAAGCCAACGGCGCTTTCCCCTTCAACATAATCGATTAAACGATCAACGAGAAGAATAGGATAACGATGCGGGATCATCTCCATGATCTTGATCACATCCAAAGGCTCTTTACTGATATCTGTTTCGCTCATATCTATCTCTAATATTCGTTTTTTCTTACAAAATCAATTTTTTGAAGACATTTTTTTAAGTTGTGCATGAAGACGTAAAGCTTGTTTGATAGGTAGGCTGGGTGAACCAAATACGTCTTGCCCCGGGTCAACATTCTGCATAACGCCGGATTGCGCCCCAACTTTTGCCCCCATTCCAATGGTTAAATGGCCGGCTACACCGCCTTGCGCGGCGATGACAACATAATCTTCCAAAGTTGTGCTACCAGAGATACCGGCCTGTGCCACAATAACACACCCTTTACCAATCTTTGCGTTATGACCAATTTGAACCAGATTATCAATCCATGTTCCATCCCCTATGATCGTATCAGGTCCGGCCCCACGATCAATACAGCTATTGGCGCCAATCTCGACATGATCACCAATAATGACGCGTCCCAACTGAGGTACTTTCACATGACCGGCGGGATCAATGGCAAAACCAAAGCCGTCCTGACCAATTCTGGCCCCTGCATAAATTTTACACGCTTGACCGATATGCGCATGGGTAATACTGGCATTCGGGCCTATCCATGTGCGCTCACCGATTGTTACATTTTCATGCAAAACGGCATTGGCGCCTATATAGCTGTTATTGCCAATATGGACCCCGCTCATAATGACAGCGCCTGCCTCTACCGTGCATCCTTCGCCGATTTTTGCATCTGCAGCAATATGCGCGTTATCACTAATGTGAGAGTCGTTTATTGTGGCAGGATAAAAAGCCTGAGCGACAAGAGCATATGATTTATAAGGACTATGTGAGAGTATCAAGGCGCATCCTTCGGGAGCATGATCTTTCATTTTTGCAGATATGATACAGGCCCCGGCCTTGGTATTTTTGAAATCATCTTTATATTTGACGTTATCAAGAAAGCTGATCATCGCGTCAGACGCTTCATGCAAGGGCGCAACATCTTCAATCATCTTATCCCCGTCAGAGAGGAGCTCCCCCCCCGCAATCTCAACAAGGTCTTTTAAAGATTTCGCTTCAGTTTTTTTATGAAAGAGAGGATCGGCCATTATTCCTCCATTTCAAGAGGGATTTCCTGAATACGCTGATCCATTGCCTCTAAAACTTCGTCTGTTATGTCCATTTTTTTAGCAATAATCACAACACTCTCTCGGGTGAGAACAACATCATAATTTTCTTTTTCAGCCAAATCGGAAGTGACGTCTGTCACTGTATCTCTTAACTCATCTAAAGCTTGGTTCAATGCTTTATCGAGTGCATTACGTCTCTGCTGGAATAGCTTTCTTGTTTCTTGAAGCTGTATTTCAAACTCTTTACGCTTTTTTTCAAATTCTTCTGCACTGAGTGAGGCTTGCTGCCCAGCTAAAACCTTTTCAGAGTTTACGAGATTATTTTCGCGGCTAGAAAACTCTTTTTGAAAGGCTTCACGTTTCTGATTAAGCTGGGTTTCAATTGATTTTCCTGCTGAGGAGTCAGTCAAAATTCTCTCTAAATCAATCACTGCAATATTTGAATCTTGTGCAATGGCTGGCGTGGAAAATAGCACTAAGATAAGAATGGCAATACGTACCATAAAATTAGAACCTTGTTCCAAAGCTAAATCTGAAGACTTCATCTTCATCAAAATCTTCTTCTAGGATTGGTTGCGCAAAGTCAACACGAACGGGGCCAAGAGGTGATCGCCATGAAATTCCAACACCTGCGGATAATCTTAAGGTTGTCTCATCTGCAATTTCAGGACCCGTTTCATCAACTTCCCACAATGATCCAAAATCTGAGAATGCGTGACCAGCAACGCCAAGTTCTTCAGGCAAGCCAATAGGGAATTTTAATTCAGCTGAACCACGGTAGAAAAAGTTACCGCCAAGGGAGTCATCCGTGTTGGTATCACGTGGTCCAACACCAGCTTGCTCAAATCCACGTAACGTTGTTCCCCCGAGATAGAAGCGTTCATTAATTTGGATATCTTCATCACCATAACTTCCGATAGCGCCAACCTCACCTAAAATATCAAAAACAACTTTTCGTTTATAAAGCGGAATGTAGTAATTTGCGCCGAGCTTACCGGATAAGAAGCGTGCATCGCCGCCAAGCCCAGCAAGCTCCGTTTCAAACCATGAAAACAAACCTTCGGTTGGGAATAGACGGCTATCGCGGTTATCATAAGCCAATCTCTGGCTGATTGACGATGTAATGCGCTCTCCTTCTTGATCACGGATAAATCGTGAAGCGCTTTCATCAATATCTGTGATCTCATTTTGCTCAAGACGATAGCGCCATGTTTGACGAAGATTTTTAGATAAAGGATAGCCCACTCTAAAGGCTCCCCCTGTTTGCTCTTGGTCAAACGAGCTTTCATCTTGTAAATCTCTAGTGACGCGGAATGCGTCAAACCCAGCCGCTAGATTTCGATCAAGGAAATATGGCTCTGTAAAGGATACATCAAACTGTGTTCTCTCCCCTGCAATTGTTGTTGCAAAGAGTAAGTCTTGTCCTTTACCGAGTAGGTTTCTCTCACGAATACGCAAGTCAGCTAATGGCCCTTCATTCGTTGAGAACCCTGCCCCGATTGAGAGCTCACCTGTAGATTGCTCTACTACACGCACATCTATGACGACGCGGTCGGGCGCACTTCCTTGGGAGGTATTCACCTCAACGACTTCAAAATAGCCAAGATTACGGATTTGCTGTTCGGAGCGCGCTAATTTTGTTCGGTTATACGGGTCGCCTTCTGCCAGAGTAATCTGACGACGAATAACTTTGTCAATCGTTCTTAGATTTCCTATTACATTAATGCGTTCAACAAACACGCGCGGGGATTCTTGAATGTTAAAGGCAATATCAAGCGTATCATTTACGCCATCTCTTTTAATGCGGGGATTAATATCAACAAATGCATATTGACGATCCCCGAGAGCGTCGCTCATTTGTTCAATACTATTTTGAATTTCATCGGCGTTATACCATTGCCCTGGAAGGAATGTGACTTCTTCACGTAGAATAGATGCATCAAAGCCGCGTAAGTCAGAATTGATAGAAACTTGGTTGATTGTGTATCGATCACCTTCTTCAACATTAAATGTTAAGAAGAAATCTTCATCTCCAGGTGCTAATTCAGCATTACTAGAAACAACACGGAAATCGGCATAGCCCTCTTTTAAATAAAACTGACGTAAAAGCTCCTTATCAAACTCAATGCGGTCAGGATCATAGCGATCACTACTTCCAATTAAGCGGTACCAACGATCTTCTTTTGTTGCCAGCACTTCACGCAGCGCATCATCACTGTAGGCTTCATTTCCAACAAAACGGATACCTTGGATCTTTGTAATGTTGCCTTCAACAATTTCAAAAACAAGGTTCACACGATTTTGATCAAGCTGAATGATTTTAGGCTCAATATCTGCGGAAAAACGTCCTGTTCTGCGATAAATTTGGTAAAGGCGGGATAAGTCATTTTGAATTTTTGTACGGGTGAAAACCTGACGCGGTCTTAATGTAATTTCAGAGAGCAGCTCTTGATCGCTAATCTCATCATTCCCTTCGAAAGCAACCTGATTAATGATGGGGTTTTCTTGAACAGCGATATTTAGAACATTTCCATCAAGCCCTAATGAAACATCAGAAAAAAGACTAGTTGCATAAAGGTTTTTCAGAGCGCCGTTTAAATTCGATGATGTTGCAGGATCACCTACAGATAAACCAAGGTAGGATAGAATGGTTGAGGGCTCAATTCTCTGTGCCCCATCAATTCTAATTTCTCTAATCGTGGCAATAACAGGTTCTTGCGCAAATTGTGCCTGAGCACTAGAAATATAGGGAGTTTGTGCGAAAGAAATCACGCCCCCTAAGAACAAGAAACTAAATTTTATCAGTCTCAAAAACATTCACTTTTTCTACGGTATTTTAGAGGTTTGAACAACCCCATATTATTGAAATCCCTACATTATCAACTGCACAACATCATTAATATTGGCAAACAGCATCAAGGCAATTAATACGGCAAATCCAAAGCGAAAGGCATATTCCTGAACGCTCTCAGGAACAGGCTTTCCTTTAATCGCCTCCACAGCGTAAAAGACCAAATGCCCACCATCTAACATCGGAATAGGAAACAAATTAATCAACCCAAGATTTATGGATAATAAAGCTGTGAATGTTATAAGAGCAATTAAGCCCGCTTGAGCCATGTCACCAGCAATGGCACCGATACGAATAATACCGCCTAATTCAGTGGCACTTCTTGTACCAGTGAATATTTGACCAATCGCTTTTAAAGTTGAGAATGTAATATTCCATGTCTCACTCACAGATGATTTTGCAGCATGAAGAACACCCATTTGGAGGACATCATCACCAAAATCTTCTGAAACAATCAGAACATTGAAATCGGGGCTTTCAGAATCTAAAAGACCTTCATTAAATTCTTTGATTGGATTTACAGTGAGAAAATCGACTTGCTCTCCTCTATCTAACCCAATTTTAAAAGGGCTACCAATTGCATTTAAAAGTGCTTCACGTTTTTGCTCTGGACTTTCAACATCACGGCCATCAACGGAAATAATATTATCGATAGCGATACCATTGGCTGGTCCAATAATCCCAAGCATCCCGCGCGAATGTTTGAATCCAAAACGGTCCGTCATTTCCTCTTTATCTGGTGTGGCGGTTAAAGTTACAACATCATCACCGCGCTGAACTTCAAACTCTAGAGGTGTATCAAGAGCCACCATGACTTCACGGCGTATATCTTCAAAGCGTTTAACGCTCAAGCCATTAATTTTTAAAACATAATCATGTGGTTCAAAACCGGCTCTTTCAGCGGCTGTCCCTTCTATAACAGCCGAAGCTGCTGGCGGTGTTACTGGCTGGCCATAAAAAGTATAAAGGCCAAATAATAAGATAATCGCGAATAAGAAATTAATCGCAGGTCCGGCAAAGACGATCAAGGATCTTTGCAAGACAGGCTTATTGTAGAAAGTAACTTTCTTTTCTTCTTCGGTAAATTCACGAAGCTCTTCGCTATCTTTATCTTTGACTTTATCAGTTTGCCCTGCACTGGCCGGGTCAGTATCTCCAAACATTTTGACGTAACCGCCTAAAGGGATAAGAGAGAATTTCCACCTTGTCCCATGCTTATCATTCACCCCAAAAATTTCTTTACCAAATCCAATAGAAAAGATTTCTACTTTGACGCCACATAACCTTGCAACAATGTAATGTCCCCATTCATGAACAAAGACCAAAACAGACAAAACAAGTAAAAATGTTCCGCCATAGAGCAGTGCGTTGCTGGCGATGAGTTGAATTAGATCAAAAATTGAAGTCATATTTTTATTCCGCGATTCCCTTTAGCTTCCATATTTTGAATATAGGATACGATTTCGTCAACTATAGGCGGAAAATAAATTCCTAAAGAGGCAATATTATGGTGCAAGGAGCATTAAAGTAATCAAAAAGAATGGCGCAACAATCAAAAACGAGTCAATTCGGTCTAAAACGCCGCCATGCCCAGGAATAAGAGTGCCCGTGTCTTTTACGCCTGCTTTTCGTTTATAGGCAGAAATCGCCAAATCGCCTAATTGGCCAAAGATTGTAAAGAATACCCCAATCACAAAAGCGTAAGTCATCGTTGTCATAGGGATAAGCTTAAAATTAACCAGGCTTAGTAAATATGGGGCTGCTTCATTGGCAAAAATCAGCATTGCAACACTCCCAGCCATTCCGCCTATAAATCCAGCCCATGTTTTATTAGGACTAATCGTAGGCGCCATTTTAGCTCCGCCAAAGAATTTTCCTGCAAAATAAGCTGCGCTATCGCTCGACCAAACACCAAATAGCAAAACCAAAATATAATAGATGCCTTGATCAAACCCTGTCCGGATTAAGACAAAAGCTAAAAAGCTAATGCAAAGAAGCGCCGCGCCCGGAATACCGTGCAAAGCAAATTTTTTTGTATGACGGGTCATTTCGAACCATTCTTTGATGGCAATTCCGAGAACGATCCCAATAACAATTTTGAAAATCCAGTTTCCTTCAACCATCGCGAAAACAACAATTGGAAGCAAAATAATAATCGATATAAGGCGGCTTTTTAATGATGCGCTGATCATGAGGATTTTTCTTATGCGGTTTCTACGGCGCCAAAACGACGTTCGCGTTTCGTGTAATCTTTAATCACTTGCTCAAGGTGATGGCGATCGAAATCAGGCCATTGCGTATCAACAAATGCGAATTCCGTATAAGCACATTGCCAGAGTAAAAAATTGCTAATGCGTTGCTCACCACTTGTTCTGATCATGATATCAGGATCAGGAATATTTTTTGTCATCAAAAATTCTTCAAAATACTCTTCAAAGTTTTCTTGAGATAGTGGCTTATTCATTGTTGTAAGAAAAGCAGCCGCCGTAGACGCCGCGCGGATAATCTCATCTCGCCCGCCGTAATTCAAAGCAATGGTAAGTTGAAGGCCATCATTTTGACGCGTTAGATTCTCTGCATTTTCAATCAGCTCAACAGTCTCACGAGAAAATGCGGAACGATCACCAATCATTTTCATGCGAACATTATTTTGATGAAGGTCAGCCGTTTCAGAACGTAGATACATGCGTAAAAGACGCATCAACTCATCAATTTCTTCTGGTGGGCGGCTCCAGTTTTCAGTCGAAAAACCAAAAAGTGTAAGATATTTGATCTCCATCTCGCCTGCAGCGCGGACAATACGCTTACACGCATCAATGCCTTTTTGATGACCAGCTGTTCGCGGTAGGTTTCTCGCACGCGCCCATCTTCCGTTCCCATCCATAATAATGGCGATATGTTGAGGATTTTTATTCATTATCTTGGTCTACCAATAAAATACCTGCTTTTGCAAAGTTTTGATCAGGAATATCATGAAAAAATATTTCGGTTCTTTCTTTTTCAATTCCTAAATTCTTATTTATCACATCTGTAATATCTCTAGCGACACCGCGCTTTTGCTCAACTGTTAATCCGTCTCTGATATTGATATGAATGACTGGCATAATTAAACCGTCATAATATCTTTTTCTTTGTTCGATGCCATGTCGTCGACGATTTTAATTTTCGTATCAGTCAGCTTTTGAACATTATCTGTTTCACGTTTTTTATCATCTTCTGATAAATCGCCATCTTTTTTAACGTCGTCCATTCCGTCACGACGGACATTGCGAATGGAAATACGGGCATTCTCGGCATATTGCCCGCCCACTTTTACAAGCTCTTTACGGCGTTCTTCATTAAGCTCTGGCACAGGAACACGAATGAGAGAGCCTTCAGCCATAGGATTAAGTCCTAGACCAGAATCACGGATTGCTTTTTCAACAGCCTGCGTCGCGCCCGCATCCCAAACTTGAACGGTGAGCAAACGAGGCTCGGGCACACCAACTGTTCCCACCTGGTTTAAAGGCATTTTTGAGCCGTACATATCGACAACAACCGGATCAAGCATAGATGCCGAGGCACGGCCTGTGCGAAGACCAGCATATTCGGTTTTTAAATTATCAATCGCGCCATCCATTCTACGCTCTAAATCTTTTATATCCATCGTAAACCTCTCTTTTTTAAATTTTCCTTTGCAAATTCCTCAGGAAAATTTTTATAAATTTAATTTTTAACTGTCGTAAATGTTCCGCTGCCATTGAGTGTTTGAGCAATATTCCCCTTCTCTCTCACATTAAAAACAACAATAGGAATATTATTTTCACGGGCAAGTGATACTGCCGTAGCATCCATCACTTTTAAATCTTTTGTGAGCACGTCCATGTATGAGAGCTGCTCAAAACGCGTTGCATCTTTTTCAATTTGTGGGTCGGCCGAATAAATACCATCCACTTTTGTGCCTTTCATAAGCGCATCGCAATTCATCTCGGAGGCACGAAGCGCGGCAGCCGTATCCGTCGTGAAATAAGGGTTACCAGTTCCTGCGGCAAAAATCACAACGCGGCCCTTTTCCATGTGCCGCATAGCTTTTCGGCGGATGTAAGGCTCACAAATGGCCGACATCGGAATGGCCGACATGACACGGGTCATAACGCCCAAATTCTCAAGCGCGTTTTGAAGGGCAAGCGCATTGATCACAATCCCTAGCATCCCCATATAATCGGCCGTTGTTCGATCCATACCTTGCGCGGCTCCAGAGACACCGCGAAAGATGTTCCCTGCCCCCACAACAACACAGATTTCTGTGCCGGCATCAACAGCCTCTTTAATATCCTCAGCCACACGATTAACGGTTGTGGGATCAAGCCCAAACTCATTATCGCCCATCAGGACTTCACCGGACATTTTAAGAAGGATACGTTTATAAAGAGGTTTCTTTGACATGATTTATCGCCATTAAAAATTTGACTTAACATACGGGAATGAAAGCATAAATGCAATTATGAGATATATTTAATCAATAAAAACCTTGACTTTACATAAGGTGTTAATTATTCATAATTATCAAAAGTTAAAGGTGTAGGATGTTAGTTCCTCAAGATAAAAAGAAATTAGTTATTAATTGCCGTTTACTGTCATTTTTTATGCCGGGCTTGTCCGAGCAATATATGACAGAAGCAATCAAAAGACAGTTTAATGTGGAAGTAAACGATCAAACTCTAGGCTCTGCATTATTAGACTTGGATTCCTCTAAATTAAGAATTGATACTTCATGGCAAGGAACAGGAAGCAATCATATAACTTTAGGCTTTTCTCATAGTTGTTCAAAATATGTAGGCGATGCTAAAGGAGATGTAACTTTTCCAGCCTATGACTTTAAGATACAAATGCGCGAGTTACAGCCAGGCATATTAGAAATAGAAGGTATTTCCTTTAACGATGGCGCTGTTGGCATTTTTAATGAAATTGAAGATGGTTTTGATCCAAACAGACAAAACTTAGTTGATCAACTAGTTTACGCCATGGCTTTATCTTCTATTAGCTACACAAAAGGCGCTCCAAAAAGAATGGAAGAGCTTACAATTTTCTTAAGGGAAGGATTAGGCTCGTCATTGGTTGAATTATCAGAGGTAGTAAGACGATCTGATGGATTACAATATAGTGATGCTTTCTTTGAAGAAATAGATGAGCAAGATGTTAGAAGCCCGATTGAAGGCGTCACTCCTAATGGACTATTGCTTTCTGCTATTGATAAAATCGCTAATAATTTTGCAGTTTCAAAAGGACTTGAAACTATATCCCAATTGGAATTTGTAACTGTTTCTCAAAACAGAGCACAATCTACCTTTGTCAGAATTGGAAGCCCTAAAGCAGAAGCAGCTCTCAGAGATATTCCTGGTCCTAAACCCCCTGAAAATAAACAATAAAAAAGCCGCATCTTTCGACGCGGCTTAATCAAAATTATTGTTATTTGAAAAGCTTAACCGTTAGCGGCTTTTGCGACTTCGGCAGCGAAATCATCTTCTTCTTTTTCGATTCCTTCGCCTAGCTGGATACGGCTATACGCTTTTAATTCAACAGGTGCACCTGCATCTTTTTCAGCGTTCTTCACAAGATTTTCAATCGTTGTTTCGCCATCCATGACAAAGATTTGATCCATCAAGCAAATCTCTTTCAAGTATTTCTTGATACGGCCATCAAGCATTTTTTCAACGATCTCAGCAGGCTTACCTTCGGCCAAAGCTTGCTCACGAATGATGTTACGCTCACGCTCTAGCTCAGCTTGATCAGCGCCTTCAGCGTTTAAGCATTTCGGGAATGCTGCCGCAACATGCATGGCAATCTGTTTTCCTAGCGCTTCTAGCGCCGCTTTATCACCTGTGGATTCTAAAGCCACCAAAACACCTATTTTCCCAAGATTAGGAGCAACAGCATTATGAACATATCCGGCAACAACACCGTCATTTACAGATAGTTTGTCCATGCGACGCACACTCATATTCTCACCAATTGTGGCAATGTTATCTGTCAACGTATCTTGAACAGATTTACCACCTAGATCAGCAGCCATAAGAGCCTCTGTATTATCGACATCAAGAGCTTTTTCAGCCACTTGTTTTACGAAGTCTTGGAATTTTTCATTGCGAGCAACGAAGTCTGTCTCTGAATTGATTTCAACAACAGCGCCTGTTGTGCCGTTTGATGTAATCGCAACAAGACCCTCGGCCGCTGTTCGGCTTGATTTCTTCTCAGCTTTTGCAAGACCTTTCTTACGAAGAAAATCAACAGCAGCATCCATGTCGCCGCCGACTTCTTGAAGAGCTTTTTTCGCATCCATCATGCCTGCGCCTGATTTCTCACGAAGTTCTTTTACTTTTGCAGCAGTAATTTTTGACATTTTATGTTTCCTTTTTATCTAAAATTATTTACCAGCAGCGGCTTTTTTAGGTTTCTCTTCAGCAACAGGAGCTTCAGCGGGAGCGTCTTCCTTTTTTGCTTCTTTCGCTTCAGGAACAACAACTTCAACATTTTCAGCTGCACCTGTATCTTTACCGCTATCTGCCATTTCAGCAGAAATACCATCTAAGATTGCTTCGCTGAAAAGATCGCAATAAAGAGAAATTGCACGCAAAGCGTCGTCATTCCCAGGGATTGGGTAATCAACGCCAACAGGATCAACATTTGTATCAATCACAGCAAATACAGGAATGCCAAGATTATTGGCTTCTTTGACCGCAATATCTTCTTTATCAACATCGATAATGAAAATTGCATCAGGCTGGCCGCCCATATCTTTAATTCCACCTAATGATAGTTCAAGCTTATCGCGCTCGCGCTCCATCATCAGCAATTCTTTTTTCTTCAAACCAGACGCATCTCCTTTAGATAGAATTTCATCAACTTCACGTAAACGATTGATAGAATTAGAAATTGTCTTCCAGTTTGTTAGCATTCCCCCAAGCCATCTGTGGTTCACATAATATTGACCACAACGCTTCGCACTTGCTTTCACTTTATCTTTTGCTTGGTTCTTTGTTCCGACAAACAGAACGCGGCCGCCTTTTGCGACGATATCACGCATCGCTTGTAAGGCTTGACCCAACATAGGTGTTGTTTGTTGTAGATCAATAATGTGAACGCCATTACGAACACCAAAGATATATTGTTGCATTTTTGGATTCCAACGACGTGTGTGGTGACCAAAATGTACGCCTGCTTCAAGCAGGTCTTTCATTTCAACAGTAGGCATAGGCATAGTGAATACTCCTTTTTCTTGTGCCTCAGGCGGGTAAACCCGCTACGGCCGCTTTAAGCAGGCCTCTGAGATAGCCAGTTATGTCCTCAGCGGGCCTTAACAGTAAATCTGCACTGGGTAAGGAATCCCGCCTGTGAATTTGCCTCAAAAGTGAAGCATGGGCGTGTTTTATGGGGTTTTGCGCCAAATTGCAAGGAAATTCTTAAAGAATATAGAGGAAATAATTACGAAAACCGTCAATTCTTTCAAGGTTCATAAGCAAGCTTAACGCATTGATACAAAATAATTTACCCAAGTGCTTTGACATTAAAATCAAATTTTCCGTAAATTTTTCTCATAAAGTAACAAAACTATGAGGTCAATATGAGTTTACAAAGTGAATTTGGTGAAGAAAAAACAGAAGAAGATCCCGTTTACGGGTTAAAACAAGATGAAATTGACGGCGTAAGAGCAATGTGTAGGCAAATGGTCAAAGAAGGTTTAAGTGCCGATCTAAATACCGACGAAGGAAAAGCTGCAAGAGCATCAGTTTTTCAGGCAATGGGTCTTCTTGGGCAATTAGCCGGTGTAGGCGAAGGTCCCTCTCCGTCAGAGCCAAGATTGGAAAAAGCAGGCTTTGATCTAACTAGACGACGTTAACTTTCAGAATGTCTTATAAAGCCCGGGGATTTTTGTAAGACACTAATCATTTCGGGAGGGATTGTGTGACGGCCTTTTAATTTGATTTCGGCAATATAGCCGTTATCAAGATGGGCATAGATAAAGACCTTCACAGCCCCTTCCCCAGCAATTTTCAAGCCATCATGAATGCGCTGCACCGGATCGCCTGCATCAACATGAATATGAAGCTCACGCACTTTATCGGCCACGGCATCTTCAAGCGGTTCAATAATTTGTCCTGTAAAGCGCAGTTCATCATCACGAACCTCTCCATCGACAGTCACAAGTAAAGCCGTTCCCGCCTCTAAATGATCACGCGCGCGGGCAAGCGTGTCGGAGAAAATCATAATCTCATAAACACCTGTCGCATCGGAGAGTTGAAGGAATGCAAATTTATTCCCAGACTTTGCAGATACACGTTCTTGCTTACGAATTAAAATACCCGCCATTTGCAAACGGTTTGATTTTTGATTGGAGAGTTTTTCGGCCGCCCGCGCAAACGGCGTGACGCCCATTTTTTCAAGCGGCTCCATTCGGCTATCTAATGGATGGGCAGATAAATAAAATCCAACCGCGCCAAATTCATGAGAGAGTCTTTCAAGCTCATCCCAAGCTTCTACATCTTGCAAAGGCGGCATTTCTGAAATGCTGGACTCACCACCAAATAGACTGGCTTGACCACTTTCACGTTCATCGGCAAGCGCGCTTGCGTGACGTAACAACATCTCGGCATTGCCCATTAATGTTGCACGATCATGACCAAAACTATCGAATGCCCCAGCACAAATAAGTCCTTCAAATTGACGTTTGTTCATAGTGCGGCTATCAAGGCGAAAGAGAAAATCAGACAAGTCTTTATAAGCACCATTATCTGTACGATCTTTTAAGAGCTTTTCCATCGCCCCTTCCCCAACACCTTTTAAGGCCGCGAGCGCATAACGAATTTTTCCATCTTCAACCGCAAACATGACGTCTGATTTGTTGATGTCGGGAGGCAGTAGTTCGATCCCCATACGATCCAGTTCTTGTTTAAACACACTGAGCTTATCAGTATTGCCTGCATCAAGCGTCATGGACGCCGCCATAAATTCAACCGGATAGTTGGCTTTCAGCCACGCCGTTTGATAGGCAATCAGCGCATAGGCAGCGGCGTGAGATTTGTTGAAACCATATCCTGCGAAAGCCGCAATTTGTTCAAAGATTGTCTCTGCCTGATCAGCAGGCACATCATTATATTTGGCAGAGCCTTTAACGAATTTAGCTTGCTCTGCATCCATCGCCTCTTTTATTTTCTTACCCATGGCGCGGCGCAGTAAATCCGCTCCCCCAAGTGTATAGCCCGCCAAAATTTGCGCGGCCTGCATCACCTGCTCCTGATAAATCATGATTCCAAATGTTTCTTCCAAGATAGGCTGTAATTTTGGATGAAGATAATCTGGTTCTTCATGCCCGTCTTTGGTTGCAATATATTTTGGAATATTATCCATCGGTCCCGGACGATAGAGAGACACGAGCGCGATAATATCTTCAAAACGGTTCGGCTTCATTTTGCGTAGTACATCTTTCATGCCTGAGCTTTCAAGCTGGAACACACCAGTTGAAATTCCTTTCGACATCAAATCAAAACTGGTTTCATCATCTAGCGGAATTTTCAAAATATCATAATCTTTATTATGAACTTCTTTCACAAACTCTAATGATTTTTGAACAACGGTCAGAGTTTTTAAACCCAAGAAATCAAATTTCACTAAGCCAGCCTGCTCAACATATTTCATATTAAACTGTGTCACCGGCATATCAGATCGTGGATCACGATAGACTGGTACGAGTTGATGAAGGGGACGATCTCCAATCACAAGGCCAGCCGCGTGAGTCGAAGCGTGGCGATAAAGCCCTTCTAATTTTAAGGCGATATCAATTAATTTTTCAGACGTTTCATCTTTTTTAATTTCAAGACGGAAATCTGGGTCCGCATCCAAAGCCTCTTGAAGTGTCGTGGGGTTCGCAGGATTATTCGGAATCATTTTTGCAATACGATCGACCATTCCGTAAGGCATTTGAAGCACGCGCCCTACATCACGAACAACCGCGCGTGCCTGTAATTTTCCGAAGGTAATAATTTGCGCAACCTTGTCATGACCATACTTATCTTGAACATAACGGATCACCTCATCACGGCGTTCCTGACAAAAATCAACATCAAAGTCCGGCATGGACACACGTTCAGGGTTTAAGAAACGCTCAAACAGTAAATTAAATTGTAGAGGATCAAGGTCTGTAATACTGAGCGCCCAAGCGACTACTGAACCTGCGCCAGAGCCCCTTCCCGGCCCTACGGGAATACCTTGGTCTTTTGCCCACCTAATAAAATCGGATACGATTAAGAAATATCCGGGGAAACCCATGCCTTCAATTGTCTCAAGCTCAAACTCTAAGCGATCCCAATATGGCTGTGGGTCTTCGTCTTTAGCATAATTTTCCAACCGCCATTGTAAGCCTGCCTTTGATTGCGCCCGCAATTCTTGAACTTCATCATTGTCGCCCTCAGTCTCAAAAGGCGGTAAAATAGGATCAATCGGCTTGAGCAAGAATGAACAGCGTTTTGCAATGTGAACTGTATTCTGGATGGCTTCTGGAATATCTTTAAACAGCTCAACCATATCCTCTTCAGATTTTAGGAAATGATGTTTTGTAACTTTGCGCCTGTCTTCTTCAGAGATATATCTACCTTCCGCAATACAAAGTAAAGCGTCGTGCGCTTCATGCATGTCAACAGAGCCAAAATAAACATCATTCGTTGCAACGAAAGGAATGTCATGCTCATAAGCTAAATTTAGAAGAATATCTTCAAACTGGTCTTCTTCTTTTTGGCCATGGCGTTGCAGTTCAATGTAAAAGCGATCTGCAAAAATTTCTTTTAATTTGAGAATATCTTTTTGATTTGTCACGCCATGAACAGGCCCCCCTGACAAACAAATCAAGCCTTCATGACAGTCTGAAATTTCATCCATTGTGATAGAGACTTGTTTTGATCCATCACCACCCATATAAGCATCACTGATCAATTTTGAGAGATTTTTATATCCTATTTCATTTTGAACAATAAAAACGAGGTGCTGTCCTTCACTATTAAAATTTACCTGACATCCCAAAATCGGCTGAATACCGGAATCAATCGCCGCCATTGAAAATTCAAGTGCGCCAAACATATTATTTGTGTCGGTGATGGCCACTGCAGGCATTTGATTAAGCTTTGCTTTTTTTACAAGCTCTTTAGGGTGAATTGTGCTCTCAGCCAGAGAGTAAGCACTATGTACATGCAAATGGATAAATTGCGGATCGGACATACTGTTTTTTTAGCAAGAAAACGGCTTAAAACCAAGAAAACTAGCGCGGTTATTAACGTCTTAATAATCCATCAAGCGTCCGTTTTTCAGCTCTAAAATACGATCCATGCGCGTAGCAATACTCATATTGTGAGTGGCGATAATTGCCCCTACTCCAACATTACGTGCCAAATCAATCAAGATTTCAAAAACAGTTTCAGATGTTTCAGGGTCCAGATTTCCTGTTGGCTCATCCGCTAAGAGGAGTTTGGCATCATTGGCAAGCGCACGGGCAATCGCCACACGTTGTTGCTCCCCGCCCGACAAAGTCGCAGGGCGATGAGCAGCACGGTGATCAATTTTTAATTTTTTGAGCCATTCTCGCGCTTTATCTTCTGCCTCTTTTTTGGGCTTTCCTGCGATCATTTGTGGAATAACGATATTTTCTAGTGCTGTAAATTCCGGCAAAAGGTGATGAAACTGATAAACAAACCCAATTGTATCGCGGCGAATTTTTGTGCGCTCTTTATCCCCTAAATTCGAAGTATCTTTATCATCAATAATGACAGAGCCGCTTGACGGTTTATCCAAAAGCCCCGCCATTTGTAAGAAGGTTGATTTTCCTGAACCACTTGGGCCGACAAGAGCGACAATTTCACCTGCCTTAATATCTGTATTCACATTATGAAGAATGGATAGCTGATTTTCGCCCTGTGTAAAATGGCGGCATAAATCTTCGCATTTAAAAATAATATCCTTACTCATAGCGCAAAGCCTCTACCGGATCGAGACACGAAGCCCGCCATGCAGGATATAATGTTGCTAGAATGGATAAGCCAATCGCCATCAGAATAACTGTTATCACATCTTGCGCTTCAACAAGTGAAGGAAGCTGAGACAAGAAATAGACTTCATCCGAAAATAATTCTGTATCGCTTACATTTTCTAAAAACGTTCTAATCGTTTCAATATTTGTGGCAAATAAAATTCCGATAATCGATCCTACAAATGTTCCGGCCACACCGATACTGGCACCTGTGAGAATAAATATCTTCATCATATTTAACTGGGTCGCGCCCATTGTCCTTAGAATTGCAATGTCTTTCCCTTTATCTTTGACCAGCATGATCATTGAAGAGATAATATTAAAAGCCGCGACTAAGATAATGAGCGTCAAAATAAGGAACATGACATTACGTTCAACGGCAAGCGCGTTTAAAAATGAACTATTCGCATCGCGCCAATCAAAAATTCTAGCCTTGCCCTCTAACGCTTCCATTAAATCTGGTTTGATTTTATCGGCTTCATTGATAGTGGCAGCCATTACCTCTAACGAATTCACCTTATCTTTTAATTGAAAGAATTGCTGAGCGGAGCCCAACGACATATAGATATAGCCGTTATTATATTCATACATACCAACATCAAATATCAGACCAATCTCATAAGAGCGTGAGCGCGGTATTGTTCCAAAGGGAGAGGTTTTCCCTTTTGGCGCCAGAAGCGTGACTTGATCTCCTACTCTTAAATTCAAACGCTGCGCCATATTAACGCCAATGGCAACTTGCTCATCTTTAAAATCAGTGAGTGTGCCTTGGGTAATTGAGTCAGAGATAATCGGCTTTGTCGCAAAATCCTCACGCTCTAACGCACGCACCATGGCACCAGACGCTACGCCATTGACAGTAATCAAAACCTGGCCCTCGATCATCGGGCGGACAGACGCAACACCATCGATGTTTTCCAGTTTACCAACAAAAGACATATAGTTTTCAAGTGGCCCTTGCAGCGCATAGACATTTAAATGTCCGTTTAGACCCAAAATACGGTTCACTAATTCGGCGCGAAATCCATTCATCACAGACATGACGATAATGAGTGTTGCAACGCCTAACAAAATGCCTAAGAAAGAAAAACCGGCAATGACAGAGACAAAACCCTCTGCTTTACGGGCGCGTAAATAGCGCCCTGCCATTAATCTTTCAAAGGGAGAGAACATTAATACGCTTTCGCGATGAGAACGGTCTTCCCATCATCTTTAAACGGCATATTACGGGTGGTGAGAGAAAACTCGCTCATAACAGCTTCCAACTTATCATCTTGAAGCAAAGTTGTCGGAACACTGATAAAACCCGTCTTCCCTGATGAGAAGAACTCACGAATGTCTTCAACGCTTTTTCCTTCATGTGTGTTTTGATCTCTAAACTCTCTCACACGTTTCAACATATCATCATGCATGTCTTGAAGGACTTTTTCTGCCTGATCCAAAAACTCATCAACGCTGACCGTTGTTTTAGACGGTTTACCAAGATCGCGTCTTACAAAAGTGAGTTGGTTATCATCCACTTCGCGGCCGCCTACTTCGACACGGACGGGAATTCCCGATTTCACCGCATCCCACATTTTATCTGGCGTGCGAAGATCACGATTATCAAGTTTTACACGCAATCCTTTGGCTTTTAATTTTTCTTGTAACTCGGCGCAGTATTGTTCGACTTTCTCACGTGTATCTTCTTTTACAACAGGTAAAATCACAATTTGATGTGGCGCGATATGCGGCGGCATAATCGCCCCATCATCATCCCCATGCATCATGATCAGCGCACCAATCATACGTGTTGTAAATGCCCATGATGTTGTGTGACAGAAATGCTCTTGCTCATCTTGGCCTTGATAAGTGATGTTAAATGTCTTGGCAAAATTATCGCCCAAATCATGAGCAGTGGCGGCCTGTAGAGCCTTTCCGTCTTGCATCATACATTCAAACGCATAGGTTTCATTTGCGCCGGGGAAACGCTCTTCTGCCGTCTTAATGCCTTTAAACCCATCAATCGCAAGATATTCGATAAAGAATTTCTCATACATATTGATGATTGTAAGGCAATCGCTTTTCGCACCTTCATGGCCGGCAAAGGCATTATGACCTTCGTGCCAGAAAAACTCTGATGTACGAAGAAACAGCCTTGTGCGCATTTCCCACCGAAAAACATTATTCCATTGGTTAAGCTGAAGCGGTAAGTCACGATAAGATTGTATCCATCGCGACATGGCATCGCCAATAATAGTTTCAGATGTTGGACGGACAACGTAAGGCTCTTCCAGCTTTGCACTTTCGGCAGGGACAAGTTCACCATCTTTGGCTTCTAAACGGTGATGCGTTACAACAGCGCATTCTTTGGCAAAGCCTTCCACATGATCGGCCTCTTTCGATAGAAAGCTGACAGGAATGAGTGTCGGAAATGAACAATTTTGAACGCCATATTCTTTGAGCCAGCCATCAAAGATACTCTGCATATTCTCCCAAATCGCCCAGCCATAGGGCTTTACAATCATTGCGCCACGCGTTGGTGAGGACTCCCCTAAATCGGCAGCCTTTACAACCTGCTGATACCATTCCGCAAAATCTTCTTCGCGGGTTGGCGTAATTGCTGTTCTTGGTTTTTTATTCCCGGATTGGTTTTTTTGGGCTGCATTAGTCATTGTAATCTCTGTAATCGCTTCCTGTTATGATCTCTTCATTTTCTTGAACTACAGTCTCCTCCTGTGTGGGAATTTCCTGTTGTTCTACTATTTCTTCAACTGGCTCAATAATTTGAGGTTTTTCGGCAATTGGCTCTTCTAAATTTCCCTCTTCCATCTGAGGAGGCTTTGTTCCACACCAATCATATGTGACTTCGGTAATATCTGTGTCTTCAAAAGACACACGTCCCTCTTGCGTGATTTCAATAAATCCAAAATCAGCATCTAAATCGAGGCCTTCTATATTCATGCCCCTAAGCTGCTCTGCCAGATTAATTTGCAAAGGAACGCGGATAGGTTTTTCAAAATTCGATATTTTACCATCTGCGGGGACAACTGATCTGCCATATGCATCGACACCAGCAACATATTCTGCACTAACCACATCAGATTGCTGGTCTAATAAATTACAAATCGCTGTCTTATTCTGTGCAAAGGCAGATTTCGAAAAAAACAGTACCGCAATAAATAAAACTAATTTCATTCTTCTTTTAAATCTTCAGCAAACATTTCTTGTGATATTGCATAAAAATCTATCACTTCAATATGGATTAAAAATGCAACTATTCCCCATATAATCGCTGAAAGTATGGCCGTTGCAATAAATTTTTGTTTAATTCTGGGATTTTTGGGGGCACTTCCTGCCATTCCGGTCTCATATTCTTCCGCTTTGTGGTTTCCCCATGGTAAAACCACAAATAATGCCGTCCAAAAGATCATTAAATATACAATGACACCTGTAAAAATGCTCATACCTAAACCTCAACCAAATGAACAATAACTTTTGTTTTGATTTTTAAAACCTCATAAATATCACGCCTTAATAAAATACGGATTTTTTCAGCCTTATCCGTTGCTGAAATCTTCTGACGTTTCATAGATTTTACAATATCAAAAATCTCATCTTTTAAATCTTCAATCAATTCTAGGTCTTCATCATCATTCTCATCCAATAATCCGGTTGCCGTAATTTGAGGGTCGGCAGCTAAATTCCCGCCGCGATCCAAAATCACTGTGACATGAAGCGTTCCAGAATATTGAAGCTTACGACGATCACTAATTGCGACATGTTCTGCGTTCACAATGCGTCCCGGTTCAACAGCCAGCAAACCATTCGTGACATGATCAATAATTTCTGCATTCCCAGGCGCAAGCTTAATAACAGACCCGTTATTGGGAGCAATCGCTTTTTTGATTTGGCAAGATCGTGCCAATTCCGCCTGATCTTCAATCATCATTTTTTCACCGTGAATCGGCACAACGATTTCAGGACGTAGCCAGTCATACATCTGCTTGATTTCATCACGCGCCGGATGGCCAGACACATGAATAATGTGCGCTGTGTCACGAGGGTTAATCACATCAACTTTTGCGCCCGCAAGGCGATTTTGTACAAACATAATCTCTTTTTCATTGCCAGGAATGGGACGCGCAGAGAAGATAACTGTGTCTCCCTCCTGTAATTTTACAAAACGATTATCACCGCGTGCGATACGGGCAATTTGGGCCCGCGCTTCGCCTTGTGATCCAGTGGCAATTACAACAAGATTTTCACGGGGGATGAGATCAATATCTTTTTCATCAACAAAATCTCTGATGTCATCAAGATACCCGCAATGACGCGCCACTCCAATCATGCGATGAAGAGACCGACCAAGAACAGCTACACTGCGGTTATTCGCTTCCGCCGCCTTACAGATAGAGCGGATACGCCCAATATTCGAAGCAAAAATCGTCACGACAATGCGTTGCTCACACTCTTTAAAAACAGACGCTAAGCCCTTTTCAACATCACTTTCTGAGCCAGAAAAACCGTTCACCCCGGCATTGGTTGAATCGCCAACATAGGCCAAGACGCCCTGATCACCTATTGCCTTAAATATGTCCGGATCAGTTGGATTTCCCAAAACAGGTTTAGGGTCCAAATTCCAATCGCCGCTATGCACAATGCGCCCTAAATCTGTTTCAATGATAAGCGCGCAACTTTCAGGGACTGAATGTGAAACAGGAATAAATTTTATCTGAAATGGGCCGATTTCGGTTTTATCATGAGGCTTAATGACACGAATTCTGGCACCTGCACATTCTGGATTTTCGGCTAGTTTTTTCTTTAACACTTCAGCTGTAAATTCAGTTGTATAGATAGGGCATTTTAAACGTGGCCATAAATGCGCAACACCGCCAATATGATCTTCATGGGCATGGGTGATAATCATACCAGCAATATCTTTTTTATGGTTTTCTAAGAATTCAGGATTGGGCAGAAGAATATCTACACCCGGGTAATATTCATCGGCAAATCCCATTCCCATATCGACAACCAGATATTGGCCTTGATAAGCATAAACATTCAGGTTCGCGCCAAACTGTTCAGCACCCCCTAAAGGTATAAAAAGAAGCTGATCCGGATCGAATGACATTATGCTGCGGCTTTCTGTTGCATATCATTATGAATATGAACTAAGCCCTTTAAAGTCAAATCTGGATCTATAATTTTTAAATAATCTGTATTTTCGGCAAATAATGGAGCCAATCCCCCTGTTGCTACAATTGTACAGTCTTGACCTATTTCTTTTTGGATACGGTCAATATTGCCTTCAATCAAACCAATATAGCCCCAGTAAATTCCAGATTGCATGGCATCGACCGTATTTTTACCAATCACCGCATTGGGCTTTTCAACTTTTAGAGTAGGAAGGTTGGCAGCCGCCTCCCCTAAAGCTTTTAAAGATAGATTGATCCCTGGTGAAATCACACCGCCAAAATAATTGCCTTCACCATCAACAACATCAAACGTCGTGGCGGTTCCAAAATCAACAATGATAGTGGGCTGATTATATTCATGAACAACGGCAACTGCATTGACTAAACGATCAGCGCCTACTTGCTCAGGATGATCAGTATGAATTTTTAAACCTACATTTTTGTAATTTACAAAAAACGGCGTTGTATCGAGCTGGCTTTCACAGACTTTGATTATCTCTTCATCTTTATGAGGGACAACGGAACTAACGATAATATTTTCAATCCCTGACTCGCCAACATGAAAAGGGGCGGATGTTTCTAAACGCCAGCTTTTGATTTTTTGGTCGCCATCAAAAATAGCCAAAACAATATTTGTATTTCCAATATCGATTATTAAAAGCATTATGCCGCCTCTTCAAAATAGATTTCGGCTGCATGAATTTCATGTGTAACGCCCTCATGGTCTTTTAAGACCAATGCCCCACTATGCGTAATATCCTGAAAAACCCCTTGATATGTTTCATTGGGAAGGCGCGCTGTAATCACTTCGTTTAATTTATACGCTCTTGATAGCCATTGCTCACGAATAGGGCCAAAACCTGCTTGGCGCCAATGTTCATATAAGAATAAGAACTTATCTAAAAACTGATCACGAATTCTATCAATATTCTCTTTATTCCCAGTAATATCATTCAAACAAACAGAATTATTAATCGGACGATTTGCAATGTTTATCCCCACCCCAATAATTAAGTAATTGATATCAAGACCATCAGCATCGCTTTCCAGCAATATTCCTGAAATCTTCAACCCATCAACTAAAACATCATTGGGCCATTTTACATTCACTTTGAGTTGATCTTCATTGATATATTGAGCAAGTGTTTCTGCAACAGCTAGGGCTGCAATAAAAGAAACCTGACCCGCCATACGCAAATCATAATCAGGTCGTAAGATGTATGTGAGATAGATGTTCCCTTCAGGAGCATTCCATTCATTACGATGACGGCCGCGCCCTTTAGTTTGCGTGAGAGCCTGTATAACAGTGCCCTCTTCTGCCCCTTTTTTGGCTTCTTCTATCGCCTTGTCTTGCGTAGACTCAAGACTATCAAAGCTTTGGATCTGCCACTCGATGGTCATCAGAAAATACCGCTTACGGCCTGATTAGAGACGTTCACAACAAAAGATGGGAAGAAAATAAATAAAGCCACAAAAGCAATCGATCCCGTAATAACAAGCTTACGCGACCATTCAATATCTTTGATGTCATACGCTGCAACAGGTTCATCAAAGAACATAACCTTAATCACACGCAAGTAATAATAAGCAGCCACAACAGATGTAAGCACGCCCAAAACAGCAAGGATAAACAACCCTGAGCTTATTGCTGATTGGAAAATAATCAACTTACCAAAGAATCCTGCAAAAGGTGGAATACCACTCATTGAAAACATTAAGATTGTTAAGGAATAAGCCATAAATGGGTGATTTCTGGATAGGCCAGATAAGTCAGATATTTTCTCAAAATACATTCCATCACGCTCAAGGCAGAGAAGAATTCCAAACGTACCAATGGTCATGATCATATAAATTGTAAGGTATATAAGAACGGCGGATATTCCAGCTTCGCCGCCTGCAACAACACCGATCAGGACATATCCTACATTACCAATCGAGCTATAGGCCAAAAGACGTTTTAAATTATCTTGGCGGAGCGCTGCAAAAGCCCCGATAGTCATAGATGCAAAAGATAAAAGCCAAACCATTTCAAACCATTGATCTTCAAGTGCTACAAACGGCAGATAAAGTAGACGAATGATGAGAGCAATCGCAGCCACTTTTGGAACGATGGCAAAAAAGGCTGTCACTGTACTTGGCGCACCTTCATAAACATCAGGAGTCCACATATGAAACGGAACTGCAGAAATCTTAAATGCCAATGCGGAAAGAACAAATACAAATCCAATCACTGCGCCAAGGTGCATATCTTGTAATAGAGTTGTCGCGATCACGTCAAAATTGGTTGACCCCGTGAAGCCGTAAATCATAGAAATTCCAAACAAGAGCATTCCTGAAGAAATCGCCCCAAGGATGAAATATTTCATACCTGATTCAGCGGATTTAATATGGTTTCGACGAATGGCCGCCAAGACATAAAGGCTTAAAGACTGTAATTCCAAGCCCATATAAAGCGCAAGAAGATCATTCGCAGAGACCATCATCATCATACCCAGCCCTGCAAATAAAATGAGAATAGGATATTCAAATTTAGCGATTTGTGAGCGTTCCAAATATCGCGGCGAAAGTGCAAGACACGCAATAATTCCTAAAGCGATTAGTAATTTTATAAAAATCGTAAATTCATTTTGAACGAACATACCATTCAAAATCGGTTCACTTGAAGCAGGCTGAACAATTAATAGTAAGATAACCGCCACAAACGACATCATTGTAAACAAAGTGATTGAGCGTGTTGGATTCTCTTTTTTTGAGAGTACTCCAATGACAAGCAAAATCATACCTGCACAGGCTAAAAACAATTCAGGCCAAAGAGGTTGTAATGATTGAAATGTGATATTCATTATTCGGCCCCCTCCAAAGTATATTGCGCCAATTGCTCCGGTTCATCAGGTAAGTGGGATTCATAATGAGCGATCAAGCGCTCAACTGACGGTGCCATACGATCCATCACATAACCCGGTGCAATCCCTAACCATAATGTTAAAATTACCAATGGCACCAAGCAAATATATTCAATTCGATTGAGGTCTTTTAAGGAGGCTGCATCTTCATTTTTTTGCTCGCCAAAAACAACGCGGCGATAAAGCACCAGCATATATGCTGCGCCTAAGACAACACCTGTTGTTGCAAATACTGCAATAATTGTACTGACTTGAAATGCACCCATTAATGTAAGGAATTCACCAACAAATCCAGCCGTTCCCGGAAGCCCGACCGATCCCAACATAAAGATCATGAAGATCGTTGCATATTTCGGCATATTTTTCACAAGGCCTCCATACCGGCTAATCTCACGCGTATGAAGACGATCATAAACAACGCCAACACATAAGAATAAAGCAGCAGAGATCACACCATGTGAGATCATTTGGAAAATGCCGCCTTCTACGCCTTGTGTGGTCGCAGTAAATATTCCAAGCGTGACATAGCCCATATGAGCCACAGAAGAATATGCAATCAGCTTTTTCATATCTTCCTGAACAAGAGCAACAAGTGAGGTGTAAATAATGGCAATTACTGACAGCCAGAAAATCATCGGCGCAAAAAATTCAGTTGCTTCTGGGAACATCGGCATTGAAAAACGAAGGAAGCCATAACCGCCCATTTTCAAAAGAACCCCTGCCAAGATTACTGATCCGGCTGTAGGCGCTTCAACGTGTGCATCGGGAAGCCATGTATGAACAGGCCACATTGGCATCTTCACTGCAAAACTTGCGAAGAAGGCAATGAATAACCAGATTTGCGCGTTTCTTGCGACAGGGTTATTGATTAGCGTTTGAATATCACTCGTCCCGACTTCCATATATAAATATAAAAGCGCGAGCAGCATAAGAACTGAACCGAGAAGCGTATAAAGGAAAAACTTAAACGCCGAGTAAATCCGATTGGCGCCGCCCCATACGCCGATAATAATAAACATCGGAATAAGGACAGCTTCAAAGAAAATGTAGAATAAGAAGCTATCAAGCGCACAAAATGTTCCGATCATAAATGTCTCTAAGATCAGAAACGCAATCATATATTCGCGAACGCGGGTTTTTATTGAATTCCAACTCGCCAGGATACAAATCGGGACGAGGAAAGCTGAAAGAACCACAAAGAAAAGTGAAATACCGTCAACACCGACATGATAAGAGATATCGAGAGCAGAAAACCATATTCCCTGTTCAACAAACTGAAAATCTGCTGAATCTTTATCGAAGTTAAACAGCATATAAAGAGATAGAAGGAAGTTAAATCCAGACGTGTATAAGGCCACACGGCGGGCATTATTTTGAACCGTCTCCTGCTCCCCACGGATCAGCATGATAAATCCAACCCCGAATAGCGGGATAAAAATCAGCATTGATAGAATAGGAAGATCAATCATATTTACTGCCCCGCATGCGCTTTCACAAAAAAATAACTAATCAATAAAATCACGCCAAGCATCATGACAAATGCGTATTGGAATACATAACCTGATTGGAATTTTGAGAGTAATCCATTCGCGCCCAACGAAGTTTTAGCAACGCCATCTGGGCCTAAGCCATCGACAAGTTTCTTATCACCCTTCCAAAATAATTTACCAAATACGATAGAGGGTTTAACGAACACTACGTTGTAAAGCTCATCAAAGAACCACTTATTAAATAATAAAGAATGAATGGGCTTTAAGGCACTTGCAATCTTTGATGGTAAGTCCGTCACTCTCAAATATAAAAATGCCCCTAATAGCAATCCTGCAACCGCCATACCAATCGGCAATAATTTGACCCATTTTTCAACGTGATGCGCGGCTTCGACCGTATCATTTTCTGGTAAGACAAAAATTGAGCCATGCCAGATTTGATGATGACCAACAAAGCTTTCATAAAATGCATATCCAGCAAATAACGCTCCTGCCGCCAAAACGAATAACGGCGTCAACATTGAAGGTGGTGATTCATGAACATGACTCATTACGGCTTCACTAGCGCGCGGGCGGCCATGGAAGGTTAAGAAGATAAGCCGTGCAGAATAAAAAGCCGTCATGATTGCGGCGGCAATCCCGAGCCAGAATGCAAAATTTCCAAACCATGTATGGTCTGCGAAGGCGGCTTCTAAAATTAAATCTTTCGAATAAAAGCCTGAGAAAAAAGGTATTCCGGCCAACGCCAGAGACCCAATCCACATCATCGCATAAGTGGTTGGGATTTTCTTCCATATTCCACCCATATTGCGCATATCTTGTTCATCAGAAAGAGCGTGAATAACTGAACCCGCGCCTAAGAATAAAAGTGCTTTAAAGAATGCGTGCGTCATGAGGTGGAAAATTGCTGCTGAATAAGCGGATACACCCAGAGCGAAAAACATATATCCCAACTGTGACATCGTTGAATAAGCAATCACGCGCTTAATATCAAATTGTGTCATACCGATTGTCGCCGCAACAAAAGCCGTGAGACCGCCTAATACCGTAACGACCATCAAGGCAATCGGCGCAAATTCAAAAATAGGCGATAGCCGCGCAACCAAAAACACACCCGCCGTCACCATTGTTGCCGCGTGAATAAGCGCGGAGACAGGTGTTGGCCCCTCCATCGCATCAGGAAGCCATGTGTGTAAACCAAGCTGAGCCGATTTCCCCATCGCGCCCATAAATAAAAGTAAGCAAACAAGTGTCAAAGCATGGATATCAAAGCCAACAAATTCCATGGTGACTTCGGCGGCGCTTTCCACTTGCACAAAAATCTCATCGAGCTGAACTGTGCCAAACAACATGAACGCGCCAAAAATACCGAGCGCTAGACCAAAATCACCGACGCGATTCACAAGAAAGGCTTTAATAGAGGCTGCATTGGCACTGTCTTTATGATTCCAAAATCCGATCAGAAGATATGAGGCTACGCCTACCCCTTCCCAGCCAAAGAAAAGCTGAACCAAATTATCGGATGTTACGAGCATCATCATGGCAAAAGTGAATAAGCTTAAATAGCTCATAAAACGGGCTTTGCACTTATCATGGCTCATATAGCCAATCGAGTAGACATGCACACAGGCAGAAACAACCGTGACTACGGACATCATCACAACTGAAAGAGGATCAATACGTAAGGCCCAATTGACGACCATGTCACCAGAGGCAAACCACGTCATAATTTTGGTTGTGTAGGACTCACCGTGGGCAAGGGCAACTTCGGTAAAGAGGGCACAAGATGCAAAGGCCGCCGCAATCACACATGCGCAGGTTACAATTTGCGCGCCTTTATCGCCCATGCTTTTGCCGAACAAAAATGCCAACAAAAATCCAACCAAAGGTGCAAAGACAGCAATATATTCAAACATTATAAAGCACACCTTGGAATAATTTTAATTGGCACAGGCTTTCTCATATCTTCACCGTAAATATTCACTGCATCAATTTTAGCTTGAGTAGGTATATTGCCATGACTTTCAGAGGCGTTCACCCTCACTGAAAATCCGTTTACGATAAGTGTTGCGTGAGGTGTCCTTTTATTTGCGATAGTAAAATCTGTGGTCACACAATCTAAGGTATCACCAAAATAATCTTGGGCTAACCTCGCCACTTCTACACGGGCAGCACGAATGGACGACCTTGTTGTGCCATTCAATCCATTAGTGCCTATTTGAAACATCATTGACACAGCATCACCCCTTCATACTCGAAATATCTTCAACGGCGATTGAACCTTTTGTTCTAAAGAATACAACCAATATGGCCAGTCCGATGGCGGCTTCGGCAGCGGCCACCGTTAAAATGAAAAGCGTGAAAATCTGACCTGCTAAATCATCCAAAAATGACGAGAACGCAACAAAGTTTATATTCACCGCAAGAAGCATAAGCTCGATACACATTAAAATAACGATCACGTTTTTCCGATTAAGAAAAATACCAAATACGCCAAGCGTAAAGAGTAATCCGGCAAGGGTCAGATAGTGCGCAAGGCCAATATCAATCATATATTCTGGCATATTACACTCCCGTTCCTGTTGTGACTTTTTTCACTTCAAGAACATCTTCAGGACGTCTTTCTTGTTGCTCACTGACATTCTGACGGCGAACACCCGGTCTACGGCGATGCGTTAAGACAATCGCGCCAATCATGGCTACCAACAAAATAAGTCCCGCCGCTTGGAAAGCATAAATATAATCCGTGTACAGAACGCGGCCAATGGCTTCAGTATTTGTCAGTTCGTCAGGGTCAGGTGTTGGAACGGCCAAATTTTCTTCGGCTCGTCCAGCAAACTTCCACGTTGAGAAAACAAAGATTAATTCAGCAAGTAAAATTCCGCCCGCTAATAATCCTACAGGGACATATTGCATCGCTCCTTTTCGTAAATCAGCGAAACTAATATCCAGCATCATCACAACGAATAAGAAGAGAACAGCAACCGCCCCCACATAAACAATGACCATAATCATTGCGATAAATTCCGCGCCCAGAAGAACAAAAAGACCGGCCGAATTAAAAAACGCCAGAATCAGAAATAAAACCGAGCTGACAGTATTACGGGCCGTAATCACCATGATCCCGCTTAAAAGGGTCATTCCGGCAAATAAATAGAAGGTTATGGCAGTTAACATGAATACGTATACTTAAAAGCACTTAAAAATTATGCTTCTTTTTACTGCCAAGAAAGATGAAGCGCAAGGAATAACCCCTTAGCATCACACGATATTCACGAACTTATTTAAATGATATTTGGATTTTCAAATTACATAGGCGGCTTAGGTGGAGGCAACCCCTGACCTGAATGTTGCCGAGCGCGAAAAGAAGCGTAACGATCCCCTGCATTTGCCTCTTCATACTTAGCACCAGCACGCTGATTATTAATTGCTCCGGCTGAAAACCGTGCAAAATCTCCGCGGGCCACACCTCGTAAAGCTGCTAAGTTCATAATAAAATTATATGAGAATGAGGCTTACGAATACAAAAGAGTGAAAATTATATAATGAAATCAATACATTACTCTAAAACGCATCTAGGCGCGATTTCCGCGCCTAAATATTCGCTTGTTACAGCAATTTAGGATAAACCCCTGATTTAACCTCCAGGTGTTAGCGCTCTAATATATTTTTGCGCTAATCTTGCTCCTGCACAGGCTAGTGCCCAAGGGTTTGTAAGACTGGCATTTCTTGCGCCCGCAGAGAAAGCTGCGAATGTTCCGCTTAAAACGCCTCTTGATGAAGTAATACAAATACTCATATCTGTAATGTATCAAACGCATATCAAAAGTCAAGTAAAATCGGTTAAAAAGTTAAAAAATTAACTAATTTTATTGCGTATTATGTTTTTGGATTATTGAATAGAATTTCACAAGCCCGTAGCGCATTTACGCGCCTGAGGGTAAAAGAAACGCGCATAGCGTTTACCTATAAGGGGCGTCTGCTGCTAAATTACGGGCAATTTGAGCTTCCCAACGGTCACCATTGTCCAAAAGCTTATCTTTATTATAGTAAAGCTCTTCTCTGGTTTCGGTGGAATATTCAAAATTGGGGCCTTCAACAATCGCATCAACGGGGCAGGCTTCCTGACATAAACCACAATAAATGCATTTCGTCATGTCAATATCATAGCGTGTCGTGCGGCGGGATCCATCTTCGCGCGGCTCTGCCTCAATCCAAATCGCTTGGGCAGGACAAATGGCCTCACATAATTTACAGGCAATGCAGCGCTCTTCTCCATTAGGGTAACGGCGCAGAGCATGTTCACCACGAAAACGTGGGCTTAAAGGCCCCTTCTCATTCGGATAGTTAATTGTAACTCGCGGCACAAAAAACATATATTTCAATGTCAAAGCCATGCCTTTTACAATTTCAACTAAGAAAAATGAATTAATCAGATGTTTCATAACATTATTATACTCTTTTTATGGCAACGCATCAAAGGCCAAAAGTGTTCCTGAAACCACCACGACCCACAGCAATGTAAACGGTAGAAAGACTTTCCACCCCAAACGCATAAGTTGGTCATATCGATATCTGGGGAATGTTGCTCGCGCCCAAATAAAGAAAAACATAATAAGGGCCGTCTTTAACGCAAACCAAATCACGCCCGGTACAATCGCTAAAGCTTCAATTCCAAATGGAGGAAGCCACCCGCCCAAGAATAAGACAACGGTCATGGCGCTCATCATGATCATATTTGTGTATTCACCTAAAAAGAAGAGCGCGAAAGACATAGCGGAATATTCCACCATGAACCCGCCGGTAATCTCTGATTCGCCTTCCGGTAAATCAAAGGGCGCACGATTTGTTTCCGCCAAAATGGAGACCAAAAATACAACAAGCATTGGAAGCAATAAAAGCTGCATCCACCACGGGCGCTCTACCATAATGACTTCTGTTAAATTGAGCGAGCCGACACAGACAAGAATGCAGACAATGACTAATCCCATCGACACTTCGTATGAGACCATTTGCGAGGCCGAACGAAGCCCGCCTAAAAAAGCATATTTAGAATTTGAAGCCCATCCGGCGATAATAACGCCGTAAACCCCCATCGATGAGATTGCAAAAAGGTAGAGAATACCGACATTAATGTCCGCGAGTACTAAACCAAGATCAACAGGAATAACAGCCCAAGCAACAAGCGCGAGAGCAAAAACTAATATAGGAGCTAAAAGAAATAATGCCGAGTTGGCTTGGGTCGGAATAATTATCTCTTTTGATAAAAGCTTAATTCCGTCAGCAATGGGTTGCAATAAACCAAACGGCCCAACAGTCATGGGACCTTGGCGTCTTTGCATCGCCCCCATTACTTTTCGCTCAGCATATGTATAATAAGCCATAGAGCCAAGGATCACGCCAATCAAAACGCCGATATGGACCAACATCCACATCAAAGGCTCACCATATATTGTCCAAAGCTCAGTCATATTGAATTAAGCCGCTTTCTTTTTATCGGCAATAAATTGAGCAAGATCCGGCTTGAAGTAATTCGGGCCTTTCATCACTTTGCCATCGCTCTCGCGGCGTATTGGTTTTCCATCTTCGCCTAATTTTGACATGTTCGAACGGTGAACTTCTTCGAATGCGGCATTCTTTACATCCTGAAGACCGAATGAAAGAAACGCGCCATCCAATACATATTGAAGATCAATCAACGCATCGAGTGTCTCTTGCATATCATCATTTTCAAGCGCTTCTTTTAATTCATCAAGCTCCTCAGCCAAAAGATTGATACGAAGCGTCTTAGTTTTTTCATCTGAGCATGTTTGGTGATTTTCGACAGGAAGATCGTAAGTCTCATGAAATTCTTGCACCATTTCTATCGTTGTCTTGGTCATTATCTAGTCTTTCTTTTGGTTCTATTCTGCCGCTTCGGGCACGTCTTCTTTTAAAAGTTGATCAGAACACTTTCTCATTGTTTCAGAAGCACGCGTAATAGGATTTGTTAGATAAAAATTATCTATGGCGTAAGTTAATGGCTGATCAGAGATTTTCGCCTTTGACGCTTTGAATTTTTTCAATTTCACAATTTGAATATCGTCATAGCATCCCAATGCCGGATAATCGTTAATTAAGCTAGAACGTACTTCACTCAAATCTTTATATTCAATTGATAAGTCGCAGCGATCTGAAATTGCGCGGATGATTTTCCAATCTTCACGGGCTTCACCCGGCGGGAATACAGCGCGGCGGCCTCTTTGCGCGCGGCCTTCTGTATTCATGTAAATTCCGTCTTTTTCAGTGTAAGTAGCGCCCGGCAGAATAAGATCAGCGCGATGCGCACCAATATCTCCATGGCTGCCCTGATAAATCACAAAAGCATGAGGATTTATATTTTGGATGACTTCAGGGCTATCAACGTCTAAAAGATAGACCAAACCCATTTCGTTCAGATCAAACTCTTTTGATGGAACAAAGTCCATTTCTAAAGCGGCTACACGTGATGCTGCAAGCTGAATAACGTTATAACCATTCCAGTCATCTGTAATGATGTCAAATTGATCACAAAGCTTTTGAACAGTCGCCAAAATCGCATCAATATCATCGCGCTTAAAGAGATCATTACCCAAAATAATCATAGGCTTTTCGGCCATTTCTAGTTTCTTAGAAAACTCACTTTTTTCTTTAAGTAAACCTTCTAAAGCCTTTAGATCACTGCCTAAAAACTTGGTTGGGTAAGTAAAATCATCTTCAGGCCCTATCACGCCAATCGGAATGCGATTCTCGAGCCATGTTTTGCGAATACGCGCATTAATCATTGTGGCTTCATGGCGCGGAAATGTCCCCACCATCAAAATAGCATCCGCTTCTTCTATGCCAGCAATACTCGTATTAAATCTGTAACTGCCTTTATTCGAAGCATCATATTTTGCGCCATCGGTGCGGCATTCGATATTTTGAACGCCTTTCTTATCCATCAGTTGTTTGAGAGAATAGATGCTTTCAGCTTCTGACAAATCCCCTACATAGGCGGCAATATTATCGTTTTCGTAAGTTTTAATCTTATCTGCTGCAACGTCTAAAGCCTCTTCCCAACTGCATGGGCGTAATTTGCGTGTAGTAGAATCTTTAATGTAAGGACGATCAAGGCGGTTTTTTTGTAAACCGTCATACGCAAACCTTGTGCGGTCATTGATCCATTCTTCATTAATATCTTCATGAAGGCGCGGTAGGATTCTCATCACCTCACGCCCCTTACTATCCACGCGAATGTTCGATCCAACGGCATCATGAACGTCAATACTTTGTGTTTTGTTCAGCTCCCACGTCCTCACTTTAAACGCGTAAGGCTTAGATGTTAATGCTCCCACAGGGCATATATCAATCATATTGCCTGATAATTCGCTTGAGACAGCTTCTTCTATAAAGGTTCCGATTTCTGCGTCTTCACCGCGATTTAACTGGCCAAGCTCTGTCATGCCGCCTATTTCTTCACCAAAACGAACGCAACGTGTACAATTAATACAGCGCGTCATAATAGTTTTGATTAACGGGCCAAGCGGCTTATCTTTCACCGCGCGCTTATTTTCATGGTAACGTGAACGGTCATATCCATAGGCCATGGCCTGGTCTTGTAAATCACATTCACCGCCCTGATCACAAATCGGGCAATCAAGCGGATGATTAATCAGAAGCATTTCCATGACGCCGCGGCGCGCTTTTTTCACCATCTCTGTATCGGTTTTGACAACCATGCCATCGCCGCACGCCATCGCGCATGAAGCCACAGGTTTCGGCGGGCCGCCTTCCACCTCAACAAGGCACATACGGCAGTTGGCTGGAACGCTTAATTTATCGTGATAGCAAAACCTTGGAATCTCAATTCCAATCTGCTCCGCAGCTTGAATGATTGATGTTCCCGGCGCGACTTCGACTTCTTGATCGTTGATGGTTAGTTTCGGCATACTAAATTTAATACTTTTTTTCGCTATTATATTTAACCGTAATCATTCAGCGAGTATAGAGGGAAATCTTAAAAAAAACTGAAAAATACAGCAAGTTTTTCATACAAAATCATATTGACATAAAGATAACAGCTGTTTAATTCTACGTTTTAAGGAAAATAAAATTAAATGTCTAAACTCACCTCTCAAGACGAAGAGATTATCTTTTCAAAAACCTATATTCGCGTTGCGTATGCACAAGATGATATTCCGGCTGAGAATGTTAAAGCCGGTGATCCTCTAAAACTTTCTGTTCTCTGGCGCACAGCTACAAAAAATGAAGATGGAACATATCGCATCCGAGCCTTTAATCAGGTCGAGGAAGAAAAAGCAGTTGAGGTAACAGATGCTGTTTTTTCTACAGGATCTATGGCATCCGTATCTCTAGAGACTGCGAAAGCACATTTAAGTTCATTTAATAATGTGAATGATCTACATGAGTATGAAGTATTTGAAGATGATCCCACTCCTGACGTTCCTCTTGCTCGAGAGAAAATAGAAAAATTCTTAGAGCTTTCTGTAGCTTAATAAATAAAGCGAGATGCTTATTTTAACGTAGACGCCAGCCCTTGAATCCTCTAAAAATAAGCCATGTCACAGCGTATTGAAGTCTTTACAGTTTCAGAAGATGGCCGAGCGGTCACATATCAGAAAAATTTTCGTAAAATTGCCCCCGGTATTACCCAGATTAAAGTCGCCGATATCTATACAATAGAAGGCCCTATTGAAGATGAAACCCGCCTGAATGATTGCCTGCGCTCTTTTACAAATCCGGTTACTCAAAAGAGTTTTGTTTTCAAAGAAGGGCAATCTCCGGCCAATGACTATCATAGTACTCTTGGTGATTTTCAATGGGCGATAGAAATCGGGTTTTTGCCGGGCGTCACAGATAATATTGGTCATACAGCTGAAGAATTAATTTCGCTCACTGTTGACCGCGATAAAAATGTCTTTAGCTCACAGCTCATCTTGATTGATGGTGATGTCTCAAAAGAAGATGTCGAAAAAATCGCAGCAGAGCTTCACAACCCCCTTATTCAAAGGGCGTCTTTCAAATCCAAAGAAGAATTCTCGAATGATAATGGCATGGACATTATTGTTCCAAAAGTTCAGCTCTCTAATCAAGGCAGCGCCGTTGATGAAATTGATTTAGACATTAGCGATGAAGATCTCGCCAAGATCGGTAAAGAAGGAATCGAAAACGCCGATGGATCACGCCGCGGACCTTTAGGAATGTCATTACTCTACATGCAGGCCGTCCGCGATTACTTCAAAGCCGAAGGCCGCAAGCCAACCGATATTGAAATTGAAACCTTAGCGCAGACATGGTCAGAACATTGTAAACATACAATTTTTGCCTCCCCCATCGATGACATCAAAGACGGGCTTTATAAGCACTATATTAAAGGGGCAACAAAAGAAATTCGCGAAGCCAAAGGCAAAGATGATATTTGCGTCTCTGTGTTCAGTGATAATGCTGGCGCGATCATTTTTGATGAGAATTGGCTGATTACAGATAAAGTGGAAACGCATAATTCCCCTTCCGCACTTGATCCGTTTGGCGGTGCAATCACAGGGATTGTTGGCGTCAACCGTGATTGTTTAGGATTCGGGAAAGGTGCAAAACCTGTGCTTAATCGTTATGGATTTTGCCTCGCCGATCCGCGAAAAGATTTGCAATATTACCGCGGGAAAGATCAATCAAACCCCACACTTCTGCCTGACACGATTATGAAAGGCGTTGTGGCCGGCGTTGAAAGTGGCGGCAATCAATCGGGCATCCCTACCCCTCAAGGCTTTTTATATTTTGATGATCGCTATGTTGGAAAACCGCTTGTCTTTGCCGGAACAGTGGGTTTAATTCCGCGCGAAATTAACGGCAAGCCAAGCCATGTGAAAAAAGCCAATCCGGGCGACCGCATCATTATGGTAGGTGGAAAAGTAGGGCGTGATGGAATTCACGGCGCAACATTCTCATCAGAGGCTTTAGATGAAGGCTCCCCTGCAACGGCTGTACAAATTGGCGACCCGATCACTCAGAAAAAATTATCTGATGCGATTATCAAAGAAATTCGTGATTTGGATCTTTATTCGGCGATTACCGATAACGGCGCAGGCGGCCTCTCCTCATCTGTGGGTGAAATGGCCGAAAGCTCGGGCGGTTTTGAATTAGCGCTCGACAAAGTCCCTTTAAAGTATCCGGGTATGCAGCCATGGGAAATTTGGATTTCAGAAAGTCAGGAACGGATGACACTCGCTGTGCCTCCGAATAATGTTGATCAACTCATTGCGCATTTGAACAAGCGCGGTGTAGAAGCATGGGATATTGGCGAATATACAGATACTGGCCGCGCCGTTCTGACATGGGATGGTGACGTGATGATGGATATGGCCATGGACTTCCTTCATGACGGCCTTCCCGAAACACCTCTAACGACAAGTTTTGTTAAAGGCGGTGAACCCGAACCAGATTTCGCTGAACCCGAAGATCATGCCCAAACATTGCTCGAGATGATGGGGCGTTTAAATATTGCTTCAAAAGAATTTGTCGCCGCGCAATATGATCATAATGTTCAGGGTTCTGCAGTGACTGGACCGCTTCAAGGTAAGGGCCGCGTCTTTTCTGATGCGACAGTTAGCCGCCCGCTTTTAAACAACGAACGCGGCGTTGTTCTCTCCCAAGGGTTGGCTCCCCGTTATAGTGATATTGATACGCACGATATGGCCCGCGCAGGATTGGATTTGGCTGTGCGTCATGCTCTTGCCGCAGGCGGTGATATTGATCACCTTGCGCTTCTCGATAATATTTGCTGGTGCTCCTCTGATGAAGAACAAAGATTGGGTGAATTAAAACGCGCCATTCACGGCATTTATCATTTGGCCAAACGCTATCAAACGCCGTTTATCTCCGGTAAAGATAGTATGTTTAACGACTTTAAAGGCTATGATGAGAATAATAATCCAGTCAAAATTTCTATCCCACCAACATTATTAGTATCGGCAATTGGTGTTTTAGAGGATGTTGATCAGGCCGTTTCTATTGATCCGAAACAGCCCGGTGATCTTGTTTACTTGCTGGGTGAGACTAATGATGAGTGCGGTGCATCAGAATATTACGATCACTTAGGGTATCTGGGATCAAACGTCCCCGAAGTGAAATCAGAGAAATGTTACAAACTCTACAAAGCCATTTCGAAAATAAATAAAGAGCGGCTATGTGCGTCTTCTATGGGTATCGGTTTTGGTGGAATTGGCGTCGCGCTCGCGAAAAAATCTATAGCGTCCGGTTTAGGAATGGACATCACATTACCCGATGAATTGCGCTTTGATAAAATGCTCTACTCTGAAAGCCAGGGACGTTTTATCGTGACAATTGCCCAGCACGATAAAGATCAATTTGAAAAGCTTTTAGACGGGAATGACTTTGTCCAACAAATTGGTGTTGTGACTGACAGCCAAGAATTAGAGATTAATCATTTCAAAGTTGAAATAGACAAATTAGAAACGGCTTATAAAAAGCCATTACAGGATTATTAGATATGAGCGCAAATTCATTAATCATTGCTGGCTACGGATTAAATTGCGAGGAAGAAAGCGCGATTGCTTTTGAACGCGTTGGATTTAGCTCACAAATCGTTCACATCAATGATCTGATTGAAAACCCAAAATTACTCGATAATTTCCAAGTGCTTTGTGTGCCTGGTGGGTTTTCTTACGGCGATGATACAGGCTCTGGAAATGCATTTGCACAAAAAATGCGCCTCACTTTACAAGATGCTTTGAAAAACTTTGTCGAACGCGACACGCTCACCATCGGTATCTGTAATGGATGCCAAATTGTTGTAAATTTAGGGCTGGCCCCGGCTTGTGATAAAAATTACGGCGTCAGACAAGTGGCCGTCACACATAATGAAAATGCCCGATATCAATGCAGGTGGGTTGATTTAAAAGTAGAAAGTAACCTGAGCCCATGGTTGCAAAACGTTTATACTATTCATGTGCCTGTCGCACACGGTGAAGGTCGTTTCATGATGGACGATGATCAATTAAAAATCTTAAAAGATAATCATCAAATTGCGCTCCGTTATTCAAAAGATGGAAAAGCCGCAAACGGTGAATTTCCTTACAACCCTAACGGATCAACAGATGATATCGCGGGAATTACAGACGAAACAGGGCGCGTGCTTGTTTTAATGCCTCATCCGGAACGGGGCATGTTTGCATGGCAGCGTGATGATTACACACGGTTAAAAGATGAAGCGCGCCGCAAAGGTCAAAGCGTGGCTGAAGAGAGTGATGGATTGCTCCTCTTCCAAAATGCAGCGCATTATTTTGATATAAATCAGCTTAAGAAATCGGCGTGACATGTTTTACGGCCTTCGGCCAGCTGCCTCCAAAGCGCAAGTCGCTTTTCGGCCTCATCTGTCAAACATCATTTTAAGAGGCCGTAGCGGGTTTACCCGCCTGAGGCAAAATAAAAATGTACCCTCGATCATATTTTTAGGACCGAAGGTACAAAAATATTTGATAAGTAAAATTTAAGGTCTGTAAGTAAAGACTTCAGCTGGCGTAAGATCTCTAAATACAGCCCCTTCAGAATTTGAAAAACGCATTCCATTTTTGATAGCTTCAACTATATCAGATGATGGCGTTGAACCAAATGAGGCTATAAGAGGCGCACATACTAATGATGCATAAAATAAGTCTGTTAAGGTAAGTTTCATACTTAGTTAAATATCAAAAATAATAAATTATGTCAAATATATTATGCGGCTTTTTTTACTTCCTCAGTAGACACATGCGGGAAATCAACATCCGTATCAGCCACATGGTTGAAGTAATTTGTGAAAATATTGAACGCCACAACAGCCACAATTTCTAGAACTTCACCATCGCTAAATCCAGCATCTTTCACCGCTTGCACATCTGCATCTGTGACATTAGCACGATCTTCGACTAGCTTTGCAGCGAATGTAAGCGCGGCTTGATTTTTTTGATCTTCAGAAGCGCCTTTTAAATTATGTGCAAGCTCATCAGCAGATAGCCCCTCGCCTTCACCAATTTTCGTATGAGCAGACGCGCAGTAATCACAGCCATTTAATCCTGCAACTGTTAACGCAATGCTCTCTCTTAAGGCACCACTAATGGATGTGCCTTTGAGTGCGCCTGAGCCTTGCATATAAAAATCAAGCACCGCCGGTGAGTGCGCGAATGTTTGGAAAATATTCGGAACAGACCCTAGAGCAGCTTTAATGCCATCTAACTTTTCTTGTACATCTGAAGTTGGGTTTGAATTGGGTAGAATACGAGCCATAGTTTTTCTCCTGTGTTAAAAATATTTAGTAACTTAACACTTTATTCGGTATAGGTTGATAGTAATTACATTGACATAATCATTAATATTTGTATTTTGTCTTATGTCTAAAAAACTAAAAGCATTTCCAAAACTACAAACCGAACGGATTTTTCCTTCACAGGAATTTAAGAACGCGTCACGCTCTATGGCCGCTGGGTCTTATATGTTTTGCAAAGTAGTCCTTCCCAAGGATCGATTCAATAAAGCTATTATTGCCGGAGGTTTAAGCTTTTATGCTGTTGATATTTGGACATTTCTTCCCATAGGAGAAATTGCGCTCGCGAGTGCTTATGCTCTGACCAGAGCAAGAAATAGATTTTTTCCTAGCCAGGAAAGCAAAGACTATAAAAATGAAGTGTTACAAGAAGCTATTCAGAGGCTAAGAACACCGCAAGGCCCTTCTTAAGCTGCGGCTTTGTAATTCTTTTTGAAATTGATGATGCGCTCTTCGACCTCATCCCTGAAATGACACATTAACCCTTGAATAGGCCACGCAGACGCATCGCCATGGGCGCAAATTGTATGCCCTTCAATTTGCTTGGAGACATCAAGAAGCATATCAATTTCCTCGATATCGGCATCGCCCTTCACAAGTCGCGTCATCACACGCCACATCCACCCCGTACCTTCACGGCATGGCGTGCATTGCCCGCAACTTTCATGCATATAAAAATGAGACAGGCGCGCAATCGCATAAATCACATCCGTTGATTGATCCATCACAATGACACCGGCTGTCCCTAAACCGCTTTGCACTTCGCGCAATGAATCAAAATCCATAAGAACAGTGTCGCAAATATCTTTTGGTAAAATGGGACAAGATGATCCGCCGGGAATAACCGCTTTTAGATTATCCCATCCACCGCGCACGCCGCCTGCATGCTTTTCAATCAGCTCTTTCATCGGGATGCCCATCTCTTCTTCCACAACGCAGGGGCTGTTCACATGGCCCGAAATACAAAATAGCTTCGTGCCAGTATTTTTTTCATCTTTGCCGTGAGAGGCAAACCAATCACCGCCGCGGCGTAGAATATCAGGCACGCTTGCGATCGTTTCAACATTATTAATTGTCGTGGGGCAACTATATAATCCTGCCATTGCCGGAAATGGTGGCTTATTTCTCGGCTGCCCTTTTTTCCCTTCGAGAGATTCTAAAAGCGCGGTTTCTTCCCCGCAAATATAGGCTCCCGCGCCGCGATGCAGCTCAACATCAAAATCCCATCCTGTCCCGGCGGCATTCTTACCAAGAAGCCCCGCCTCACGCGCTTCTTTAATCGCCTGAACAACTTCTGATCCTTCATGAACAAACTCACCGCGAATATAAATGTAGGCCTTATGCGCCTGCATCGCAAAACCAGCTAACAATGCGCCTTCAATTAATTTATGCGGCTCATTACGCATAATTTCCCGGTCTTTACACGTCCCCGGCTCTGACTCATCCGCATTAATCACAAGGTAATGCGGACGGTCTGTGACTTCCTTGGGCATAAACGACCATTTTAACCCTGTTGGGAAACCGGCGCCGCCGCGGCCGCGAAGACCGGACTTTTTCATCTCTTCAATAATCCAATCGCGGCCTTTATCGATCAGCGCTTTTGTATTATCCCAATCGCCACGCTTTTTCGCCCCGTCCAAAAACGGAGACTCCCAGCCATAAATGTTGGTAAACATACGATCTTGATCGTTCAGCATCACTCTTCTTCTTTTTCAACTAATCCTATCCAGTGATCTTTAAAGCCATTAACCAAGAGCCACCGCACAATAAAAATTTCTAACGCTAAGTAGGCTATGAATGTAATTATTCCTCCTAATGTTCCTAAATATCCCAATAGGAAAGCCAGAGGAAGTATTATTATCAGTGTTGCAATAAAGGTTCTCCATTTTATTGCCCACCAAAGCTTCAAAGATGTATTAAAATCAGGCTCTATAAGTTTCATAAAATTCCAATCTTTTAAAATTTTACCATATTTTTTTGAGATTATTAAAGAATTTACTTATGAACGACAGCTAAGCGATATTTGCCAAAGCCTTTTGTCATGAGGCGTTTAAACACAAAAGGCATGAAGATGATACCAACGAGGAATCCTGCGCCGCCGCCTATGGAAGCAGTCGTATCTGACGCCAATCCAATCAATGCGCCAATCGCACCTATCCCCCCGCCGACAAGCGCGGATAAAATTACAACAATAAGCAGGTAGCGCCAAAACCACGCCCACCAGACTCTCAAACCCCAAAACCATGTTGGCTCTTCTTCTGTCACTCTCATGAAACTATCCCTGCTTCTTTTGCTTTATCTTCTAAAGATGTCGGACCCGTTAAGGCCATTGATCCTTTGCGTCCATTTTGTGGACCATGCGGGGGTATGACATCTTTTTTGAGGCTGTCTAAAATCTCAACAATACTCTCGGCGGTTAAATCTTCGTAATAGAGATCGTTCATTTGAATCATTGGCGCATTAGTACACGCACCTAAGCATTCGACTTCCATTAATGTGAAATATCCATCATCGGTTGTTTCCCAAAGCTTGATTCCCAAATGATCGGTACACGCCTTTACAATATCGGCGGACCCGCAGAGCCAACAAGGCGTCGTTGTACAAAGTTGAATGAGGTATTTTCCAACTGGCTCAAGATTATACATCGAATAAAATGTTGCCACTTCATAGACTTTAATTTTTGGAACATCACAAAGCTCGGCAATTTTATCCATCGCCGCACGCGGTATCCATCCGCCACCCGTAGGCAAATTTCCATACGGACCGGTTTTGGCCACCTGACGTTGCGCCAAATCCAAAAGCGGCATAATCCCGCTTTTCTTTTGATTACTGGGGTAGCGTGAGAAGATATCGTCAATGGCGCTTTGGTCTAAAAACTCAAAACTCTCCGGTTGAAACTCAGCATTGATAGCATCAGATTTTTTCATGATTATCTTTTTTTATAAAATTTGCAACAAATCCAGCACAGTAAAACATTAGAGAGCCAGCTAAAACAAACCAGTCACCCTCTCCTCTTGTAAACAAAACCTCAAATGCAGAAAAAGACATTGAGGTTGTCGCGAGAGTAAAAAATAAAGTCGCCGTTTTTCCCCACTGGCTAATAACAGAAAAGGCAGCTAAAGACACACATATTCCACCTATCATTTCACCGAATCTGGGTGTTTCTTCGAAATTCATTATATTTGTTCCTGAAAGAAAATATACTACGCCGCAAAGAAACACGACACCCATGACTAAGTCTGTTATAGCGAAACCAAAAATAACCTTCTTTGAAAATAAGATTCCTAATATGTGCGCAGAGGAACCCATAATAGCGGCTAATGCTCGTAAAGGATTTCCATACACAATGCCTGAAAGAGTTATAAAAACATCACCCAAAAAGTTTAAAGTGCAATGCAGTCTTAAGGGATCAAAGAAATACTTAACGCTTTGAAAGCTCATCGATCTATTTCCCCGAACACAATATCCATTGATCCAATATTTGATACAACATCTGCCAATTGGTGGCCTTTACTCACGAAATCAAGCGCTTGCAAATGAGCGAAGCCCGGGGCGCGAATATGACAACGATACGGACGGTTTGTTCCATCGGCAATCAAGAAAACACCAAACTCACCTTTCGGCGCTTCCACAGCTGTATAAGTTTCACCTTCGGGAACATGGTACCCTTCCGTATAAAGCTTAAAGTGGTGGATCATGGCTTCCATTGAATCTTTCACTTCGGCGCGTGGCGGCGGTGAAATTTTATAATCATTTACCTTCACATCGCCATCGGGCAATTCGTTCAAGGCTTGCTTCATAATTTTAATCGACTGACGCATTTCTTCCATACGGATCAAATAACGCGCATAACAATCTCCCGTTTTGCCAACAGGAACATCAAAGTCCATTTTCTCATACACATCATAAGGTTGAGATTTTCTTAAATCCCATGCGACATTGGAAGCGCGAAGCATCGGGCCACTAAAGCCCCAATCAAGCGCCTGTTGTTTTGTCGCCACGCCAATATCAACGGTGCGCTGTTTAAAGATGCGGTTATTGGTCAGAAGATTATCCAGATCATCAATGACTTTCGGCAGCGTTTCCAGCCATTCAAGCATATCATCGACGAGACCGGCAGGCATATCAATTGCGACGCCGCCGGGCCTAAAATAATTCGCATGAAGTCTTGCTCCGCAAACGCGATCATAAAAACCCATACCGATTTCGCGCTCTTCAAATCCCCATAAGGCCGGCGTGATCGCCCCCACATCAAGGGCGAAAGTCGTGATGTTGAGAATATGGCTCAGGACACGGCCCAATTCACAAAAAATCACACGGATATATTGCGCGCGTTCTGGCGGCGTAATGCCGAGCAGTTTTTCAACCCCCAGCGCGAAGGCATGTTCCTGGTTCATCGGCGCCACATAATCAAGGCGGTCAAAATACGGCACGGCTTGAAGATATGTTTTATATTCAATAAGCTTTTCTGTCCCTCGGTGAAGAAGGCCGATATGCGGATCGGCGCGCTCGCATACCTCCCCTTCCATCTCTAAAACAAGGCGAAGTACGCCATGCGCCGCAGGGTGCTGCGGTCCGAAATTCATAGTATAGGGCTTAATCTGGGTTTGCCCAGCGACTTCAATATCTTGCTGTTTTTTTATACTTTCAGCCATAATCTTATTTAATTCTTTTTATCCTGGGATGTTTCTTTCGCCATATCTTTGGCTTGCGATGGCAATCTTTCAGACGGCTCCCATCCTAATTCAAGCTTCGTTGCCTTTTCATCACCGGGCAATTGAACGTCTGTCATCCCTTCCCATGGAGATAGATAATCAAAGCTTCTGAAATCTTGAGCCAGTTTAACAGGCTCATACACCACGCGGCGAAGATCTTCATCATAACGAAGCTCAACATACCCCGTCAGCGGAAAGTCTTTGCGAAGCGGATGACCTTCAAATCCGTAATCGGTTAAAATTCTTCGTAAGTCTGTATGCCCTTTAAACGGAATACCATATAAATCCCACACTTCGCGTTCAAACCACCCAGCAGTGCTAAAAATCGTTGTAGATGAAGGGACAAACTCATCTTCTTCAACTGATAGTTTCACGCGGATACGGTTATTCCCATTGAGCGATAAGAGATTATAAACAACATCAAAACGCTTCTCACGCTCTGGATAATCAACCCCGCAGATACTCATAAGCTGACGAAACTGACACTCTGTATCGTCACGCAAAAATCGTAATACGTCTTCAATATCTTCGGCTTCAACCTGAAGAACCAATTCATCTTTTTCAAAATGATAAGAAATTTCGGCGTTTTTAATATCTTCCTGGATATGTTCGGCAAGATCAGTAAGGGACTCAGAAGGTTTATACATGACAAAAATATAGCGGCATACGCGCCGCTATACAAAAGAAATTTTCGTTTATTTTTAACGCAGGCAAGGAGAAGCTACTACAGCCCGCCCGGCTAAATGAGGAAGCAAAACAGTTGAATTAAATTGATTAGCAGCATCAATCCATTCCTGCTTTTTATTTACAAGACCGTTTTTTAAATCAGCTAAATAACCAGGATTATTGGTCGCTAGAATAAGTTGCGCGCGCATTCCTTCATCAAATACACGATCTAAATCTCTTGGCGAAGGAGCGCCACCTGCATCTATTTTTTCAATAGCATTGTCAACTTCTTCAAATAAAGTGTCAATGGCTCCAAAATAGATCTTTGACCATGACCTCTGGGGTCAATCCATTTACAATATTGGCTAAAATCCCCTGCTCTCACTTCATTCTTTACTTCTTCAAATGTATCATTATGAAGCGCTTCGAAATGCTCTAATGTTAACTGAAAAGCTCTAAAAATTTCTTCTTTGCCGTAATCATTTATTGAAAACCCAATTGTCGCAAGACTTTGTGCATTTTGCCCCTGAACAATATACAAACCTGCATGTCGCACAAATTCTTTTCCAGCCTGCGATCTTCTGACCTTATCATCACCAGCCCATAAAGGTGACGGAACAGCTGCACCTGCCATCAATGCACTTAAACTTACTAGAACTTCTCTTCTTGTTCTCATGGATTCCTCCTTTAAATTTGGCGGTAAATTACAGATAATCTAAAGAATAGTCAATTATTTATGTAAATTTTATCGGGCGATACGCGTATCTTCGCGTTGTATCTTTTTTTGCAGCTGTAAAAGGCCATAGACCAAGGCTTCAGCAGTTGGCGGACAGCCTGGAACATAAATATCAACAGGGACAATACGATCGCACCCGCGAACAACAGAATATGAATAATGATAATACCCACCGCCATTGGCACAAGATCCCATTGAGACCACCCATCTTGGTTCTGGCATTTGGTCATAAACGCGGCGAAGCGCGGGCGCCATCTTGTTTGTCAACGTTCCCGCCACAATCATAACATCTGACTGACGCGGACTTGGCCTTGGAATCATACCAAAACGATCTAGATCATAGCGGCTCATGTAAGAATGAATCATTTCAACCGCGCAGCACGCTAAACCAAAGGTCATAGGCCATAGAGATCCCGTTCTCGCCCAATCAAAAAGACTATCAGCTGATGTCAGCAAAAAGCCCTTCTCTTTTAAGTGTTTGGACATAGCCGCAGGAACAACATCCTGCTCTCTAGCATCCGGAAAGGCAATGTCAGTCTTAAATTTCGCTTCAGGCGCGTCTATTACTTTACGATCATGTGTCATAATTTAATGATATCGAATTCTATTAATAGTTGCAATGCTTTGCCTAGCTCTTTCAAGCTTATAAAGAGGCAAAAAGCATAATTAATATATTTACATAATACTATCATTATGCTACAACTTTCAATTATGATTTCTGAGAGAAAATTTTCTATTTATATTGCAGAATTTCCTGACCCTGAAGGCGAAGATAAGAACAATCTACGTTATCATACTGCTCTTTTTCTAGTCGATGAAACTCAAAATTCTCCGACGGTTGTCCAAGAGCTTCATTTTAATGATTATGCTGAGGATTTAATGGATGAACTCATGGGTATAGTAAAAATTGTACCGAACGTAAGACATGGTCAATCAACAAAACGTTCTTTAGATAATTTACAGATATATCCTATTATAGGCGGATATGAGAGTAGCACGATGGCTTTGTGGAATCATATGCTTAAGCATGCCGTAAAAGTTAAAGAGGCTAATCTAACTTTTGACTATGAAGATAGACATTTACCATACGCAAATAACTGTCGAGCAGGCATTGTGAGCGCGCTGGCCACAATAGGTATTGGTGTAGAAGATGAATATTACGCAAGCGATGCTGGGACAAAAGCGTCCAGAATAAAAATAGGAGAAATTTTCTCATCCGCTAATTCAGAACAAAAAACTATAAGTGAATTACACTCTGAAAATGCACGCTTAAGATTACAACTACTTCCCCCATGGGAAAAAGACGGTGCATTCCAGTTAAGTGATATTGTAAGACGTCCAAGTTAGGAATTGGGCTTGGTCTACCCACTACTCCCAATCAAGGGCTCCTTTATTCCACTCATAGATAAAGCCGATTGTAAGGACACCTAAAAACACCATCATCGACCAAAATCCAAATAGCCCTATATCTCCCAACGTAATCGCCCACGGGAATAAGAAAGCAATTTCTAAATCAAAGATGATAAATAAAATCGCAACGAGGTAGAATCGCACGTCAAAACGGCTTCGCGCATCATCAAAAGCATCAAATCCACATTCATAAGCTGCATTCTTATCGGGGTCTGGGTCTTGCTTCCCAACAACAAAAGATAAAAATATCGCCGCGCAAGATATCACCATCGCGACAATGATAAAAACAAGGATTGGTAAATATTCTAAAAGTAACTCTTCAGATGCCATAAAAAATATTTACGCCTTTATCTATTGAATGCAAAGAGCTTTTTACGTCTCATCATCACTAATTTAACTTGATTAATAGGTTAAATTTTCATATAAAAAATTATGACAAAAGAAAGATTGAGTATTAAAGACTTTATATTACCCGGAGTTTTTGGCTCTATGGCAATTTACGGCCTATGGCTTCAACCTTCCCATGAAGATATTCAAGCTATGGAAGCTGAGATCACAGCCGATCACTCTGGAGAAGCACTTTGTGTAACTGGAGAGGGGCTAACCTATCATTTTACAGACGTCACATATTTTGCTTTTCAATCACTCGATCCTATTAACGCTTTAATCCGAACAGAAAACCCGGAAAGTGAAGTAGATAACGAATACGTTTTCTCCCAACTTGCTGGATGTATTTATGATCAAAGATTTATTACGGACTTTAATAGTCTTCAAGGTCCCTTCTCGCTTTCTGTTGATATGCCTGATGGAAGCAATATTTCTTTTGACGGCCTACATGAAAATCTTGAAAGGCTAGATAGTTCATATAATTTGGATCGCTTTAATAACCCTCTTATAACTGTTACTGGCGAAAGTGATGAAGGTCGTTTAGCAAGAAGAATTCAAGTGGGAGGGTTTTCTACAACCTGGATGACTACCAGCACTGACTTGGAAGAGTTACTTTACAGACCGGAAAGCGGAAACCTAGCTTTTAGACCGTAAATATAAAATTCTAAGGCGTGCTAATAAAATGTACGGGTAATACAACACCATCTTCTGGTGTTTTTATTCCTAACTTACTTGCTAAAGCCAAAACACTTTGAACATAATCACCATACGGAAATTGAGGTCTTGGGCGTTGCTCTCTTAAGGCACGAGCAACTTTAATTCCATTTTCAATATCTATTCGATCACTGGCCGGTCTCAGCCCTGCAAAACTCTTTGCCGCCATTTGGGCTTGTAATGCCATTGTAAGGAAATAAGGACCTTTATACATGCCAACGAATGACGCCCCTTCTAATTCAGGATGCTGGCCCGTTTCACTTAAGAGTGCTGGCATAAGCTGATCGTCAGGATCATATTCTAATATCCGCAAAATATCCGAAGCCAAAAATGATAAATTCGTTTTAAATCCTGTGGCACAAATAACATCATCCGCATCTATTGCGCCTAAATGAATATTTTCGCCCATTGATAATGTAATTTTCCCACTCTCAACCATATCCATATACCCATCTGTGATAGAGACAAAAGGCGGTTCAAAACCATCTGGATTTTTTACTAATTCATTTTCCATCTTAAGCTGGCGCGCGCAAAGCTGAGATAGATTTTGATTGCTCCTTTGATATTGCTCGCTCAAAGACAAATCATCTTTCGGCGCTTCATCAGGATCGGGATAATTGTAAAAAATATGATCAATCGGTGTATCACCAACATGCCTAGGAAGCAGCCAGTAGGGCCGTCTAAACATATGGGTCACCTCTGCTCCTGCCTTTGCCAAACCAACAGCGATATCGCACCCACTAAAGCCGTTCCCAATCACATGAACTTTTTGCCCTTGATACGCATCAAATTCTCTTATTTCTGAGCTATGGGTGATTTCCCCTTGGAATTCTTCTCTACCCAAAAATTTAGGTGTAAATGCTGTGCTAAAAAAACCGCTGCCCACTACAACGCCATCAAAATCGATTGATTGATCTCCAGTCGTTATTCTCCACCCCTCTGCTACCCGCTCAATTTTTGTGACCTCTGCTTCAAATCGAAAATCACAATTTTCAAAAAGCTCGAAATGATAAGCATAATCTTGAAGATATAAAACGATATCATGAGCGCTTGGAAAATCTTCAACGGGACGTTGGTAATCAAAATCTGGAAAGCGGCATGTATCTTTTGATAAATTCGCTTTCATCCCCTGCCATACAGGGCCGGTATCACAATTCCAAAGGCCGCCTATTTTGTTTTGCCTTTCAAAGACTGTGACATCTAAACCTGCTTCTAGACATTCTTTGGCTGAAACAAGCCCAGCAGGCCCCGCACCGATGATCGCTATTTTTTTCATAGGTTTTACCAATATGGACAGAAGAAAGTTATGTCAATAATTACTCATGAGCACTTTAATAAATAACAATTTATCCACAGGCGCAAAAGGAATTAATTCCTAAATGTATGATTTAATTAGAGAATTTAAAGTGTTTCACGTGGAACGATAAGACTAAATTCCTATAAAATTCTTGACTTTTATAGAAATGGCGCGAGTGACGGGATTTGAACCCGCGACCTCCGCCGTGACAGGGCGGCGCTCTAACCAGCTGAGCTACACCCGCGCACTGGAAGAGATTTGAAGTTAATACCTAACTTACAGGTATCATGTCAACTGATTTTAAGCAGCTAATTTTTGCGGCTCTTCAAAGTCTAAATCTAATGACTCAGCAACCCCTTTATGGGTAATCACACCTTTACAGACATTCAGGCCTTCCATCAGACTTGGGTTATCGTTTAAGGCAGGCTTCCAGCCTTTATCCGCTAGCTCTAGAGCGTAAGGTAAAACCGCATTATTCAGGGCTTGAGCTGATGTGACAGGTACTGCGCCCGGCATATTAGCCACACAATAATGAATAACATCATCAACCATATAGATAGGATCATTATGGGTTGTGGCATGGCTCGTTTCAAAACATCCACCTTGGTCGATAGCAATATCAACAAGAACGGTCCCAGGCTGCATTGCAGAGACCATTTCTTTGGTAACCAGTTTCGGCGCCGAAGCGCCTGGAATGAGAACAGCGCCCACGACTAAATCCGCATCTAGAACATAGCGTTCAATAGAATCACGTGAGGATTGAATAATACGCGCCGTATTTCCAAAATGGCTATCCAATAGACGAATCTGGTCATGGCCTTTTTCAAGGATAGTCACATCTGCGCCCATTCCAACGGCCATTTGCGCAGAGTGATAACCGGAAACCCCGCCGCCGATGACAACAACTTTTGCAGGCTCAACACCCGGAGAGCCTCCTATTAAGCGCCCTCTTCCTCCTAAATGCTTAAGTAAGTAAGCCCCGCCAACCTGTATCGATAAACGCCCCGCTATTTCAGACATAGGCGCGAGTAATGGCAAACCTCTTCCACCGGGGCCAGTTACCGTTTCATAGGCAATCGCAATTGATTTTGATTTCATTAGACCTAATGTCTGATCTTTATCAGCAGCCAAATGAAGGTATGTAAATAAAACCTGATCCTCGCGAAGCATTTCGCATTCATCAGGTTGAGGTTCTTTCACCTTAATAATCATATCCGCGGTATCAAAGATTTCTTTTGCTGTATCAATGATTTTGGCGCCTGCCTGAACGTAATCATCATTTGTGTGGTTAATCCCTAACCCGCAATTATTTTCAACAATAACCTCATGGCCATGAGCTACAAACTCACGCACAGATGATGGTACTAAACCCACTCTATGTTCTTGGGCTTTAATCTCTTTTGGAACGCCTATAATCATGAAAAACTCCTTTATGAAAATTTAGCGAAATACTAGCAACGAAAATACTCACTGGCAATAAAACAAAAAAAGCCGCGAATAATCGCGGCTCTAAGGTTTGGGGGTTTGAGGTATTCACCTTAGTGAATTGGTGTTGAAGCCCATAGCTTACTAAATTGCTCACAGTGCAAAACAAGGCTCTCATAATCTTGCAAATTGACGTTAGCTGGAATTTTATATGCTTGCGCACCTTTATTAGAATTTAACTTCGCAAGAAAAATAGCATCTTGTGTTGCATTCGATCCTTTCACGTCAGAAAAGTTTTTCTTAGATAGAAATAATTTTAAATCGGGGGCATTTCTTGTTTTGAATTCATCGCCTAATAATAGGTAATTACCATCTGATCTTTTTTCAATTTGCCATTCGCCCTTCACTTTTGTTTCTTGGTTTTCCCAAGAGGCAGGCTCACCAGCAAGACTGTTACCCATTAATAAAAATAAACTAAAGATAGTGATACCCAATAAACGCATAGCATTTTTTGCTATATGATCTGATGTTAATGATGTTGACATTTTATTTCTCCAAATATGTTTTGTTATGAACTATTTCGGAGCCTTTTCGTAGGAGTTACAAAATAATAAAGAATTTTTATACCTATGTTAAAAAAATACGCTTTACTGTTCCTTTTAGCACTCACAGCCCTTATTAAGACTGAAATGGCCTACGCAGAAAAAAACGCAAAACAATTTTCATTTGATCACTTAACAAGCGAAGACGTTATTGATTTAAGCAATTATAAAGACGACGTTTTACTCATTGTAAACACGGCTTCAAAATGTGGTTTTACGGGCCAGTATGAGGGTTTAGAAAAGCTTTATCAAAAATATCAAGATAAAGGATTAGTAGTTATTGGAGTGCCCAGTAATGATTTTGGGTCACAAGAGCCTGGAAGTAACGAAGAAATAGCAGATTTTTGTAAATTCAATTACGGCGTAACTTTTCCTATGACATCAAAATACTCAGTCAAGGGTGATAATGCCCACCCCTTCTACCAATGGGCTAAATCACAGCTTGGGTTTGGCAGTTCACCAAAATGGAACTTCCATAAATATTTAGTATCGAGGGACGGAGAGTTAGTCCGGTTTTTCCTACCAACAACAAAGCCAAATTCAAGATCTCTCATTGAAGCGATTGAGAAAGAATTAAAGAGCTAATAATTCTTACTATTAACAAAAAAAAGTCCAACATCGATTTAATGAAATTGATGGTGGGCGGTGACGGACTCGAACCCATCAAATCGCGCTTGCGCGGATTTGATCTTTTATGTTTAGGCGGTTTCACGTCTTCCCCTGACATGAACTATCCAACATCGATTTAATGAAATTGATGGTGGGCGGTGACGGACTCGAACCGCCGGCCCCCTCGGTGTAAACGAGATGCTCTACCAACTGAGCTAACCGCCCTTTTTATCTTCGCCTCAGGCGGGTAAACCCGCTACGGCCAATAAAAAGATATGAGTTAATAACTGTTTCCTTTTTAAAAAGCAAGAAAAAAGGCCGCTTAAAAAAGCGACCTTCTTAAAATCTATAAAAGCTAGATTACTTGTTAACAGCTTCTTTAAGCTCTTTACCAGCTTTGAACTTAGCATTTTTAGATGCTTTAATTTTGATTGTTTCGCCTGTGCGTGGGTTACGACCAGTTGTAGCAGCGCGCTTTGCAACTGAGAATGTACCGAAACCAACAAAACGAGCAGCATCGCCTTTTTTCAATGTTTTTGTGATGCCTTCAAATACAGCTTCTACAGCTCTTTGTGCATCTGCTTTTGTCATGTCTGCTTGTTTCGCAACATACTCGATTAATTCTGCTTTATTCATGGATATTATCCTTCTTTTTTAAAATTTAAATTTTTGTTGGCGAACCCCATAGTGATGATTGCCAACCAACCATACATGCTTTGTAAGCCTTATCCATCAAAGGACATAAAAGAATCACATCAGCAATGTTTGATTAAAAACTTACGCCCTTTTGTAAAGCTACTCAATGATGAATCACGTCTTTTCCCTTGTTTTCCGCAGTTTCTGGGGAAATTTCGGGTGTTTTAGGACTATCTTCCTCTTTTAAAGGCTCTGGCATGCTCAAAAGCGCATGAACCAAGACTTCTTCAATCGTTTTCACAGGAATGATTTCAAGATTCTTTTTCACCTTATCCGGGATGTCAGCAAGGTCTTTTTCATTTTCTTGGGGGATTAATACTTTCTGTATACCACTTCTTAAGGCCGCCAATAGTTTTTCTTTCAAGCCGCCAATGGCCGTCACGTATCCACGCAAATTAATCTCGCCTGTCATAGCAATATCACGGTGAATTTCAATATTGGTGAGGGCGGAAATGATTGCGGTTGTCATAGCTGCCCCTGCTGATGGGCCATCCTTCGGAATTGCACCTTCAGGAACGTGAACGTGAATACTTTTTGTTTTTAAGGCTTCATAATCAATACCAAATTGCGCAGCGCGTGACTTCACAAGCATCTCCGCAACTGTAATCGATTCCTTCATAACGTCTTTTAGATTTCCAGTCGTTGAAACCTTGCCGTCTTTACCAGGCATCGTCACAGCCTCAATAGGAAGGATATCACCGCCAAATTGAGTATAGGCCAACCCAGTAACAACACCGATACGATCTTGTTCTTCAACTTCGCCAAAGCGATGTTTACGAACACCTGCATATTTATCAAGTTTTTTCGGAGATACCGAAATTGATTTCTTCCCTTTCATCAAAATATCTTTGATGACTTTGCGGCAAATATTCGCAATCTCTCTTTCAAGATTTCTGACGCCCGCCTCTCTCGTGTAATAGCGGATCAGATCACGGATAGTGGCATCACTAATCTTCATCTCATCTTTTTTGAGGCCCGCCGCTTCTTTTTGTTTTTTGATCAGATGGCGTTTTACAATTTCAAGCTTCTCATCTTCTGTGTAACCAGAGATGCGAATGATTTCCATACGATCAAGAAGGGGTTGAGGCATATTTAATGTATTTGCCGTACATATGAACATAACATCCGAGAGATCATAATCCATCTCCATATAATGATCATTAAATGTCGCATTTTGCTCTGGGTCTAATACTTCAAGCAATGCGGAACTAGGGTCACCGCGCCAATCAGAGGCAAGCTTATCAACCTCATCAAGCAAGAATAGTGGGTTTGATGTTTTGGCTTTTTTCATGCCTTGAATAATTTTACCAGGCATCGCGCCAATATAGGTTCGTCTATGACCACGAATTTCGCTTTCATCACGCACGCCGCCAAGAGACACACGCACAAAGTTACGGTTTGTCGCTTTAGCAATAGAGCTTCCTAAAGATGTTTTACCAACCCCAGGCGGCCCAACCAGACAAAGGATAGGTCCCTTCACTTTTTTGGTTCTGTTTTGTACGGCTAAATATTCCAAAATACGCTCTTTAACTTTTTCTAGGCCGTAATGATCTTTATCGAGAACCTTTTTGGCTTTCTTAATGTCTTTACTCACGCGGGAACGCTTGCTCCACGGCACAGATAAAATCCAGTCGAGGTAATTGCGCACAACAGTGGCTTCGGCAGACATAGGGCTCATCTGACGAAGTTTCTTTAATTCATTGCGGGCTTTTTCTTCAGCTTCTTTTGTCAGCTTGGTTTCATCAATTTTCTTCTCAATTTCACCTAGCTCATCAAGGCCATCTTCCCCCTCACCCAATTCTTTTTGAATGGCCTTCATTTGCTCATTCAAATAATATTCGCGCTGAGTCTTCTCCATCTGGCGTTTCACGCGGTTGCGAACACGCTTTTCAACCTGCAAGAGGCCAATTTCCCCTTCCATGAAGCCGTAAATCTTCTCAAGGCGCTCCATAGTTGTTTTGAGCTCAAGAAGTTCCTGCTTTTCTTCAATCTTTAGCGTTAGGTGAGAAGCAACAGTGTCTGCGAGCTTCTCTGAATCATCGATTTGATTTATTGAAACAAGGACTTCTGGGGGAATCTTCTTATTTAACTTCACATACTGCTCAAATTGAGAGATGACAGCGCGCGCAAGCGCTTCCATTTCTTCATCATTGGCATCTTCGTCATCTTCATATTCATTCGCTGTCGCTTCAATATAATCGCCATCTTCAATGAATTTTTCAATTTTGATGCGCTCCCCGCCCTCAACAAGCACTTTCACCGTTCCATCTGGTAATTTTAGAAGCTGTAAAATATTGCCGACTGTTCCCACATCATATAAATCAGCGGCTTTTGGATCATCTTCCGAAGGTGATTTTTGAGTAATCAGCAGGATTTGTTTGTCACCCTGCATGACCTCTTCTAAAGCCTTTACAGATTTCTCGCGGCCTACGAATAAAGGTACTATCATATGGGGGAAAACCACAATATCCCTTAATGGCAAGACGGCATAAACTTTATTTTTTGATGAAGATCCTATCATATAACTCTCTTTTTAGCGCTTTTCAGCACTCTATTCGCTATTTTTGATGATTAAGTCACAATATTAGACCTAAAATAGTGAAATGAACATTAAAATCGTATCATTTTCTCTCAATTTAATACAAGTTAAGGCATTAACGAGAGTTAGATACTATTTTTTGTCACTATCTTTCTTAGATTTTGTCTCAGCTTGACTGTGAGCTTCAACAACTTTGTCGATTAATCCAAACTTCTTGGCTTCATCGGCGGACATGAAATTATCACGATCCATTGATTTTTCAATCTCAGCAAGCTTCTTACCTGTGTGTTTCACATAGATATCATTGAGCATTGATTTCATGCGTAAAATTTCTTTAGCCTGAATTTCAATATCAGAAGCTTGCCCTTGCGCACCACCTAAGGGCTGGTGGATCATGATACGAGCATGGGGAAGCGCAAAACGCTTTCCATCTGCCCCAGCTGTTAAAAGCAGTGATCCCATTGAAGCCGCCTGACCAATACAAACCGTTGACACTTCCGGCTTGATATATTGCATTGTGTCATACATCGCCATTCCTGAAGTCACAACGCCGCCTGGAGAGTTGATATAGAAAGAAATATCTTTCGTTGGGTTTTCTGATTCAAGGAATAATAACTGCGCACAGATTAATGATGATACATAGTCATTTACTTCGCCGGTTAAAAAGATAATCCGCTCCTTTAAAAGACGAGAGAAAATATCAAATGCACGCTCACCACGATTGGTTTGCTCAATCACTGTTGGAATAAGGTGAGAGTTATAGACTTCGATAGGATCGCGTTCAGACATACTTATATTTTTCCTCTTAAAAGAATTGAATCAATAACCATGACGATAGCGAGCAATTGCCCTTCCCGCAATAGGCAGAAAGAAGATTATTTATTTGACATAATTTAATTATAATTTAAAAAGAAATGATTATGAGAGCAGCTTTTAAAATATCATCCCGCGATAGCATTGCAGAATTTTGCAAGCTGCTGAGTGACGCCATAAGCGAAGTGATAATTAATAACGAGCCGGAGAATTGGGCGCCTATTATTATTGCTATTAATGGAGATGATAATATTGGGAAAAGCGCTTTTTGGGATGATATTAGACAATACTTATTAAAAAAATCTGGAATTTTTATAGAAAAGAGAAGTAGCTCTTATCAGCATAAAGTCACTCAAAGAGATATTCGAACCTATGAAACTTGGACTGGGCAGTTACGAGCAGATCCAAGTAAATCGATTTCTTATTTTGTTTGCAATATAGGTGATTTATTTTACGAGTATATGGGTACCTTCTCCATGGAAAGTTTTGTCAAACAAGTGAGTGATGTAATTGTTCTTTCCAAAACTGATGATGATTTTGTTCCTAAAGAACGCCATTCGGCTGAAATAACACTTGAAAATTCTGTAGAAGGCCAAAAATATGCAACGCTTATATTACCTGAGGGGTCACCTTTGAGGCAATCTAGAACACTTACGAAATCAGTAGAATTTAGTCCTTAAACTACTTTTTCTTCTTCGTAGATTTTTTAGCGGATTTCTTTTTTGCTTTATCTTTACGAGCTAGAATTTCATCATCATCGTCTTTTAAAAGCTCTTCAACAGATACTTCTTTTTCTGTTACTTCAGCTTTTTCAAAAATCAAATCGACTACTTTATCTTCAAAGAGCGGTGCTCTTAAAGCTTCTAAAGCATTTGGATTCTTTTGGAAGTGGTCAAATACTTGTTTTTCCTGACCAGGATATTTCTGAGCTTCGCCAATCACAGCACGCTGTAATTCTTGATCAGAAACTTGCACATTATTCTGCTGACCAATTTCCGCGATCACTAACCCTAAACGAACACGGCGCTCAGAAATAATGTCTAGCTCTTCTTTTTCTTCATCTGTAAGGTCTCCAGAATCTGGGTTCTGTGCACGCTCTTGTTCAATTTGTTGCGTAATGCCAGCAAGCTCAGTTTCCACCATCGCGGGAGGAATTTCAAAATCGTGAGCTTCATCCATCATGTCTAAAAGCTGACGCTTCATTTTCATGCGTGTTTGGTTCGCATAATCGCTGCTGAGTTGGTTTTTTACAGCATCACGTAAGGCCTTTTCATCATCAAAGCCCAATGTTTTTGCAAATTCATCGTTAATTTCGGGATCAATTGCTTCATGAATTTCATGAACAGTTACATCAAAAATAGCTTCACGACCCGCAAGGTCAGCAGCACCGTATTCTTCTGGGAATGTCACATTGACTTCAACTTTATCGCCAGCTTTTTGACCAACAAGCTGATCTTCAAAGCCAGGAATGAACTGGTTACTACCCAATTCAAGCTTGTGCCCTTCTGCCTTCATACCAGCATGTTCGACATCATCGTCTTTTGTACGACCTGCGAAATCGATTAGGACAATATCGCCCTCTTTTGATTTACGGTCGCCTTCAATTTTTTTGCTATCTTTATGATGCGCCGTAATTCTTGTCAGCGCTTCATCAATATCTTTATCTTCAATTTTTGCGACAGGCTTTTCAATTTTTAAGCCTTCGATATCCATGACATCAAAATCAGGCAGAATATCGACTTTAATATTATATTTAAGGTCTTTACCTTCGTCGAATTCAGTGACTTCGATTTTTGGCTGCATTGCTGGGCGCAATTTTTTATCTTTGATAACCTGCGCAGTTGAATCATTCACAGCCATTTCAAGAACCTCGCCCATAACGGCTTTCCCATAGCGCTTTTTTAGAATGTCCATTGGGATTTTACCCTGACGGAAACCTTGCATCTTTACTGTTTTACCGACTTCGGTCAGCTTTGTTTCAATTTTTTGAGCAATTTCATTCGCAGGAACAGTAATGACCATTTCCCTTGAAAGTCCGTCTTTTACAATATCTTCAACTTTTATATTTTCTGCAGCCATAATTTTCACATTTTATTTGTTTCTTATTAATGGTGCGGGTGAAGGGACTTGAACCCCCACATCCAAAGGATACCAGAACCTAAATCTGGCGCGTCTACCAATTCCGCCACACCCGCACGGTATAGCAATTAATCACAGGGTTTTAACGTAAGTCACCCGTTATGCCAAGTGAAAAGTTTAAGAAAAATGGGGCGACTGACGGGGTTCGAACCCGCGACCACTCGAACCACAACCGAGTGCTCTACCACTGAGCTACAATCGCCGCATTAAAGAGTTGTCTTCCCGGTAACCCAGGCGACAATTTCAGAGCTATTCATTATAATGAAAGATTATAAGGGTCAAGATATTCCTTATTTTACTTAAAAAAAATTTTCTGTTCCATTTTCTGAACATTCTGCATAAAAACTATTGCATATAAATCGCGCTTTGTTTTTTATAGATATAAATTTCACGCATGATATATATGCGTAAATTGAATAAGAATAATCAAAAGTAAGGAATAAATAATGTCTGATAGTGCTTTGAAATTTAAGAGTCATAGCGAATTCAAGAAATACTGCGAGGAAAATGATGTCCAGTTTGTGGGCTTTGAATTCACAGACCCTCGTGGGAAATTACAACATACAGATCAACATATCTCTACAGTTGATAAAGATATGTTTGAAAATGGTGTGATGATCGATGGATCATCAATCTCAGGATGGAAAACAATTGATAAATCAGACATGATGCTTGTTCCTGACTGGGGTAAATGTTTCCTAGACCCTTTTGCGGCTCAACCTACATTAAAAGTATTCTGTACAATTTATGAGCCAGATGATGGGTCTCCCTACAACCGCTGCCCTCGTAATATTGCTAAAAAAGCAGAAGAGTACGTCAAAAGCTCTGGCAACGGTGATACAGCCTATTTTGGTCCAGAAGCTGAATTCTTTGTTTTCGATGATGTAAGAATGAAAACAGATATGAACGAAGTATCCTATAAAATTGACAGCACCGAAGGTCCTTATAACTCAGGCCGCGCCTACGAAGAAGGGAATGCCGGACACCGTCCACGTGTGAAAGGCGGATATTTCCCAGAAGCACCGATTGATAGCGGGTCTGATTTACGTGCAGAAATGCTAACTGTTATGGACGCGATTGGTGTTCCTGTCGAAAAACACCACCATGAAGTGGCTCCCTCGCAACATGAGCTTGGTATTCTGTTCTCAACACTTGTTGATTGCGCCGATAACCTCCAGCTTTATAAATACGCCGTGCATAATGTGGCGCATATCTATGGCAAAACAGCAACATTCCTTCCAAAGCCTGTTTATGGCGATAATGGCTCAGGGATGCATGTCCACCAATCAATTTGGAAGAGTAGTAAGCCTGAATTTGCTGGTGATAAATATGCGGGTCTTTCTGATAAGTGTCTTTATTATATTGGCGGGATTATTAAACATGCAAAAGCGTTAAATGCTTTCACAAACCCATCAACAAATAGTTATAAGCGTTTGGTTCCTGGCTACGAAGCCCCTGTTCTTTTGGCATATTCATCAAGAAACAGATCAGCGTCTTGCCGTATTCCTTATGGCGAGTCACCAAAATCTAAGCGTGTTGAGGTTCGCTTCCCAGATGCAACAGCCAACCCGTATCTAGCCTTCTCAGCAATGTTAATGGCTGGCCTTGATGGAATTGATAACAAAATTCACCCAGGTGATGCGATGGATAAAGATCTCTACGATCTTCCAGCCGAAGAATTAGCTGAAATTCCAAATGTATGTGGCTCACTGAGAGATGCTCTTGATTCACTCAAGGCAGATCACGAGTTTCTATTAAAAGGTGATGTATTCACAAAAGATGCAATTGATGCTTACATCGAATTGAAGATGGAAGAAGTTGTTGCTTATGAAACAATGCCTCACCCTATTGAATTCATGATGTACTACTCATCATAGATATCTCTGAAGATAAAACTTAAAAGCGGCTCTTAAGGCCGCTTTTTTTATTGCCTGATCTTACTAAAAAATTTTATTGAATAAATTCGTAGTAATCGAGCCCCTCGCCACTTCGACGAATCTCTTGCGCTACAATTTTAAAAGCCTCACTATTTCGCGACCAAATATAAAAATCATCTTCCCGCGATGGAGTCAGAAGCGTGAGAACATAGAAATAATCTTTACCTTCTAAAAAAGTAAACCATAGCTCATATTCTAAAAGATTACTCTGTTGAGAATTATAAGCATAAACTTCGGTAATACCGTAATTGATATCCGGATGATACTTTAACTCTATCTCTTCAATGAAATTTCCTAAAACATAATCTTCGACTTGCGAGAGATCTCTATAATATTCAATCTCTGCCTCTCGAGTAGTTTCAACAGATTTATTCGTAAGATAGATCGCAATTTGACCATCAAGGCGGTTTTGCCTCAAATCGTTGTAAATGACAGCCTGCATTCTATTGATCGAACGAATATATGGAACTTTTATGTTCCATGATTGCGGATATTTAAAATAAGATTGATCTAGAAAGCCATAAACTTCCAACTCTTCAATCCCAACATCTTCTTTATTATTTAATTTAAAAGAGCGTATCACTTGCGCCTGCATAACGCGCTGCTCATCGTAAAATTCTTGTGGCAGATAATAACGGGCAATAATCATGCGCGGTCCATTTTTAATCGCGCGAACACGAACAATATATGTTTGATCGCCTTTAATTTCGATATAAATAGCCTCTACACCGTTATCATCGCCATCACCAACTTGTTCTAGAGTTAATCCATTCGAAACAACATAATTAATAAACCAGTTACGAGCAGAAATTTCATATGTGAGTTCTAAAGCTTCAATGGTAAAAAGACTTCGAATATAATTTCTAGGCGCGCTTATATATTTCGTAACAACACCTAAAACGCGTTTTCCAAGTTGGCGATCAATATCTAATTTAATATCGCCCTCGCTCATTTTAAAATCAGCCGGCAGCCTTACTTGGAATGAAAGAAACCTATCATCATAGGGTATGTCTTCAACAACCTTTGTCTGATCTTCAAAATCAGATCGTGGCATATAATCTATCTGTGTTAGTGGCTTTAATTTTTCAAGGTCAATCCCAATCATTGCATGAGACTGATTGATGCCAATAGCACCAATCAAAAACAGACTTACTAAAATTAAATTTCTTAAAATAAGCATAACCTTTATTATAAGATGTTTTCTCTTAAACGCACAAAAGTGAAGCAAATTGTGGTTTTTACCGCTTTTACACTATGATTATATCATTCTATTCGTTAAAAATAATGTCTGAATTACTGAAAATATGAAATTTTTAAATTATGGCAGAATTATTTGACGAAAAAGCGCTAGAAACCAAAGGCTATGATGCTGAAGATATTGAGGTTTTAGAAGGCCTTGAACCTGTTCGAAAGCGTCCCGGCATGTATATTGGCGGAACAGATGAGCGTGCCCTTCATCATCTTGTAGGGGAAATTCTCGACAACTCTATGGATGAAGCTGTTGCGGGCCATGCCAACCGTATCGAAATTCATTTAAGCGAAAACAACTCAATTACGATTAGTGATAATGGGCGGGGAATTCCAGTGAGTAACCACCCGAAATTTCCTAAAAAATCTGCTCTTGAAGTTATTTTAACAACGCTTCACTCTGGCGGTAAATTTAGCGGTAAAAACTATCAAACTGCTGGTGGACTGCACGGCGTTGGTATTTCGGTTGTAAACGCCCTGTCTGATGAGATGTGGGTTGAGGTTGCACGAGACAAAAAACTATATAAGCAAAGTTTTTCCAGAGGGCTACCAACAACAAAGCTTGAAAAGCTAGGGGCTGTGAATAATAGACGCGGAACTAATGTTTATTTCCATCCTGATCCCGAAATTTTTGGAGAGAAAGCAAAGTTTAAAGCATCATGGCTTTACACAATGGCGCGTTCAAAAGCATACCTATTCAGAGGCGTGAAAATAAAGTGGTCTTGCGATCAAAGCCTGATCGAACAAGACTCAAAAATTCAGGCAAGCGAAATTTTTCACTTCCCTAAAGGGATTGAAGATTATTTAGACAAAACTTTAGAGGGGCAAACGCTGCTTACGCCGCGCGCTTTCTGCGGGCAGACAACTCTACCTGATGATGCTGGCCGCGTAGAGTTTGCAATTGCTTGGCCTGCAAGAGGTGAAGGCTTTACAAGATCCTATTGTAATACGATTCCTACGCCCTTAGGTGGCACACATGAGCAAGGTTTGAAAAGCGCTCTATTACGGGGTTTAAAGCAATATGGTGAGATGATTGGTAATAAAAAAGTGAGCATCATTACATCTGATGATATTTTAGGGGAAGCTGCTGCTTTATTATCAATTTTTGTTCGTGATCCTCAATTTCAAGGCCAGACAAAAGAAAAACTTGTAACATCTGCTGTAACAAGATGGGTTGATACGGCCATTAAAGATTACTTCGATCATTGGCTTACCTCGGACCCACAAGCAAGTAAACAATTGCTCGATAGCATCATCTTAAAGGCCGAAGAGCGTCAGCGCCGAAAAGAAGAAAAAGCAACACAAAGAAAGTCAGCAACAAGAAAATTAAGATTGCCAGGAAAGCTTGCGGATTGTAGCCGCAATAATGCCAATGATACTGAGTTATTTTTAGTTGAGGGAGATTCAGCGGGCGGTTCTGCAAAACAAGCACGTCATAGGGAAACACAAGCCGTTTTACCTTTACGTGGTAAAATCTTAAATGTTGTCAGTGCCTCACGTGATAAAATTAAAGCGAACCAAGAAATTCAGGATTTAATTCAAGCCACTGGATGTGGAATTGGAAAAGATTTTGATCTCAACAAACTGCGCTATGAGCGTATTATTATCATGACAGATGCCGATGTTGATGGAGCGCATATTGCCTCCCTTCTCATCACTTTCTTCTACACGCAAATGCGTCCTCTCATTGATAATGGCCATTTATTCTTGGCTCAACCCCCGCTTTATCGTCTCGTTAGTGGAAATCTAAGTGAGTATGCCCAAGACGATGAGCATAAAGATAAGTTAATGGAGACTGTATTTAAATCGAAAAAGAAAGTCGATGTGAGCCGTTTTAAAGGATTAGGTGAAATGCCTGCGGCGCAACTAAAAGAGACAACAATGAACCTTAAAAGTAGAACGCTTGTGCGGATTACATTGCCAGAAGCACAAAATATTGCGGCAATGACTGTTGAAGAGCAATTAGGATCATCACTTGCTGATGTTGACGATCTCGTTGAAAAGCTCATGGGTAAAAACGCAGAATCTCGCTTTAACTTTATTCAAGATAATGCCGAGTTTGTAGAAGACATCGATATCTAAAAAATATCTTTAAGGATAATCACAAGAGTCGAAGACAACTTTTGCAAAAGAGCGTGCACCCTTCTCAATTGTAAATCGATATTCTCTTTCATCAATGACAAGAGAATGACGAAGCGGTAAAATTCCTGTTTTCTTCTCAACTTTGTCATCAATCTGAAATGAAACAGATACGGTCTTGGCCGGATTATACCACGCCTCTTTTGCTCCGTTCTCACCAACCGCAGGCTCACCAACTGCAGTAATTGTAAGTTTATCTGCGATGAGAACAGAGCTTTTTGGAGCAGGATTTGTCGGCGTTGAAACAACAAATCTTTTACTATCTGGATCGACACAGCCAGTCGGTGGCCTCGCAGATCGAATAACAAAAGATAGACGCTCCGGATCAGTGCCGTTATCAAGTTGTTCTCTTAAGAGCGTTACCAAATCTTGCATAGGACCTGCAGGTAATATTGATTCAACTTCCGCCTGTAACTGCTCAAAACGCGTTGTTGCTGTTTTAGCGGCGGCATTATATTGCGTCATTTCTTCTTCTAGGCTATCGCGTTGATCTTCAACTTTTTGTAATGTCTCTTCTAAAGCAATAATTCGCTCGGCCCCATATTGCTTGCCGACCCAGAATCCAAAGAGTAGCACAACACTGATAATAGCAAACGTTCTTAATCCGTTTGCAAAACGGTTAAAGGCTCTCTCTTTATATCTAGAATTTGGGTTATATTGGTGTATCGACATAGTTTTTATAGTCCATAGTAAAACTTAGCGACAAATATATACGCAATCCAAATAATAAGAACAAGAGGAACGCCGGCTTTCACAAAGTCGGCAAATCGATAACTCCCCGGCCCCATCACCAAGAGATTGGTTTTATACCCTATGGGTGATGCAAAAGAACAGTTCGCAGCAAATATCACCGTGATTGCAAACACTATCGGGTCCGCGCCTATATTCAGTGCCATGTTCATAGCAATGGGTGTGAATAAGATCGCACACGCATTATTTGATAAAATATTCGTACATATTGCGACCAGAATAAATAACAGAGCCGCCATATAAAGAGGCTCATTCGCAAAAGGAGCCTTCATAATAAGGCCGGCAATAAACTCGGCTCCTCCTGTGGCTTGCAAGGCTACACCAAGTGCTAACATTGACCCTACAAGGAACAAAATCTTTCTATCAATCGCTCGCGTCGCTTGCCGGATATTTAAACATCCTGTGGCTACCAATAAAACACAGCCAGTGAGTGCCGCAACAGCAATAGACAGCACTCCAGTAGATGCCAGTAAAACGGTCGCTAAAAAGATCAAACCTGCAATTGGCGCTTTCTTAGGAATGGGGAGTTCTTTCTTAGAACCAGAGAGCACAATCATATCTGTTTTATTTTCAAGGCGAATATCATTTACACATCCTTGTGAACCCGCCACCAATAAAACATCACCGGGTTCAATACGAACTCTACCTAAACGTCTTTTAACGACACGCGCCCGCCTTTGAATTCCAAGAATTACGATTCCAAATTGCTTTTTAAAATCGACCTGATCAATTGTCATTTCAATAAAGCGCGATCCTGGAGGAATCATTAATTCTGCTAAAACCCGTGTTTCTTCAATTGTTTTTTCTAACTCAAAAGGCCCATCACTACTCTCTTCTACCTTATGCTCATCTTTAGAATCTATAAGTTTTACTTCTTCATCAGACAATAAAAATCCTGGGAATTTAGCTAAAACCTCAGCTAGGGAATCTCTTGTCGCTGCAACAATCATGATGTCGCCAGCTTCAATCGTGTATCCCTCAAAAGGTGGAAGAATAAGATGTCCTTTTCTTTGAATAAGACGAACATCTAAATTTGCTAGTGCAGGAAATTGTCCATTCACACATTCCATACCGACCAAAATACTATCAGCAGTCACATCAAGCTCAGCAACAAATTCCTTTTCGTTGCCTTCCAATATTTGTTTCATTGATTGCCGTTTAGGCATAATGAACGGCATAATGAAAATCACATAAACAAAACCTGCAGCTGCTAAAATAGCGCCAGGGACTAAGAACTGAAAAAACGTAAGGGGTTGATATCCCAATTCAACCATAGCACTAGAAACCAATAAGTTTGTTGATGACCCGACTAAGGTTAACATTCCCCCTAAAATAGCTGCAAAGCTTAAAGGCATCATAATTTTACTATCAGCGACACCAGACGAAATAGCCACGGCTTGTAAAATAGGAATCGCTAAAATTACCAAAGGCGTATTATTTAAAAACGCACTAAAAAGTAAGACAAATAATAAAATCCCAAACAAAGACAGCCATGGCGGCATAAACTTATTACTCACGAAGAACTGAATAAATGGCCGCAGCGTGTCCGTTCGCGTCATAGCCTGTCCCATAACTAAAAGCGCCAAGACTGCCACAAGCGCAGGATTGGCAAAGCCACTAAGTAAATGATAAGCGTCAAGCTGATTTCGACCATTTGCATCCGGTAAAGGAAATAGCTGCCCGAATAACAAGAGAGCAGTTAAAATCCCAATACTTGTGACCTCCAGAGGATATTTTTCTTTCGCAAAAAAATACATCGCTGCGATAGTTACACCGAGCACGAAAATCATATGGAAGTTATTTTCTAAAAAGCTGTAAATCATATCTTGTTATTAATTTGAATCCCCTAAACTGAAACCACCTGTTTCAAAATTACCTAAATTTTTCAGTCCAATTCTAAATAAAATCGTTGTACTGCTGTCACCAGTAGCATCGCTGGTTAATTTTCTATCTCCGCCAATTCCAAAACTAACACATTGTCCTTGATAGTCTATTCCATAGCTAAATTGGCGTAAACCTTGGGTATCTTCGGCAAAATCATAACGTATTGTTGAATACGCAGACCAACGATCATTAAAATGATAGCGCCCAAATGTACTAATTTGCTCTCGGCTATCTTCTAAATCTGTGCCTTCTAAGTCTCGCGCATAAAAATATCGAACACTGTAAGTGAGTTTCTCTAAACTTCCATACATGTCAACTTCATGACGCCTTGAAGCAAAATTGGAATTGGCAAAACTAGATGCGTAGGCCAAATTTAATTTTTCTGACCAATTCGCCGTAATCGATCCAACAAAGTCCGACTCTCTTTCAGACAAGCCCGATCCTCTTGGAAACGGATTGTCGTCAATTTCAAATCTATAGCTCTGGCCTAAAAATAATTCTACGCGCTGCCCTTTGTTATGAAACCACCCTGTTCTTAAGCCGTAAGTTGCATGGGTTTCATCTTCAATTCTATCAAAGCCTGGAAAACGGTTACTATTAAACAAATTAGTCGCATCCAGAAATACATCTTGGCTGTCTTCATTCGGGATATCACCATCTTCGTCTATATTTGTTCCAACTGTTATAGATGCTAATGGCTCTATTGTGATTTGAGAGGATTGCAATTGATTAACTAAAGGATAGCCTGCTTCATATGACGCACTTGCAAAGCCTCTTAAAGAATTAGAGTCCGTACTACGATTATTAGCTGTATTGGAAATATCCCTATCGTTAGCGCGATAAAGATCCCCTCTTAAATTAAAATCTAGATTACTAACCAAACCAATATTATGAATAAATCGTATTTCCCAACCTGCTTTTGTTGTAATTCTCGCCAAATCCTGATCGCTTCCTTCTCTAGTTAAATTCAAGCTTGATAGCTCAAAATCATAACGCCCCCCTAAAAGAGAATTAGGCTTACCTATAAATTTTGAATAAAGCTCTGGAAGAATATTGGGCTGATCTGCAGCATCTGAAATTCTAATATCCTGAAACCTTAAAAATCGACCTAGAAAATAATTTCGATCGGAGAACCTCTCAACGAACAAACGATTTTCTAAGACGTCCTCATTAAAGAAATCAAATTCTCGTAAATATTGATCGTCAGACACATATTCGATATCAAAACCAGCTCTCCATTTTTGATTGATATTCCAAAGGCCGGTCGCAAATAAGTGTCCTCTTAATTCCTGATTTTGTGTAACCGTTTCTCCTGCTATTTGGTCGTTTCGCTCTTCATAGGTTAACCCTGCATCAAATGACATTTCCGCCTTATCAAATCGTTGCCTATACTCACCAAGTAATAAAGGATTTTGATCAGTCATAAGCATTGCTCCAAATGTTGCATCTTTACCAGGATCAATATCCCAATAATATTTCTGCTCATAAATGAAGCCTCTGTTACTATCTATTCCAAAGCTAGGAGTTAGAAAGCCTGACTTTCTTTCAACCGTTCCGTCAGGATGAGAAAAGTAAGGTATATAGGCTGTAGGAACACCATACACTTCAAATGTCGCATCATTATAAGAAATACGTTGTTCATCGCGATGGTGGGTCACTTTATTCGCTTTTAATTGCCAAATAGGCGGCTTATCAGGATTTGATTTACAAAGTTCACAAGGCGTATAGCTTGCTTTTCTCAGGATAACTTTTAAATCTTCAATTTTCTCAGCATCTTTGGCTGTAAACCTTGAACCGTCAGCTAAAATTCCGCTTAAACCAACAACAAAACCATTTTTCATTTCATCTTTCAGCTCTAGATTATCAGCAAAATAGACATCACCAGTTGTTTCATTCAAAACAACATTTCCAGAAGCCGTTACCACATCTTGATTGATTTGAAATACAATCTGGTCTGCACGTAAAATTCGATCTAGCTGTGTAACCTCAACATTACCAATAGCACTGACGATATTTTGTGTTTCATCATAGACAACCTCATCAGCAAGCAGATCAACTTTATTCGTTTGGGGAAAATCGAAAGTTTGTTCACTTTGGCGCACAACCTGAGTTTGAAATAAAGGCGGTGAGGAGTATTTGCTCTCACTGAGGTTTTGGGAATATGATTTTGAATTATTCAGGAATAAAAAGACAAATATCATAAATATGAAAATCGTCCTGAAACAGGGTATTTCTTGTATCATATTTATCTTTCGTGTAATCGCTAAAAACTATTTTCAAACTTCCCCCATTGTGAAGAAAAGCCTTAGAAAATCAATATTTTATAGCGGAATTAGCGTAAAAATGAGGGTATATCATCACCAAATCCAACCGCATCTGATTCATCATTTTTTTTGCGGCGTTGGACTTCTTTTTGCGGTGGCTTATCTTTTTTATGGTTGGTCTTATTCCCTTTTATATCAATAACTTCTATTGGTTTTTTAATTAATGACTCAATTGCTTTCAGGAATTTTTCATCGTCTCGTGCGGCAAATGTCCATGCACGGCCTTTCTCCCCTGCTCTTCCTGTTCTGCCAATACGGTGAACATAGTCATCGGCATTAAAGGGCACATCATAGTTAAAAACGTGAGAGACCCCCTTTACATCTAGCCCGCGCGCCGCAACATCGCTACAAACCAAGAATTTCAGTTCATCATCTTTGAACTTTTGAAGAGTTTCTGTCCGGTGTGATTGTGGCATGTCGCCATGTAGGCCCGCTGCTTGAAATCCAGCTTTATTAAGAATTTTAGCGACAAAATCAATGTCACGTTTTCTATTTAAGAATATAAAAGCATTTTTTACCGTTTCTTTGGATAAGAGTGTTACGAGTAAATCCGCTTTGCCTTTGGGATGTGTATGTACAAGAAATTGTTCTACAGTTTTTGCGGGAGACGCCGCCGGCGCCACAGAAATTTCTTTCGGGTTAGATAAAAACTTTTTTGTAAGTTTTCTTATTTCTTCAGGCATTGTTGCTGAAAAAAGCAATGTCTGACGTAATGGTGGTAATAGTGATGCTATCTTTTCAATATCCGGAATGAAGCCCATATCTAGCATTCGGTCTGCTTCATCAATCACCAAAATTTTAATATCGTTTAAGAGAATTGACCCACGATCAAATAAATCGAGCAAACGTCCTGGAGTTGCAATTAAAACATCCACGCCTTGATCAAGGATTTTCTTTTGCTCAGCCATAGACTCGCCACCAACCAAAAGAGCATGTGATAATTTGTGATATTTACCGTATTGATCAAAATTATCTGCAACCTGAGCGGCCAATTCTCTCGTTGGTGTTAAAACTAAAGATCGCGGCATACGCATCTTAGCACGACCGCCGCTTAATATTTCAATCATAGGCAAGGTAAAACTAGCCGTCTTTCCTGTTCCTGTTTGCGCTAAACCCACTACATCACGGGTTTGTAGAACCAAAGGGATCGCTTGGGCCTGAATTGGCGTTGGTGAGGTATAGCCAATTTCAGTTATTGCTTTCATAGTTTCTGGGCTTAAGCCGAGATCGTCAAATTTCATCTAATTATTTTCATTCTTAATTTTCTGGAAATTAGCCATTTTCAGAAAAAAGGTCAAATTTTTTAATTGGCTGTAATATCAATATATAGTTGGTCTTTGCTTTCAGACCGTATTATTCCAGAAGCGTTTATTTCAACATTCTCATTCACTTGAACAACCAAGCGTGATGTATTTCGACTTGTTTGCTCAACATTATAACTATTGATAATAGCGCCCGTGATGCTCTGCCAGCTTTCGTCTGTTGCCCATGAGACATTCGGCATTTCAATGAAAATTAAATTTGTAGCGGGATCAGATGATATTGAATATTCAATAGGCGCTGATAAATCAATTATGAGCCTCGCCATATTTCTAGATTCTGAAACCTGTACTTGCTCAACAGTAATTGATGAATCAGCACTATTCATTCGTGCCGCTATTCTATCAAAAACATTTAACCCACGTTTTTGTATAGGATTAATAACCTTTGGAACAGTAGGTAAAGCGCGTGGAGAGCTGGCCACCTTTTCAACATTTGGAACATTAATGTTTTCAGGAGCTCTTATTATAGAAGCATTCGCAGGTTTGATCAGAGAGGGTGATTTTGTTTTACCTTTTAGATTTTTTGCAATAGATAGGATTTTATCTGCATTTAGTGTTCCATCATTTTCTATTGTTTTTTGATTAAAGTTTGCAACCATAGGCCGATCCGGATCAAACGGTTCAACATCCATTCCAAATTGAAACAAATTATCTTTTGTTAACGTAATTTGGGTAAAGGGAATATCCAAACCAGTTTCTGGGCTTGCGACAATTCTATAGGCACCTGGAGGAATTTTCTCAAAAGTATAATATCCATCTGGCGCAGTTGTTGTCTCTAAAACAATATCTCCATTTTCATTCATAAGCTGGATTTCCAATCCACCTAAACCTTTACCATCATTTGCCCATCGAAATGTCCCATCGATAGCACCTGTATCAATCAGAGGTAAAACAACCGCTTGCCTTACACCGGGTCTAGGATAGACGCTGTAACCATCAACAGCTGGTTCCAAATAAGGATCTTCTATCGATGTTTTTGAAACACCTACATTCACAAACCTTCTTTGGGCGCCTGCATTAATTTTAGCAACATAGCCATCTTCATTTGTTCGTTCTTTAGGAATTCGTCTATCTATTTCTATACGAGCATTTTCAATAGGCTCATCAACTTCGGTGAATTCACCATCATAATCAACATCACGAAATACAAAAGCTGAAATTGGCGAAGCAGACCTTAAAGGATTTGAAGTCATCATATAACTTCCGTCTTGGTTGTAAGGGCCAAAGGATGCACTAGCACGGGCAAATACACTTGTTCCAAACTCTGATGAAAAATTTGTTTCGACGCTTCCCAGAAATTTTTTAAAGTCTTTAACAAGTTGTAGACTAATATTATTTGTGTTCGCTGAAAATGATCTTGAAAAGCGTAATGCCGCAGACAAATCATTAATGTTTCCGTAGCGTAATTCCGTATTAAAATTTGTCACGTCGAATTCAGGATCAACATTATAACTAATAGCGTTTCTCAAACGAAAACGATCAAGTCGCGTTGTAGTTGAAAAAGAACCATTCGTTGTTCTATTTCCATCTACAAAGTTCGCTCTTATATTATTTGCTAAGGATGTTGATTTAATTCTTGCGGTTTGGCGATATGAAACGTTTGTAACTTCTGTTCCGTCCTCTCTTTCTAGATAATCAGCCGAAATCTCTGACCGGCCAGATCCAAAAGGAATTCTATAATTCTTAATAATATTTCCTTCTAATTCGGTGACTTTTTTACGATCACCATTATCCGCTTCCGGACTTTCAAAATCACTAAAAAGAGCGCCTCGAAAATTAAAGTTAAATCCTTTAAATGAAGCCCCTGTTCTTAACTCAGCAGCTGTGCCCCCAGACAATTCTTGATAAATTTCACCTTGTAAAAAACCAGTGGGAAGCGTTGTAATTCCCCCTATAGAAATATATTGCCTCGATACGTCATCTTCTCCTAAATCAGCAGATCTATCTTTAATTGTGCTCGCTGACGCAAAGGCTGTTAGGCGTTGATTAACTCCATAGGCCCCAAATAGATTAGCGTTTAGTCCTTCTAAACGCGCGTCGTCTCTTTCATCAATCGGGATAAGGTCTTGGTTTTGATCCAGTATTCCACCTGACAAACTATATTCACCGGGCCGCAACATATTGGATCCGAAAAAGTAACTCTCTACTCTTTCCTCGAGTTGTCCTTGAGGGCCGTATAAAACTGTACGAATAACGTTGTTGCCAAAGAATATATTTACATCTTCAAATTCGTAAATACCGCTATCATCAATCTCAGTAAAATCTATAAGCTGGTTATTGAGATATAATTCCACCTCATAGCCAGGAATTCCTATCCCTTCAATTGTCACTGTATCAAAGTTACCAGACCTATTCTTATCAGTAGAAAATGTAAGTCCCCGGCCTCTTGTATTAGAAGAGACCAAATCTCTATTTTGAATGGAAACATCTCCCGCCTGCACTCTCTCAAGATCAAAAGGTAGTGCACCATCGTAAATATCTTCTCTTGTAAACCTTAGACGTATACTATCTGGCCGATCTACTTGACTGCCGGTATGCGCAATCGATGATGAAAAATCCATACTGGCAAACATAAGGTCTTGCACACCCGAAACAACTAAATCAGATTCTATATTATCAACCTGCCCATCAAATCCTGTTCTAAATTGTAAATCTATACTTGGCCTTCCTATCAATTGATAGGGATAAGGGGCGAATGTGTAATCCTTCTTTTCTTCAAGTAAAGCTGCTTCTCTTTTTTCAACCAGCTTTTGTTGGTTTTCTTTTCGCTTTAAAAAATCTTGAAAAGGAAGAGAAGAATCAGTTGTTGTGTTTAGAGTTAAACTGCTTAAATCAGCACTGAATTCTAATGGCCAAATTTCATTATATAATTCTAAAAGCACATAAAGGTCATCGCCAGCAATTGTATTATCTAAAACTGCATTAGATGGTAACGGGACAGATCTGGAATTAAATATAAGTTCATTCGCCAGAGTATTAATCTTAAAACTTTGATCGAGCGAAGATATCTCACCCGATATTGTTCTATTTGATAAGTTTAAATCCGTATTAAATCCAAAAAGATCTGAAAGCTCTTTTGCTGGAAGATAAACCCTTCCATTATTCAGAACGGCAAAAATACCTGCCGAAATGATTTTACCATCTACAAAAACAGCCAATACTAAATCTTCCGAATTAAAATTATCTTCATCTTGGATAGATTGTGCATATGCAGAATTTACAAGCCCAATGAATAGAGCCACGACAAAAAAGTAAGTCATGGCACGAGTCAAAACTCTTCGCTCCAAAGTATCTGTTTTCATAATAAATTTTGCCAGATGTGGCTAAGGTTGTGGATAGAATCATCCAATAACAAGAATACCTGAAAAAACTGATGTTTAACAGGCGCTTAATTAAAAGTTACGATAGTATTTATTAGAGTGTAGCTACATTCACAGTTTGATCTATGGAAATTGCTTTTTCTTTCCTGACATTCCCCTCTGTCTCACTGAACCGAATTGTAAGAGTAGAGCAATTTCCCGAGTCTTGAGGCTTCTCAAACCGATGGTCGAAGCGGCGCAAAGACGTTTCTGCATAAACTGCCATCCCCTTTTGCTGACGAAGAGTATATTCCTGCTCAGACCCTGGGTTACAAATATAGTTTATATCTCCATAGACGCTTCTTTCGCCTTGTCGGACTAAATCAAAATTAACATTCACAAAGCCAGGAGATTGTTGTGCTGAAAAATTTTCTATAAATAATTCAGCATCAATATTCCCTTTTCGAACAATGACGGGCAGCGTTATGCCTGCTAGCATCTGTATTGCAATACCAAATTTACGACCATCTTTTTCAGCTTCTTCTTCCACTTGGCGGCGAAATTTCTCTGTATTTCCTTCTGGTCTAATCCAGAAATGAGAACGGTATTCGCCATCGGGTAATCCTGCAGGCATTCTAACAAGCATTCTTATATCTTGAGTTTCTCTAGGCCCTAAAGTTACACGCCTTGGCGCATATTTAACCATATCAGTCACAGGCTTTATTTCAGGAGGCAAAGGCGCATCTTCAGGAATATCCTTAAGCCCCTTTTGAGTCATTGTTAAATGCCGCCACCCAAGCCTGTAAGTCTTGGTTTCATCTGATCTATTTATAATTGTTATGACCTGAGAACGTTTTGGTCCTTCAAAAACAACTCTTTTTTCTGTAATCGCGAGAGCCAAAGTTTCTTTTGCTGCAAAACCTACAACAGCAAAAAAAATAAACGAACCGAGTAAGTAAAAATTCAGATATTTCATTGATAATTTGCAACGACACCGTAAGTTCCGGTATATGTTCCTCCTGGTTGGTTAATTCCCACTCTTAAAGTGGCTCCTATCGAATAAGTTTCGGTAGTTGTTCCTAAGGTAATAGTCTCTCTTGTCGGCGTACCGTCACTGACCACAACATTAAAACTATCTACAGTCATGCTGTCTCCCGCTCCATTGTCTAGGATAAAGCTTGTGGCACTCATGCTCAAATCAATAGCGAAACCTGTTGATCCAGAAACGGTTATAATCCCTTGCTGTTCGAGCCCTGCACCCGTAACAAGTGTTATACCGCCAGCTGCTGTTCTGGCTCCTGCAACATTAATGGTGGCACTACCTGTTGCAGAGCCACCAACTATTGTACCAAAATTTA
>JBCCKS010000003.1:0-80996 GCA_039027295.1 Pseudomonadota bacterium
ATTCTCAACATAAGCCATCGATTTTTTATTCTGACCTTTTCCAATCATAATAAATTTATTGCCTGCAATTTGTTTCATGAGAGTATAAACATTCCCCCTATTACCTTCGCCAAAGACAACAACGGGGCGGATAATACTTAAAATATGATCATCTGATTCTGATTGCCACGCTTTTAAATATTGTTCAGCTTCTAATTTACTCTTCCCGTAATCATTAAAAGGTTCAGGCTTTGTCTCTTCACTAGCCTCTCCTGCGTTTAAGCCGTAAACAGCGACAGTACTTGCAAAAATAATACGCTGAATATTATGAGCCTTTGCAGCTTGAATAATATTTTTTGTTCCTTGTCCGTTTACATCATAGTAGATCGATTTGGGAGAAATATCGTCACGGTGAGCCGCCGCCAAATGATATATAGCATCACAACCTTCTAGAGATTTCTCTAGGGCTTGTTCATAGCATATATCAATCGGATTATCTGGGTCTTCGCTATCAATATTGACGATTTGGTGCCCAGCTTTTTCAAGTCTTTTGACCAATCTCTGACCAATAAATCCTGATCCCCCGGTTACAGCTATTTTCATGATGTCTCCTTATCAAATTTGGCCAAAGAATATAGACTTCATAGCCAAAATTCCATAGTTTTGTATTTTAAAGATAAATAGAGTTATAGTGCCTTTTATAAGAATAGTGGGAGCGTTTTAAATATAATGAATATAGATCTTTTTACAACAAATTCAGGGGAATATGGCCTCATTGCCCGAGGTGAGTTTGAAGATTACCCGGTTGGGGTTCTGTATGACGCTGAAACAGCTCTGCTTACGATAGAATTTATCAAGAGCGATCCGTTTCATTGTAATATCAATGTTGATCCTAGTCTCACTCAAAATCTTGTTTTTTGTCATGCTTTTTATGCTGGTATTCTAGATGGAAATCAAATTCAGGAAACGCTACGCCTTCCCCTTATGATTTTGAATGATCCTTACAAGGAGACGAATATTAGCCTTGCTGGTGTTGATAAACCCATGCGTGTGCTTAAACATTTTGATGGTTTCATTAAAAGCAGCCAATTTGCTCAAGCTTTACACCGCGATGACTTAAGTGATGAAGGTGACAGCCAATCCATATTGAAAGGCGCTAACACAAAGGCTTTAGAATATTCTGCAAAATTACAGCGCCAGCCATTGATGGAGATTGGACCAAAAGGACCACAAGTCCCGCAAATGTCTCAAGAAGCCGTTTCTCAGCCTGTAGGCCCTGCTCCCAAAGGTCCAGGTGGAGCAAGCATGGGAGGAAGTACAGCGCGGCGCGTACAGAGACCTCCTACTCAGCGTGAAAGTGATGAAGATTAGAGACTATCTTGCGGTAGTTCTATATCTGCATGGCGGGCAATAAATTCAGGATTTAAGAATTTAGGATCAGTACCTCCATAAGATAATTCTTGGCCTTGAATATCTGTAAGAACTCCTCCGGCCGCATTTAAAATGGCATGAGCAGCAGCCGTGTCCCATTCACATGTTAGTCCAAAGCGCGGATACATATCGGCTTTCCCGCTTGCAACAGAACAAATTTTTAAAGAGCTTCCGCGCTTAATTTGTTTTTTAACTTTGTAATGAGAAAGGAAATGATCAAGGCGTTCGCCTTTTCCATGAGATTTACTTGATACAATAATCAATCCCTTATCGTTTAAACGGCCTGTAGAAATTGGTTTTTCTTTATCACTATCCTCCAACCAGCGTATGGCTGTGCCTTCTCCACTTGCTGCATATAATTCACCATGAACAGGGGCATAAACAACGCCTAAAACAGGCTTTTTGTTGTGAATGAGAGCAATATTGACTGTGTACTCACCACTACCACTAATAAATTCTTTTGTTCCATCTAAAGGGTCAACAAGCCAGAAATATTCTTCGTTTGATAGATCTGGACGATAGCCTTCGGATGCCGCCTCCTCTCCCAGAATAAGCACTTCAGAGGTAATATCTTTTAACGCCTTTTCAATCAACTCTTCAGCTTTTTGATCGGCAATCGTAACAGGAGATCCATCATCTTTTTGTGAAGCATGGTCAAATCCCGCTTCTTCAAAATAATCTAATGTGAGATTACCCGCCTCTATAGCAACGCGGCGAATTTGATTACAAAGTGCAGGAAGATGATTGAGAATACGGCTAGCCGGCAATAGTTTTACCCTCTTTGATATCAATCACTTTTTCTGATTGTGATTGAGCCTGCACATTTTCTAAAACGTAATTCACAATTTGATGAACACATGTTTCAATGTCGTTCGCCATCGTATCAATGATAAGATCAGGGTCACTTGGTGGCTCATATGGTGAATCAATTCCTGTAAATTCTTTAATTTCTCCCGCACGCGCCTTTTGATAAAGCCCTTTTGGATCACGCCTCTCACAAGTTTCTAAATCAGCTTTAATATGAATTTCATGAAAAAATTGCGGCGATGCCAAACGCGCTTTTTCCCTGTCTGCCTGATAGGGAGAAATAAAAGCTGATAAAACAATCACACCAGAGTTTGCTTGTAATGCGGCAACTTCACCTACGCGGCGAATATTTTCTGTTCTGTCTTCCGGTGAAAATCCTAAATCAGCATTGAGGCCATAGCGCACATTATCACCATCTAAAACATAGGCGTTAAATCCGCGATCAAATAACTCTTTTTCTGCGGCGACTGCCAATGTTGATTTTCCTGATCCAGATAAACCCGTAAACCAGAAAATACCCCCATAATAGCCAAAACGTTTTGCGCGCATTTCCGGTGTTACGGCATGGCTAACTTTATAAATATAATCTGATTTTGGTTGCTCATTTGTGCGTTGATCGGCATAACCATCCATATTAATCAAGCCTCCGCCAACAACATTCGATTTATAATAAAATACGGCACGCCCCATACGATTATTTTCAGTATGTGCATCAATAGGTAATTGATCACGGCTTCTAAATGTGACTTCAGCCACATTATTTTTTTCAACTTTATTAGTATTGATTGATTCTAATGTTCCAGTATCAATCACTTTATCAATCGATTGAACAGTAATATTGGATTCAATTGTTCCAAAACACACTTTATAAGAATTTCCAATTTTTAAAGGCTCATCCGATAACCAAAATAGATTGCTTCGAAAAACATTACTAAGCATAGGCAGGTTGTCTTCGTGAGCACCTACATGCCCCCTCTCAACAAAAATTCTTTCACTTAATGTAATCCCAATTGATTGGCCAGCTTTTGCAAGATTGGCTGATTCATAGTGGGGCCAATTTTCAATTGATATCACTTTTGCTTTCTCATTCGTCGGTGAAAATAAAAGCGTATCGCCCAATTTTAATTGCCCTGTTTCAATACGTCCTACTAAAATTCTTTTTTCGTCAAAGCGATAGATATCTTGAATAGGAAAGCGTAATTTATCTGATGAAACGGAATCTTGCACTGAAAAGCTATCAAGAGCTTCTATAAGCGTAGGGCCCTGATACCAACTAAGGTTATCGCTTTTTTCAACGATCATCTCCCCTTCACGGGCGCACGCAGGAATAATAATATCTGGCTGTAGATTTAAGTCTTTCAAATAATTTTCAATTTCACCAACTATCTTTTTATAAGTGTCTTCGCTATAATCAACTTTATCCATTTTATTAACGACGACACAAAGCTGGGAAATTCCTAAAAGTGAAAGCATATATGCATGGCGTTTTGTTTGCTCTTGCACACTTTCTTCAGCGTCAACAACAAGAACGGCTGCATCGGCTTGCGCTGCACCAGAAATCATATTTTTTAAAAATTCACGATGTCCAGGCGCATCAATGATCGCATATTGTCTTTTACTTGATGAAAAGAAAATCTGCGTCGTATCTATCGTAACCGCTTGATCCCGCTCTGCCTGAAACGCATCCAACACAAAAGACCATTCAAAAGGGATGTTACGCTTTTTAGCAATCTCTTGAAGCTCTTCAAATTTCCCATCTTCCAAAGATTTTGTATCATGAAGAAGACGCCCGATGAGCGTTGATTTTCCATGATCAACGTGCCCAACAATAACAACGTTTAATTTTTTTTCAGATGAAGCCATATCTTACATATACCCCTGAGACCTTAGCTTTTCAAAGCTATCTTCTGTCTCTTTATCCATTGAACGCCCAGCACGCTCAGATGTTTTTGTTGTTTTCAGCTCTTCAATAATTTCATCAATATTTGATGCATTGCTCTCGACAGGATGGGTAATATTTTTCTCCCCCAATGATCGATACCGCTTTCCATCTCTTGCAAAGTATAAATCACAAACGGGAATATTTTCACGCTTTGTATATTCCCAAATATCCACTTCCGTCCAATGTAAAATAGGATGTATGCGAACATGACATTCATCGGGAACTTCAGTTTTATATTGATCCCAAAACTCAGCTGGCTGATCTTTAAAATTCCAGCTTCCATCTAAAGATCGCGGGGAAAAGACGCGTTCTTTTGCACGCAAACCTTGCTCGTCACGACGTATACCACAAATAATTCCTTTATATTTTTGATGTTTCAATAAAGACTTCAAACCTTCTGTTTTACGCATTGCTACGCGCGTTGCAGGCGGAAGATTTTCATCCATTTGATCTTCTGGAGGGCACGGATGATTAATAATAGGTAAGTCCCATTCATTCACTAATTTATCTCTAAATACATAGACTTCATCCATCTCCATTTGTGTATCAAGCAAAACCAGAGAAAACGGAACACGACCAAAGAATGCTTTTTTCACAAGCCAAAGCATTGCGGTTGAGTCTTTGCCAATCGACCATAACATCGCCATAGGGTCGATCTTCGCATAGGCTTCACGAATAATATAAATTGATCGCGCTTCTAATTCATCGAGGGAGCTATTCATTTAATTTACGATACTTTTCTTAAAGCTTGAGTATTTTCGATCTGTACTTCTGGACGACCAACCGAAACGTAATGGAAACCATGTTCCTGCATAACATTTGTTTTATAAATATTATGCATATCAATCATACGTTTGGTTTTCATGGCCTTACCAATGCGTTTTATTGACAGCCCTCTAAATTCATTCCAGCCTGTCATTAAGATTAATGCATCAGCATCCTCAGTCACTTCATAAGGATCGTTTTTCCAATCAATATTTTTCAAAATTTTTGCGGCTTCTTCCATAGCTTGGGGATCATGGGCAACAATTTGCGCGCCTGCTTCTTGCAAAATAGGTAGTATCGTCAGTGAAGGCGCATCTCTTACATCATCTGTATTTGCTTTAAAGGCAACCCCTAAAACACCAATTTTTAACCCCTCTACTGAACCGCCGCATGCATGAATCACTTTTTGCGCCATATTTTTTTGTCTTTGCTTATTGGCTTCAATCACTGACTCAACAACTGTCTGAGGCGCATTTAATTTTCTACCTGTTTGTGAGAGAGCCAATGTATCTTTTGGAAAGCATGACCCTCCATATCCTGGGCTTGCATGCAAAAATTTTGGTGCGATGCGGCCATCTAAACCCATAGCACGGGCTACGTGCTGAACATTGGCACCTGAAGCCTCACATAAATCTGCAATCTGATTAATGAATGTAATCTTCGTTGCAAGAAATGCATTTGCTGCATATTTAATCATCTCAGATGTTTCAGGTGTTGTAATCACCATAGGTGTTTCATTGATATAAAGCGGGCGATAAATTTCTTTTAAAACTGCGGCCGCCTTTTCTGAATCAGTTCCAATCACAACACGATCAGGAAACATAAAATCTTTAATTGCTGAGCCTTCTCGCAAAAATTCTGGATTTGAGCAGACATCAATTTCTGAATTAGATTTTTTATGCTGCTTTACAATCTCTTCAACTTCGCGCGCTGTGCCCACTGGAACAGTCGATTTTGTTACAATGACTGTATATCCTTCCACCGTTTTCGCAATTTACTTAGCTGCCTCATGTATGTATGTAAGATCAGCATGGCCATCTTCTTGACGGGGCGGTGTTCCCACAGCAATGAAGACCGCGTCAGCTTTAGCCAGCGCTTCATCTAGATTGGTTGTAAAAGACAATCTTTTCGCTTTGACTTGCTTTTCTACTAGATCATCAAGACCAGGCTCATAGATAGGCATAATTCCTTGTTCCAGAGCCCCTATTTTTGAAGAGTCTTTATCAACGCATGTCACATCAATTCCAAACTCTGCAAAGCATGTTCCTGACACAAGCCCTACATATCCGGTTCCTACCATTACAAGACGCATAATCTGTCCTTACTTATTTAAAAACGTACAGCAAATTACCCCGTTATAAGCAATAAAAACAAGGCTTTTCTAGTCTTTCAAGCTGCTTATTAGCATGAAATCATTGCTTTTGATTGCATTCATACTCATTCCTAGTAATATGTTATGAAATTAATCAAATTAGGGATGTAAAATAATGCCTGCAAAGCAAAAAGATACAAAGAAATCAGCAAATGGAAAAGATGCAAAAGAGCCCTCTGATGCTCAATCTAACCAGGCGCCTTTACCTCTATTTTATAACGCCCCTATTCCACTCGATGCAAAAGAACATAAAGATTTAGGCTTAAAAGTTAACTTTGGTCTTGGATTTACGCGTGGCGTAAACGCTGTTCCAATCAATATGATTGAGATGCCACAAATTTGCCATTACTACCCGATTGGCTTTGCGCCCGATGAATCAGCTACGCCCGTTGCTATTCTTGGCCTTCGTGATAACGAAAATCTATTTTTAGACGATAAAGATCAATGGACACAAAATACGTACATCCCTGCATATATCCGCAGATATCCTTTCATTTTCTCTGAAATTCCAGGAAAGGATCAATTGTCACTCTGTATTGATCTTGACCAAGATATTATTGAGTCAGGCGGCGATCAGCCTTTTTTTGATAAAGAAGGAAAACCCTCACAACTATCACAAAATGCCTTAGAATTTTGTAAATCTTACCATGCTGCAGCTCAACAAACGATGCAATTTGGTCAAGCTATGAACGAAGCAGACTTATTGGTAGAAAGACAGGCTGAAATTCAAATTGCAGGCGGAAAACGTATTAATTTTGCTGGTTTCCGTATCATTGATGAAGAAAAGCTCAGCAAGCTTGATGATAAAGTCTTCTTAGAATGGCGCGCAAAAGGATGGTTACCATTCATTTACGCTCATTTATTCTCAGGCTCGCAATGGCAAAGGCTAACACAGCTTATGACGGATAGACTCAAAGAGGAAAAATAAGGATATTTCCCGTAATAGGGAAAATAAAATTTGTAATTTCCTCTCTTTTTGATTATGACATATCTATATATATGAAATCAGGGGAAGACTCATGGCGAAAGTAGGAGCTCAGCGCGCTGCTGAATTAACTGGAAAATCTAAATCAACTATTCAAAGAGCAATGAATAGTGGAAAGCTCTCTTACGAGCTTGATAATAATAATCGTCGAACAATTGATGTCTCAGAATTAGAACGTGTTTTTGGTCTCAAAGCTCCGACTGCTGAAAAACAACAAACATCTTCAGTTGAAGACGAACTTCAAAAAGCTGCGGACCTTTTAGAGATGGAGCGCTTAAAAATGCGCATTAAAATGCTTGAGGGACAGCTTGAGCAACTTCAAACAAATTTTGAAGATATGCAGGCTCAACGTGATCAATGGCAAAAACAAGCGCAGCAAATTCTGATCACAAGCCAATATTCACAAAAACAAGCTGAAGATTATAAGGCTGAATTAAAAGCCCGTGAAGAAAGAGCGCAAAAGCGTAAAGAGCAAATCCTTGCTGAACGTATGAAAAAGATGAAAGAAAAATCTGAAAACCAGAATCAGAAAAAAGATGAGACATCAAATAGCTCTGCCTCAGATGAGAGCTCTTCTGGGTTCCAAGGGCTTTTCCAAAAGATACGCGGGTCAAAAGCTGCATAGATTACGCACTATTTTTTTATTTTAATCGCACATTGTGATAAAATTAAATCATGAAAAATTGTTTTTTTTCAATACTATGCTTGTGCCTTATCCTACCGTCTATAAGTAGTGCAGGAGAAGAGCTTTTTTATTCCCCTGGGTCTATGTATGACCCAGACATGGAATTTGTTATGCCAGAACGGGAGTGGTCTCGCGGCGTAAAAGACAGTCTTTACTACATGCAAGATGATGGCGTTTTTTCAGAAGAAGAGAAAGATAAAGAAGCCATGGAAATCTTTAGACGCTGCAGCAATAACGCTTTTCAACGCGTATATTTTAATTGTTCATGTGTTGCGGGCGCATTTAGGGAAGCACGCGATGAACCAAGATTAAAGCCACAGACAGTTATATTACAAGATATCTATAGTGACGAAGAATCCAAATGTATTAATTCAGTTGCAATAGCGGGCAATAGTTACGAGACATGCCTGCGTTTTGAAACAAACCCTTTTAACGGACGATCGCAAGAAGAGATCGATGAATATTGCCAATGTGTTGCAAATAAAACAGCCATCAATTTTGAAGACACACCTAGTTTAGCAATTAGACGTATCGAAAGAATGAAAGTCAATGCAATGGTCTCTTGTAAAAGAGAACAACAAAACCCTCTACAAGACGGATTTCAAAGTCTGTTCTGATCCTTTTAAAACTGAAGCTTTATAAGTTTTTATTTTTGGTAAAACATGATGCGCATAAAATTGTGCAGTCATTATTTTTTGTGTTAAAAATTTTTCATCCTCTTCTCCAGCGTCTAGCATAGTTTGCGCACTTAACGCTGATTTTGCAAGCATATACCCGCCGGCTACAACAGCGAAGGCATTCAGATAATAACCAGATGATGCAGATAAGACTTCTGCGTTTTGCGCATTAGCTTCAATCCATGTCACGATTTCTGTAAGGTCTAAAACCGCATCATCGAGTTGATGATGAATATCTATAATTTGAGTATGAGAGGCTGCTCCTAAATCCATTAAAAAAGAATTGATTTCTGATAAGTAAGATTTAACCGCTGCTCCTTGATCTCTTAAGGATTTGCGGAACATTAAATCTAAAGCTTGAATTCCATTTGTTCCCTCATAAATTGGTAAAATACGGGCATCTCGATAATATTGTGCAGCGCCTGTTTCTTCAACAAAGCCCATACCACCATGAATTTGCACACCAATTGACGTTAATTCAACGGCCATATCTGTTGCATAGCTTTTTACAATGGGTGTGAGTAAATCAACACGCTCTTGCGCTTCATGATTACCTGTTCTGGCTAAATCAAGGCAAAGCGCGGCCTCATAAGTCAGAGCTCGCATGGCTTCAGTTTGTGCTTTCATAGTCATTAGCATGCGTTTTACGTCGGCATGCTCAACAATACTCACGCGCTTGGTTTTATCTGTAATTGAGGTGCCTTGCTCGCGGTCTTTCGCGTAATACAATGCATGTTGGTAAGCTCTTTCTGATATAGCCACACCTTGCAAGCCAACAGATAGACGAGCGTTATTCATCATTGTAAACATATATTTCAGACCTTCATTCGGCTCGCCAACTAAATAACCTATCGCTCCCCCGTCATCACCAAATTGCATAGTACAAGTAGGGGAAGCATGAATGCCAAGCTTATGCTCAATACCTGTACATTTCACGTCATTGCGCGCGCCATCATCTAAAAACTTTGGAACGATAAAAAGCGAAATCCCTTTTACGCCTTCAGGGGCGTCAGGCAATCTTGCCAAAACAAGATGAATAATGTTCTCTGCAAAATCATGCTCTCCATAAGTGATATAAATTTTTTGCCCAAAAATTTTGTAACTATCATTATCTTGGGGCTCTGCTTTCGTCCGAATGACAGATAAATCAGACCCTGCCTGAGGCTCTGTTAAATTCATTGTCCCTGTCCATTCACCGGAAATAAGATTTTCTAGATAAAAGTCTTTTTGCTCTTGCGATCCGTGTGCTTCGATAGCATCAACCGCCCCTTGATTTAAAAGCGGGCATAATCCAAATGACATATTGGCGCCTTGCCACATTTCTTGTATTGGAAAAGCAACCGTCCAAGGAAGATCTTGTCCCCCATATTCTGAAGGAAATGGAACAGCATTCCATCCCCCTTCTCTATATTCTTTATAAGCTTCTTTAAAACCATCCGCCGTTGTTACATCATGGTTGTTGAGAGTTGCACCTTGCTCATCTCCTGTTTTATTAAGTGGGGCAAGAACCTCTGAAGCGAGCTTGGCCGCTGGCTCTAAAACGCTATACATCATATCTCCATCAAGCTGGCCTAAATCCTCATGCTCTGGCAGGCGATCACTCTCAATCACGTGCTCTAAGATAAATCTCATATCGGCAATAGGCGGGGAATAATCAGACATCTATGACTCCTCAAATCATTGAAATTCCATGATAAATCAGCATTGCAACCGAATAAAGTAAAAGATCAGCTCAAACTGGCACAACACTTGAAATATTATACCTTGAGTTTAATTAAGGAATTCTTTCTATCTCGTCATGCAAAACGCAATAAATTCATTAGAAAACAACGCTTTAGCTGCTCTAACGCAACGTGCGCCTACGAATGTAGTGAACGCTATCCAAAACGCCAGCCGTAAAACAGGGGTAAGTTTTTCCTATTTACTGGAAAAAGCAGCAGCAGAGAGCAGCTTTCAAATCGATGCAAAAGCCAGAACCAGCAGCGCAACAGGCTTATTCCAGTTTATCGAGCGTACATGGCTTGATATGGTTAATAAACATGGCGAAAAGCACGGCATTAATCCTAATCAAAGCCGTGAACAACTTCTCAATTTACGAAACGACCCTAAAGCCGCATCCATGATGGCGGCCGAATTTGCTCAAGAGAATAAGAACTATCTTGAAAAAAATATTAAAAGTGAAATCGGGGATACAGAATTATATTTTGCTCATTTTATGGGGGCACGAGGTGCGAGTGCATTTTTATCTCAATTAGAAAAAAATCCTGATGCAATTGCGGCGCATATTTTTCCAAAAGAGGCACGCGCAAATCGCAACGTTTTCTATGACTCTCAAACAGGCTATGAAAAGACACTTCAGCAAGTCTATGAATTCTTCGATAAGAAATTTTCAAATATTGGAACATCTGAGACAATAGAAACGCCGCTAAGAAGAAAATCTGGATATCAACATATTACTTTTTCTTTAAAAGAGCCGACTACAGTTCTCCCCTTACGCCCACAAGCATCAATCTTATCGTCTTTTGTCGATGATTATTTTGAAACAAGACGAACAATTACAAATAGCGGAATGTCGCCTATAGATTTCTACTCAAAGATTACAAATCCTTCAGCAATGCTGATTGATTTACTCAAATAAGTTATTGCTGAGCAGCACGTTTCAGCCTCTCATTAATCGCTATTCCAATATTTTCATCAGGGATATTCATAACAGCAATAGCTTTAAATTCAGGCTTGTCTAACGCTCTTAACATCGTAAATAAATTACGCGCCGCCTCATCTAAATCTGTTGCTTCACTTAAATTCATTATTTGATGATCGGGTAAGTCTTTTGCAAACCCGCCGCCTTCAATGCCCATAAATTTTAGAGAGCCAAAAGCAAGGAGTGCCTCTCCCTCTTTTACATCAACAGCATTAAGGCGAACTGGAATGGAGGGCGCATAATGTTTTAAAAGTTGGCCAGGAGATTTTGGTTTATTTGAAGAGCTTTCATTGACTTCAATTTGAATATTGAGCGCTTCTTGAATTTGTTTTTGTGAAATAGCGCCTGGTCTTAAAATAGTTGGAATATCATCACTGATATCGATCACAGTTGACTCTAGACCTACATCGCATTTTCCTGCAGCCAAAATCATATCAACGCTGTCACCGAGGCTCGCCGCCGCATCTTTAGGGGTTGTTGCGCTTGGCTCACCTGATTTATTTGCACTCGGCGCGGCAATGGGACTTCCCACTTTTTCTATCACCTGACTCATCACAGGATGCTCTGGCATACGAATAGCAATTGTCTCAAGCCCAGCAGTTACAAGCGGTGAAATATGACTAGCTTTTGATTTTAAAATAAGCGTTAAAGGCCCTGGCCAAAAAATCTCTATCAGTCTTTTTGAAATTTCGTTCTGCTCTGCATAGAGATCAACATCACTTTTATCAACAACATGAATGATGAGTGGGTTAATCGCAGGCCTTTGTTTGGCATCGAATATTTTTTGAACCGCTTTAGTATTGGTCGCATCAGCCCCTAGGCCATAAACTGTCTCTGTTGGCAGGACAACAATCTCACCCTTTTTAATCTTGTCAGCGGCTTTTTGAATAGAATCTTGATCAGCTAAAATGATGGAGCTCATTGAAAATCTTCAAATTCGGTATTGTATTTTTTCAAGCTAGGATCTGTTCCATAAAACGCATTTTTACTCATATCAGGTGAATATTGTGAGGCTGGTGTCGTCCGCCCTAATTCCTCAGCCATAGCTCTGACATGGTGTGGACCTGCGCCGCAGCATGTCCCAATAACATGAATACCCATATCAATACATTGACGTGTAAACTCTGCCATTTCATAACGAGTCACAAGAAACGGATCTAATCCTGTGGGGTAACTATTTCGCTCAAGCGGCAGTCTTTGTGGACAGCATAAATCTTGATCAATAATTTTTCCAAAATTAGGATAAGTCTCATTTGTACGGTAGGCCACGGGAAACGCGCCGATGCGATTATTTTTAATTTTTTCAGAAAGCTGTTTTAAATAAGGAAGCATCGTTTGTGGTCCAAGCTGACAGTTCAGCCCAACAATATCTGCACCATTATCTTGTAAGGATTTTAAATCATCTACAAAATGATTATCACTATCGCGAAACTTCTCTTTTTTGCCGTATAAAACACCGGAAATAATAATCGGAACCCCTAATTTTTGAGCAATTTGTGAAGCCATCTCGGCTTCGCCAATATCAGAAAATGTTTCTGCAACAATGCAATCTACACCCGCTTCAGCAATCCATCCGATTTGTTCTTCAAAGATCGCTTGAACTTGCTTATAGCTTTCTGGGTTATCTTTTTCATACAAATTTGTATTACAAATATTTCCAGCAACCAATTTATCAGGAAACTCTTCGCGAACTTTAAGAGTGATTTTTAATGCCTCTTTGTTCAAAGGCTCCAGAAGATGCTCCTTGCCAATAATACGCATTTTTTCACGATGACCGTAGTAAGTAAAAGCAAGCAATATATCCGCACCGCATCGTGCAAATTCACGCGTGAGTTGTGCAACAACCTCAGGGTGGTCTAAAACAACTTCAGGAACAAAGCTACCTGCTTGTAGGTAGCCACGGCGTTCAAATTCAAACATATATCCACCGGCATGAAGAATTGGCTCGCCTGCCTCTAACCTCTTTATTAATCCGAGTCTTTTCATGTTTATTATCCGTTATTTTATTACGCGTGATCCTACCATGATCCCTATGAAGTACAAGATTGGATTTTTAGGCTGTTTTAGCGTTTGTAATACGGCTTTTATAAAGAACGCCGCCACTCATCGGCTCAGAAATTCCTGTTGTCGTCGGCAATGTCAAAGCTAACCCTTTTAAAGATCGAACAGCTAAATAGCCAAAGCCTTGAGCTTCTAGAGCATCACCGTTCCAGCCAATATCTTCAACTAGCTGAACGGGAAAAGAAAATAACTCATTCATTTTCTGCATAATGAATCTATTTTTACGCCCACCGCCTGCCACATAGAGCGTCCTTGGTGAAAGCGGTAAAAAATTAAACGCTTTTTGAACAGACAGAACTGTAAACATTGCCAGCGTGGCAATTGCATCTTCCAAATTCATATTTTGAATTTCAGAGACATTCCATTCATCCCGATCAAGTGATTTAGGAGGCTTTGTTTCAAAATACGAGTTTGTAAGCCATTTTTGCAAAAGAGTTTTATCAATTCGACCCGCTGAAGCTAAAGTGCCATCAAGATCATAGCTTTTATCTGTTTTTGATTTTATAAAATCATCCATAAGCGCGTTAGCTGGACCAGTATCAAAAGCCAGAATATCCCTGCGTTCTTTCCCCAAGAATGTAATGTTACCAACACCGCCTAAATTCAAAATTGCGATTGGTTTTTCTATATGTTGCGAAAATGCGCGGTGGCATAAAGGCAGTAACGGCGCCCCCTGCCCGCCAGCCTGAATATCGGCTTGGCGCATATCTCCAATCACATCGATGCCGGTCTCAATCGCAATCTGCCCCGGATCACCGATTTGCCAGCTTATCTTACGGGCAGGATCATGCAGGATAGTTTGCCCATGAAATCCAATAATATCCGCGTCCTGCCCAAAGGCTTTAATCGCTTGAATATGGGTTTTTGTAATTTCCTGCTCGGCGGCGTGGGTCACAGCATTCGGTTCAGTTGAGCCAAAGGCTTTTTGAACAATTTCACGCGTTTCTACAGAATATTCAAAGCACTCAAAGGCTTCTAACTCGCAGAAATCCATTCCATCTGTGCGAACTAATGCGACATCAATCCCATCTAGGGATGTTCCTGACATCATTCCAATTGCGGTGTAGACTTTATCAGTAGCCATCGATATAAATATTTCTTATGAGTTATAAATCAGATTTCTTAAATATCTTAGCAGAGCGCGGCTTTATTCACCAGTGTAGTGATTTTGAAGCCCTAGACGCACAACTTATGAAAAGCTTACAAAGCGCCTATATTGGCTTTGATGCCACTGCTCAATCTCTCCATGTTGGTAATCTAACAGGCATTATGATGCTGAAATGGTTTCAGGAATGTGGCCATAAACCCATTACGCTCATGGGCGGCGGGACAAGTAAAATTGGCGATCCTTCTTTTAAAGATGAGCAGCGCAAATTATTAGATGACGAAACAATTAACGCCAATATTGAGCATATTCAAAGCACATGCTTTCAGCAATTCCTTCATTATGGGGATGGCGACAGTGATGCGATGATGGTGAATAATAATGATTGGCTTGATGGCCTTCATTATCTCTCTTTTTTAAGAGATTACGGCAAGCATTTTACAGTAAATCGTATGCTGTCTTTTGATTCAGTGAAAAGTAGATTGGAAAGGGAAAGCCCGCTTAGTCTTTTAGAATTTAATTATATGGTTATGCAGGGTTACGACTTTATTGAGCTGAATAAACGTTACGGAACAATCATCCAAATGGGTGGCTCTGACCAATGGGGGAATATTATTAATGGCGTTGAGTTAGGCCGTAAAGCTCACCAGATGGAATTATTTGCCCTGACCGCACCACTTCTAACAACACCGGATGGCCGTAAAATGGGCAAGACAGAACAAGGGGCAGTCTGGCTCAATTCTGAAATGCTGTCCCCTTACGATTATTACCAATTCTGGCGAAATTGCGATGATGTTATGGTGGGAACGCTTTTAAAACGCTTCACTATGTTACCGATGGATGAAATACAGCGTTTAGAGAATCTTGAAGGCTCAGACATTAATGAAGCTAAAAAGATCTTAGCTTTTGAAGCCACAGCTCTATGCCATGGAAAAGATTCGGCTGAAGATGCCCAAGAAACCGCACAAAAGGTTTTTGAACAAGGGAGTATTGGCGACGACCTTCCCACTATTGAAGTCTCACTTTCTGAATTACAAAAAGGGATAGCTTTTACTGACTTATTTCTTCAATCAGGCCTTGCCGAATCAAAAGGTGAAGTAAAACGTTTGATAAAAGGTGGCGGTGCAAAATTAAATGATAATTCAGTGAGCGAACAAGATAAATTAGTAACTGACTCTGATATTGCAGATGGAATTATTAAACTCTCTTCAGGAAAGAAACGCCACGCACTTGTGAAAGCCGTTTAAGCTATTCCGCTTTTTTAACTTTGGTTTCAACTTCTTCTTCAAATAAGATGCGGCGTAATATCCCAGGCGCTAGAACAGATAATGGATTCACTGTTACTGTTGGATCATCAATAGGGCCTTTAATTGTATAAGTTGCTGCCACTAAAGCCCCTCCTCCTGTCAAAATATCTCCTATGATAGGGATATTTCCAACAATGTTATTGAGTTGAGACACAGGAATAGCAGTTCCTGAAATATCAATTTGATTTTCTGCCCGATCAATAATCCCGCCAAATGTTAGGCCCAAAGAGCTCCCTGTTGTCCGGCCGTCATCAATAACAATAAGGTCACCTTCTGGACGCACACGGAGTTCAATTTGTGATTCTAGCCGAGTAAATGCAAGCCCCTCATCGTTTAATAATCCTAAGATACCTGGCAAACTCAAACTATTGACAAGCTTTGCAAGAACGGGGGCATCTTGAACTTTAAAGTTTTCAATATAAGCAGTTCCATTTAAATGACCCGTTTGTGGATCGGGCGCTCCATCAATTTTTAAGTATCCGCCAAGAGCATTTTTATAAAATCCAGCACCTCTTAAAAACTCTCCCGCATCGAAAGCTTCAACAAATAGCCTACGTTGGGCAAGGTCACCCTCTGGCTTAAAGCGCACAATTGTTGCCCCGCTTCCGATATTTGCATCCATTTCTAAACGCCGTGGCTGACCTTGCGTATTGGTTTCAATATAAATTTTAGGATTTTGCGCAATAACGTCATTTTGCATACGCATTGTTGTTGTATCTAGTGAAATGAGCTGGGGTCTTGCAGACTCTGTAATAACATTTGTTGTCGTTGTTTTTGGCTTGATTACGCTGTTTAAATCAAATGTGTCACCTGTTGCAATCGCTTTTAAGATATTATTTCCTGTGATTTCAAAGCCAACTGATATATCTGATTGCCCTAGCTTTACACTAGGAATTTCGCCTCTGGAAACATCGGTCTTCCCATTTATCTTTTCAAATAGAAGACGGCCATTATTTAAGTCCAAGCCAAATGTTTGTAAGGATAAATTGTCTATTTCTTTTAAGTCTTCACCGTCAATCAACCCATCAAAAGATATGTCACCATCCAGGTCAGCGGCTTTAGAATAATTAAATTCATCAATATTAATTTCTAAATTTTTTAAACGTCCTTTTACATTAAAGATAGCTTCTTGCCCCTTATCATTAAAATCTAAGGTAATAGGAAGCGATCCAGAAATATATTTTTCAAGATCAATTCCAAAAGCTTCTCTTATTGTCTGATCAACTGTTAAGTCGGCTTTAATTTTTGTATCAAAGTCTCTTGTTCCTGATTTTAAATTCTTTTGCCATTCGAAGCTAATCGGCTGCGTGGATAAAATTCCATCGCCTGTTAACTTTGCAATATTATCTGAATAATCGAGCGTGAATGGTCCTCCCGCTAAGTCCATTCCCTGAATGAGTTGGGGGACAACGGCGTTATTAATTATTCCATTTATAGTCACCTTGAAATCTTCGGCTTTAAGTCCTTTAACAGTTGGAAACTGAACGCGAATATCTGCATCAACTGAGCCTTCCACTTGATTTCTATCAAAAGGTATATTTTTTCCAAAATTAATAGGCTCATCCGAGATAAAATCAAGCGCTGATTTAACAGGCCCACTTGCTTTTATTTGAATATCAGCAGTGCCGCCGCCTACGACGCTCATATCTTGCATGTCAACTGTGACGGAGCTTGCAATGACCTCTCCTACGCGCCCAGTATCTGCGGTGATGAATAATTTATCATCTTTATAGCGTCCTGATCCCTTGGCATTACTTGCGGGCTTTAATGTATCGCTAAAAGCAATAGTCGCATCCTCAAAAGAAAACTCAGCACCTATATTTTGAAAGTTAACACTTTGTGCTGCCTGAGCTAGATCAATAGATAAATCACCATTGACTAAAACATCTTTCAGTATGGCTTTTTGGATACGATATTTTATCCACCCCTGAGGAGATAATCTTTTATCCGTGTCGGGAATAAGCTCCGAAATTTTTTGAATATCGGCCTCAGAAATTTTAGATTCAATAGGAAGCATTATTTTATGATTATCTATTGTACCTTTACCTGAGATTGTAAGAGGCACATCATTGATTGATGCGCCTATATTTCTAATTTCTAAAATATTTTCAGGATTATTTAAAAAAGCATGAATGGCTACATTATTAATTGATAGTTTTTGATTAAGTGTTTCCGGTAAATCTAAAGTTATATTTTCACTACTTAACGCCAATAAAGCTGATGAAATATTAAAATCTTTATCAAAAGCAATTTTTGCATCACCATTAACACTGTAATCTTGCTTAGCCAGTATATGACCCTCACCCAAAAATTGATTAATATAATGAGAGCTTAGTTTCGTAATAGTTGCAGTAAAGGTTAAGTCATCCTGTAATGATCTATAATCAACAAAAGAGGAAATTTTAGCCTCTTCCTCTTCATCTTGGGGTAAAAACGCAGAGAATTGGCCATTAATGTTTGCCTGATTTTCTTTTAAAGAGATATCAAACCGACCTAAATCAATTTCCATCCCCTCTTTTTCCAAAAATAAAGCAGCGTCTTTTACTTCGAGTTGTTTTAAATCATTTAAAATTTTAAAAGGACCTGTTAGCTCTTCGTTAGCAGCTTGTCTTAGATATTTACGAAAGTTAAGGCGTGTTTGCCGAACAACATCTTCTGCTTCCTCTACAAAATTATCTTGAAGCTTTTCTATCTCTATATCTTCTTCGACCTCTTCGGCTAAAGACTCCTGAGATTCAATCTCTTCTACTTCTTTTATTTCAACTTCATCACAACATAAATCAATACCATCTTCATTAAAGGACAACCGAAATGTTGGACTATCAAGCCGAATATAAGAGGGACTAAATTCTTGCTGAAGCAGTGGTAAAACATTAACAGCAACGTCAATATTCTGAATAGAAAAAACTTCCTGATCATTTTGGAAAATTTTAGCTTCTTCGGTTGTGACCATAAAAGGCATTAGGATATTAGGCCAAGTAAGCTTAGGTGTTCCTATATCAACTTGATAGTCTTCAAGCTGTGCATTCACCCGGGTCTCAATTTCGTTCTTTGCAAAAGATAAGTCAAGCGGCCCTTTTTGTAATAAGGCCCATAATGCAAATAAACTTGCCAAAGTAATAATAATAACAATCAAAACCGTTTGAATTGTGCGTCTGCAAATCAAGAAAGCGAGAGAAAAGCTATGCTCTTTTTTCTCTGGCTTCTTTATATCTTCAGTTTCTTGATTCATTATGAAAATTGGAACTTTATTTGATGTATTTCTTTTATATAGTCATAGCGAAACCATTAATTTTACACAACAGGAATAGATAATGTCTGAATTAAATATTGGAGATAAAGCCCCTCAATTCACCCTGCCTACAGATGGAGAGGGCCAAGTCTCATTAAAGGATTATAAGGGCGAAAAGCTCGTCATTTACTTCTACCCTAAGGATGACACACCGGGATGCACAAAAGAATCATGCTCTTTTAACGATCACTTGAAACAATTTGAAAAAATTGGCGCGAATATTATTGGTATCTCAAAATGTAGCGTTAAGAAGCATGATAAGTTTAAAGAAAAATATGGCCTCAATTTCCCCCTAGCTTCAGATGAGGAGAGCGATGTGTGCGAGAAATTTGGTGTCTGGGTTGAAAAGAGCATGTATGGCAAAAAATATATGGGAATTGAACGCTCAACATTCATTATTGATGAAAAAGGTAAGATTGAGCATATGTGGCGTAAAGTGAAAGTCCCAGGACATGTTGAAGAGGTACTATCAGCTCTAAGTGAAAATTCTCAAAAGGCCGCTTAGTTACTTTTAAGTTGAATAGAGTTATTTTCTTCTAAAGCTTTTGTAATTTGCTTTTCGAACTGGCGAATATCTCCCTGAAAATAATCCTTTTTTAGGCTTGATTTTCGCCAGTTTATATTTGATAGCGCAATCTCATCAAATCCGTTTGTCTTCATCAGACTTAAGTTACTTTCAGTCACAATATCAGAAATTTTAACGCTCACCTGCTCAATAAAAATATCTTTTTTAAAATCTCTGTTCGTGTTCTTAAGATCATCTTTATAAATCATGAAAGCTTGATGGCTGTTGAGGCTTACCTCACCCCCAGCGATAATATTATTCTGACTATTGCGAATACGAACACCAACTCTGTTATTTTTTATAACGTTACTTAGAAGAAAATTATCGCTACTCTCATATAAAGTAATACCATCACCCTGATTAAACTCTATTTGATTATGTGCAATAACATTATTTCCGCTTTGGCGATCAAGCATAATTCCTGACCCAACATTATGCGTGACGATGTTATTCAAAACATAACTGTCTGTGACATGTCTTGAAAGAATAATACCGTGCTTTATTTTGGTTCCTGAAACTCTATTCTGAGCAATGATTAAGTTTTTTGACCAATCATGCGGATCAATGGCATATATAATATTATCTCTATAATCATTACCGATGATCACAACATTATCCGCCTCATGGCTATAAAATCCGAAATAAAAATCTTCAAAAGAAGAGTTTAAAATCTGCCCTTCTGGAGCCTTCAGATTGTCTTCATTCAGCATTTCTTCGATAAAAGGCTGCGTTGAAAGTGTTGTCCCATAGGACTTTGGCGCATTATAACCCAAATGTTTAAAGTGAGAATTCGCAAAAAAAGTTTGTGATCCATTCCATGCAGTAATAAAAGGACGGAAATTCTTATAATCCTCATTCAGAGTAGCTGGTTTTTGAATCTTCTCATTCCATCCTAGAATAGTAGAATTTAAAATAAATAATTGCCCTGTATACGCAATAAACGCTCCCTCATCTTGCATAAGATAGATTGGTTTTTCGATATTTTTTATAATTAAGCTTGCATCTATACCAATTGATATAGGGCGACGAACAGCATAATAATCATTTTCTTCCATGATGTTATCTGAACTTTGTACAAGATCTTGAAAATAAATAACGCCTTTTTCAATATGAATTGTTTTGGGAATATCAGTTTTTTTGTAACTTTTGGGCCTCTTGCCATCTCTGGTCAAAAGTAAACTGTTTTGTTGAAGCAACTTTTCTTAAAGATATATTCTGAATAGAATTTTTCTGTGTTTTCTTTAGTAATTTTTTTAGGATGTTGTCATAGGTATACTCTCCTAAAGAGGGAAGAGAGACAGAATCCAGTTTTATTGACTGATCGAATGGCTCAATCGAAATAGTCTGAATTTTATTGTCACTAAAAAAATTTTGAAACAAAGAAAAATTGTTCGCCTGTGCGTTCTTATAGAATACTGCACCAATGAACAATAATATGACGTATATAGTAACGCTTTTATAAAACCCCATATCTTTTGATAAAGAAATTACCCTTTAATGAAAACAAATACTTTACAAAGCGTCTTTTTTTGATAGGAATAAATTCTTAAACGCTATATTTGTATATAAAAACAGACATTTATTAAGGAGACACACCTATGCTTTATCAGTTAGGGCGCGCACTTTCGCATGCTTCAATCTCGAAAAATACACCATCAGTCGTGGATATATCTGCCAAAACAATCGCAATATTAGGCGATAGCACGGCTTATCAAAATACATCTTCAAACGGATTACAATATTTATCTCAGGGTTTTATGGGCTGGGTCAACCTTATGACAGGCCAGAAATATCATTTTCCAACAGACAATAATCTCGGAATTGATAATGCCGATATTGCAGATGTAGATAGTGCAAAGACAAACTTAGCGTCTCTTTCAAATACACCTGATATTGTTTTTGTGATTACAGGTACAAAAGACACATCCTCCAGCACTACCGAAACAGAGATGATCAACGGTCTTCAATCTATCTATAATTATATTACGAACACCATTGGCGCAAAAGTTGTCGCCTTAACAATCCCGCCTCGTACAAAATATTCATCCTCAGACAGCACAATTAACGGCGCACCTCTCGATAGTGGAAAACAGATAAAACTTGAGGCTGTTAATAATTGGATACTCTCTCAAACCGGTGACATTATTCCTGTTGATATTTATAGCTCTCTTATTCTAGCGGGAACAACATCCCCTGACCCTGATAAATTTGAAGGTGAAGGTATTGATGATACTGCCTATCTTTATCCTAACCCTTTAGGCGCCCAGTCAATTGCCAATGCTATAAAGATCAAGCTGGACAATTATTTTGGACCATTTGATATACCCGATATGAGCATCAATAATCTCTCAAGAAACCCTGATTTATCCGGCACAGGCGGGATTAATAATAGTCATTTAACCGGAGATTTAGCCGAATATTATTATGCCGTGACAGATACAGGCGCGAGCGGAATATTATCGAAGCCAACGTCAACCTCTCAGCAAATTAATGTAAGTTTTACAAATCAATCATCAAGCGATGACGTTCAGTTCTATCCTTATAATCTAATTAATTATTCTGTTGGTGATCAGGTTATTGGTGAGGCAGAAATAGAAATTATTTCCGGTCAAAATGTGGAAGGTATCTGGATTGAAGTGAAAGATAAAGGCTCCTCAAATATTACCTATCTAGGGTTGAATAAATATAGCGAGCCAAAGTTTCCAACAACACCTGGAACCTATATGTTCAGCACACCGATTTTTACAGTCCAGTCTAGCAATACCGCTCTTACATTAAAAATACGTGCTGAACTCAATAGTAGCGGCGGTAAAACAGCGAATTTAAACATGATTGTAAAACAAGTCAGAGGGCGCATCGTCACTTAGACAGGGAACTCCAAAACACCTGAAATTAACCCTACGAAACAGATAAAAATCATCATCGCAGCGGCATATACAAGATTAGAATTCACCACAATAAAGCTTTCCCTACTTTGTGATAAGCCGCGATTAAGCTTTGTCTTTTGCCTCGTCCAGCTTTGTTTATCAAGCCTAAAAAAGACGTAAGTCTTAATCAATGATCCCCAAATTTGGCTATAATATATGAGAAATGGGTAATGCCAGCTTATTGTTCCGCGTGCTGCATACAACATAAGCGCCATAACCCAGCGGGTAAACCCTACCCATACAAAGTAAATGGGAACAAAAACAGCGCTTAGTTTTAGGCTCAATAAAACCATGAATACTGGCCCTGATAAGGCTGTCCACATTGAAATTCTTTGATCCAGAATGCACCACCATGGAAATAATCCAATCTGCCATGGGCCTAAAGCAAGAGCGCGACCATTCGTTCTCAACATATTACCAAACCAACGGAACATTAACTTTGTTGAGGCTTTAAAGAAGTTATTTGATGGTGGATGCTCAACAGTTAAAACTTTAGCATCAGGAACATAAATCATATCCCATTGTGCGCCTGATTTTTCAGGTCGTTATAGTATAAAAAATGCCGCTTTAAGCGGCACTTCATTTTTTAAGCTGCTTTTTTCAAGAGATTGGTATCAATCTTATGCCCTGAAAATTCAGCATTGTTCATATGATCGTGAATGTGAGTCATTAATTCATCAGTTTTATTATGAAAGAAATGGTTTGCTCCATTGACAACTCTATGATCAATTTCTATGCCTTTTTGCATATGTAATTTTTCAACAAGCTTTTCTACTGACTCATGCGGAACTATATCATCTCTATCCCCTTGGATGATAAGACCATCAGACGGACACGGTGCTAAAAAGCTAAAATCATATAAATTTGCTGGCGGAGCTACTGAAATAAATCCTTCAATTTCAGGGCGGCGCATTAATAGCTGCATTCCAATCCACGCACCGAATGAAAAACCAGCCACCCAAACATAGGGTGCGTTTTTATTCAGCTCTTGCATCCAGTCTAATGCTGATGCCGCATCGCTTAATTCGCCTTCACCTTGATCATAATGACCTTGAGAATTTCCAACACCGCGAAAGTTAAAACGGAGCACAGAAAAACCACGCTGTTTCATAATCTGAAACATCATATAGCTAATTTTATTATTCATTGTCCCGCCATGCTCGGGATTAGGGTGCAAAATGAGCGCAAGAGGCGCATCAGGAGTTTTTGAGTGAGAGTATCGACCTTCGAGACGACCTTCGGGGCCGTTAAAAATAATCTCTGGCATATAATTTCCCTATAGTAAGAATGATACTGTTTGTCGTAATCATTTGTTTCTTTAATATGAAAACTTTTATAAAGAGATTATTTGGAAAAGTCCAAAACTTTCTGCTAAATCATTGATATCATTGTGGATGATGACTTAAAATAAGGATAGAAGAGAGTAAAAGATGGCTCATATATATCTAGATTATAATGCAACGGCGCCGATCCGGCCGGAGGTGATCGAACTCATAACAAAAGTGATGAGTGAGACGGGCAATGCCTCATCAGTTCATAATTTTGGACGCGGGGCACGAAAATATATTGAAGATGCAAGAGCTCAAGTTGCTGAGTTAGTGAATGTGAAACCAGATCAAGTTATTTTCACAAGCGGTGCAACCGAAGCAACAAATACTGCCCTCTTCCCATATAAAAATAAAACGGCTCTCATTTCTTCAACGGAGCATTCTGCCGTAAGCGATAGGCTACCCAATGCAATAAGAATTCCTGTTCACCATGACGGCGTTATCAATGAAGACAAGTATCAAAGCCTACTTGAAAACGAAAAACCTGAAATCGTATCCATATGTTTAGCCAATAGTGAGACAGGCGTTATTCAAGATATAAAGAGACTCTGTTCCATGGCTCATAAGGCGGGCGCTCTCTTCCATACCGAGGCCGTTCAAGCAACAGGGCGTATGAAAGTGGATATGCAAGATCTCGGTGTTGATCTCATGAGCCTCTCCGCTCACAAAATGGCCGGACCGCAAGGCGTAGGGGCGTTAATCGTTAGAAAAGGATTAGAAACTGATAAATTTATGCGCGGCGGCACACAGGAAAAAAATTGCCGCGCCGGAACGCATAATACTGCTGGTATCGCCGGAATGGGCTTAGCGGCAGAGATCGCTCAAAAAGAATTAGATCACTATCAAAGCCATGTCGGTGCGCTCCGTGATGATTTAGAAACCAAGATAAAGTCAATTGCACCTGAAATCATTATCTATGGCGCAAGTGCGCCACGCGTATGTAACACATCGAATATAGGCTTCCCGGGCATAGAGGCACAAACCCAATTAATGGCGTTGGATATAGAGGGTATTGCCGTCAGCAGCGGCTCCGCGTGCTCCAGTGGAACTTTTCAACCCTCCAGCGTTTTAATAGCTATGGGCGTTATTGAGAAAGAAGCAAGCTGTGCCTTGCGCGTCACATTAGGATGGGATAGTAAAGCATCCGACATTGATGCCTTTATCGATAGCTGGAGTAAAATTATAAAGCGTATAAAAAAATCATGACACAAATTACGTTTATATTAAAAGATGGTAGTGAGAAAGTGATAGATGCACAAAATGGTCTATCTCTGATGGAAGTTGCTATGCAAAACGGCATTGAAGCGATTGAGGGAACATGTGGGGGAAGCCTTTCTTGTGCAACATGTCATTTATACGTCCATCCTGATTTTTTTCAAAAAAGCTTAGGCGATGAAGACGAACTTAGTGAAGATGAAGAAGACATGCTCGACCTCGCCTTTGATGTCCGTGACACTTCGCGCCTTTGCTGCCAGATTATTATCTCCGATGAATTTGAAGGCTTAAAGGTTGCCGTTCCCGGCGCGGATACAGGGTGGTAATTATTTTACTGCGCTATCAGGACGCATTTCTGGAGAGCAATTTTCCCGCGCCCATCCCCGAACATCTGCTACATTTGATGTAGCTAAAATCCGCGATGTTACTGCGCCTACAAAAGCCGCCTTAATCGCAACAAGCGGGTGTAATGTGAGCATTCCTTTAGTGAACGCATATTTCGCACCAATCATGGTTGCAACATTCGCATCGGTAACATCTTCTAACCCTGTTGCTTTATCTAAGCGAATAATAGAATCAGCAATATAGGTTGTTGCCTGATTAATCCCAGGAATTGCTCCCCATTTCTTCTTTAAACTTTGAATAATTCCTTCAATTCGATCAGACGCATCTTTTTGAAAACTATAATCTTGACTTTGAGCCACTTAGATATCCTTTTTTTGCATGATTAGATATGCGTTTATAGCATAACAAAAAGAGGAATTCAATCAATTTTCTTGATTTTTTGAAGGGTTTTCATATATAAAACCCGCATGAATAGTGAAGAAAACAGCCATATAAACTCTTTAGGCTTTGCCAAAAAACCACAAGACACGCGTGTTGTTGTGGCAATGTCTGGCGGCGTGGATTCTTCTGTGACTGCAGCCCTTCTTCATGAGGAAGGCTACGAAGTGATTGGCGTCACGCTTCAGCTTTATGATCATGGCGCGGCTATTGACCGCAAAGGGGCCTGTTGCGCCGGACAAGATATTTATGATGCAAAGCGCGTCGCCGAAGAAAAAGGTTTCCCGCATTATGTTTTGAATTATGAAGATAACTTCAAAGAAAGCGTGATGGAAGATTTTGTCGATAGCTATATGCGGGGCGAAACGCCTATCCCTTGCGTACGCTGTAATCAAACTGTGAAATTTCGTGACCTTTTAAAAGTTGCCCATGATTTAGGTGCTGATTGCATGGCAACAGGTCATTATATTAAACGAACAGTGAATGAAGACACTGGCAAAGCAGAGCTACATCGCGCACATGATGGCGGTAAAGATCAGAGCTATTTTCTTTTTGCCACAACACAAGAACAATTAGATTTTCTGCGTTTTCCTTTGGGCGCATGGACAAAAGATATTACACGCGAACATGCAGAACGTTTAGGGCTACTTGTCTGCAATAAACCAGACTCTCAAGATATTTGTTTTGTGCCCAATGGTGATTACACAAGCATCGTGAAAAAAATTGAACCCACGGCCGAAAAGCCTGGAAAAATTGTTGATATGAACGGCGCAGAATTAGGTGATCATAATGGTGTTATTCACTATACAATTGGTCAAAGACGCGGGCTTGGTATTGGCGGCGGTCATAATGACGACAACTCGCCTTTTTACGTGGTCAAAGTAGACCCTGTTGAAAATAAAGTCATTGTCGGCCCGAAAGAGGCGCTTTCGCGTGACATTATTGAGATTCATGATTGTAATTGGCTTACAGATATTCCTGCGAAAGGATTATCAATACAAGTCAAATTACGCTCAGTTTCAAAACCGTCTCCAGCGCGTTTATACCTGCTTGATAATGGCCACGCCGAAATTCATTTAGACACAGCTCAATATGGAATAGCACGCGGCCAAGCTGCCGTTTGTTATGATCAAAATCGTGTCCTCGGCGGTGGATGGATTATCAATAGCCGCCAATCAGAGGAAATCCTCGCTGCGGAGTAGTTAAGCCACCAATTTAATATTATGACGATTACAGTCTGTTAAATTACTTTGTACTTCCTGCGCTTCTTTTTGAAAAACGAGAACTTCGTTTGTATAAGAACTGAAAAATACCCGCAAAAACTGACCACCTTTTTCTAAAGCATTTTTTCTTGTAGAAATTGAAATAGTCACTGAATCTGTATCTGCTTTTGCCTCAAAAGAACAATCCTGATTACTTTCTAAAGGTTTAACTTTGGATTGAAGGTCAATATCGGCTTCTTTATCTCCTAGCTTTACTGAAGGTACATAAGTGGGCTTTGTTGTAACAGCTTTTACAACTGTTAAAGTTTTTGAAACTTCATCAAAGGCAACTCTTAAATTAAGACCGTTAGAACCAATATCTTTTTTTGAGACAGTAATTGAGAAACTAATGGTATCTTCATTCCCCTCAATAATGTGTCCTTTAGCAGATTCATTAGGGCCTGCATCTTCTTTTGCGACTGACGAAGATGAAGAGATAAGAGGCTTTTTCCATGTAATTTTTTTGAAAGATCTTAAGTCAATTTCATCAGCTTTATCTTTCAATGTTCGATAAGTTTCATTTAGCTTGTCTACAATTTCTTTTTGAGGAATCTCAAACTTTTCTGAGAGTTCAGATACTGTAAGACGGTGTGTTTTTAATACTAAAAAATAAGACGCTAATATTTGTGCATCCTTCAGATTATCTGAATATTTCATAATATGTCTTAAGACAGATTTATGAATTGGTGACTTTGGTAATTTGGCTTCTAGCTCATCAAAAACAGTTTTATCCTCTCCGGTTAAGGTATCACCAAAAGCTTTTTTACCGCGCCCTTTCCCCGATCTACGCGTTACTGAACTTCTTTTGGAACGTCCTTTCGTTTTTTGAGCTTTAATTTCAGCCGCTCTTGCTGCAGTAGCATGATCTAGAGCCGCTTCACGCTGTCCAGGCACACGGTTTACGGATTCATTAGGTTCAGTAAAAATATCAGGAACGACTATGATTCCCTGTTCTTGACCAGATGGCTGTGAATATCCTGAGTGAATAATAACAGGGTCTTTTATTTGCTTTTTAGGAACAAAAGATTTCGCAAAGCCAGGAACCAAAACAGCGCGCATAACCAATTCTTCTGCTTCATTTTGGTCTAATCCAAATCTTAACGCAAAAACAGATCCTAAAGTCTCAATAGCTTGACTTGCAAGGATACGAATGGAATAGGCTTTAATCTCGCCAGGTATTGCCAGAGTGTCTGCTGCCTCATAACTTTTATCTCGATATTCACTTAGTAAAAGATGAGGCACTTCAGCAACCGTTTCTAGGTCTGCTGAGAATAGTTTTCCGTTGAGTGTCTTCTCTTTTCTTGTCCACATTCCCCCAATCGATTTTTTATTTTTACCAAGAGAGCGTAAAGCAGATAATGCCTCTTCATAGCTATGGACAGGACGAATTCCTTCACTTTCAATTTTTGCTAGAGGAATAGATTTTTTTAATTTCTTATTGGGAAAATCAAAATTAAGTATGTCTTCAGAGAAACCAGCAAATTCCATTGTGCTCGTTCCTGCAAAATATCCTATTCCCATTTCTGGTGAATAGTAAGCAGCCCCTAACGGGATTGTTGCAAAACTCTCTTTAACTTCAGGTTTATTCATTAAAAACTCTCTAAAAAATACATAGCAATTTTATGAATAATACAAAAGCTATTTATGAAAATATCTTTTATTCTTTGTTATTCTTGACAAGAAGCGTATCGAAACCTTATAAATCTGCAATCAAGCGTGGCGGTATAGCTCAGTGGTTAGAGCAGAGGAATCATAATCCTTGTGTCCGGAGTTCAAATCTCTGTACCGCCACCAGATTTTCCCATAAAAGACATATTTTATAATTAGGTATCATCGTTATGGTAGAACCCGATATTCATCCTTCAATACAAGGCAAAAGACGCATTGCTGCTGACTTTATTGAAGGCAAAAAAGCGATCACTTTTATTACAGCGCTTATTCTCATTAATGCGGTGACTCTCGGTTTAGAAACTGAGGCCGCGATCATGGCTCAATATGGCTATATCATAACCCTGATTGATCAGATTATTCTGGGTGTATTTGTGATTGAGCTTGCAATCAAATTTTATGCGTATCGTCTTTCATTTTTTAAATCAGGATGGAATACATTTGATTTTATCATTATTGGGATAGCCCTGATCCCTGCCAGCGGCTCGCTGTCTATATTAAGAGCACTTAGAATTTTAAGGGTATTGCGATTACTGTCAGTTGTTCCGCAAATGCGCCGAGTGATTACCGCTATTGGTTATTCTATCCCGGGCATGATGTCTGTTATCAGCGTACTTTTACTAATATTTTACGTCTCTGCTGTTTTGGCCACTAAGCTCTTTGGGACAGGCGACGACCCTCAAATGCAAGAATGGTTTGGATCAATTGGGGCATCAGGTTATACACTCTTCCAGATTATGACGCTTGAAAGTTGGTCTATGGGAATCGTCCGCCCAACCATGGAAATCTACCCGTGGGCTTGGATATTCTTCATTCCCTTTATCATTATTACTAGTTTTGCAGTTTTAAATTTGTTTATTGGTATTATAGTGGACGCTATGCAGATGGCCCAAAAAGAACCACGTAAAAAAGACCGTGAAGAAATAAAAGAATTCACGCATGAAGAAATCATGCAGCTTCATGCCCGGTTTGATGATTTGCAAAAACAGATTGAAACCTTGAATGCAAAAAATTAGTCCTGAAAATCTGATTAGTTTTAATGACTTTGAAGCGAGTGAACCGGTTATTGTTGATTTGGCCTATGCGAAGGCAAATCATAATCGAAATATATTCAAAGAAGCCATTTACCATGAAAATGCCCAATGTTGGGCGCATACTGAAATTGTAACAATAACACTTCTTGCTGCGCGCCTTGTATATGATCGTTATGGGTGGAGTTTGGAAATCAAAGATTGCTTACGCACATCTGATGCTCAAGATGCAATGCTGCACACTGACGTCTCAAAAGCCAACCCCCATTGGTTTGAAGAACCTCGCCTTTTATCTCCTCCTGGTACAGGGGCACACCCGAGAGCGATGGCTGTTGATGTTCACCCTCAAGATAAAAATGGCAATCTTGTTGATATGGGAACACCTTTTGATGCTATGGAAGCTGCATCAGCGCGTCATTACAAAGATCATGATCAAACAATTTTAGACAATAGACAAAACTTAGAAAATGCGTTCATTGAGAGCGCAAAGGCGTTTAACGCTGACTTTATTCCCTATTCTGAAGAATGGTGGGATTTTCGTTTCTCTGGCGAATATTATGATCAATTTGCGCCTTTGAGTGACGCAGAGCTTCCTCCACAAATGCAGATGGTGGGCGGCGTTGATACAGAAATTGAAAATTTACCAGATGAGCACTTTGAAAGACTTGCGAAGCACATTGTCTCTCTGGTAGATAAAGCGCATGAAAATTTTTCATGATCTGAAAGCTATAAGTCAAGATTTTAAGAATGCCGTGATTATCATTGGCAATTTCGATGGTGTTCATAAAGGCCATCAAGCCCTCATCCAAAAAGCAAAAGATATCGCGGCTCAAGACAATAAGACAATTGGAATTCTGACCTTTGAGCCTCATCCTAGACAGCTTTTTCAACCTGACTTATCACCTTCACGGCTTACCCCTGCAACTTTAAAGGCACAAAAGTTGAAAGAACACGGCATTGATTTCCTCTGTGCTTTAGAATTTGATTGGGACTTTGCAAGCCAAAGTGCAGACACGTTTGTCCAAAATATTTTGATAGAAGGCTTAGGCGCTCATCATATTGTGATTGGCCATGATTTTCGCTTTGGGCAAATGCGTTCAGGCAATGCTCAAACTATTCGCGATCATAAACTAGATTTAACTGTTGTAGAGGCTATCGAAGATCAAAGCGGTGATATTATCTCCTCAAGCCGTATTCGCGAACTAATTAAACAAGCCGAAATTCAAAAAGCGAATGCGCTTTTAGGGTGGGATTGGGAAATTCACGGCGAAATCTTTAAAGGCGATCAACGCGGGCGTGAACTTGGATACCCTACAGCAAATTTATTACTAAACGATACGCTTCATCCATCTTATGGCGTGTATGCCACACGCGTACAAATTGAAGGGGAAGATGAATGGCGAAAAGCCGCAACAAATATAGGCATACGACCTATGTTTAAAGTCCCCACAGCTCAGGTTGAAGCTCACATCTTAGATTTACCCTTTAGTGAGTTTTACGGCAAAAAATTGAGGGTACAGCCCGTTGAAAAACTTCGCAGCGAAGCGAAATTCGATAGCTTGGATGAGTTGATCGCTCAAATGGATAAAGACTGCGCTAAAGCACGGGAAATTCTGTAAATAAACCTGTTGACAATCTATGTATAACTATGAGATGTTGCGCGACTTTTTAAGATAAAAGGGGTGTGAAATGTCTGGTTTAGAGCGTGTGGAAGTCAGTCCTGTAGAGGATTTTGGCTCAAAAGCCACAATATATTCTTTTGACGATGCAAAGCTATTAAAAGACAATCCAAAGCTGGCTGAAAAAGCTGCTGAAATTGGTTTAAATGCACAAGCAACAATTCAATTCATCAAACAATCTTTGATGGCTCAGGAAGGAAAATCCGAGTCTCAGACTGATAAAATGACCACGCAGGCCCAAGTTAGAACACTTATTGCAAAGCCTACTCCTAACATTCTTGATCAAAATACTGTAACTAACAAACGTTCAAAGCAAGGCATCTTTTCAACACGATACGATCCGAAAATTGGACCACTTGTTATTTAAAACTGCACAGAGCCTCTTTTTCTCTATAGGATAATGTGATGTTCGACATTATTCTTTTACTTCTGATCAATATCTTCCCTCTTTATGTGATCATTGCTCTCGGGTTTTTTAGTGGTAAGCATATGGATGTAAATCTACCGTCCATTGCAACCATTGCGATTTATATCCTTGCGCCGATTGTAAATTTTGGAGCGCTGGCTCAAATGAAATTTACACCTGAATATATTGCGCTCCCCATTTTATTTTTTGCCATTTCGGCCTTGATAGGGACTCTAAGTTACAAGGTCGCCCAGAAGGTTTGGAAGTCAAATACAGCTAATCTTGTGGGAATGTCGAGTGTCACGGGCAATACAATGTATTTTGGTCTACCAATTGTTTTAGCGCTTTTGGGGCCAGAATGGATCGGCGTATACGCGCTTTTGAACCTCGGCACATTTTTAAATGAATGTGGTTTGGGTTACTTCTTTGGGGCTCGCGGTCAAGCCACAATCAAAGGAGCCCTGTTAAAAGTGGCGAGATTTCCTGTCATACACGCCGTAATTCTGGGATTTTTATATAATATTTCTGGATTTGATCTCCATGAAACCTTTATCCGTTATTGGGAATACAGCATTGGTGCATGGGTTATATTGGGCATGATGATTATCGGGATCGCGCTTGCCAAACAAAGCAAGCTCGATATTGATTTCAAGCTTTTGGCATCGCTGTTAATTCCAAAATTTGTTTTATGGCCTCTTGCGACCTTTGCGGTCATTCTGGCTGATTGGCTTTATTTTCAGAGCTTTTCTCAAGAAGTTTATCTCATGCTTGCTGTATTCGGAAGCGTACCCTTGGCCGGTAATTTAGTGGCTTATGCGGCAACTTTTAACCTTACACCTGAAAAGGCCGCAGCCGCAGTTCTCATTACCACATTACTGGCATTTTTTACTGTTCCTCTTGCGGTCGTAATTGTGCAACTCATATCTTGATTTAGGCGTGGAATTCCCGCATATTCGCCTGCATGACTGAGAATAATAAAGACAAATTTAAAGACACCGTCTTTTTACCGAAGACGGATTTCCCTATGCGCGGCAATTTACCTGAAAAAGAGCCTGCGATGATTGAAAATTGGGAAAAGCAAGGCATTTACTCCAAAATCCGTGAAGCCAGCAAAGGTAAACCCAAATGGGTTCTGCATGACGGCCCGCCTTATGCGAACGGCAATATTCATATGGGTCACGCGCTCAATAAAATTCTTAAAGATGTCATTAACAAAAGCTGGCAGATGAAAGGCTATGATGCACCATACGTACCCGGTTGGGATTGTCACGGCCTGCCGATCGAATGGAAAATCGAAGAAAAATATCGCGCTGAAGGCAAAGATAAAGATTCAGTTGATCCTCTTGAATTTCGTGACGAATGCCGCGAATTTGCAAAAAGCTGGGTTGATATTCAATGCAATCAATTTAAACGCCTCGGCGTAATTGGCGATTGGGATAATCCCTATCTCACAATGCGCCTTGAGAGCGAAGCACAAATTGCCCGCGAAATTCATAAATTTTTGAAAAATGGCGGCCTCTATCGCGGCGTAAAATCTGTTTTATGGTCGACTGTTGAACAAACCGCCCTCGCCGAAGCCGAAGTTGAATATAAAGAACATAAGTCCGTGACTATTTGGGCGCGCTTCCCTGTAGTCAAAACAAATTGTAAGCTTCTTGAAGGTGCAGATATCGTCATCTGGACCACAACGCCTTGGACAATCCCGTCTAACAGGGGAATTTTCTTTAACAAGAATATCAACTACGCCGTTTATGAAGTCAAAGAAGTGGCCGAAGCATCAAAGGTTGAGGTCGGCGCAAAAATTGCCATTGCCGAAAGTTTAGAAGACAGTGTTAAAGAGGCTGCAAAAATTACTTCAATGGAAAAATTAGGCACCTTCAAAGGTGATGAAGTAGAAGGCACAATTGCCTACCACCCGCTTCATGGCCAAGGCTATGATCACGATGTACTTGCCAACCATGCTGATTACGTAACAGATGAAGATGGAACAGGTTTTGTGCATGTTGCCCCATCTCATGGACCTGATGACTTTACTTTAGGCAAAGAATACGGCCTTGAAATTACCGATAACCTCGATGATGACGGCAGTTTTAAAGAGCATGTTCCGCTTTTTGCAGGCCTTAAAATCTATGATGAAAACGGCAAAATGGATGCTGGAAATTTCGCCCCCATCAAAGCCATGGAAGAAGCTGGCAAGTTACTCGCCAAAGGCTCTCTTCGCCACGAATACCCGCATAGCTGGCGATCAAAAGCGCCCCTTATCTTCCGCACCACGCCGCAATGGTTTATTGCGATGGACAATGAAATCAAGCTTCGCGATACAGCATTAAAAGCAATTAAAGATACAAATTGGGTTCCCGGGAAAGGTGAAGCCCGTATTACATCAATGATCGAAAACCGCCCTGACTGGTGTATTTCACGACAACGTGCATGGGGTGTCCCTATCGCATTATTTGTTCACAAAGAAACAGGTGAAGTTTTAAAAGATGACGCTGTTTTAAAACGCATCACGGATGCCTTTGAAGAACATGGGTCTGATGCTTGGTGGTCAATGGATGCGCAAGAATTTTTAGGCAATACATATAACGCCGAAGACTATGAACAAGTCTATGACATTGTTGATGTGTGGTTTGAATCTGGATCAACGCATTCTTTTGTCTTTGATGCCCGCGAAGATTTAGGCGGCGGCGAATTAAAACAAGCCGATATGTATTTAGAGGGCTCTGACCAGCATCGCGGATGGTTCCATTCATCACTCTTAGAATCCTGTGGTACAAAAGGCCATGCCCCTTACAAAACCGTTTTAACACACGGATTTGTTTTGGATGAAAAGGGATATAAAATGTCTAAATCCCTTGGAAACGTCGTTGATCCTCTCAAAATTATGGAACAAAACGGCGCGGATATCTTACGTCTTTGGACAATGACATCTGATTATGCCGATGATATCCGCATTGGAAAAGATACCTTGAAAAACGTGAGCGATCTTTATCGCCGTATTCGAAACACACTTCGTTTCTTACTGGGTGCACTTGATGGCTTTACAAAAGCTGAAATGCAAGAAGCTATTTTTGAAGACCCTTCAAATCTTCCTGAATTAGAACAGCTTGTCTTACACCAACTTTATGAGCTTGATAAGAAAGTACATTCTTACATCGAAGCTCATGAGTACGGAAAACTTGCCAAAGAGCTTCATGAATTCTGTAATCAGAATTTATCGGCCTTCTATTTTGATATTCGCAAAGACCGTCTTTATTGCGATGATCCACAAAGCTTTGAAAGACAGGCTTGTCGTTCAGTCATGGCGATCATTTTTAATGGCCTTGTTTCATGGCTGGCCCCTATTCTTTCCTTTACGTGCGAAGAAGCATGGAGCCACCGCCCAGTAGGGATTTTTGAAGATGCGGACAGCATCCATTTACGCGAATTCCCCAAAGTACCAGAATGCTGGCACAATCCGGGTCTTGCTGGGAAATGGTTTGCAATCCGCGAAGTGCGTGACGCAGTTCTGGCTGAGCTTGAGCCTCACCGCGCAAGCAAAGAAATTGGCTCTTCATTAGAGGCCGCTCCGGTTATTACGGCCACAGATAATCACCTAAAGGCTATCGAAGGCATTGAGATGGCTGACGTTGCGATTGTCTCCTCGGTAGAAATCAAAAAAGGCAATAAACTCGATGTTTTGTTTGCCAAAGCAGAAGGACAAAAATGCGCGCGCTGCTGGAAGGTTCTACCAGAAGTCGCGAGTAGCCCTGATGGCTTATGCAATCGTTGTACTGACGTTGTCAGCCATAAAAAAGCCGCTTAACCAGATTATTATCTTAATTCATGGCAACAACAAAAAAGATAAATATTAAACCGATTATTGGCTTTGGGCTGATTATTGATTTCATCATTATTGACCAGCTTGTGAAATGGGCCATCCTCGATTATGTGTTTCGCCCTATGCTTGATATGCCGACCCTTGGGCTAATTGATTGGTTTAAAGATGGCGAACGCCTGCCTTTTGTGTCTTTAGAAGTTCTTCCCTTTTTCAACCTCTCTATGGTCTGGAATAAAGGGGTGAGCTTTGGCATGTTCCAAAATGAGAATATCTGGCCTTTAACCATTCTAGCCTTAGTAATTTCAGGGATTTTCTCTGTCTGGCTCGCAAAATCCAAAAGCTGGGTTGAAACTATATCACTCTCTATGATTATTGGCGGCGCGCTTGGCAATGTCATAGACCGCTTGCATTTCGGCGCAGTCGCAGATTTCTTTGATTTTCATATCGCCGACTGGCATTACCCCGCTTTCAACATAGCTGATAGTTTAATCACTGTAGGGATTGTCATTTTAGTCATTCATAGTTTATTCTTCTCTCCTGAAAAGGATGCAAAATGACCCGTATATTTGTACTTTTATCGCTATTCGTACTCACCGGATGTGAAGGAACAAGAGAACAATTCGATTTCTCAAAAAAAGCGCCCGATGAGTTTGCCATTACGACACGCGCGCCTTTGGAAATGCCAAGTGATTTAGGCGCATTACCACCCCCTCGCCCTGGCGCTCCTCGACCTCAAGAAACAGCGACTGATTTACAAGCCCGTCAGGCAATTTTTGGAGCAGAGAAAACAGGCCAGACCCAAATCGAAGGTGCCTCTATCTCAAGCGGAGAAAACAGACTTCTTCAAAAAGCTGGCGCAGATCAAGCAAGTAGCGACATTCGAAACATTGTGGATGCCGAAACTGACGAACTTGTAAAAGAGAATACTCCTACCTTTGATCGTATATTGGGTAAGATGGGGAATAAAATCGACACACCAGCAACTGTTGTTGACCCAGTAGGTGAAGTAGAACGCATCCGCGTCAACCAAGAAACAGGTAAGCCTATTACTGAAGGGGAAACCCCGACTATTGAAGAGTGATCAAATAAGAATGAAAAATATTTTTAGTCTTCTGATTATTTTAATCCTTTTCACATCTCCTGCGTTTGCAAAAATTTTTGATGCTAAAACTTTCACGCTTGATAACGGCTTACAGGTCATTGTGATCGAGAATGATCGGGTTCCCGTTGTCACCCATATGATCTGGTATAAAGTTGGCGCGGCGGATGAGCCTAAAGGACAATCTGGCATTGCGCACTATTTAGAGCATCTGATGTTCAAGGGCACAGAAACCGTTGCACCGGGAGAATTTTCTCGCATTGTACGTGAGTTAGGCGGTGAAGATAATGCTTTTACCAGCCAAGATTACACAGCCTACTTTCAAAATATCGCTTCTATGCATTTGGAAAAAATGATGACAATGGAGGCTGATCGTATGATGAATTTGAAAGTCTTTGAGGAGGATTTCCAATCTGAAAAAAATGTTGTGTTAGAAGAGCGCCGCCAGAGAACAGAAAATAGCCCGCAAGCTCTCTTCATTGAACAAATGCGTGCCACCCTTCACGGCAATCATCCTTACGCAAATCCTGTGATTGGTTGGATGGATGAAATAGAGTCCTACGAATGGCCTGATGTCAAAGCCTTCTATAACCGGTGGTATGCTCCTAATAATGCAATACTTGTCATTAGCGGTGATGTCACAGTCGATGAGGTTAAAGAAATTGCAATGCGCACTTACGGGCAAATCCCTGCAAAGGAATTACCGCCGCGTAATCGTCCCCAAACTCCTGCTGCCATAGGCCAAACAGATATGGTTTTATATCATGAGCGGGTGAAAGAGCCTCGCTATCAATCTATGCAGATTGCACCAAATTATAAGAATAATAAAGAAGACGCTATCGCTCTCGATGTATTGATGGAAGTCCTTGATGGTGGACCTACAACACGCCTTTACAAAAACTTGGTTGTTGACAATAAGATCGCCACATCTGTTTCAATTTATTATATCTCTTCTATAATTGATCACGGCACGATTCAAGCTGCCGCTATTCCTACTCAAGGAAAAACTTTAGAAGATGTTGAGGCTGCGATTGAAAACGAAATTCAAAATATTAGAGAAAACGGTATTACAGATGAAGAGCTAGCCTCAGCGATCCAGCGCTTGCAAGATAGCGCCATCTTTGCCCGTGACAGCGTAAGTGGCCCTGCGCGTATTTTTGGATTTGCCCTTTCAACGGGGAGTGAAATTGACGATATTGAAAACTGGCCAGAATTAGTTGCGTCAGTGACCGCAGAGGATGTTCAGCGGGTTGCAAACGAATATCTCGACCCTGCTAATCCTTGGGTTAGACCCGCTGTGAAAGGCTATCTCTATCCTGAAAGCTTTAAAGGGAGTGCGCCATGATAAGATTAATTATTATATGCGCTCTTATAATTCTGCCCACTCACATCTCTTACGGACGTGATGTAGAGAATACTAATAAAGCGGTACTCGATATCCAAGAAGTCAGGAGTCCTGGCGGCCTGACCGCATGGCTCGTTCAAGACAACACACTTCCCATTATATCCATGCGCTTTTCTTTTAGAGGCGCAGGCGCGGTCAATAATAGTGCAGAGCAGCAAGGATTATCTCGCCTTCTATCAAATACACTTGATGAAGGGGCTGGCGATCTTGACTCTCAAAACTTCCAAAAAGGCCTCAGCGATAATTCTATTTCATTAAGCTTTTCATCGGGACGTGATCATTTTGGCGGCGCGCTCAAAACACTTACGCGCAATAAAGAAGAAGCCTTTGAGCATTTAAAACTTGCTTTAAATGAGCCACGCTTTGATGAAGAACCTCTAGAGCGGATGAAACAAGCGAATTTATCACGAATTCGTAATTCGGTCAGTGACCCTAATTGGATTACGGCCAGAATTTATAATGATGTTGCCTATCAAGATCATCCCTATGCACTCAATAGCGGGGGAACGCTCTCAACGCTTCCGCAAATTACATCCGGTGATCTACGGGATTACAAAAATAAATTTTTAACTCAGGACCGCCTTGTTATTGGTGTAATGGGTGATATTTCCCCTGAAAAATTATCAAAGATCATTGATGATATTTTTGAAAATTTACCAAAAGGTGATTCAGAAGAAAATCCCCTTAAACGCGAAATACAAAATCAGGGGAAACTCTTTTTCCATGAAAAAGATGTTCCCCAAACTTTCATTATGATGGGGCTACCAGCGATTGATGAAAACCATCCTGATTACTTCGCCTTACAGATTATGAACCACGTCTTTGGCGCAAGCGGCTTTGGCAGTTATCTGATGGAAAAAGCACGCGAAAAACGGGGCCTGACTTACGGCATATACTCATATCTCACTTTATTCGATCAGACCAAAACTCTAAATATTTCAACATCAACGCAAAATTCGACAGCTAGCGAAATGTTAAGCGTTATTCAGAGCGAGATTGAGAATTTCTCTGATAAAGTTACAGAAGAGGATATTCAAAAGGCTAAAGATTATTTAACAGGATCGCTTCCCCTCTCCTTCACGACATCATCAGACATTGCAAAGATTTTAGTCGGGATGCAGCTCAATAATCGCCCCATAGATTACCTGACGAATTACGCTGATAATATTAATAATGTGAGCAAAGACGATGTTGCGCGCTTGGCAAACGATCTTTTGGATAGTACAAAAGCCGTAACAATTCTGGTTGGTAACCCAACCACACTCGGAGAAGGTCTTTTAGAAAATTATGAAAGCGTTGAAACAATCCCAAATGTCGAATAGCCCTACAGAAAAATCAAGTTGGCAGAAATTAACAAAACTGGCAAGCGAGCTTCAAACAAAGCGTACCGTTGATCTTTTTGATGAAAGCCGCGTTCAAAACTTCACAATTGAAAATGAACGACTTGTTTTTGACTACTCTAAACAAAAAGTCACATCTGATGTTCGTAATACTCTCATCGATCTTTTAAAAGAAAGCGATTTTGAATCAAAACGCGATGCTATGTTTAATGGAGACGCCATTAATCATACTGAAGGACGCGCCGTTCTTCATACTGCCCTGCGCAGGCCGGAGACCGATAGCGTAAGCGTTAAAGGTGAGAATATTATTCCTGTCGTCCATCATACTTTAATGCGTATAAAAGAGATTTCAGATCAACTACAAAATGGCACTCTCCAAGGGGCAACAGGCAAAATAATCGACACGGTTATCTCTATTGGTATTGGCGGGTCTGACTTAGGCCCCCGTATGATTTGTCAAGCTCTTAAAAGCCAGTATCAAACAAAAATTAAAACTCATTTTGTGTCGAACATTGATGGCGAAGATATTCAATCAACGATCAAGCAATGTAATCCTGAAACCTCCTTGATCATTGTGATCTCAAAAAGCTTCACAACGCAAGAAACCTTGACGAATGCGATCACAGCGCGTGAATGGCTGACAAACGCTTTACCAGAAAAATCCGATAGCTCGATGCATTATCTGTGCGTGTCTGCAAATGTTAAGGCTGCTAAAGACTTTGGAATAACTGAACACAATATTTATCCGATGTGGGATTGGGTCAATGGACGTTTTAGTCTATGGTCTGCCGTAGGCATATCGATCAGCCTGAGTTTTGGATTTGATGTTTTTCGCGCATTACTAGATGGCGCCTATGAAGCTGATCAAAACTTCTTCAATAATGATTTTGATCAAAACATAGCTATTCTGTTGGCTTTACTTGGCATTTGGAATGTAAATTTCTTAGGGCATAATTCTCATGCTTTATTGCCGTATACAGAAAAACTGAAATATATGCCTGCTTATATTCAGCAGCTTGAAATGGAATCAAACGGGAAAACAATAAATAATCAAGGTGACGCCATCACAGATTATAATACATGCCCGGTTATTTTTGGTGAAGTCGGCACAAACGGCCAGCACAGCTTTTATCAATTACTTCATCAGGGCACGCAAAAAGTACCTTGTGATTTTATAGGAATTCTCAAAGATGATAGTGAATTGGCCCACCATCACAAACTACTCTTAAGCCATATGCTAGCCCAAGGGCAAGCTATGCTTCAGGGACGCCAAAACCCTGACCAGCCTTATCGCTATTTTGACGGCGATATTCCATCTACAACCATGCTGTTTCATGAGATGAGTGCTAAAAGTTTGGGCTATCTCATCGCCCTTTATGAACATAAAACCTTCACCCAAGGAGTCATTTGGAATGTGAATAGTTTTGACCAATTCGGCGTAGAATTAGGCAAAGAACTCGCCAAAAAGCTTGAAAGTGAAGATGTTTCAGACGCAGATCCTTCAACAAAATCCTTATTTTCTAAAATTTCTTCTTTCAATGGTTAACATTGACGCTGAAAAGGGTTAAAATATTGATATGAGTAAAGAAAATGGGTCTTCTCAAAAGCTGATGAAGCTAAATCAGCAGCAATTAGACGAAGTTATAGAATTACATAAGAAGTTTCATTTGGGGCAACGGGGCGGTAAACGCGCGATGCTCAAATTTTCTGATCTTTCTGGCCTGTCTTTTAAAGGCGCGGATATGTCCCAAGCCGACTTTACGGGATCTAGCTTACAAAAAACTGACTTATCAAAAGGTGATTTTACATCATGCTGCTTCTTTGCATGTGATTTACGCGAGGCAAATTTAGAAAACGCGAATTTCCGCCGGGCTGATTTCCGCGGCGCTTATGTTGCAGGAGCAAATCTTGTGGGCGCGAATTTAGATTCTGCCGATTTGCGCGAAGGAAAGATCATGCAAAATGAACAAGGTCTTCTGAAAAACCGAAAAAGAACAGAGGAAAGCTCTTCTCCCGAAACGTATAACGCAATTTTCACAGGCGCCAAAATGCGCGAGACAAACCTGTCTGGCGTAAAAGCGATTGCAGCTGATTTTTCTGATGCCGAAATGTCTGGCGTGAAATTTAAAGAAGCTAATCTGATGAATAGTAATTTTAAAGGCGCTGATTTAACTGATGCTGATTTAACAGGATCTGACTTATCACATGCAAATTTACAAGATACGGTCATGAGCGGGACAATTCTGAAATCCGTTGAAATGCAAGGCGCACAGACAGATGGAATGATCAGTGATCGTGATATGGGTGAAAAGCTTGAAGATCGCGGCGAGTCTATTGAAGAGCTTTTAGAAAAGCACACAAAATGGGTATCTTCTGCCGGAAAAGACGGTCAGCAGATGGATTTAAGCGGTATAGACTTGCGCAAAATTGAAGGCTTAAAAGATTATCCTCTCACAGCGATCCGAGCGAATAAAGCGAACTTTATGGGCCAAAATTTAGAAAAAGTCAGTTTACAAAGCGCAAATCTTGATGGCTCTTCTTTTAGAGATTGTAAAATGGCTGGCGCAGATATGCGCGGCTCCTCTATTCAAAAAGCAAACTTTAATCATGCTGATCTGAAAGATGCAAAATTGGGTGGTTTAAGCTTTGATAGCCCTGATGGAAAAGGCGTCCGTGTTCAAAGAACGAATTTTAGTGGGTCATCTTTCCGCTATGCAGACTTTAGCAATTGTGATTTACGTGAAGCCATTTTGATGGGCTGTGATTTAACAGGGGCTAATTTTGATAGTTGCGATTTAAGAAAAGCGGATCTCACTGGCGCTATTTTAGACAGCACGAATATGGATACGGCACGCACCGAAGGTATCATCAAAGCCGCTGAATAAGGCTATTTCTGCATAAAAAACTGTAAAAAACCGCTCAAAATCACCTATAGTCTTGAGATTACACTCTTAACGCTCTAATTTTTCTTTATGTCTATACGTCATCTACCTGATCACCTGATCAACCAAATCGCTGCTGGTGAAGTGGTTGAAAGACCTGCTGCAGTTGTGAAAGAGCTGGTTGAAAATTCAATTGATGCAGGGGCAAGCGCAATTCAGATTGATTTGATCAATGGCGGGAAAAGCTCGATTGTTATAGCAGATAACGGAAAGGGTATGAGCAAAGATGATCTCTCTAAAGCTTTGGAACGTCATGCAACATCAAAGCTTCCTAATGATGATCTCGTGAATATAGATTTTTTAGGATTTCGTGGCGAAGCCCTCCCCTCTATTGCCTCAGTCAGCCGCCTTCATATCAAAACTTATGATCAAGATGATCAATCTGCCTGGCAAATTCAAGTTATCAATGGAAACAAGCAATCTGTTAGTCCTGCCTCTCACCATGAAGGCACAACGATAACTGTAAGTGATCTATTCTCAACAACGCCCGCGCGTTTAAAATTTCTGAAATCAGACCGCGCGGAATATGGAGCAATTAAAGATATCATCACAAGAATGGCTCTATGTAATCCGCATATTAGTTTCAAGCTCACTCATAACAATGAAATAAAACTAAGTTACTCTGGCCAGCAAGGTGACTTTTTCGACCAATATAAAGGGCGCATCCACGACATTTTAGGCAAAGAATTCATCGAAAACTCTTTCCTTTTTGAAAATAAAAAAGAAGGTATCCACCTTTATGGCTATGCCAGCCTTCCCTCTCTCAACCGCGCGACGAGCCAATATCAATATATGTTTGTGAATGGTCGTGCGGTGAAAGATAAGCTTTTATATGGTGTTATTCGCGCGGCTTACATGGATGTACTTCATTCTGGGCGCCATCCTACAGTTACGCTTTATTTAAACCTTCCGAACGAAGATGTTGATGTAAATGTTCACCCCGGTAAAGCAGAAGTCCGCTTTCGTGACGCAGCTTATATTCGCGGGCTTATTATCTCAACATTAAAGCAGGCTTTGATGAATGAAAGCCAGAAAACATCTTCAACTCTCTCTTCCCAGACACTTCAAAAACTCAACCATGCTAATTATAATCCTCTTCCACTTTCTAGAGGAGGCTCTCGTGCTGTTCCAAAATCCTATGCTTACAACAATCATAATTTAGCAGAAAAAGCACAGGAATTTTATCAACCGTTAGAGCAGAGCCAAAATCAGATTCTCCCTTCAGCGCGCTATGAGGAGATCCCGCAAGAAGATCAAAATGTTGATTTTCCACTTGGGGCAGCTCGCGCACAAATCCATGAAAATTACATCATTGCTCAAAGTGAAGACGGCCTTGTTATTGTTGATCAACATGCCGCGCACGAACGTCTAGTCTATGAAAAGTTAAAAAAACAAATTGATGAGAATAATATCATCACGCAAGCCCTCCTCGTTCCTGAGATTGTTGATTTAGACGATACGGAAATTGATCTATTAAATGTTCACAAATCAACATTTGAAAAATACGGAATTGGTTTTGACGAATTTGGCAGTGGGTCAATTGCTATCCAATCCCTTCCCTCTCTGCTGGGTGAAAAACTGAACGTTCAATCCCTTATCAAAGACATCATTGACGAGATCAAAGAATTTGGAACAGCCGAAAAAATTGAAAAAACAATTCATGAGAAACTTTCTTCTATCGCCTGTTACCGCTCAATACGGTCAGGGCGTAGGATGAATGCTGATGAAATGAATATGCTCTTAAGAGACATGGAAAAAACACAAAAATCTGGGCATTGTAACCATGGAAGACCCACTTATATTAAATTTGATTTAAAGGATATTGAACGCCTCTTTGGCAGAAGATAAAAAGAAAATTATGGCTCATTTAAAAGATCGTATTGCTGTTGTTAGCGCCTATACTTTTTTCATCATCTCTGTATTGATGAATTTCTATCCCTCATTATTTATTCAAACGCTTGGGGGAATTTTATTTATGATCACAATATTTTTATGCATGATCTTGAAATATGTTGTGAAAGAAGATTTTGATAAAAATCATCTAGCCTACTTATTAAAGACAATCTGGGTATTTAGTTTTTTTACAATCGCCGGCGTGGTTCTATTATTTATTTTTGGAAAGCATCAAACACTTACACAAATTAGTGAAGAGTATTTAAACCAAGGCTTCGTGCCAACTAATGAGGAACTGTTTAACATTCTGTATGATTATTCAATAGAAAATATAATGCCGCTCTTTATAATCTTTATGCCTATTGCTATTTATTTACTCTACCGCCTTAGCAAAGGAATTTATCTTTTACTACAAAATGAATCTCCTGAGAATTTAAAAAACTGGTTTTAAACTTATGAATTTTGCTTTTTTTGCATCACATAATGGATCATCAGCTCATGGCATAACGGATGCTTGCCTTGCGGGGGAATTGATGGCATCGCCAACACTCTTAATTACCAATAATGAAAATGCTAAAGCGCTTGAATGGGCAGAAAATAAAGGCGTAAAGACATTTATTATTAATCAAAACACTCATCCTGACACTGATCTTCATGATGATGTTATTGCCGATAAATTAAGGGATGAGAAAATCACATTTGTTATATGCTCTGGCTATATGAAATTAATCGGATCGAAAACTATTCAGCAAGTAGATGGAAAAATATTGAATATCCATCCCTCTTTACTTCCCCATTATGGAGGAAAAGGAATGTATGGAAGCGCCGTTCATAAAGCCGTTAAAAATAATAATGAATCTGAAACAGGAATCACAATTCATACAATTAATGAAAATTATGATGAGGGGAATATTATTGCGCAAAAGAAAATTCCTTTAACGCCCGAGGAAAGTGCACAAGACATTGAAGATAAAGTCAAAGCGTTAGAGGCCCCTTTTTATATTGAAACCCTTCAAAAAATTCAAAAAGGCCAAATTTCTTTATAGTAAAAAATTATTTTTTGCGGCGCGTTTGCATTAATTCATAAATTAATTTTTGATCTTCTTTAGGCATAGAAAAAAAACTATCCAGAACTTCGGAGGATTGATCAAATAATCCCTCTTTTATAACCGGCGCAGGTTCATGACTTTGCTCTTCTCCCGTCAACAGCCAGTCAATCGGTATATCCAATGACTTTGAAAGTTGATGCAGGTAGCGTGGCTGACGCGCTTTTCCTTTTTCGGCTTGTTGAATGGCCTGCTGGGTTGTTCCTGCTTTATCTGCAAGGTCAGCTTGTGAGAGATTATTAAAACTGCGTATATATTTCAGTCTTTTAGAGAGTTGGGGCATATGAGGAAACTTCATGAAAATAAAAATACACAAAAAAACTTGTAAAACCACAACAAATATTCTTGTATTTATACAATAAATATTGTAATTTCTTGTTATGACTGAAAATAATTATCAAAAAAAACTTGAAAAACGACCTATATCAAAGCGTTTAGCGCATGTATTAGAACAATTAAAACTTGTGACAGATATACAAACTCATCAGAAAAAAGATTAAGGTCTTTGGAAATCTTTACGCTTTTGTTCAATAACATCGCGCATAAAGCATCCTTCAAAGTGATCGTTGACCAAGCCCATAGACTGCATGAATGCATAGCATGTTGTGGGACCAACAAATTTCCACCCCCGCTTTTTCAAATCTTTTGATAAGGCGATTGATTCTTCACTTTGTGTGATTTGTGAAAGTGTTTCATAATCAAATTTCTGCGGGCGATTTGTTTCATCCGGCTCATAAGACCAGATATAATTTGCAAATGAAGGAAATTCTTTTAAAAGCTCTTCCATACAATTGGCGTTATTGATGACTGCTTCAATTTTACCACGGTGACGAATAATCCCTGCATTTTGTAGAAGTTCTTCTACTTTTTGATCGTCGTAATGTTTTACAATTTTATAATCGAAACCATCAAAAGCTTGTCGAAAATTTTCTCTCTTTCTTAAAATTGTAATCCAGCTTAATCCAGACTGAAATCCCTCAAGACAAATTTTTTCAAAAAGACGCTGATCATCTTTAACGGGCCAGCCCCACTCTTCATCGTGATATCGCTGATATTCTTCGTCATGGCCACACCAATAGCAGTGCAGCTTTTGATCCGCTCCTATGATTAGAGCTTGATCAGTCATAAGAGTTACAGACTATTTGATAATTCAATAAATTCACGCGCCGCAGAGGCATCCCGTTTGAAAGCTTCGCGCTCTTTTTCTTCTTCTGGTGACAGTCCATGTGTATCTTCATCAATGATTTCACCACGATAAAGCTCTTCTAAATAGCTCGCTTGAAAAATTTCTTCTGGACTAATATCACCTTCTACAAAGGCAAGCGCTAAAATTAAAGAGCCGCTATTCGATGTCATAATATGAAGAACTGTAAAATAACTATCATCCAAAGCTTCAATATAATTCCACGCACGTTTATGTGCTTCTGGATCTTGTTTAATCGCTTCAATTTTCTTTGTTGTATAAAGCGGCACTTCAAAATGCTCATCAAACCATTTAACCCATCGCCCCCAAATTTCTTTTTGTCTCTTGGCAAGGGCTTCTGGCTCCTTGGCCCAATAACAAACAAGATCTGTATCTAAATAACGCATCGCTTTATCTGTAATGGCATCACGGTCACGAATTTTATCAATCATTGTTGTTAAAATTTGTGTCAGCGGCATTGTTTCAGGATTAATTGTATCTTCCTGTTTCGCCCATTCTAAGGCCACCGCATCGGCAAGTGTTTCTGTACTTGCAATAAGCTCTAAACCGCCAGATGTTTTTACAGTTTTACCGTCAAGCTGGATTGCATACCCATCATCGACTTTTTTAGATGATGCTACTGAATAGAATTTCTTCGTCATTAATTACTCTCTTCTCGTCTTACATATGTCTCACAAATCTCACTCACCCCGTTCTCTAATAAACAGAATAACGGATTATCCTTAACAAAATCTTGCCCTTCAACCAATACATAGTTGGAGAGTTTAGATTCCTCACCATTGATTTTAAAAATAGCGTCTTTTAAATGAATTTTTGAAATCGTTTTATGAATAAGACCATTAAGCTCAGCTTCTCCTAAAGTAAGAGAAAACCTCATTTCTTTTGGAATCTCATAATATTTGGGCTTTTTTTCAATTTTGGCTTCAAAACTAAACTCTTCGCCTGCATAAATCCCCTCACCAATCACAAATGAACCATATTGCTCTGTTCCATTATCTTGCTCCCCTTCACGATCTTCAATCGATAAAAAAACGTTTTTCAAATCTTGGGGAGTCACAACACCAGACTTTGCTTCTAAATTATCGATATCCAGTGTTTTGAGGATCGGGCGCCCAAAAAAAGCAGCCCAGAATGGTAATGTCACTTCAATGTAATCAGCCTTTAAATCAATTTTAGCGGTATTGCTTTGATTATGAAGGGTTAACTCACCAAATTGAATCACAACGTTCGGCACAAATTTAAACGCTTGAAATTCTGTAATTGTTGCATTTGTTCTCGTTGTTTGCGAAAGGTAATCTTCAAACCCGGCCTGTAAGGGCTCAGGAAACCTCTCAACCATTTTTAACGCGCCTAAGAAAATGATGCCCAGCACAATCAATATGATTGGAAATTTTATAAAGAGAAAGCGCAGGAATTTCTGGCCTTTGGTACGCTCTTTTTTGTTGCTCATTATGATGACTTCTTTTGAATATCCTGAAAGGGATCATACTGCGTTTGTGGGTCAAATCCAAAGCTTTTCCAGCTTTTTTCAAGCTCTTCAGGTAAAGATGCCTCTATCATAACCTCTTTATTGGTGTCAGGGTGACGAAAGGCAATTTTACGAGCATGAAGATGCAATCGTTTGGCATGAGACACCCCATCCACTGAGATTTCCAGATCATCACGTGTATATTTTCGATCTCCGATAATTGGCGCTCCCATATGCGCGGCGTGAACGCGGATTTGATGCGTACGTCCTGTTTTCGGCCAAAACGCTACGAAAGCCATCTGCTTATGCGCACGCTCAATAATATCAAAATAGGTGGTTGCAGGCTGACCAGCATCATCAATAATCATTTTCTCAAAATCATTGCTGGTATCTTTTAAAAGCGGCGCGCGAATTTCGCCTTGGTTCATTTCCGGCGCAGGGGCGGTCAACGCCCAGTATATTTTCTGGATGTTTCGGCCTTGAAAAATCTTACCTAATTTTTTGGCCATATCGGCTGATCGCGCGAGAAGCAAAACACCTGATGTTTCTTTATCAAGGCGGTGGACTAGACGCGGCTTCACGCCTTTTTCATTGGCAAGTGCTCCTAACATACCATCAACATGACTCGTGATGTTCGTTCCGCCTTGCGTTGCCAACCCAGACGGCTTATTGATCGCAATAATATCACCCTCATCATAAATGACGAGCGAGCGGATCAGGGCCGCATCTTTTTCAGATACAAAATCTTTGGGCTTCTCTTCTCTGGTCTCCATTGGCGGAATACGAACGGATTGCCCCTGCTCTAGACGTGTTGCGGGTTTTACGCGTTTACTATCAACCCGAATTTGCCCTTTGCGCATTAATTTTTGCAATAATCCGAACGGCACACCTTTTAAATGTTTTTGCAAAAAGCGATCAAGGCGCTGACCATCTTCGTCTTCTGATACTTCTATGTAATAAACGCCGCTCATAAGTTTATGCTACAAATTGCTTAAGCAGCATCATACCTGCTAGCAATCCTCCTATTGATAATAATACTGACACAAACCCATAAGTAAAAGCTTGAAGAGCCTCACCGCGATTACACAAATCAAATAGATCATATGAGAATGCAGAAAAAGTTGTAAATGATCCTAAAACACCAATGATGATAAAAGCTTTTAAGTCTTCTGAAAGATTGGTGATCTGAGAGAATGCGATCACCGCTGCCCCCATTAAGAATGACCCGACTATATTGACGACCATAGTTGAATAAGGAAAGCCAAGGAAAAGCGTACTTCCGCCGATATTTACAAAATGGCGTAAGACGGCACCTACTGCCCCTCCGGCAGCTATTGATAAAATCAAATTCATAAAGAAATATGTATCTCAATTCGCTTGATGAGGCCAGCTTTACCCTTCATGGCGCTTTTGACGAAGGTTTTTCCAATAACTCAGCCGTTTTTGGATTTCCCTTTCAAAGCCGCGCTCAACAGGTTTATAGAATTCTTCACGGCTCATATCGTCTGGAAAATAATTCTGCCCTGAAAAACCATCCTCACTATTATGATCATATTGGTAATTTTTCCCATATCCTAAATCTTTCATCAAAGCTGTTGGCGCATTCAGAATATGAGACGGCGGCATCAACGATCCTGTTTGCTTGGCGGCAGATGATGATTTTTTATAAGCAACATAGACAGCATTGGATTTAGGTGCAGTCGCTAAATAAATGAGTGCCTGGGCCAAGGCTAATTCACCTTCTGGACTGCCTAGCCTTTCATAACACTCCCACGCTGCAATACATTGTGGCAAAGCTTGCGGATCAGCCATCCCAATATCTTCAACCGCCATGCGCGTGATACGCCGCGCTAAAAATTTGGGATCTTCTCCACCAGAAAGCATACGCGCAAACCAATAGAGCGCTGCATCAACATCTGACCCCCGTACAGATTTATGAAGCGCACTAATTAAATTATAATGCCCCTCATCACTTTTATCATAAATCGGCGCACGTTTTTGAATGAGGGATGCTAATTCCTTAGCATCTAATGTTTTCTTTTGAGCAAAAACTTGCTCTACCATCGTCAAAAGATATCGCCCATCTCCATCTGCCATAGCTTTTAAAGCCTCTCGCGCCTCTTCAGTTAAACTAAGCGCATGATCTTTTTCTGTTTCTGCTCTTAATAATAGTTTCTCAAGCGCTTCATCATCAAGCCGTTTGAGAACAGATACTTGGCATCTTGATAGTAATGCTGAATTTAACTCAAAAGAGGGATTTTCAGTTGTCGCCCCAATCAATGTAATGGTTCCGTCTTCCATCACAGGCAAAAACGCATCCAGTTGAGATTTATTAAAACGATGAATTTCGTCAACAAATAAAATCGTACCTTGCCCCTCTGATCGCCTAACATGAGCGGCTGCAAAAACTTTTTTTAAATCAGCAACACCTGAAAAAATGGCTGAGATTTGTTCAAAATAATAGTCTGTATGATGTGATAAGATACGCGCTAAAGTTGTTTTCCCACAGCCCGGCGGTCCCCATAAAATCATAGAAGAAATTTGGCCATTTTGGATCATATTTTGAATAGCCCCGCCTTCTCCTAAAAGATGATCTTGTCCCACAACATCCTCTAAATTTTGAGGACGCAAAATATCAGCTAATGGGCGATTCACATTATCTTGTAAGTCAGAGGCTTCAAATAAAGATTGTGTCATAAGATCAACCGTAATCGGTGTATTCTAAAGATGCAATAAAATGATGGTTATTGATCTCCAACGCCAAAAATCCAGCCTTCTTTCGATTGTGCTTTTTTATCCATTGATTGGGGATGAGCAATATTTTCTGGAATTTCTCTTTGATTGCCGCATAAAAATTTTAATCCTGCCGCTGAAATAATCGCATCAGAATCATGGTCGCTAAACTCTTGATCACTATATTTTTTTGCATCAAAAAATTTCAAAACTTTATTTAAATCACTCGTTGTTCGAATTTTTTGTTTTCCCATTCCGGCGCGCATAATAAATTGTCGTGGGTAGATTTCTGTCATAACAATTTTTGCAGACCCACAATTTTGATCAAAGGGCCAAATCGCAATCTCATCACCCATCAATTTTTTTAATTGAAAGGCTAGGCGCATTCCAGCTAAACCACCCTTTCCGACTTGTTTTGCCCCGATTAACTTAAAAGGGCTTTCTGGATTTCCGTAGCCATTATCGGCGCATCTAATTTCCGTGGTTCGTTTTGGCATTTGGAAGTTTTCGGGCATTTTTCCTTCTGTCCAAAAATATTTGCCAAATTTTGGATGGCTCCAAAACTCTCCAGCAAACAAATTAGGGTGATCTTTATTAGCGGCTTCTACCGTCTCCCAAAGCTCATACGCATCTGCGTCTTTTCCCAATTGCTGCTCTACAATTTGATGCGCATAGCCGAAATTACAATCAATCCCAATGAGCGTGCGTCCCTTAATCTTGAGGATTTCATCACAAACAGATTGCCGGGATCGTATTTGTTGAAAAAGTGTCACAGAGTTCGTTTTACGGGACGTACTCGCATAAGCAATTGATTTTGTATTGATAGGACTTTTTGCGCCGCTCCAGTCAATACCGATAAACTGATCAAAATTCAGCATATTTATCGGATAACAATACGATTTTGTCGGCCGTTCCGGCTCACCACAAGATCGTAATATCCGCTTTCTGCGGCTTTTTGAATTTCAGAGATTAAATCTTCGACTTTTTTAATATCACGATCATTGACGGAGACAACAATATCCCCTTTGCGCATCACGCCGCCTGCACGGGAACGTCCGGGAAGCTCTAAAATAACAACGCCTTGATCATCATTTTCCAATCCCAACTCAACAGAGTTTAACGGATTTATATTTGCAATTTTAGCGCCGCTTAATAAATGACGACCGCTAAGTTCAGTGATATTGGCTGGCGGATCGTTCGGTGGTGTCATCGCTTCCATCTCAATGACATTAATCTTGCCTTTTCTTAAAATAGATAAATTCGCCATTTCACCAATCGGAACTGTCGCCAATCTAAATTTTAACTCAGCCGGATCAGACACATCACGTCCATTGAGCGCGGTAACAATGTCCCCAACTTTAACGCCCGCTTTTTTAGCAGGACTTGAAGGATAAAGGGAAGAGATTAAAACACCGCGCGGCGTTTCTAACCCAAGACTTTCAGCAATATCAGACGTCACACCCTGCCCTGTTGCCCCTAACCATGGGCGTGTAACGTTCGCATTTTTTGCACCTGATTTTTCTGCAGCAATCACAGTTTGGACAATTTCAGTTGGTACAGCAAAACCAATACCTAACGATCCTCCATCGCGTGAATAAATCGCTGTGTTAATACCAATCACTTTTCCATCCATGGCGACCAAGGGCCCGCCAGAATTTCCAGGATTAATGGCTGCATCCGTTTGGATAAAGAAATTAAAATCATTAATATTAAGAGAGGCGCGCGCCGGCGCAGATATAATTCCGCTTGTGACCGTCTGTCCAACTCCAAAGGGATTACCAATCGCCAGAACAATGTCTCCAACTTCTAAATTCTCACTTTGTTTTAATGTGGCAAAGGGAAGTTTCTGCCCTTTTGTATCAACGCGTAAAACGGCTAAATCCGAACTTTCATCTGACAAAGAAATACGCGCTTCAAATTCGCGGCCATCATTCAAAACAACTGAAATCTCTTCGGCATCTTCAACAACATGAGCATTGGTAATCACAACTCCATCTGGATCAACGATTGTGCCGGACCCCAGCGCGCTTTCGACCTGAGAGCGGTTTAAGCCACCAAAGCTGCGGCCAAAAAACCGCTCAAAGAACGGGTCACCCATAAATGGGCTATAGCGTCTTTGCACAACACGTTTCGTATAAATATTTACAACAGCGGGGCTGACTTGCTTTACCAGCGGGGAATAAGAGAGCAAAAGCTGTTTTTCACTCGTCGGAACGGCGCGGGGCGGCTCTTGCGCAAACGCGCTCGCTCCTATTCCTATAAGCATAATTGCCACAAATTGAAGAACTCTAATCATGCCCTTTTATAGAAATTGAGTTTGGCATCGTAAAGACTGGAATTGGGCAGAATTAGGGCTTACCAACAGATTGCTTATAATGAACAAAAATGCTATCTCCAAAATATGAAAATTACGGACTTTAAGAATAAACAAGAACCTATCGTGTGTCTTACGGCCTACACGGCCCCGATGGCTCAAATAGCTGATCAATATTGCGACCTACTTTTGGTCGGTGATAGTGTCTCTATGGTTTTATATGGCGAAGACAGCACCCAAAAAGCAGACATGCAGATGATGATCCGCCATGGGCGCGCCGTGGCTAAACACGCGAATGATGCTCTTGTCATTGTTGATATGCCTTACTGCTCTTATGAAAGCTCAAAAGAGCAGGCTTTACAAAACGCTACAAAAATCATGCAAGAATGCGGCTGTAACGGGGTGAAATTAGAAGGCGGAGCCATGATGGCAGAGACGATTGCTTATCTGACCCAAAATAATGTTCCCGTGATGGGGCATATTGGACTATTACCACAAAGCGTTGATGAAGGCGGCGCTTATAAAGTTCAGGGGAAAGATTTAGACGGTGCGAGAGATTTAATGAATGATGCAAAAGCAGTCGAAGCCGCGGGAGCCTTTTGTTATGTCATTGAAGCCGTGCCTGAGAGCTTGGCCGGAGCAATTACGGCGCAATCAAGCGTGCCCACAATAGGAATTGGCGCGTCTGCAGCTTGTGATGGACAAATTCTGGTGACTGAAGACATGATCGGTATGAGTGATCGCAAACCGCCTAAGTTCGTGAAACAATATGCGCACATCCACGAAGAGATTAAAGCGTCAATAAAGCAATATGCAGATGAAGTTAGAAAAGGCAGTTTCCCTTCACATAATAATGTTTATCAAGATAAACAGACTGTCCCTCAGGCGCGTAAACGCGCTACGGGATCTTAAAACACAAAACCCACAGATTGGCCGTAGCGGGCCTGCCCGCCTGAGGCAAACAGTAATGCGTATGCATTGCGTAAAAAACAAACTAGCATCTTGTCATCAGGAAACTTCCCCATTATATAAGTGGGACACAAATTTGAGTAATATTAAGAGAGATTTATATGTCATCAGCCGTTGAACAACTGGCGAAAAATGCCAATTGGGGCGCTTTTTCAAAAGCGACAGAATTAAAGCAACGTATTTTATTTGTTCTAGGGGCACTTGTTGTCTATCGCCTCGGAACCTATATCCCTGTTCCTGGTATTGATCCGACTGTCTGGAAAGAAGTCTATGATCAAAAAGGTGGCGGCATATTGGACATGTTCAATATGTTCTCTGGTGGTGCGCTCTCTCGTATGACAATCTTTGCGCTAAATATTATGCCCTATATTTCGGCCTCTATTATTATGCAGCTTGCGGCGGCAATGTTCCCGACTTTAGAAAAACTAAAGAAGGATGGCGAACAAGGACGTATGAAGATCAACCAATATACGCGCTATCTCACCGTGCTATTGGCATCTGTGCAAGCTTACGGCCTAGCCGTTGGTTTGGAAGGCATGCAAGGCACAAGCGGTTCAGCCGTGATTGATCCAGGCTTTTTCTTCCGTGCCTCAACAGTGATTACAATTGTTGGCGGTACAATCTTTTTGATGTGGTTGGGGGAGCAAATTACCCAACGCGGTATCGGAAATGGTATCTCGCTTATTATCTTTGCAGGGATTGTTGCCGAACTCCCAAGGGCTATCGGATCAACCTTAGAACTTGGTCGTCAGGGTCAGTTTAATGCGATTGAATTAATCGGCCTTTTCGCAATGGTTGTTGGTGTGATCATGTTAATCGTTTTTGTTGAACGCGCGCAACGCCGGGTTCTGGTGCAATACCCCAAACGCCAACAGGCCGCAGGCCAAGCCGCGATGGCTCAGCAAAATCACTTGCCTTTAAAACTAAATACAGCAGGTGTTATTCCGCCAATCTTTGCGTCTTCTTTGCTTCTTTTACCTTTAACAATTGTGGGTTTTAGCGGCGCAGAAGGTGGTGACATCACGGCCACAATTGCTCGTTATTTACAGCACGGACAGCCAATTTACATGCTGCTATATGGCGGCCTAATTATCTTCTTCGCATTCTTCTACACGGCGATTGTGTTTAACCCCGAAGATAATGCCAATATGCTCCAACGCCATGGCGGCTTTATACCTGGTATACGCCCCGGTAAAAGCACTGCAGAATATTTAGACCATGTGCTCACTCGTGTAACAACGGTCGGTGCCATTTACTTATGTTTTATTTGTTTACTACCTGAATTTTTAATCTCGCGCTATTCGATCCCTTTCTACTTTGGGGGAACGTCACTTTTGATTGTTGTGACAGTGACAATGGATACAGTGGCCCAAATTCATTCGCATTTGATTGCGCATCAATATGAAGGCTTGATTAAAAAAGCAAAATTACGCGGAACTGGCCGAAATCGCCGCCGCTAATATTTAAGAAAAGGAAAAGCCATGGCTTATAATATTGTTTTTTTTGGACCTCCTGGTGCCGGTAAAGGAACTCAAGCAAAGATCATTGAAGAAAAATATGGCTTCAAACAACTATCAACGGGAGACATGCTCCGCTCTCAAGTCGCCGAAGCGACACCTTTGGGCCTTCAAGCCAAAGACATCATGGATCGCGGAGAGCTTGTCTCTGATGAAATTGTCATCGGTATGATTGAAGATGAGATGAATAAAGCGCATCATGTTAAGGGCTTTATGTTTGATGGGTTCCCTAGAACGAATGCACAAGCCGAAGCTCTTGATGCCATGCTAAAAACACGAAATGAGAAAATCGATCTCGTTTTAAACCTACAAGTCGATGATGAAGAGCTTGTTGAACGTATTAAAAAACGCAGTATTGAAGAAGGCCGCGCTGACGATACGGTTGAAACGTTTAAAACTCGCTTAGCTGCTTACAACGACTATAAGACTGTTGTTCTTCCCTATTATGAAGAGCAGAATATTGTAAAGCCGGTAGACGGCATGAAATCCGTAGACGAAGTGACTACGGATATCGAAGGTGCCTTTTTTAAGTAAATCTTAGCCTGGACGCTCACAAGGTAGACCTGCTGCATCGTCAAATGTATCAGTAGGATTCACACATAATCCTAACGCATCCTCAAAAGCTTCAATAAGGGCTAATGGATCCGCAGCAGAATAAAAATTCCCATCTTCTGTCACCGCGTCGGCAAGCTCTGGGAAATTACCTGACATGTCAATAATATCAACTTCAGCATTCGGAAAGCCACCTTCGACTGCTGCTCTTGTATTATTCAAGTTCCAAGTATTACCCCCATTATGACGGCCATCTGATAAAACGATCACTTTATTTTTACGAGCAGTAGAAGTACCATCTCTCTCAACCCAATCATTACGAACATTTCCATTCGTATCTTGGGCTAATGCCTGGATATTTTGCCCTAAGGGTGTCATACCACTCGGACAAAAATTCATTTCCTGATTAATAGCATCTTGAATTCTTTCAAAATCTGCATCTGACTGTGGGCCGAGATCAGGGTCATCAAAAGTAGGGTCAAATTCAATGTTACCCATACCCGATAAAACAGCGTTAGGATCAGTTCCCACACCGCCCACAAATCGTGTGATTTTTATTTGATCTGCGTTTGGCCCTGTTCCATTGCCTGTTGCAAAGTCTTTTGCCACCACTTGCGGCATAATACGTCGCATTGCCCATCTCGCAACTTCGATACGGTTACAGTTATTACCTGTTTCTGGAGGACAAGAGGCGCTTGGTAAATTTGCTCTCATACTACCACTTGAATCAATTAAGAATGTTACATCTCCCCAATCATCGCGCTGTTCAGTACACGGGCGCGAAGCTAAAAGGGCGCCTACATCTTGCATGAAATAATTATCATCTCTATTTGACTTAAACGATGAAACTTGGAATACAGCATCCCCAGCGCCCGTCATAAAATCACAATTCTGCGCAGATAATGACCCATCAAGTGTACATCCGCCAACTGGTGCTCCGCCATTTTTAGCAAAAGCTCCATTAGGATCACCCTTTTTGGACATAAGCGTGTAGATAGCAGAGCCCGGAATGGCAGTAATGCTATTTCCATCTGAGTCATTTAAGAAAATAGCACCATTATCGTTATTTTGAGGATATTCACCTGGCGTTAGATAATCATTTGCAAATATTTCTGTCACCGCATAAACAAATCTTGTACCGAATTCATCATATATATGCTTATCAGGCAAACCTAATGATCTAACTGGAACAGTACCTACGCGCACATCCCTTCCAGCTCTTCCAGCAACCTCAAAGCTCGCGCCTACAAGCGGTGCATCTTCACACTGATAACCATCTCCTAAATTGGGATCAGGATTTTCAAAACCGAAATCTGGGGTATCTATTCTTGCATCAAGGGGGGCTGGGCATGGATAGCGGCCATTTCTCATAAAGAAATCTTCTAATGCTTGTTTAATATCTTGTTCTTTTTGAAAAGTTGTTATTTCAGCTTTAGATTTGTCTATACTATCGTAAAGCTGCATTAAATAAACACCAGCGCCCGAAGCAACCACTATTAATAAACACAATGCGATTAAACTAGACCCTGCCTGTGATTTCATCATAATTTCACCCCAAATACATTATCCCTAATTTACAGTTTAAGAGAATACTATTAATATTATATTAATTATTCCTGTCTTATTATTATAGTAGAGGTACGAAAAGAAATGCAAAAAACAACAGAAAACGGTTTTACAATCGTTGAAATCGCTATTGTGATTGCCATTATTGGCGTATTGCTTGCTGGTGCCTCTTCTCTCTTCATTTCTCAGATTAACAACCAACGATACAATGAGACATTGATCAAACTCGATGCACTCGACGAAGCCTTTGACATATATGTGGAAATTAATGGTGCCTACCCATGTCCAGCGCCTAACAATGCTGCGCCAGACACCGCTAATTTTGGTTTAGAAGTGAATTGTGGCGCTGCACCCGGAGTTGGCGAAACAGTACAAGTAGCCAGTTTGAGAGGTGACCCTGATGCACCTGCAAACTTAAATGTTAGAATAGGATCAATGCCAACACGTACACTCAATTTACCAGATGATTTCGCCTATGATGGATGGGGGAGAAGATTTACATACGCTGTGAGTGAAACACTTGCAGACCCTGGAACATTTGATAGAGATGAAGGCGTTATTGATGTTGTAGACAGTGCTTTCAATCCAGTAGTAAATCCAGCTAGCAGTGCTCACTATGTTATTGTTAGCCATGGAGAGTCTGGGAATGGCGCATTAACGCGCTCAGGAAATGGCCGCTTGGCTGGGGATTGTAATGCCCTAGATCTAGATGGCGCAAATTGTGATGATGCCGATGCAACTTTCATAGATACAACACTTGTGAGTGATGTAAGAGGTGGTCCATTCTTTGATGATTTAGTCAGAAGAAACGTAAGCAATTTAACTTCAATACCACTTGGTGCAGTTATAGCTTTTGATACAACGCTTACCGGAGGTCTATGCCCCCCTGGATGGGCCGAATTAGGTGTCCATTTGGGAGGTGTTAACTTAACTGGCTATACAATTGTGCACACTGACGACACAGCAAATGGCATAAATTATAATAGTACTCCAACTGGTTTTGGAACGGATGAGAAAGATTTTTCTGCAATCAAAACTACATTTCCTAATGGAGTACCAGACGCTGAATTCGCAAGCTATGAGATAGATGCAACTGATATAAATGCAACAATAGTTGAAGTAGATACTGCAACTTTTAATGCAACTCTCCCTCCTCCAGCACCAGGGATTGCAGGAACACAAATCTTTACGTCAGATACTCCTATTAATCCTGCTACTCCATCAGTATTAAACGGACAAACAATACAAAATTTACCGCCCCATGTGCCTTTTAGATATTGCGTGAGAACATAAATTAACGCTTGACCTTTCCTGCAGAATTCCTATAATTCGCTCAATCTAAAGACCTGCGCATAGAATTGCATTTCTAAGCAATTGAAAATACTAGGTTTTTGGTGGTTGAGAAACCGGAATTACGGTTTTGATTAAATGATCAAAGATTAAAGGAGCAAATTATGGCCCGTATTGCAGGTGTTAACGTCCCTGATAAAAAGCGCGTAACAATCGCTTTAACTTATATTCACGGCATTGGCCGCCACTTGGCGCGCGAAATCTGTGAAGCGACTGGTATTGATAAAACTCGCCGCATGGGCGAGCTCAGCGAAGATGAATTAAACCAAATTCGCGGTGAAATCGATAAAGATGCCTACAAAATTGAGGGAGATCTTCGTCGTCAGACATCAATGAACATTAAACGTCTTATGGACATGGCTTGCTATCGCGGGCTTCGTCACAGAAAGCATCTTCCTGTGCGCGGTCAAAATACAAGAACAAATGCCCGCACAAGAAAAGGCCCTGCAAAACCAATCGCTGGTAAGAAGCCAGTAGGTAAATAACGGTTAGGAAGAAGGAATAAGACGATGGCAAAAACAGCAGTTAAAACAAAGAAAAAAGCGAAAAAGCAGATTGTGGCCGGAATGGCACACGTCAATTCGACTTTTAACAACACAATGATCACAATCACTGACGCTCAAGGCAATACAGTATCTTGGTCATCTGCGGGTATGATGGGATTTAAAGGATCTCGTAAATCAACACCTTATGCGGCGCAGATCGCAGCAGAAGACGCAGGACGTAAAGCACAAGAGCACGGCATGAAAGAGCTTGATGTTCAGGTTAAAGGACCGGGTTCAGGTCGTGAGTCAGCTCTAAGAGCACTGAATGGTATCGGTTTCGTGATTAAGTCTATTAAAGACATTACTCCCATACCACATAACGGAACTCGTCCTCGCAAACGTAGAAGAGTTTAAAGATTAAATTTGTCGTGACTTTGTGTTTTGACAAGGCATAAGCGACGAAGAATATTAAAATATTTTAGGAGCGTCATAACGCTGTCAAAATACAAAGAAAAGACAAAGGAAAAAGGCTGAGAAAGGATTAGCAACGTGATTTACAAAAACTGGCAAGAACTCATTAAACCTAACAAAGTTGATATTAACCACGGCTCAAACGCTGAAATGACAGGCAAAATCATCGCAGAACCTCTAGAGCGTGGTTTTGGTTTAACATTAGGAAACGCACTTCGTCGTATCCTTCTATCATCTTTGCAAGGAGCTGCTGTGACAGCAATTCAAATTGATGGTGTTCTTCATGAATTCTCATCAATTGAAGGTGTGCGCGAAGATGTGACTGACATCGTATTGAATGTAAAGGCGATCGCTGTTCGTATGCATGTTGAAGGCCCTAAGAAAATGCGCCTATCTGCTGAAGGTCCATGTGAAGTGACAGCCGGAATGATCGAAGCGGGCGCTGACATTGAAATTATGAACCCAGATCTCGTGATTTGTACTTTAGATAAAGGTGCGAAATTAAACATGGAAATGACTGTAAATAGTGGTAAAGGCTACCGCCCTGCTTCACAGAACCGTCCAGAAGAATGCCCCGCCGGTTTGATCCCAGTGGATTCAGTGTTCTCACCAGTGCGTAAAGTATCTTACGAAGTCGAAGATACGCGTGTGGGTCAAATTACTGATTACGACAAGCTGACATTACAAGTTGAAACAAACGGTGTGATTACACCTGAGGACTCAGTGGCGTTTGCGTCACGTATTTTACAAGACCAACTTCAAGTGTTCATCAACTTTGATGAGCCAGAAGCTGTTCAGGAGCAAGACGAAGCGGATGAATTACCATTTAACCGTAATCTTCTTCGTAAAGTGGATGAGCTTGAATTATCAGTGCGTTCAGCAAACTGTCTGAAGAACGATAACATTATTTACATTGGTGATCTTGTTCAAAAGAGCGAAAGCGATATGCTTCGTACACCAAACTTTGGTCGTAAGTCACTCAACGAAATCAAGGAAGTTCTGACGAATATGGGGCTTCACCTTGGTATGCAGGTTGAAGGCTGGCCACCAGAGAATATTGAAGAACTCGCACAAAAAATGGACGACCCATTTAGCGCGTAAAACTCTGAATGAATGTTGTTTCGCTTTCTTTTCCTGACAAGGCGTAAACGACGAAAGGTAGAAACCTACCTGAGGAATGCAACAACAAAGTCAGGGAATGAAATGGAAATAACAAAGTCACGGTGTCGCGTTACCCGTCGCGACATTCCTGACTAGAGAGTGAACTCTCTTAAATTTGATAACAAAGAAACGAAATCGGGATAAAAAGGAAATGACGCTATGAAACATGGTATCAAGCAAAGAAAATTAAACAGAACGTCGCAGCATCGTAAAGCGATGCTCGCAAATATGGCAGCCGCTCTTGTAAAGCATGAGCAGATTACAACTACATTACCAAAAGCAAAAGAGCTTCGTCCTTTCGTGGAAAAGCTTGTGACTTTGGGTAAAAAAGGCCGTTTATCAGACCGTCGTTTGGCAATGAGCCGTATGCGCGATGAAACACAAGTAGCGAAACTATTCGATACATTAGCTGAGCGTTATAAAGAGCGTAACGGTGGTTATATCCGCATTATGAAGGCGGGTTTTCGTTATGGTGATAACGCGCCAATGGCCGTGATTGAATTTGTTGATCGCGATGAAAGTGCAAAAGGTCTTGATAGTGGCCCTGTCTTTGAAGATGATGAATTCATCGAAGACGAAGAAAAGAAAGCGGCAACAGCTTAAATAAGTTTTTCACATATAAGGTTTTCTCTTAGCGGTGGAGAAAAGAAACGGTCTCTTCTAAAGAGGCCGTTTTTTTTGGGCCGCCGCGCGTCTGCAGATAACACAAAATAGTAACTATAAAATCTTGCTTTAATCTAAAAATTTTTTTCTGAGGAATCCGTAAAGAACAATCCTATTGAAAATTATGAAAAATAAATATATCTTGCGTCATCATTTATTATAGAAAGTAGTGTTTATGAGGCACAATGATTGGGATCCAGTTACGAGTGATCAAAATTTAACACGTAGAGAGATTTTTGGTTTATTAGGCGCTACGAGTGCTATTGCAGCTTTTAAAGGCGTGCAATATATGACACGATTACCTAGCCCTGAAAAATTATCAAATTTAGAACGAGACATTACAATAGCCGCTCTTGAAGTCTACAACAGTGCTCTCAATGGTTATGCAGAAGCGGTACCTGATCATTTACCAGCAAAAGGTTCTTCTATCCGTTCTGGCCTTGGTGGTCTTGGTAGACTTACAATTATGGCTGCACAGAGTGGTCAGTACGAAAATCAAGCTGCTGAAATTGATACTTCAGAAAGTAGGTTTGCGACTATAAGGCAAAGTGAAAATATTTACTCTCGTTGGAGCTGGGATGCTACAGACAGGGTCCGCGCTAGATTTGATGAAGCGATTAATTTTGATAACTTCTCTGAACCTTTACAAGAGCATATTGCCCATAAAATAGCTATGATATTTGGCGTGGAAATGGCCATTCAGACAATTAGTGATGCCAACTATTTTGCAACACGTGGTGGCTCTCGAGAAAGATGGATAGAAAGAGCACAAATTCGTCCGAGTGTTTTAGCTGATTATTATGCAGGACACATTGATAAGGTAGAAGCTTCAGATCAAATTGGGCGTTTGAAGCGTGGTAGAACTTTTCATTGGAATTTGTTTTTCAATCGCTATGAAAGAGATAGCCTAGATTCACCAATACTATCTCTTAGAGGAGAAAATAATGAAAATAATTTGCAAACACTCTACGGTAACGCTTTAAACCGTTTATCTGCTTTAACTGAAGAAATTGGCTGCAACGTAGAAAGTCGCTATGCTCACCGTGTTATGGCATTTATGGCAGATCATATTATTAATACAGAAATAGACTTTATCCCGAGTGCGGCGGGAGAATTTTCTTCTGATTTTTCAGAAACATTGCGCGGGTCTATGCTATCTTCTGCTTTACGTGACGGTCCACATACAGAGTGTGGGCCAATTGCACAATTGGTTGTTAGATAGCACTTTTTATATAAAAAAGAAAACTATCTGAAGCTGAGTCATTAGTGTAGACAGCCATCGTCAAAATTTTTAAATCGCAGAGCACACAAAATGGGCGAGGTTTTTTGTCACTTGTCATCCCCAGAAAACCGAAGCAATCTATTTAAAAAAGCCACAAATAGACATGAATGAATAAAATCTCTAATAACGCTGTCTAAACTCTGTGGTTAAAAGCTTTTAAACCAGCAGCAATAATTACCATAATAAAAATAGAACCCACCTTACCCACAAGCCTAAATTAGGTATTTATTCCTAAATATTTGATTTATTTATGAAATATGTATGTGTTTCACGTGAAACGAAAAGTGGCTATTTTTCACTTTTTACTTCCATTTTATAGAACAGCCCATACTTGGAACCTGTTCTTCCGGCCCCTGCCCAGTTTCAGCAATTTGCGTCATAGCCTTAAGCAAGCCATCCATATTTCCGCGATATTGCAAACCACCATCTTTATTAAATCCAAAAAAGTCCGGTGTACACACCGCATCATAGGCACGCGCGACTTCTTGAGTTTCATCAACCAAATAAGGGAAATTCATTCCTGTGTCTTGAGCAAATTCAAGCATCTTATCCGGCGCATCATCAGGATGTGTTTCATAATTATTCGACATGATTCCAACAACGCCAATTCCATGATTTTGCAAATCGTTTGTAACACTAACAAGATCATCAATAATTCGCTGAACATAAGGGCAGTGATTGCACATAAAAATTACGAGCAGCCCCTTTTCCCCTACCACATCATTATAAGAAAAGGATTTTCCGTTAGGATCTTTTAATTCAAATGATGGAGCTTGCCATCCAAAATCACAAATGGGTGTTTCTAAAAGCATAAAATCTCTCCTTCATTAAAATTTATAGTCTTATAATTTCGCCATGCTGCTCACAGCTATCAAGCGCAAGCTTAATAAAATGGTCTACAACATCGTCAGGATGTGGAATGCTCATCGGGTCTTCCCCCGGTTTTGCACTTGCCCGCATATCTGTTCTCACAACATTCGGATCAATCACATTCACCCGCATATTCGTTTGCCGCACTTCATCCGCATAGGTGCGGGCAAGCACTTCTAAGGCAGCTTTACTAATTCCGTATGTTCCCCAATAGGCGCGGCCCTTTGTAACACTTTCTCCTGTTGAAACAAAAATAACCCGGCCATTATCCGATGCACGAAGAAGCGGGTCGAGCGATTTGATCAAATGAAAATTAGCATTTATATTCACGTTCATAACGCGTTCATATTCGCCATCGCTAATTTGATGCAGAGGGGAAAGTGTGCCCAATAAGCCTGCATTACCAACAAATATATCAAGCTTTCCAAATCGTTCATGGAGTGAAGGCCCAATTTTTTTTACGGCTTCAAAATCTTGTAGATCTAAAGGAAGTAAAGTCGCCTGCCCACCATTATTTTTAATCTCATCATCTACGGCTTCTAATTTTTTTTGACTGCGGGCAAGCAGCACGACATGAGCGCCTTCTTTCGCATAGGCTTTTGCAACAGCTGCCCCAATGCCTTGCGAGGCTCCCGTAATCAACGCAATTTTATTATTTAATTTTTTTGAAGACATATAATTTAGAGAACTTCTTGAATGTCAACTTCATCAGCAGACATTTCAACGTCAACTAACTTCTTTGCATTATCGCTGCGATGCTTTCTTAAATTATCAAGATAAGCTTCATCAATATCATTCGTGACATAGTTTCCATCGAAAACTGAACAATCAAATGTTCTATTAGGATCATCTTCATCTGTTGGGATTACAGCTTCGATCACATCATCTAGATCTTGATAAATCAGCCAATCAGCCCCAATTTCCTCGCGAACCTGCTCTTCAGTTTTACCATGAGCCACCAATTCGTCTTTCACGGGCATATCAATCCCATAAACATTTGGATAACGAATGGGCGGCGCCGCAGAGGCAAAGTAAACTTTTTTCGCGCCCGCTTGGCGAGCCATATCGATGATTTCGCGACTGGTTGTCCCGCGGACAATTGAATCATCAACAAGCAAAACATTTTTGCCTTCAAACTCTAATGAAATAGGGTTGAGCTTTTGCTTTACTGATTTCTTACGTTCTTCCTGGCCCGGCATAATAAATGTTCGGCCGATATAACGATTTTTTACAAAGCCTTCACGGAATTTTACACCTAGCTGAACAGCTAATTCCATTGCGCTTGGGCGGCTTGATTCAGGAACAGGGATCACAACATCAATATCATGATCCGGCCATTCTTTTTCAATGCGCCTTGCTAAATATTCCCCCATACGTACGCGGGCTTTATAAACAGAGCTTCCATCAATAATTGAATCGGGACGGGCGAAATAAATATATTCAAAAATACACGGCGTTCTTTTTTGTGGCTCGGCAGGAACATGAGAAGACTTCTCGCCCTTCTCATCAATATATACGATCTCACCAGGCTCTAAATCGACAATATTTTCAAAGCCTAAGCAATCGAGTGCAACGCTTTCTGAGGCAAACATATAGTCTTTTTCCCCATCCTTATCTTCCCGAACGCCATAGACAAGCGGTCGAATACTATTAGGGTCACGAAATGCAATCATGCCATGACCAGAAATAGCGGCAATCACAGCGTAAGCGCCACGGCAGCGCTGATGGACACTTTCAACTGCTTCAAAAATATCTTCTTTAGAAAGTTGAAGCTTATTTCGAATTTGTAATTCATGCGCCAAGATATTTAATAGAACTTCTGAGTCAGAATTTGTATTTAAATGACGGTGATCTGTTTGGAACAACTCTTTTGAAAGTTCTTCTGAATTGGTTAAATTCCCGTTATGTGCCAATACAATTCCGTAAGGTGAATTCACGTAAAGAGGCTGTGCTTCAGCGCAGCTCGATGAGCCAGCAGTAGGGTATCTTACATGGCCAATACCAATATTTCCTTTTAAGTTTTTCATATGGCGTATATGAAACACGTCGCGAACAAGGCCATTACTTTTGCGAAGATAAAATTTACCATCATCCTCTGTGACCATGCCAGCAGCATCTTGGCCGCGATGTTGCAGTACTGTCAGCCCGTCATATAAATCTTGGTTTGCAGGCTGATGAGAAAATAAACCAATAATACCGCACATATTACACTTCCTTTATTAATAGATAGGTTGGTCAATAACCGCGCTATCTGCTTCACTTGCTTCTTCCATAAGGGTTTCAAGTTGATTTCGGTTGTCGCTTTCATAGCCCGAGCTATCTGGTTGTTCAGCATCTTCTTCTGCAGGCTTGTCTTGACCAGGTAAGAAATTATTTTCAAATAATTTTTGCTTAATTGATTCCTCATCAACATTTTCGATCGTTTCTTCAACCTCATCTGAAGACGGTAAAAATTCAGCCATAAATTCAGATGTTTTTTCAATTAAAGGGAACGTCTTACTATCTTTAAAGAACTCTGTTTTATCTTCTGGTTCCATTAGCAGATGAAAAGGAAGGTAAAGAAGACCAAGCACTAGAACCGCACGAGCAATCCCAAAAATCACGCCGAAGGTACGGTCAACAGGCCCAAGCCCCATAGCTTTAATTGCCGTTCCTAAGAAATAGCTGATAACAGAAATGACAATGACAAAAAGAATAAAAATAAATCCATAGGCACAGGCATCAGCCACAATCGTCATGGGCACAATATCAAAAAGCTTCGCAGGAGTTTCGGCCTCAGGGTCAACACCAAACCAATCGCGAAAAACGGGCGAAAGATTGTCACCAAAGGCATAAGCCATAAATAGACCGCCCACCATACCGGCAATTGTGAGTGTTTCACGGATGAATCCCCGTAAGAAAGAAATAATCGCAGAAACAATAGCAACAGCCGCAACAATAAGATCAATAATCATGGTGTTTTATATAAAGATAAAAGCTTGAAAAGACAAGATTTTAGGCTTTTTTTTACAGGCTTTTGCCTACATGCCTCCAAAGCGTAAACGCTTTTCAGCCTCATTAATCAAATTATGAAGGTCTAAGCTAGATTAAGCAACGCGGCGCATGGGGGAGAATTGTGACACTAACTCCTCCAAGTGATCGATTGTACGTACACTTAAACCGTCAATGGAAGGCGTATTTTTCTTCTTTGGTGGCGCAGGAATGTACGCCTGATCAAATCCAAGCTTAGTCGCCTCTTTTAAACGGATATCGGGTTGAGCAACCGTACGTATTTCACCTGACAAACCCACTTCCCCGAAAAATACGCTATTTCCCGGTACGGGTTTGCCTGTTTGAGAACTAATCAAAGCAGCCGCAACAGCCAAATCAGCGGCAGGTTCAGTGATCCGAATTCCACCAGCAACATTTAAGAAAATATCACTATCAGCAAGGCTTAGCCCACAGCGGGCTTCTAACACAGCCAAAACCATCGCCAAACGATTAGAATCCCACCCAATTACAGCGCGGCGGGGATTACCCAAGGCAGAGGGCGCAACAAGCGCTTGCACTTCCACAAGGACAGGACGCGTTCCTTCGAGGCCTGCGAGAACAGCACTTCCCGCGACATGCTCCTGACGCTGAGATAAAAATAACTCAGACGGGTTAGCTACTTCACTTAAGCCCTTTTCAGCCATTTCAAAAACGCCGATTTCATCGGTAGGACCAAAGCGGTTTTTGACTGTCCGCAAGATACGGAATTGATGGCCCCGATCGCCTTCGAAATAAAGGACGGCGTCAACTAAATGCTCTAACACCCTTGGGCCGGCGATTTGACCATCTTTGGTCACATGTCCTACAAATATTACACAGACATTCCGTTTCTTGGCCGCGCGGATGAGTTCTTGTGCAGACGTACGGACTTGCGTAACCGTGCCAGGGGCACTTTCAACTGTATCAACATACATAGTTTGAATTGAATCAATGATCAAAATCTCCGGTGCATCATTGCCTTCAATAGCTGTAATAATATCGCGGACAGATGTTGCTGCGGCTAAAGACACGGGCGCGTTTTCAAGGCCCAAGCGTTGCGCCCTCAAGCGGATTTGATCAATCGCTTCTTCGCCCGAGACATACAGACATGATTTATTTTTTTGAGCGAGCTTACACACGGCTTGTAAAAGAAGTGTGGATTTGCCAATTCCCGGATCACCGCCAATAAGAATCGCAGATCCCGTGACAAGGCCGCCGCCTGTGACACGATCAAATTCTGCAATATCTGTTGCATGACGCGGCTTCTTTGCAGATTGCTCGCCTTTCAAAGGCGCGGTTTGAAGTAAATTTCCTTTGCGTTTTGTTCCCAGACCTTTGGGAACAGAAGCAACAATTTCTTCGGTAATGGTATTCCACTCACCGCACGATTCGCATTTTCCAGACCATTTTGATGTTACTGCGCCGCAAGACTGGCAGCAATATTGTTTCACAGATTTAGCCATGAACACCGCCAATAAGCTTGCCTAAGACAGCCCCTATTTTTGAGTGCCGAACAAAAGGTATAGACGGCGCCTTATATGAATATTGCGAGTATCGGAAGTTTTCTAAGAGAAGAATAGGATGTCTTTTACGCTTTAAAATCATAAAATAGCGTAAAATCATTTTGAGAACAAATCAAGAACTTTCTTGCTGTAACGCCCATTTATATTGCTGGTGATCTTTGGTCATTTGATCACGAATGACGATTTGCTTGGTTTTACGGGGGCGAACATCACGGCTGAGATAAATACTATCTTCAATTGAAATATTGCCGCCAATAATCGTAAATCGCCAGCCTGTGCCACCCGGCGTTCTTAAGAGAGCCTCGGTCCCCTCTTTCACAAGAGAGACCATGACACCGGGGTGAAGGTGGAAGCGGATGGCAATATCATGCGGCGATGTAAGATTGACGGAACAGCTCACACTATCTTCGCCGCGCAAATCTTTGCCCTTATCCGCCAAGTAAAAACGGCGGCGATGAGAAATTCCGTATTTCGGAACATAGCCATTATGATGCCCGTCGATTAAGCATTTTTGACGTTTATCTTCGCGGTTCACGACCGTCTTTTTAGGACGCATAGATAAATATCCCTGATCGTCAATATCACTTATATTCTGATCATTGATCACAAGCGTGTTATGAGCGGGTGTCGAACGCAGTGCATCTTGCCAGCTGCGAGAGGTCGGATGAATACCGCAATTCACAAAGATACGATCTTTACCATGAGAAAATTCAAATGAGAGAGGCGATGAATGTGTTTTTAGATTATGCGGATAAACTGGCGGCGCGCCTGTATCAACAATCAGTAATGAGCGCGACATACTCATTCTTTCATAACCTGTATGCGGCAGTGAATTTAAAGTGCGTGCTTTTGATCCTGAATGCATCACAGTATTTTTTAAAGCATCCTCCTCATTTTCTTGCGCGCCGTTAAATAGTGCAAAGCGTCCGTCACCATGACGGAAAAAGCGCAGCGCAGGAACAGCGCGATCAAGCCCATGCTGAATTTTTTCAATAGAAGGGAATCTGCTTTGATGAAGGGCGGCGCGGATATCAATTAAAATTCTAACAGCCTGTAGAAGCGCTTGCGGGTTTCTAGATACATGGCCACCGTCACTTAAAATTTGTTTATCAATTTCGATGTCTAATAAATTTAAAGCGTGCTCAAGGTAATGTTCTTTATCATCAAAGACCATTCCGCCATAGGCAAGCCCACGCAATGCATATAAGCAATCAATACCATGAATATCGCCAGGAAGAACCCGCGCTAAATGACGAAGTTGTTTTGCGGAACTTTGTAAAAATAATTTTTGAAATTTATCATCTGCACTTTCGCCAAAGAAATCGTATGTTGCAAACCAATGTCCCAAACGCTGTCCTAAAATTTCAGGCGACCATGTCACTTCATCCCAGCGTGAGAAATGATGAATCCAGTTTGCAATAAGATGGCGCGCTGCCTTACGGCCCTCATTACCGCCGAGCGCACGAATATCGCGAAGCCAAGCAAAGCTATTAATATGATGAATCCATTGTGGATCTACATCATGGGGAACCCAATCTGCGCCGCTTAATTCCAAACGATCACCGCCAATTGAAAACGCGCCGGAATAAATTAACCAGCGCGCATCATCTGCATTGCCTGGCCATAAATCAGTGGGGCTGAATAATAAGTGATCGGGTGCAGGCCCGCCTAGGCTCCAGTTATAGAGCGGCGAATTATACGCAAGCCGCCCTGCTTGCATTTGAATTTGTTGTTTTATTTTTTGATGAAACCCCTGAACAATTTCAAGCATTTATGTCCCTCGTAATGCTTGAATATTTTTTGCGTAATGCTCTGGCCCATCTTTGAAGACTGATGTTCCGGCAACAAGCACATTCGCGCCTGCCTCAATCACTTGTTTAGCCGTGTCTGGGTTAATACCACCATCAACTTCTAAATCAATATTACGACCTGTTGCCACAATACGCGCGCGTACGTCTCTAATTTTATCGAGAACAGGAAGGAATTTTTGCCCGCCAAAACCGGGATTAATTGTCATCACTAAAATTAAATCAACATCATCAATAATGTGATCAAGAGCCGATATCGGCGTTGAAGGATTTAAGGCAATGCCTGCTTTTTTACCAAGTGCTTTAATCGCCTGAAGCGAGCGATGCGTATGCGCCCCTGCTTCAGCGTGAATGGTAATAATATCAGCGCCTGCATTGGCAAAATCTTCTAAATAAGGATCGGCTGGTGCAATCATAAGGTGCACATCAAAAATTTTCTTTGTCGCGCTGCGGACATCTTTAATCACTGGCGCGCCAAATGAAATATTCGGCACAAAATGTCCGTCCATAGGATCGATATGAATATAGTCGGCGCCCGCCTCATCAATCGCTTTGATTTCATCAAATAAATGGCCAAAATCTGCCGATAAAATTGACGGCGCAATTTTAATGTCGCGGGTCATGAAACTCTCTTTTTATGTTTTGAATAACTATAGGATAGCGAAGGATGTCTTGCTAGTCATAATAATATAATGGTTTGGGTGCGAAAGCAATCACATCATGATGATTTTTGAAGGCTGGCAATAAAAAATCCATCGATGCCACCTTTTGATTCTAAAAGGTCTGGAGTGACCCGTATAAAATTCTTATCTGTTACTGCTTTTTCTAAGCCTACAAGCTTTTCTTTTTTAACAGGGACAGTTTGAAAATCAGAATTTTTATTCAAGAAATTTTGAACGTGATTTTCACCCTCTTTTTTCTGTAAAGAGCACGTACAATAAATTAATAAACCGTCCCCTTTTATCATGGTTTTTGCATTGTCTAAGAGCCTCTCTTGCAGGCCAGAAAGCTTATCAATGTCAGAGCGTGACTTTAAATGCATGATATCAGGATGACGGCGAAGCGTACCGGTTGCACTGCAAGGGGCATCTAATAAAACGATGTCAGCAGGCTCTTGAGGCTGCCATAAAGCGCCATCTGCGCTCACAATCTCCACTTTATCGCTTAAATGTAAGCGTTTTAAATTCTCTTCAAGCTTTTTGAGCCGTTTTGTAGAGCGATCAACAGCAATCACATGAGCGCCTCTTGCTGCCAGTTGAGCGGTCTTCCCCCCCGGCGCGGCGCATAAATCAATTACTGTTTTACCTGTTAAATCATTACCGAGAAGCGCAACAGGTAATGATGAGGCTGTATCTTGTACCCACCAATCACCCTCTTCATATCCATCTAAGGCTGTGATGTCAGATGTTTTGGGAAGACGTAAGCCAGAATTCATTATGATATCTGCTTTTAAAGCTTCTGCGTATTTTTTAAGTCTACTTTGATCTTTTACAGTTAAATCAAGCGGCGCTTCATTGAGAGACGCGCTCGCAATATTTTGCGCTTTTTGAAGACCATAATCTTCAACCCACGGCTTTAAAAGCCAATCAGGAATATTCGCCTGAACAGGATCAATATGGCTAAGCCAGTCTTTTCCCTGACTATCAATTTTTCTTAAAATGGCATTCACAAGCCCCTTTTGACGGCTGTGATTTTCTTTTGCTGCAAGCTCTACTGTTTCGTTAATTGCAGCATGCGATGGTATCTTCATAAATAATAGTTGTACAATACCAATATATAAAATTATTTTTATAGTCTCTTGAGATATATCACTATCGCGCGTCTTACCAATAAGAATATCAAGTGTTCCTTTTTGACGAAGCACTGTTGAAATCATCATCCGGGTAAGCGCTCTATCATTCACCTCAAGGCCAGAAAAAGTCTGAGAATTTGACAAAATCTGATCAAAGGGCTGCTTTTGAATAAATATCTGTTTTAAGACATCATATGCCGCGCGCCTAGATGATAAGCCGCTACTCATGAAGCTTTTTTACAGCTTTTTAACGCGATAATCTCTTCTTCTAAGGCACATGATAGATCAATTAACTTTTTATATGTTTCACGCACATAATTCCCATCTGAGCCTTGGTCTTGGGCACGCGCCACACAGCGCTCTCTAACTTCTGCCACGCGGTCTAGAAGGACAGGATCAATATTATGATCATATTTTACGTCTGCCACCTCACGAATAATTTTTTCGCGTTGAACTAAAAGGTCGACTATTTCGTTGTCTAATTGATCGATTTTTTCACGATAGGGCTTTAAAACTTTAACCATGGGAGAATATTAACGATGACAGGCAAAAAACCAAGTGAAAATGATACGAATATCCCCCCCCATACACCTCCTATGAGTGAGGATAACCGCATTGATAAGAAACATAAGACAAATGCTAATTTGCTTAACGAGCAAGCCCAGGAGATAGGCGGTCAAGACGGGCCAGATGCCACGCGCTATGGTGATTGGGAAAAAGGCGGACGTTGCACAGATTTTTAAAGGGTTATCCTTGACTAAAGAGCGGATTAGGCTGAGCCAGAAGGTCCCCTATATTTGTACCTTGCGTACTTAAAGATAATGTTGTGATTTGAAGTTGTTGCTGCGTTTGTAAAGACAGGACTTCTGCGGCAACCTCATTTTGATCGGCAGCTAATAAATCCTCCCGCGCGCCTTGTAAGTTTGAAATTGTGTCTCTCGTAAATTCTTCACGAGCGTTAATCAAATTTAAGTCATTGGATAACGCTGTTCCAAAATCTTGAACAGCTGATTGAGCAATATCTATCTCATTGATAGATTGTTGGATATTTTCAAAGCTGTTGAAATTGAGATCAGTAAAGCCAATGCCAGAGGTTGTAAAATCCACACCTTGGGTAATTAAAGAGGACGACCCGCTTCGATTGAAACTGGTTCTCAAATCATTATTGTTTAACAGATTGACTCCTTGAAAAATTGAATCCTCGACCTGACCTTGAAACTGATTAATTAGCTCATTCACTTCATTTTGAAAGAATTCTGCACGCTGGATTTGTAAATTATCAACGCGCGCTTGTAAGTCTTCTTGACTGAGAACGCTATTATAAAGCGCAAAGTCAGCAATACGCCCTTGAAAATACTCCCCATTGCCGCCTTCTGGCCCATCAGCAAAAAATGTTCCTCCAGAATTTCGGCCAATGGCTACAGCGGCCCCCCGGCCAGCAATACTACCATTTAAAGCCCCTGTACCTACAACCTCTCCATCTAAATACCCTGTAAAAGTAAGGTTTGCGGCATCAAGAGTGAACGCCGCTTGATAAGTTCGTCCTACTTCAATTTCTGTAGAAATGTTAAACGGACCAAAATCACCTGAGTCTCGTGCGTTAAAAAATATTCGATTATCGTCAAGGTAAAGAGCAATCGCGTTTGTTGTTCCCCCTTCTTCATAAAGAACCTGTCGTCCCGTTAAATCATCTGCTTGAAATGTTAGCTCAACAGTTCGTGCTGGCGTTGCAGATTGATTAATTAAGGGACTGCTCGGAATATCAACGCGGCCATTCACTCCATCAAATGATGCTGATGTACTTAAATTAAAAGATAGTGCACCTGTGTTAAATGTGACACCTCCATTATAGGTCCCATTTAAAGCGGCGCCGCCAGAGCCTAAATTTGTTGCTGTTGTGCCTGAGGTCTCATCAAGGCGAAAATAAACAACTGGGTTATCAGCTAAAATAATACTGCCAATATCAGATTGGTTGGTACGAAGCTCTGTAATCGCATCATTCGCATTACTCGACGCTAAATTAATAATGCCGTCTAGAGAGGCACGCGCATTATCTGCTGTTTGTATTGTTGTAATACTTTGCGATAAATTATCGAGAACTTTATTGAGACCAGTCGCCTCAGAGCTAAGCGATAAGGCTGTAAAAAAATTATTGGGGTTATCAAGGGCAGAATTCACCCTTTGACCCGTCGACAATTGAAGTTGGGCCGTATTCAGCGCACTTTGTGTGTTCTGAATAGCAAATAAATTACTATTCTGCGCAGCATTTAAGATGTTTACATTTAGTGGCATGAACCCCTCCCTCCACGTGAATGTAAAGCCTTTAGAGAACCTAAAGCCTCACATACAATGGTATTAGAAAAGCCTTTCTAAAAAGTTAATTTTTAAGGCTGGTATTTTGCTGCAAATCCCTATAAAAACAGCGCTATGAGAGATCCTAAGAATATAAGAAATATTGCTATTATCGCGCACGTTGATCATGGCAAAACGACATTGATTGACTCCATTTTGAAACAAAGTGGGAGTTTTCGTGAAAACCAACAAGTTGACGAACGCGTCATGGATACAGGCGATCTTGAAAAAGAACGCGGTATTACAATTTTAGCCAAGCCAACAGCGATTGATTGGGAAGGCACGCGCATCAATATTATTGATACGCCAGGACATGCCGATTTTGGCGGCGAAGTAGAACGCGTCCTCAGCATGGCGGATGGTGTCATTCTTCTCACTGACTCAGCTGAAGGTCCTCTACCGCAAACAAAATTTGTTTTAGGCAAAGCGTTAAAATTGGGCATGCACCCGATTGTTCTGATCAATAAAGTTGATCGATCTGATGCACGCCCCGATGATGTTTTAGATGAAGTATTTGATTTATTCACATCATTGGATGCAACTGATGAGCAATTAGACTTTCCTATTTTATATGCCTCTGGTCGCGATGGATGGTGCGCAGAAAATATAGAGGATCCGCGTGAAAATCTGCACCCGCTTCTTGAACTTGTTCTGAAACATGTACCTGCGCCTCAAGTTGATGTTGATGCTCCGTTTTCTTTCTTATCAACTCTACTTAGCTCCGATCCTTATTTAGGACGTATCTTAATCGGTAAGGTTTACAGCGGGACAGCCAAAATGAACATGAATGTGAAATCTATGTCTTTGGATGGAAAAACCGTTGAAAATTTCCGTCTCACCAAGTTAATGGAATTCTCAGGGATTGATAAAACCCCTGTCGATCAGGCGATTGCGGGCGATATTATTTGTATTGCTGGAATGCAGAAAACCTCTGTTGCCGATACAATATGTGATCCAACGCTTGAAGAACCAATCGCATCTGATCCTGTCGATCCGCCAACAATGGCTGTCACAATTACAGTGAATGACTCCCCTTACGCCGGACAAGAAGGGAAAAAACTCACCTCAACGATGATCCGTGAGCGCTTGCTTGCAGAAGCAGAAACGAACGTTGCCATCCGCGTGCGCGAAACGGATAATAAAGATGCGTTTGAATTGGCTGGTCGAGGCGAATTACAATTAGGTGTTCTCATTGAAACAATGCGCCGTGAAGGATTTGAGCTTTCCGTTTCTCGTCCCCGTGTTCTATTTAAAGAAGAAAATGGTCAAAAATTAGAACCTTACGAAGAAGTCATTGTTGATGTGGATGATGAATTTTCAGGCTCTGTTGTTGAAAAAATGACACAAAGAAAAGCAGCAATGGTGGATATGCGCCCCAGTGGTGCTGGCAAGACGAGAATTACATTTAAAGCCCCGTCACGCGGGCTAATTGGATATCAGTCACAATTCCTGACCGATACACGCGGAACAGGCATTATGAACAGGCTTTTTAGTGAATATGGCCCGTTTAAAGGCGATATTGGAGGGCGCAGAAATGGCGCGCTTATATCGACTGATAAAGGGGAAGCTGTCGCATATGCTATCTTTAACCTACAAGATCGTGGTATAATGTTTATTAAGCCACAAGATAAGGTCTATGAAGGCATGATTGTTGGTGAACATAGTCGCGATAATGACTTAGAAATCAATGTGTTAAAGGGGAAAAAGCTCACGAATGTCCGTGCGAGTGGCTCCGATGAAGCCGTTACACTTGTTCCCCCACAAAAGATGAGTTTAGAGGAAATGATTGCGTATATTAACGACGACGAATTAGTTGAAGTTACACCGGAATCACTTCGCCTTAGAAAAGTTTATTTATCCGCGACTGATCGTACAACGGCAAAACGACAGGCAGCGAAACAAAAAGCATGAGATATTTATTCCTTCTTACTCTCTTTCTTATAATACCAAACGCATATGCAAGCGAAACTGGAGCTTCTGAAGACCCCTGTCAAAATATTGATACAGAATTTGGCATGTATGATTGTATTAGCGCGCAGTATAAAGATGCTGAAAAGCATTTAATGTCTGTCTATAACCAAGCTTTATTCCGCTTACAAAAAGATACCAAAGGCTTAAGACAAAGTGAGATAGAAGATATAGAAAAGCGAATTGAAATTTTTGAAAAAAGCCAAGAAAGCTGGATCAAATACCGCGAAACAACCTGCATGGCAGAAACTTATAACGAAACTGAAGAAACCAGACAATTCATGAAAATGAGACTGTGCTATTTACGCTTGGCGGAAAGACGAACTGACGATATTGAAGGCCATTACGAATTATGGTTTGAAAAAGACTATAAGAATAGAGCACGCAGAGCCGTCAAAAGAAAAACCGAAAGCGAAGGCAGCTCTATTACCAAGCAGCAATAATATAAATTGTAACGAAGTTATAGTTTAGACGAAATTCTCTCTATGGGATTTGTTTCTTACCTAGCAATAATATTATTTGGGTCATTCAGCATAATGATGACTCCTGCAAAAGCAGAAAACGGGCCAATCGTTTTAGAATTATTTACATCTCAAAGCTGCTCGTCTTGTCCTCCCGCAGATAAAATTTTAGAACAATTATCTGAAGACCCAAATGTTATTGCCTTAAGCTGCCATGTGACCTATTGGAACCATCTTCATTGGAAAGATACGTTATCAAAGGAATTCTGTACTAACCGTCAAAGGCAATATGTTCAGAGCATGAATCTACGAAGCTCTTACACACCTCAAATTGTTATCAATGGACAATATGAAATGGTGGGATCACGAGGTTCAAAAATTGATAAGAGACTAAAATCTCTTCAAAAGAATAATTCTGTTCACAACATAGATCTTTTTGTTGAGAACGGTGTCTTAACGATCCAACTCCCTTCAATTAAACGGAGCAATTATAATATTACTTTAATGAGCCATGGCGATCGCCATACTCAATCTATACCAAGTGGTGAAAATCGCGGGCGTACCGTGAGCTATACTAATCCCGTAGAACAATTTATTAATTTAGGCGAGTGGGACGGATCAATGAATATCGTTCAATATAATTTAAGCCAAATCAGTGACTCAAAGGGCTTGGCCGTGTTAGTTCAGGAAAAAGATTATTTAAGTCCGATTATTGCGGCAGGAAAAATTAAATTATAAATCTAATTCAATCATGACAGGCACATGATCTGATGGTTTTTCTAAATCCCGGTAATGATTAAGTATCTGATATGATTTAAGCTTTGACTTCAAAGCAGGTGTCACCCAAATATGATCCAGACGTCGTCCGCGGTTAGATTTTTTCCAATCACGATTACGGTAAGACCACCAGCTATAGCATTTTTCTTCGTCTGGAACGAAATGACGAATAGCATCGACCCAATCTAATGATTTGTAAAATTTATCGAGAGTCTTTTTCTCTATTTCTGTATGCGAAACAACGTTCCTGAGCTGGCGCGACGACCAGACATCATGCTCACGCGGTGCAATATTAAAATCACCAACAACAACTAATTTTTTACGGGCCGTATAGTTATCAGAGAACCATTTGGCCATTTCTTTTACAAATTTAAGCTTATGATCAAACTTCTCATTAATTTTCGGATTAGGCTCATCCCCACCGGCTGGAATGTAAAGATTATGAATTTCTATTTTACCGCCTAAAGTTACAGAGATGTGTCGACAATCATCTTTTTTAACCCGGCTATAGATATCTTTCTTTTCAAAAGGGTGTTTTGAAAAAATACATACGCCGTTATAGCTCTTCATTCCATTGATATGGATATGCTGATAGCCTTCTTTTTCAAAAGGCTCATAAGGAAATAATTCATCAGGGACTTTTGTCTCTTGAAGGCAGATAATATCGGGTGCGTGCTCACGCATTAATTGAACAACAATAGGCGCGCGTAAGCGCACAGAGTTAATATTCCACGTCGCAATTTTCATAGATTATACTTTATCCAAAATAATGGATAATGAGCGCGTATACCAAAAGTGCGAAAACAATTAGAGAGATTTGATATCCGCCTAGAATGCTCTCTTTGGTCTTTTCAGTTAATGTTGAAATAAGGCTTGGCCATGTGTAAGACACGAAGTCACCTTGTGACATCATTTTCAAAAGCTTTCCGTCTTTATCAACAACAGGAACGTGACGAAATCTCTCATTACTCATCATACGAAGCCAATCGACAATATCGTCATCTTCTTGAGCAGATTTAATCTCCGTGCTCATAATATCGACTAATTTAGTCTTTTTTGGATCTAGTCCTTTATCAAGAAGCCGGCGCATAAAGTCACGCTCAGTCACAATCCCCTCGACTTTAAAATCTTTATCAACGATTGCTACAGAACCAAAATTTCTCTCTGACATAAAACGAATAGCTTCAGAGACCAGTTGGTCTTTTAACATTGTGAAAGGCTGTTCTTTGGATTTAAATTCCGGGCGATCTTTAATCTTCATTGTTTCCCCATTCCTAAAGGTTATTGGCTTTAAATATGCCAATAACTTAACAAATATTAAGAATCTGCCAAGGAGAAATTAAGAAGAATTATTTTTAAGCGATTTTCAAAGCACTTGCGGGATGCTGCATGGCATTAATCCGTGCTTCTAAAGCGGGATCAACAACAATTTTACCTTTTCCAAATTTACTCGCATTTTTTGATAACTCGCGCCTATTACGCGGATATCCGTAATGAACCATAACATTCCGGCCATCTCTAGAATCAAGGCTATCCTCATCATTCGCAGCTTCACGAATAGATAAAAGTTTTGCGCCATTGGTCATGTGGAAGCGTCTGACTAAATCCCTCGCGTCTTTGGGTAAATCCGATTGATCCGATGTAATATAATTGTAGGCAGCGGTGAGTAAAGCGCCTTCACCTCCTAAATCAAGCCCCTCTTGATGTCCAATCCAGTTTTCAAATGTTCGAAAAGGTGAAAGCGTTGAAAAAATGATTTCATCTTGGCGCACAGTCGGGTAACGCAAAGCAATATCTTCATTTAATTTTTCATGAAGTTTTTCGATTAGCATTTCGCCTTCGCCATCCATTTTATTAAAACGGCTAATTGAATAGAAGACATAGGCATTGGGCGTCCCGGTTGTTTTACGGGGCATCTCTTTAAGAATTTTGCCAACATGACCCGGTAGCCAATCTTCTAAATCCATACCTTTTCGTTTTGGAGAGTCAGATCTGTAAACATAAATAGCGGCAAAGACTTCTCTTGATATAGGATCAACTAAAGCATAAGCCGTCTTTGTTTGCCGATGATCGCTTAAGCGCATCTCTCTTAAATCATTGGGAGTTTCAGCGCCTAATTTATGAACAACATCTTTTCCTGCCATTTGAGCGATGAAACGATCATTTGTAGGGTCTGCTGTGATTTCTGTGACAATAAGACGACGACTCATCTCGCCTTGCGCCATCATTAAACGAAGTTTTTCACGGACCGATAATTCACCGCGCTTACTACGAGAATAATATTTTTTAATCTCGGCAAGAAGCTCTTCAGTTTGTCTATGGGCTCTAGAAAACGGAACTTTTAAAGCAACAGTTGGGGGTTTAAATCTTAACATTCACACACACTTTATTAGATATGGAAATATACAGATCGGTCTCACAAAATCAATAAAAAACCGCCTAAAAGGCGGCTAAAAATTCGAGATCGAAATAAGTTTGAAATTATTCTCATGTACTTAGAAGAACCGGCAACGACCTACTCTCCCGCGCCTTAAGACGAAGTACCATCGGCGCTAGGGCTTTTCACTGTCCAGTTCGGGATGGGATGGAGTGTTTCGCACCTGCTATAATCACCGGTTCATCAAAGCACATGAAAATGTCTATAGAAATTTCTTTAAGCTGAAAACAAACATACGTTTGATCAAATAAGCTGCGCTTATTTTAGCCTCAGGCGTGTAAACACGCTACGGCCTTATTAAGCAAGCAGATTTAATACTGCGCGCATTGTGGTTTGATTTCAAGACAATCGAGCAATTAGTACTGGTTAGCTTCATGCATTACTGCACTTCCACATCCAGCCTATCAACGTGGTGGTCTTCCACGGCTCTGATAGGGAATTCTAGTATTGAAGGAGGCTTCCCGCTTAGATGCTTTCAGCGGTTATCCCGTCCGAACATAGCTACCCTGCGGTGCCATTGGCATGACAACAGGTGCACCAGAGGTTCGTTCACCCCGGTCCTCTCGTACTAGGGGCAACTCTTCTCAAAATTCCAACTCCCACGGCAGATAGGGACCGAACTGTCTCACGACGTTCTGAACCCAGCTCGCGTACCTCTTTAAATGGCGAACAGCCATACCCTTGGG
>JBCCKS010000004.1:0-80907 GCA_039027295.1 Pseudomonadota bacterium
CGCCGATCTAATCAAAGCTTTAGAGTCAGATGGCCCTGCAAATATTACAACGCTTATCGAAGCGCTTGATAATCCAGAAGTTGCCCAAATACTCGCTGATAGCGGTATTGCGGCTAACTTTATTGAAGCGAAATTAGAGAGCGTTGCCCAAGATACAGGAATCCCTGTTGAAACGTTAAAAGAGCAAGTGCGTACCATTGCTGAGATCGAAACGATTATTGCCAACGACCCGCAAGTGGAAGACTCGCTCCAACCGGTCCTAGATCAAATCAAAAATGATCCTGCCATAGCAGATAATGATGTAGTACAGGCCATTATAGAAAATATTGCTACAGGTAAGGATGATATTACTCCTTCAACAGCGAGTGATTTGACGAATGCACTTGCAGCAAGTATTGCAGGCCAGAACTCATTTCAAGTTGAACGTGTATCTGTTGGAGAATCTGCAAAGCTTGAATCTATATCACAGAAATTGGGCAATATAGCTAATCAGGTCTCACAAGATGCCCCTCTTAATAAGGCTGACCAAACATCTGCACCTACAAAAACGGCAACAGAAAGCATAGAAGCTGTACAGAATTTCACTGAAAAACTTGCGCAAGGGAAACCCGTTTCAGAAACTGAAGTTATAGTCGCTCTCACACAGGCTGATACTGCTCTATCTAAAATGGATAATGGACCATTAAAATCTCAATTAGAAGCTGTTCGCCAAGAGATTGCCCAACAAGTCAAAGACTTTCCGAATATTGATCAAGAATTGATAGAAAAGCCTGGTCCGGGTGGCTGTAAGCCACCATGCCCTTGTTGCAACAATACTTCATTTAATAATTTATCGGGTGTTAATGGTTCAAATCCTGTATTGGATCCCACAAATCCTAGTTTTGATCCTAAAGCTGTTGTTGTAAAAACAGTAGATACAGTGCAAGGCCCTCAACAGATCTTTAAAACAGCCGAACAGGTTCATGCAGAAACAAAAGCTGTTGAGCGCATTATTGCTAATAACCAAACCGATGCGACACAAGATCTTTCTGGTGATCGTATACAAGCAATGCAGGAAGCGATTGCAAAACAATATGGCCAAGATGGTGAAGCACCAAATATTATCAAAGCTGAAGATGCTTTTGCTAAACCTAGTCCTAGTAACGGCGATAGCCCTTGCCCCTGTGCAGATTGCTTCGGAGAGGCAGCTCCACCAACAGCAAATGATAATAATACTCCTAGTGTAACCAGTCTTACATTAGGCGGCGAAAAAATTGATACAAGTTCTTACAGCGATCCATCTAGCAGTTCTTTATTTGATTCTTCGTCTGCCTCTTCATTGACAACACCAACTGTAAGAGTTCCTTCAAGAGAGGATATAACCTTTGAGATCAATGATAATGATTACACCTTTATAAAACCCGACACAGATGATGAGATGCCAAGTATATTTGGTGGATGCGCTGATTGTACTAATAATTGTGGAGACTGTGGTGACACAACAACAGGCGAAACAACTCAAGCCCCTAGAAATGAGAATCGGGGATTAAGCGCAGGTATGGGTTAACCCAAACTTGTAAATTCCATTTTTGAACGATTAAAAGCTCCGGGGAAACGTTGGCATAGAACATGCGTCAGCATTTGTTCGGTAATTGTGCGCGCGCCCTCTCCATGATCTTTACCGCAAGATGTTGCGCAAGCCCCTGAAAATTGAAGGCTTATAATTTTCTTTTGGGGATCATATCCTGTTACCGTAATGCTTCCCCCATGCTCTTTTACTACATGTTGTTTTTCTGAAAAATTATCAACAACGGCTTGCACTTGCTGTGTAAAATCAACGTCATAGTGAACTTTGTCATCTATAGAAACAATAGGAAGGTTGTCTTGTAAAAACTTCTTATCAAAGCCTTGCTTCATTCGATCAAGCAAGGATATATTTCTTCCAATAATGTCACTCCATTGTTTACCTGATAATTTAATATCAATTTGAGTATCTGGCCCTGCAGAGGAAATAACAACAAAATCAAAACCTTTCATAGACAAAAGTTGTGATATAACAGGGGCACAAGCATCATCTGCTTCAGAGCTTGATTCTAAAATCAGCTCTGATGGTAAATTAGTTGGTTTTGGTATAAAAAATGAGGCTATATCGCCGTTCACTACAGTTCGTATATTCATGATTGTCTTTCAAGTACTATGGACCCGGTGAGGGATCATTGTTGTTTTTCGCGGTACCTAGATCAAAAACTTCAAGACCAAATCTCGCATCTTCTGGCTTTGAGTCTTCATCTGCACCATCTGAATTGTCACCAAAAAGGTCATTAAGGCCTTCATCAATATCAATCTCTTTTTCTGAATAAGTGGGAGGATCAATTTCAAAAGATACTTCAGATCTTTTATTCATTAGTTTTACAGCTTTTGATATTTCTTTTTTTAGTTTATAAAGCGGCTCTTTTTCACTTTCATATAATGGCGGAATAGGAAGATCTATATTTTCTGCGTCAATATTATGCTTAATTCCTAAACCGTCACAAGCAAGTGCCAAGATAAATCTGTCATAGGGATCATCAGAATTAATATCGACGCTTTTCCACCCTGATGCTTTAGCAAATCGCGCGAGTGAGGTCGCCGCTTTTGCTTTTTCTTGCATAGCGAGAATAGAGTCTTTTTGGTTTGAGGCTGTACTTAAATTAAATTGTAAATTTCTTGCGACAAGCTGCTCTAATCCATCTTTGGATTTTGATTTTTTATGTTCAATTTCAATATGTTCAAATTGAACAATAATTCTATCGACATCTTTTTTGGGAGCCGCATTATGAGGCTCTCTTAAACGCTTTCCTTCCTTATCTAAATAAATAACATCTGTTATTGTTTCTACAAGATAAGGATCTCTATAAATGATGAATTTATTATTTTCTTCCCACGCATAAATAAGGGAAATAAACTGAAATATAGATGGATTACAGCTCTCACTAAGGTCTTCAAACCCTTCTCTTTGCTTACGTGTTAATTGCATAGCTAGCTTATATCTTAAATGATAATCATTCTCAATGTTTTTTACGAAATAATGCTTGATAAATCAATAAATTTTTCATAAATATTTGCTTCTAAGGAGATTTTAATATGTCATTAATTCAAGCGCGGCACCAATTAGCCATTATATTTGTAAAAGCTGTAAACCCTAAAGCACCGACTGCAGAAGATAATATAGATTTACTCGATAAGATTTTAACAACGACTGAATTTACAACCAATCTTCTCGAAGACGCTCTTAATGATCCTTGGCGCATGCAAAGCATTTACACAGCTGGGCAAGAGCCATTAGAGGCACTAGAGGGTAAAGCAACATTTCATTGCTGGACATTACCAAACTCTGATGCGGCTGGTGGAAGCCTTAGTATTTTAACAAGCTTGAAACCTTTCTCAGGAAAGAAAGCAATGCTACCAGTTAGTGTGTATATTCCTGAAAAGCTTATTGGGGCACGAATAAACGCTGATATTACAGGCACTGGCAGTGAAGCATATAACGTTGTAGGCGTTGGATGGGGTACAACCTTTAGCTGCTGTAGCTCTGAACAGGCAGTTGATTTTCATTTAGTTTATAAAAAAGACGGTGAATTTCGTAGCCAGCCTAGACCGTCTTCTATTGAATGTGGTGATGGAGTGAAAGAAGCTTATAATGAGCCAGGACTTGTACAATTTGTAGGAGAACATCCTTTGCATGCGATCCAGCATAAAATATATGAAGCCAGAAATTTAGGTAGTCATTGTGGTCACAAACACGAATTAACATCAGATACTGTTGCACAAGCAAGACCTGTGGCACCGTAAATAAGTCTTTCATTTTCATAGATTTTATGTGCAATAAGCTTGGGGCTTTTAGAGGACAGAGCCCTACTTATCCACAGATTTTTTAGGAATTTAGTCCTAAGAAATTGATTTCATTATATTGACATAAGAGTGTTTCACGTGAAACACCCCTAAGCCAATTTATAATTAGATATCAGTTCCGCAATTCGCTTCAGCATCCAGAAGATCTAATGCATCTCCGCTGTAGCTGAAGTTTACTGGGCCTTGCGCTGCGGCAGATACGGCATCTGACCAACAGGCAACATCTGTTCCCCCTGCACCGGGTTCCAAATTATTCAGATTTTCTGCATCTGATTCTGTTTCCCCGCCAGCTTCAGGCTCCAAAGCATTGAAGATTGTTCCGACATTATCGGTAGGCGCTGACGCGGCAACACTGATAGGGGTTTCTTCCGCTGTAGCGCTAGGAAATCCTATCAAAGTAACATTCAGCCCTGACACTCTTGCATTTTGAGCTTCAATGGCTCGGAAAACATCTGCATTATCAATTTCATTAAATAATGGGAAGAAGAATTCACCCAATGTTGTATCGTCAACAAAGTGGAAGAAACGCTCTTCTAAGAATGAAACCACATCAGGTGTAAATCCATCAGAGAAATCTACATTTGGTGTGAAATTACCAAATGGCGTATTTAAGAACGTACTATCAAGCATACTTAATTGTGTCGGAGCACCCGGATCAAAGAATGCACCATTATCTAATTCAACATAAGCCTCTTCAACAATATCAAATGTCTGAGCGCCAATTGTATTCCCAACCAATGACATATCAGCAAAGATAGGAGTTCCTTCAACTTCAAACGGACTTACGATAAAGGCTGTTTCATCACTAAACTCACCTTCGTCAAACTCTGGAAACTCAACGCCGATTTGAGCAGGCGCAAAACGCATTGCAACACGGCTTTCAGAGAATTCATTCCCTTCATTTGTAAGATCAATCGTTCCGCTTTCGAAATTCGCGCCAATATCATTGCCGTTAAATTCATTATCGGACACTTCGATATTATTGTGGAAACCGCCTTCCATATAGAGGCCATTATTCTCATTTCCTTCAACAATATTATTAATAATTGTTGAATTAAATTCACCCGGCTGACGTCGTCTTTCAATTAGTCTTTCACCTTCTCTAGAGCTTTCATCTAATTCCAGAAGGAATACACTTTGCGCGGTTTCTATTGTGGACTCTCCATTAGAGAAACTACCAAATGAGACAATATTAATTCCATCATCACCATTATCATTTGTTTCGTTTGTATCAACTGTTAACTCAATACCGCCAAAGCGACTATCACCCGAAACGAAGATACCATTTTGGCCGTTTTCATTTGTTATATTTTCAACGATATTGATTGTGTTTGGACCTTCTTTTTTACCATAGTAAGTCGCATCAATCTCGATACCGTTTTGACCGTTAAAGAAGCTCTTATTATTATTCACTGTAATATTATAAGAGCCATCAACATCAATACCTGATTGACGGTTTAGTGTTGTAAGGTTTTCATAGATGGATATATCTTGGCCGCCTTCAACATCGATACCATCTTCGCCATTTAAGCCTGAGATATTGTTATAAATTTTAATATCATCACTTGAATTCACATCAATACCGTCATCACCAGAAAGACTAACGACATTACGAGCGATTTCTAAATCATCACTGCGGCTTGCACGGATACCGTTATCGCCGGAAAGTGTGACGATGTTTTCAAAGATATCTGCATCGTCGCTGTCTGATACTGAAATTCCATTTTCACCTGCTGAAGTAACAATATTGTTCTTTACATCAGCGTAACGACTATCAAAAACTGTAATACCGTTATCTTCTGTGCCTTTCACAATATTATATTGAATATGAGCTGCGTAAGAATCGTTTACATCAATTCCATCATCACCAGCATCTTTTACAGTGTTGCGATGAATCTCTACAAAATTACTATCATCGACATAGATGCCATCGTCACCAGTATCTTTAACAATATTATCAAAGATATCGGCTTTATAATTATCTTCTACACGGATGCCGTCTTGGCCAACACTATCCGCAGAATGGAAGAATGTATTTTCACCTTGAATGACATTCCATTCAATATCAGCATAACGGCCGCCATCAACAAAGATACCGTGACGACCTGCACCTAAACCATCCTTACGACGGAATGCGCTATCACCTGTAATGTTATTCTCTTTAATATCTACAAAATCACTATCACTGACATGGATACCATCGCGACCTGCACCTTGCTTTGAAGAACTTCTACTTCTTGTAGATGCTGTTGCCTGACCATAAATGTCATTCTGATAAATGTAGGCATAATCACTTTTATCAACATTAATACCGTCATTATCGACATCTGTAATATCATTTGTCAGGATTTTAGCAGCGAAGCTATTCGCAACTTCGATACCGTTATCACCCGCACCATCGATTTCGTTATCCCAAATTTTTACTTTTGAGTTACTTGTGACATCGATTCCATCAAAGCCTGAATCGTCAATTTCATTATCCCAAATCCATGCCGCTGAGCCGCCAACAACATTGATTCCGTCAAATTCGGCTTCATCAATATCGTTTTCTGTGATATCAACGAAGTCTGATCCTTCTTCGATCTTAATACCGTTTTCATCTGTATTCCAAATGTCATTATCGATGATATCAGCACGATCAACATTGTAACCGTGAATACCATCACCATCAGTATTATGAATTTCGTTATCTTCAATGAGAGCATTTTCAACATTTCTAACGAATATGCCGTCATCACCGGTGTAGTGGACATGGTTATCAATGATCTTCGTCACTGAGCCAGTGTCAAAACCTGTATCCCATACATTGATACCGTCATCATAAACGCCGCGCACATTATCGTTACCCGTAATGTCAATGCGGGCGCCATTTCTAAATGACCCTACAACGTGGATACCATCTTGAGAGCCTTGTACTTTGTTATTATCAACAATCTTCAGGTTTGCTTGATCATTAATTCCACCTGTATGAGAGATACCGTGACCACCTCTACCTTCAATATCATTATCTTCAATCTTAATATCATGACGTGAATTGAAAGCCTGGCCAGTGAAACTCACACCGTTTTGACCGGCAAGAATATCATTTTTAAGAATGTAAATTTCTTCTCCAGTTGTGGTGCTAGGCTGAACAGCGTTTGATGTATTTCCTGAGAATAATAGACCGTCGCCATTTGCACGAACGTCATTGTAACTGATTTCAATTTCGCTCTCACCACTTACATCAGAGGCAAAAACAATACCGTTTTCTTTGGCTGCAATAATATTTGTATCATTCTTACCACCAATCAAAGTATTTGATGTGCCTTCAACATTTCCTGAAACATTCACGCCATTTGCATCTGCCGCAATATGGTTATCAGTAATATCAACATCTGCATTTCCATCAATTCCGTTAATTTCAATAGCATCGCCAGCAACAAATACGCGCTTGGCTGATGAATGGATACCTGGAATGCCTGTATATCCAATGCGGTTTCCATCAATGTTGATATCTGCGCCTTGGCCTACACCACCGGCAAAACGAATACCGTCAACTTCAGAGTTATCTGTTGTGTCCGTGTTATCTTCGACTGTAATGAAGTTTGATGGGCTGCTTAAATAGCCGCCTTTTCCAATATTCACTGTTGCGCCTTCAACTTTTTGCTTCACTAGAATACCGCTTCCGTAAGATCCATTATCACGGTTTGCTTTGATGAAGTTTGAGTAGACATTTAATGTTGCGCCGGTAAGGATATTACTTGCGTAAATACCATTATCATCAGCATTCATTTCGTTAGTTTCAATTGTAACGGTTGACCCATCTTCAATCTTATTAAACTCAACTGCGTTGCTTGATCCGCCAACAATTAAGTCATTACCCGCAATCGTCACTTTTGATTTGCCTTCAATATCAGCATTGAAATCGATACCGTCATCATTTTGGCCTTTAATACGATCATTGTCTTGAATATCAACTGTAGAACTTAAAATCTTCCCGTTGAATTTTACACCATCGCCATAGGCATTGATTGTGTTGTTATTGATATCAACTGTTGATCCATCCACATTGCCTGAGAAATGTACACCGTTACTGTTTCCACCAATATTATCTGTGTCGCCATCTGGGCCATTACTGATAATTTCGTTTTTCGCAATTGTAACCACAGATCCTTCAGAAACAGAATTAAGATCATCACCGCCAAAGCTTGAGTAACTCAGAAGTGTAATCGCTTCCCCATTTAAGCTTTCGATTTTGTTGGATTCGACTGTGAAATTACTATTCACAATGCCGCCAATCACTTGAATGGCATCGTCTTTTCCTTCAATTAACTCATTACCTGTAATCGAAATTGTTGAATCTGAGATAACACCGCGGAAGTCAACAGCATCACTGAAGTTAGATGATCCACCGCTGATGATGTTCTTGTTATTATCAATATTGATTGTGGCATCGCTCACTGAACCATCAAATTCAACGCCGTCATTCCCAGCGTAAATATCATTTCCAGAAATTTCGATATTGGATTTTACATTTGTTGTTCCTGCGGCTTCAATCGATCCGTCAGCATCGCCAACCTTACCAAATGAAATGCCTTTTCCACCAATTCTGTCACCAGCTTCACCAATTTGGTTGTCTTTGATATCAATATCAACACCGACTAATGAATTTGTATCATCTTTAGCAGCGCTATCGCCTTTGAGGGCAATACCGTCGCCTGTATTTGATCCATCAATAAAGTTGTTCGCAATTGTTATTGTACCTGGTGTTGGTTGGTGATCAACGATCCCGCCAATACCCGCAATTGATGAATTGCTAATGATGTTATTAGAAATTGTTGTGCCTCTCACATCATCAAGATAAACACCATATGTAAGTGAACCACTAGGACCACCATTAAGCTCAAATCCAGAAATAACAACATTATTTGCTGTTACATTATAAGCAGGAGAATTTCCTGTCACAATTGTTTCTGCCAAGCGCGAACCTGAACCAGGAACAGCATGGTTGTTACCATAGAGCTGAACTGTCTTATAAACATTAACTGACTCATTATATGTCCCATCATCAACAAAAATATCATTTCCTGATGATGCAATATCAACAGCATGTTGAATGCCTGTTCTGATGAAGTTCCCTGTAGTAGGATCAACGACACCTGTATTTTCGGTTACGAAGAGTGAGTTTGCCACCCATGTAACCAAACCAAAGAATAAAGCTGTTGGATCATCTTGTTTGTGAATGATGCGGTCTTCAATATCAAAATTATCAGCGGCATCAGTGAATGTTACATTTGTTGCATCAACATCACCGCCTGTAATATTCCAAATGTAGTTATAACCAGCGGGGCCACCATTAAAGACAGTATTCCCTAGATCAATATCACCTGCGCCTAAGTTGCTCAAGTATAACGAAGCCCAACCAGAACTATCTGTTCCGTCTGTAGTTTGGCCACCTAAAACAACATCTTTAAATGTAACAGGGCCAATGCCATCATATTCTTGAATACCAATTTGCGCCGCACGATAATTACCAGATACTTTTACATTATCAAATTCAATTGATCCTGAAGGGCCAATCTCTGGTGACCAGCTTTCACGCGGGTTTGATCCAATAATTTGAATACCGTAATCTGCAGTTGGCGCAACACCTGTTGAGCCGCCATAATCTACATCAGGAGTATTCCCTTCGACTGTGACATCTTTTAATCTTATATCACCATCATAGAGATAGAAAAGAATATCGCCTTGGCCTCTATTGGTTGTTGCCAAGCTTCCATTATCTGTAAACTCAGAGTTTGTAATCCAAGTACGGTTAGCTGTTTGACCAAACACAGCAACACCGGCATTTCCAGAATTTGAAATATCTAATCCTGCAAGATCAAGGAAGTTTAATCCTGTTGTTGTACGCTCCACGATAATACCGTTTTGTGCACCATCAATCGCCAAATCTTTAATTGCAATATCGCCATCAATTGCACCGTCAATCGTGAATCCATTACCAGAGGTTGGTGTAATCGTTGTATCAGTTTTTCCTGCACCTAAAATATTTAGTGCTTTATTAATATTTGTACTTTGAGTAAATGTGCCTGCACCAATATTGACTATTGCGCCAGCGGCAGCAATATCAACACCGTCTTGAATTTCAGTATTTGGATTTTCAACATCGACTTCAGCGGCATTACCAGACACTGTTCCTGTTGTTTGAATGTCATCGCCTAATTGAACTTTTGGTGCATTAATTTCTGCATCACCAGTGCCGAGTGACACTGTTCCGTCTTTATCAATGTCAAAACCATGATTTGATGTTGCAGTAAGTTTACCGCCATTTGTAATCACTGAACCTGTCTTATCAATTTCAATGAAATAATCAGTAGAGTTTAAGTCCACTGTTCCTGCTGCACCAGCAGCAGTTGTGTCAATTGTACCTTCAATTTGAAGAACAGATAGTCCGGCACCATCTGTATTATTGGCAGTTAAGGATACACCGCCCTCTGTTGTCGTAATGGATGCGCCGTTATTAACGACTAAATCATCACCAGCTGTTGCGCTTAACGCTGCAAAAACATTTGTTCCAGAGAAACTCATATCTCTTGTGCTGATCATTGTCACAAGGTTACGAATTGTATTTGTTGTTGTATCAATTGCCTCAACAATTAAGTCAGTTGTGTTATCACCACCAATTGTTAAAGTAGCAGCATCAATATTAGCAAGCTCATCTTGAGATAAACTCATATCTGTTCCCGTTGCTGAGCCCAAACCAATAGACCCTAATGTGCTGCGGCGAATTGCGGCCATGCCGGCTTCAATAACTGCATTTGTTCCAATGTTGATGTCATCAGCAATTAATGTGGTAGATCCGGTGTCACCTTCGCCAATAGCACTTACGCGACCATTAATTGTTAAATCTGCTAATGCGCTTAATGTAATTGAACCGGCTGTTGCTAAACCATCAAGATTTGATCTTGCGAATACTCTGCCTGTTTCTGCAATTTCTACAGCTTGGCCTGAAATCTCAACTTCACCACCTTGCTCACCGCTTCTACCATTTGCGTAAACATTTCCTGTGACATTGACCTTACCTTTTGAGCCCCCTGATAAAATAATTTTACCGCCTTTGACCTGTGCTGAGCTTGCATTTACTAGGCCGCCCATATTAATGACGCTTTCGGTTGCTTGCTTGGCAACCTCAGCTGTTACAACAACATTTCCGCCAAATGCTTTAATATCACCTGAATTTTCTAAAAGCCCATCTGCAAGCTCGCCATCAACAGCAATTTCAAATAAGCCATCATTATAAAGGTCTAGTGTCACCATATTGCCTGCGGCCATAGCAACTGTACTCATTCTAGCGTTAATCACGCCGCTATTCCTCGCAAACGGTGATACAAAGGCAGCCAATCCAGCCTGTTCAGCCGTCATTGAGCTTAAACCCACAAAAATTTCGCCTTCATTGGTAACTGAACCAGTTCCAAAATTTGAGAAAACAGCCTGTTCGCCGCCATCAATATCAGTGAAAGATAGTGATCCCGCGGTACTCGCAACCAATGAGTTAACATCAATGCGCGATCCTGCGCCAAAGAAAACGCCATTCTGGTTTAAGATCCAGAGCTGACCATTAGCATTAATGTTACCAAAAATTTGTGTTTCGTCGCCCTCAACATCGAAGAGAATATATTGAGCATTAACATTATCTTGAGCAATATCAACAGTCCATCCAGCTTGTAAGTCCCCATCTCCATTCACAGTTACGCGTTGGCCCGTTTGCGTAATTTTTGTTGTGTTTGCAGGAGCATTGGGATCATAAGAGATAGATCCGGCACTTCCAGGTGCTAAAGTATGACCTGTCCAGTCATCTGCGGCTTTCGCTGAATTGCCAACTGACGATAAACCAACAGCTGTCATTGCCGTTGTCATTAAAAATCGCTTTGCGTATTTCTGAATTTGTTTTGATACTTTGCTTTTTTGGGCCTGTGCTTGCATCGTTTTCTCTCCGTTTACTTAGCGAAACTGCTAATTTTTATTATTTAAAGAACTGTGTTTTTATTAGTTATTATTATGGAATGTGTACTCATTGCATATATATAAGTAATGAGCAATCAAAATTTTAACGAAAAATTAACTTTTTCAGAAAAAGCAAGATTCTTTCAATTCGAACACCCAGAGATTGATGTTTTACAAAATTGCGGGTATTCTCCGTAATTAAGGAAATTAATATTTTCTGACTTGTTCTATACGTTATTTTTTACTACATCTTTGAAAGTTTAAAAATTTGGGGGCTTTCATGAAAGCATTACAAACAAGCATATTTAAACTATGCTTTATTCTATTAATGGCAGCATCAAGCCATGCATACGCACAAATTGACCAAGCAACACAATCAGCCGATCCGGCAAGAGCGGGCGAGCGCTTATCTGAGCAGCGCTTAATCCCCCAAGGAGGGCCGCGTGTCTCTGTACGCTCCGCAGCCATGGTCGAAGCCCCTGAAGGTGCAGAAAATATAAAATTTTCATTTGGAGGCCTGACTTTTGTAGGAGTTGGTATTTACACCGAAGACGATTTATTCCCCATTTATTCTGACCTTATTGGACAAGAAATTTCTTTAGAAAAAGTCTATGAAATCGCCAATGAAATTACTCTAAAATATAGAAATGACGGCTATATCTTAACGCGCGTGATCGTCCCTCCCCAAGAGATTGATAACGGAATTGTCAGATTACAGGCGGTTGAAGGTTTTATTAATAATATTGAAGTGCAAGGCGACCTGACCGAAAGAGAATTTAGCATCATTAATGGATATGCTCAGCAGATCAGCGTTCAAAGTGCTCTCAATATCAAGGAATTAGAACGTCAGCTGCTTTTAATTAATGATTTAGCCGGTATTGATGCCAGAACAATTATCGGCCCTTCCCAGAATGTAGCTGGCGGTGCAGATATGCTGATTATTGTTGAGCGCGACGTCTTTGAAGGCTCTGTTGGTATTAACAACCATGGCAGCCGCTTCTTAGGCCCTCTACAATTTGAAACTGTAGGTATTTTTAATTCTTTATTTAGAGCTGGAGAGCGTATCACTGTTCAGGCTGTCGCCGCACCTGATGAGGGTATAGAACTTGGTTACGGGTTTTTAGAGTATTTAACGCCTATTGGTAGAGCAGGAACAACAATCGCATTCTCAGGTAGCATTACTGATACAGATCCCGGCTTTACACTCAGTCAATTTGATGTAAATGGTATTTCAAGAAATTTATCAGTTGGTATTGAACATCCTTTTATTCGCTCTCGTGATTATAATGTGTCAGGACGATTAGATTTTGATTGGCGTAATGTTGATAGTAAAAATAATGTAACAGACACAGTTGAAGACAGAATTCGTGCCGTAAGAGCGGGCGTACAAGCGGACTTTCTTGATAATCTTTTAGGCGTTGCAGTTAACACAATTGATTTTGAAATCTCACAAGGTTTAGATATTTTAAATGCTTCTGATGAAGGGGATGACAACCTTACAAGAGCAGCGGGTGACCCGACATTCTTAAAGGCGAATTTACGTGTTCAACGTCTTCAGCGTGTGACAAACAATATCAACATTCTTGTCAGTGGGCGTGCCCAGATCGCCAATAACCCCCTACTCAGTTCTGAAGAATTTGGTCTTGGCGGCATGACAACAGTGCGCGGCTATAACCCTTCAGAAACTGTTGGTGATGACGGTATTAATGGGAATATAGAAGTTCAATATAGTTTCAGAGAGTCAGGCGTCCAGTTATTTGGATTTGTTGATAGCGGGACAGTCTGGAACCAAGATGCAACAAATAGCGCAGATAAACGTGAATCTTTAACATCAACAGGCTTAGGGGTGCGTTTAGACCTTCCTATGGAGTTTGATGCTGAATTTGTTGCAGCACAGCCTCTTCACCGTGATATTGAAACACAAGGTGATAGAGACCCACAATTCTTCTTTAGCGTGACAAAAAGCTTCTAATTTTTGTAATTTTATTACCCAAACAATTTACTTCCTCGTAAATTGTGACAAAATATTAACTACTATTTTGTAAAATTAAGTAATAGAGATGAAAAATAGCGAATACGGGGGCTCCCAGGCCATCTTGATGGCCTTCACAACAGTAATTGGCGGCTGTTCTTTACTGATATTTCCAAACCTTTTTCCTGGTTTTTGGAAGACTATTGCGTGGTCAATCATTGCCCTATCGGCAGTTTTGGCTATTATTCTCTACCAAAAAGATCAAAAACAAAAAGAAATCCAAGAAAAAGAGCTAGAACAAGCTCGCAAACGTCGTTCTCTTAATAAAAAAGCCGAAAAACGTAAACAAGATGCGCATTTAGAAGCCTCTCGTCAAAAGCTTGAGCGAAAAGATGAGCGAGCCGCTGAAAAGATTGTTATCCAGCGTGAAGAGATTGCAAAAGAGGCTCAAGAAGTCTGGGGCGGCCGCATTTCTCATGCAGAAGAAAGGCAAAACTTTTTTAAAGCCGTTATTGCGAAAACAAACCAAATGCCCGTCAGGACGGCTGCGGGGAAAGCCGCCTTTGAATGGAATGAAGCCTTCGGTATTGCTCAATGGACAATGGAGCAAGTCGCAATGTTTGTTCAGCGCCCTAGCGTCACGACGAAAGCGCGTGAAGAGGCCCGTGAAGCTGTTTTAGAATCAATCATGATTAAAGCCACAGGCGGCAATTGGACAAAGGAACAAGGCGAAAAATTAGCGAATAAAAAAGAAGACGCAAAACAAGAATTACAAATCGAAGAAAAACGAATTGAAGCCATGAAAAATGAGCTTGATAATGCCGGCATTAAATGGAGAGCAGCAGAAATGCGCGCCAATCGTTGGCAAGATGAGTTAGAAAAGCTTACAAAGGCAAGCTCAAAGTAGGCTTTAAGATGAAGGCTCAGAAGATAACTTACTGTTGAATGGGCGGCACAATTCCAAAACAATTTTTGATAGGCTATCGCTAATCAAACAATCTTCCCAAAAAACATCAATATTTTCATAGCCATAGAAAATTTTCTTATCATCGATATTATGCGCCCTGACGATAATAGGAACATTACTATTCGCCTCTCTAATATATTCCACAATCTTTTTGGTTTCTTTCTCACTATCGATTGCAATTACAATACATAAAGCATTATCAAGCCCTGCCGCTTTTTGTGTAGATTTTGTTGCAGCGTTCCCCAAATAAACAGGATAAGATTTTTTTCGCGCTAAATTCACTTTTTCAATTTTCTTATCAAAACCAATCACTGAAAACCCTTCGGCACATAGAGTATTTCCAATATTTCGTCCAATCCGTCCATAGCCAAAGACAACAACATAAGGCTTATCTTTTTCTTGCTCACTCGGTTTCGCACTTTTGTCTTTGTCATCTTTATCTTCGATAAATTGCCCAGCTTTTCGAGCAAGGGGAGCTAATACAGGTGTTACAATCATTGTTGCGCCAATAGTAAGAAGCATAAATTGACCAATCTCAGGCTGAATGAGAGACATTGTAAGCGCGCTACCGACAACCAAAAGGCCAAATTCTCCAGCTTGGGATAGTAAGATTGCACTTTCAACAGAGATAGCTTTGCTTTGCCTCCATAGCTGACATAAACAGAAAATGATAATGGCTTTGATACTCATCAGACCGATCACAGAAAGGAAAAGCCAAAGCGGTTTTTCGTTTAAATATCCCAAATCAATTCCCATTCCGAATGAGAAGAAGAAAATTCCTAAAAGCAGGCTTTTAAAAGGGATGATAAAAGATGAGACCTCATGACGATATTCTGTATCCGCAAGTAGAAGCCCTGCAATAAACGCGCCTAAAGCCATGGAAAGCCCAGCCGCGTGAGCGACAGAAGCGCTCACAACGATGGTTAAAAATGAAAGCGCAATAAAGACTTCAGGACCGCCATGTTTATTAGAGAAAAGGAAAACATAGCGAACAATGAAACGACCAACGAAATAAATAAGAAGCGCGGCCACAACCATTTTTAATAAGGAGAATGATACAAAGTTAAAAAGACTACCTACATAATCGGCAGAGAAAATCGTCAAAAGAAATAAAATGGGAATAACGGCTAAATCCTGCAGAAGTAAGATACTAAAGCTCGTTTTTCCAACGGGCGCAGCAAATAAGCTTTTCTCTTGCAACCATTGTAAAACCATGGCTGTAGATGATAGAGCCAAGCCCAAGCCAAGCAACATTGCCACTTGCAAGCTGTTCCCCCATAGATAGGCAATGCCGCCAATGACAATGGCTGAAACAATGACTTGAGCGCCACCAAGACCAAAGACTAAATTCCGCATCTGCCATAGACGTGATGGTGTCAGTTCTAGCCCCACGACAAAGAGAAGAAAAATAATACTGAGTTCAGCCAAAATTTTAACGTGTTCGGCGTTTTCCAAACTAATCGCATTTAAGACCGGAAATGTATCAGATAAGGCGCCAAGACCAAATGGCCCCACGGCAATACCCGCCAAAAGATATCCTAAAGCTGTAGGAATTTTGAAATATCGTAAAACAGGAATGATAAGACTGCCGAGGGCAAAGAATAATCCCGCTTGTAAGAAAACATCTGGGAGAAGCGATTCTTTCATGCCAACAAGTTTATATTAAATCGTTAGATGATCAATAAATTCCAAGAGATTTATAAATACGGATAGCTGCTTGTGCTTTTGAAGCTTCAGCTGTAACAAGAGCGGATTGAGAATCATTTAATGTTCTTTGGGCGTCTAAAAGATCGATAAACGAAGTCTCGCCTTCGCGATAAAGCTGTTCAGAAAGCTGAAAGGCGTTTTTCGAATTTTGAAACGCAAGATTTAAAGATTCATATTGCTCTTGAATGCGGGCATAATCATTTAATGCTGTTTCTACTTCGACAATCGCTTCTAAAATTGTTTTACGATATGTTTCAAAAGCTATATTTTCCCTTGCTCTGGCAGCGTCAATTTGTCCTTCAATACGGCCAAAATCGATTAATGAAACAGCTGTCCCTAAAGCTATATTCCAAATATTGGTTGAGCTTGTCAGCGCAGTTTCAGCAACGCCAAAGAACCCAGAAACCGAAAATGACGGAAATAAGGAGGCAAAAGCAGACTGACGTAAAGAGGTGCGTTCTTTCAAAAATAAAGAGGCTGCTTTGACATCTGGGCGAACATTTAAAACATCTGCCGGAGCAAGTAAAACAGGTTCAATATTCTCTAAAAGTAAAGGATCATAACCTTCACTCAAAATAATTTGAATGGATTGCGGAAGTTCGCCCGTTAAGACTGTTAGGCGAAGTTGAGCGTTATCAGCGAGACGTTGAAAGTTTGTAATTGAAGCTTGCGTTGTATTCACAAGCGCTTGTGAGCGTTCAACATCAAGCTGCGGGGTTTCACCAACATCACGCTGCTGTGTAATCAACTCTAATGTTTTTTGCTGAATTTCTAAATTTTCTTCAGCAATCATGACTTGCTTGTTCGATTCTAAAATATCGATATAAGTACTGACAACTTCAGATATTAAGGTGAGAGACACATCATGATATTGAGCCTCTAGCGCGGATAATCTAGAGTCTGCCGCGTTCAGTGCGTTACGGTTTTCACCAAAAACATCAATTTCAAAGCTAGCATCAAAACCAGCATCATAAAAGTTATCATCGGTAAGGCCATTATCCTCTTCACCGATATTCGCGCTCGCGCCTATTTGTGGAAGTAAGAAAGAGCGCGTCGTTCTTTTTAACCCCCGTGCCTCTTGAATTCTTTGCTCAGCAATTTTTCTATCCGGACTTTGATTTAAGGTGAGCTCAACAAGCTCATTCAGAGTCTTATCATCAAAGCCTGTCCACCAATTTTGCAAATCTTTAGCGTTACTATTTTTGAGAATTGATGACTCGTAAGCAACCCATTCCTCTGGCGTTTGTGAAACAATTGACGTGAAATTTCCTGTCGAGATACAAGCGCTTAAAATAAGCGTAGAGCTTCCTGCTAAAAATAAAGTTTTTATTGATTTCATGCGCACGCATCCCCTGTTGTCTTGCCTTCTTTTGTTTCCCATTTTCTTAGCAGTACATAAAACATAGGAGTAAAAACTAGGCCAAATATTGTTACACCAACCATGCCACTAAAGACTGCAATCCCTATAGCTTCGCGCATTTCTGCCCCTGCGCCAGAGCTGAAGACAAGCGGCAGGACGCCTGCAATAAATGAAATGGATGTCATCATAATAGGACGGAGGCGCATACGCGCAGATTCAACAGCGGCTTGAGTAATAGAGCGCCCTTGCATTTCTAGCTCTCTTGCAAATTCAACAATCAGGATCGCGTTTTTACAGGCAAGCCCCGCCAGCACAAAGAGTGCAATTTGCGTGAAGATATTATTGTCACCACCAAACAAATAAATTCCAACAATCGCTGATAAAATCGCCATAGGAACAATCAATATAACAGCAATAGGCAGCGTTAGGCTTTCATATTGCGCAGCTAAAATTAAGAACACCATTAATAGACACAATCCAAATACTAAAATTTGAATGGGAATAATATCAAAGACAAAAATCTCTGCTGCTTTTTGCTGATATGTCAGCTCTGTCCATTCATAACTCATACCGGGCGGCAAGGTATTAGCGAGAATTTCTTCAATCGCTTCTTGAGCCTCACCTGTTGAAAACCCTGGCATCGCTTGGCCGGTTAAATCTGCAGAACGAAATGCGTTGTAGCGCATTGCTGTTTGCGGCCCAAACGTCTCACTCACTTTTGTAAACGCGCCAAGAGGAATCATATCGCCGCTATCATTTCTTACTTTTAGCTCATTGATATCACCCGGCGTTGAACGAAATTCTTTATCGGCCTGTGCGATCACCTGATAGGTTCGCCCAAACTGGTTAAAGTCATTGATATATTGCGAGCCTAAATAAATTTGCATCGTTCTAAAAATTTCATCGATAGGAATTCCGAGCTGCTGCGCTTTGGTTCGGTCAATATCTGCAAATAACTGGGGCACGTTAATGTCATAGTTACTAAAGGCAAATGCGATGGCAGGGTGGCCAAAAGCCTGCCCCTGAACTGCATTCACAACGTTTGCGAGGGCTTGATAGCCTTGATCGGTTCTATCCTGAATTTGTAATTTAAAGCCACCAGAGTTCCCAAGCCCTCTAACTGGTGGAGGATTTAAAACAAGAATGCGCGCTTCATCAATTGTTTGGAATTTTTGGGACAACGATCCCACAATTGCATCAATCGATAAGTCAGGCGTACGGCGATCTTCAAAATCATCAAGCGGCACAAAAACGATGGCTGAGTTTGGCGCTAATGTAAAACCATTAATCGATAACCCTGTAAATTGAACTGCATTGCTCGCCCCTGGCTGTTCAGAAATAATCTCTGACATTTGGCGAACAACTTCATCTGTCCGCTCTAGCGTTGCCCCAGAAGGAAGCTGTGCAATACTGATAATATATTGCTTATCTTGAATCGGAACAAAGCTTGGCGCGAGCAATCGAAAACTAAAGAATGTACAAACAACCAAGATGAGATAAAACGCCATCATAATAAGGCGGCGGCGCGTAACGAAACGGCAAACCCTGTAGCCGTATAATTTTTGCAAGCGTGTAAAGACCGCATTAAAGCCATTAAAAAACCAGCCGAAAAGACCATCCATTAACTTCATTAAAGGGTCACGAGGCGCATCTTTTGGCTTCAGTAAAAGAGCTGCCAAAGCAGGTGATACCGTTAAAGAATTAAACGTTGAAATAAAGGTCGCAATCACAATCGTAAGGGCAAATTGCTGATAAAATTGACCCGTCAAACCACTCATGAATGAGATAGGAATAAAGACACCCGCCAAAACCAGAGATGTTGCAATAACAGGTCCTGTAACCTCCTTCATTGCGATTTTTGCAGCTTCAAATGGCTCTTTCCCCTCTTCAATATTCCGTTCAACATTTTCAGTGACAACAATGGCATCATCAACCACGATCCCAATCGCAAGAATCAAACCAAAAAGAGAGAGCACATTAATTGAAAAGCCAAGCACGAGCATAACCGCGAATGTCCCCACAATCGAAACAGGAACAGCAATCAAAGGAATGATAGACGCACGCCATGTTTGAAGGAATATAATCACGACCAAAACAACAAGCGAGACCGCTTGAAGAAGAGTTACAATCACAGACTCAATTGATTTACTGACAAAAACTGTGGGGTCATAAATAATATTATAATCAACACCGGTAGGCATTGTATCTTTCAATCGCTTCATTGTTGCGCGAACATCAGAAGAAATTTGCAGTGCATTTGCCCCAGGAGACGCAAAGATAGGAACAGCCACAGCTTGTTTATTATTAAGCATAGAACGAAGGGCGTATGTTTGTGCATCAAGCTCTAACCTTGCAACATCTTTGAGCCTTGTCACGATACCATTATCATCACGCTTAATAATAATATCCTCAAATTCTTCCTTTGTCTCAAGACGGCCTTGAACATTAACAGGCAATTGTAATTGAACAGCATCTTCATAAGGCGGGCCGCCAATGGTTCCAGCAGCAACCTGAACGTTTTGTGAGCGAATAGCATTCACAACTTCGGTAGCTGTTAAATTACGCTCAGCAATTTTATCGGGGTTTAGCCAGACGCGCATCGCATAATCACCTGATCCAAAGAGGAGAACCTGCCCTACACCTTCAATTTTCGATAGCTCATCTTTGACGTTCAATGTCGCATAGTTACGCAAGTACAACATATCATATTGGTCATTTGGTGAGAGTAAGTGGACCACCATTGTGAGATCAGGCGATGATTTATTGACTGTCACGCCGAGCTGTCTTGTTACATCGGGAAGTCTGGGTAGCGCTTGGCTTACACGGTTTTGAACAAGCTGCTGCGCGAGGTCAGCATCTGTTCCAATATCAAATGTCACATCAATTCTCACGGTGCCATCCATGGCTGCCAGAGAATTCATATAGATCATATTTTCAACGCCATTAATCTGTTCTTCTAAGGGCGTGGCTACAACTTCAGAAATTGTTGCAGGGTTTGCGCCGGGAAATGCCGCACTCACTTGAATGGTTGGAGGCGCGACTTCAGGATATTCAGAAATAGGCAGATTAAAAATCGAAACAAAGCCCATCAAGAAAATCAAAATGGAAAGGACACTCGCAAAAATGGGGCGCCGAATAAAATAGTTTGAAAGTGTCATAAGATGATTTTCTTTTGAGTTTTAGTTTTAAGTCAGTTTATGCGGCCTGTTTTTCTTCTAAAAAAGGATAATCCGTATAGCCCTTTTCATCACCCCCATAAAAAGTTGTAGGATCAGCTTCGTTAAGTGGAGCGCCGGTTCTTAAGCGCTCAGGCAAATCTGGGTTAGCAATAAAGATACGGCCAAAAGTCACCGCATCAGCATAGCCACTATCAATCACTTTTTGCGAGTTTTCTGCGCCATAATCGCCATTGCTAATATAAAAACCCTGCCATTTTTCACGCAAGCGATGAAGCAGCTTCTGCTCTTCAGAGTCTGTCTCAATTCCAGGAAATTTCTCAACCATATGAAGATAGGCAAGATTATAATCATTTAGTTTTTCAATTACGGCTCCAAAAGTTTTTTCAGGATCGCTATCGCCCATATCATTAAATGTACCTGTTGGAGATAATCTGACACCGACTTTGTCAGAGCCCCATACATCTATCACTTCATCTAGGACACGGGTTAGGAATCTCATACGGTTTTCAATTGATCCCCCATACTCACCATCGCGATGATTTGTTTTATCTTGTAAAAACTGATCGATGAGATAGCCATTCGCCGCGTGAACTTCTACGCCATCAAATCCTGCTTTTTTAGCAAGCTCAGCGGCTATTTTATAATCACTGATCGTGCGCTCTATATCCTCTGCTGTCATAGCGCGTGGCTCTGAAACATCGACAGGGCCTGTTTCAATGAAAGTTTGTGATTTTGCTTGTATCGCGGAGGGTGCTAAAGGCTGCGCCTCGTTCGGTTGCAGTGAGGTATGAGCGATACGCCCAACATGCCAAAGTTGCAGCAATATTTTACCGTCTTTTTCATGCACTGCGTCGACAATTTTTTTCCATGCCTCAACATGATCATCATTATAAATGCCGGGCGTATTAATATACCCTTTCCCTTCAGCATTAATTTGTGTGGCTTCAGTTAAAATTAATCCTGCGCTTGCACGCTGTGAGTAATAAGTTGCTGCGCTTTCATTAATGCGCCCATCAGGGTGCGCTCTATTTCTAGTAAGCGGTGCCATATATACACGGTTTTTGGTTGCAATTGACCCAACTTGAATAGGCTCAAATAAATTAGACATTGGTTCTCCTTAAATTTTATAACTAGATATTATGAATTATTGACTTTACTTGTTTGAACAGGCTTTTGATTTTCGATTTGTGGGGCAACTGGCATATCGGGACGAAGGCGCATTAAGCCGTCAATAATGACTTTATCGCCAGCGCTTAATCCGCTTGTAATAATTCTTTTTCCATTTTGACTTTTGCCTGTAGAAATTTCCCGATACTGAGCGATATTATTCTCACCAACAACGTAAACAAATTTTCTATCTTGATCTGTGCCGATGGCCGCTTCTGTCAATAAAATCACTTCAATTTCATCTGGTGATCCCACTTGGATATTAGCAAACATTCCAGGAATAAGAATACCATCTGCATTATCAAAGACTGCGCGTGCTCTTATTGTGCCATTATTTACATCGATACGATTATCAAAACTATCAACAATACCATCAAAAGATAATCCGTTCGGTCCGTTTAAAAATAACTTTACAGGAATGTCTTTTTTCTCATCTTTATTTTTAACCTGAGCTTTGATGAAGTTGAGGTATGATTGTTCATCAACTTCAAAATCTGCGTAGATTTTTTCAGTCGATACGATAGAGGTTAAGACTGGCGCGCCAATCGTTGCTTCCACAACATTTCCGACTTTAATTTCCGCGCGGCCAATTTTCCCTGAAATAGGTGCTTTGATATAAGCAAAATCTACATTGATTTCTGCGCTCTCCACCATGGCTTTTGCACGTTGAACCGCTGCATTGGCGGCTTCAGCGCGACTGACACGCTCATCATAAATTCGTCTTGAAATTGCATTGGTTGCAATTAGGTCTTTGGCCCTATTGAGCTCTTTTTCCCTTAAGGTTGCATCAATCCGTGCGGCAGATAATTCTGCTTTTGCTTCATTTAGGGCGGCTTCAAATGGCCTAGGGTCAATCACATACAATATGTCCCCTTTTTCAACTTGCTCACCATCTTGAAATTTAATCTCTGTAATGCGGCCACTGACTTGAGGCCGGATCTCAGCGAATTCAATGGCCTCTAAACGCGCTGAATAATCTTGCCATAATTGGGTTTTCGAGGGCTCAATCACATTGACTGTAACGGGCATCGCTTGGGGCATACCACCTGGAGCCCCTCCCTCGTCTGCAATCGCATTTTTATTATAGAAATAATAGCCCAAGCCTAGACACGAAAGAAGCGCGATCAGAAGCGAAAATTTAAAGATTTTAGGTTGTTTTTTCATGGTTTATTCTTTCTTTTTTGACTATTTAGTCAAAATTATTATCCTTTATGCTCTTTCTTTCTCATTATATTGGACGTCTAAAATTCTCATCCAACCAACAATCAAATCTCTTTTAAACGGCTCTAAGGAATTTTGAATCCGGCCCATTAAAGCTTGCCCCATTCCAAAAGCATGAAGCTTATTCGCACGTGTTTGAATATCAATATTTTGGTCCAATAATCCCTCATCCATTAATTCGCGCATTGCTTGGATGTAATATTTTTCATAGCGTCCAAAGATTTCATTCGCCTTTTCACGGATAATCTCTTCTTGTCCTGCCATTTCTGACCCCAATGTCGCAAAAGGACAGCCACAAACGTGACCGTAAGTTTCACGAGCTTCGGCTTGCTTTTCCAATATAATTGCAGCCAGACGCTCAAAACGCTCTAATGGCGGCCTCGTAGGAGAAAAAGCCTCATCAAAAAAAGGTTTGGATTGCTCATAGTAATTTTCCATAGATGCCAAGGCCAAATCCACCTTCGATTTAAAATAATGATAAAAACTACCTTTGCGTACGTCTGCCGCCTTGCATATATCATCAACGCTTACAGAGCCATAGCTGTTCCGCCAGATTAATTCTGACGCAGCATCGATTAATTTCTGTTTCGTATTTGTTTTGGGCATAATCCTTATATTATATTAAGTTGACCAGTCAGTCAAATACTATTTTTGGCAAATATTAGCCTTTCAAGCTACAATAGTTATGTCTTATTTGTGGATAACCCTTTGGATAATTTAATTTTCCTATATAATGTAATTTAGGTGATTCTCATCTATTCCTTACTTCCAAGGAATTCATCCTATTATGAATACAAAGATATTAATCATAATGGCCTTTTCAGGGGCCTCGATTTTATTGGGCTGTAACTCACGTTCAGAGCCAATTGAAACGTCTGCGCTTATCGAAACTATTCAAAATGATCGCGCCGTTATTTATCAAAAACCTGAAATCTCACAAGGGCTAAACGAAAAACTTAGAATTGAAGACGCCCTTGCACTCGCCATAAAATATAATCTGGATACGAAAGTTTCAGAAATGGATGAGCTTATTGCAGCCGATGACGTCGATTTACAAATGCTTTCTGCACTACCTACAGTGACTACGAACTTACAGCGCCAAGGCAGAAATAATAGAGGTGGATCTTCAAGCTTCTCACTTTTAACAAACTCTGAATCTCTTGAGCCATCTATCTCTCAAGAGCAATACCGCAACGTTGTGCAACTGACGACTGAGTGGAATTTACTCGATGCAGGAATTAATTTGTGGCGCGGCAAATCAGTAAGTGATCAGCTTTTAATTGCTCAAGAACGAAGACGTAAAATTTATCAAAGCGTGGTACAAGACACCTATATTGCGTATTGGAGAGCCGCTATTGCGCAGAGATTTCTTCCTGAAATAGATCAGATGATGTCTCAAATTTCTGAGGCCATTGAAGATACAGATCGTAAGGTTGAGCAAGGCGTTGTTGCTGTTGGGGATGCCCAAGCTGAGAAAGCAGAACTCATTGAAAAACAAATGCAGCTATCACGCACTCAAAGTGGATTACAGCTTGCAGATCTAGAATTAAAAACATTAATCGCTTACCCACTTGATGCAAATCTTACACTTGATCTTGAGGATTGGGATCCTTCATCAATTACTACCCTTCCTAGCGTTGAAACATCTATTGATGGTTTAGAAAAAATTGCTCTGATTAATCGTCCTGAATTGCGTGAAGAATTTTTAAATAAACGCATCAGTACAAGAGATATTAAGTTATCAATTGCAGAAACTATACCAGGGTTAGAACTATTATTTACCTATAATTATGATTCCAATAAATTCCTCGCCTTTAATAACTGGATTGATGGCATTGCCGGAATTACATCATCAATTAATCAAATTATTACCGCGCCTAGCCGGTATAAGCGCGCACAAAATGCCGATCTTCTCTCAGACAAAAGACGCCAAGCCTTAACGGCTGCAATTATCACACAAGTGCATATTTCAAGGGCGCGCTATGACAGTCTTTCAAAAGAATATAAAAAGCATTTTGAAAAAATTGCACATGGCGAAAATGTTTTAAAACGCGCTGTCGATTATAACAGTGTAGGATTGATGTCTGAATCAGAATTAGCTTTAGTTAAAATTGATACAAACATAGACAAAATTAATAAGGCGTTTGCATACGCAGATGCGCAAGATGCTTATGCGCGGTTTATCAACACGCTTGGTATAGATTTTTGGGATCAAGAGAGTCCCGATTTATCGATTCAAGAATATGCGAATAGAATAAAAAATAATTTCTACAATGTAGAAGCGTTTAACGTTTCACAGGCACAAGATAATGAAGTTTTACAATGACAAAAAAACCTCATAAACAAAGCTCTGATTTTTCAAGGCAGGTAAGGAAGAATCTCCTTCTTATATTAGGAATTGTATTCTTATTTCTGACGGCTGTAATCATTACAAAAATTCCTGAAAAAGATATTTACACGGGGCAAGCTCCGATTATTGTTGCAAGCGCGACGATGACCGCACCTGCAGTAAGTAAAGTAAAGGAAGAGCCTATTATTATTGCACAAGCTGCCCCGACGCCGACAGCTACTACAACATCAACACCACAAGAGAGAACGCAGCCACCACCAGAAGTTACTGCTACGCCTCCTCAACCAATTACAGAACCTCCACCGCAACTACAAAGAAGCAGAAGCAATATTAATATTGATGAGAATTCTCTAACTGTTCAGGCCGTCCTTGCCTCAACAGAAAAGATTGTCATTGCAAGCGGCCTTGATGCAAAAATCATAAAACTCGATAAACAAAGCGGCGATACATTTAAAAAAGGGGAAGCCCTTGTACGCTATGATTGTTCGGTTGATCGCGCCCGTTTAAAAGAGATGGAATCTAGGCAGCGCGTGACTGAAAAGCAACTTAAAGCATTTGAAAAGCTCAAAGAATTAGACTCTGCTTCGGAAATAGAATTGCTTGTTGCCAAGGAAAATAACGAACAAAATAAAGCTCTTATTTCTCAAATCAAAGGCCGCCTACAAGCCTGCCAACATATTGCACCATGGAATGGTCGTATCATACAAAAAATGGCGAGCGAGTATGAGTATGTTCAAAATGGTCGTGTTATTATGGAGATTGCGTCTTTAAAACCTTTGCGCGCTGAATTTTTAATCCCTTCAAAATGGCTTCAGTGGCTGAATATAGGAACACCCCTTGCCTTATCGATTAATGAAACAGGGCGACAATATAATGCAAAAATCGAAGCAATCTATGGTGAGGTTGATCCTGTCAGTCAGACAATTCAAGTCGCAGCAGAAATTGATAAATATCATGAAGAACTTCTTCCCGGTATGAGCGGGCGTGTAATTTTCTCAGAAGGCGTTGCTCGTAGCTCCTCCAATAAAGGCTTTATAGGATTACAACTTAGCAGTGATAGTAATGAAGGTTAATTGTGGAAAAGAAGCCCCGTAAAAGCAATAAAAAAAACCTTAACACGGAAGGCAAACTTGCTCTTTTACTTACACTTAACACTCTTTTAAAAAAAGCCCGTCATAAAACAAAACAAAGTGAATTAGAATTTCTAATTGTTAACCAAACGCATAATCTTGTCTCTTACAGGCAGGCTGTCTATTGGGAATTTCATAAGAATAAATGCGACATTAAGTCTATATCAGGCTTAGCTCAAATTGATAAAGACGGCCCATACTTACAATGGCTCAAAAAAGTTATAGAAAAATTAGCTTCAAAACATCAAAAAAATAATGATGAAAAACTAGATAGCTTTGTCAAAATCTTCACAATTAAAAAAGAGCATTGTGATTCCTCTGATCAAAAAAACTGGGATGAGTGGGCTTCGAAAAATGTAACACTTGTTTTTTTCTTAGATAAAAAAGGCCATATCTTTTCTGGTCTTTGGATTGATCGTGATAAAAGCTTTAATGAGTTAGAGCATGTCATGCTTGAAGATTTAACCGATGGATATGCGGCCGCTCTACAGTCTTTGAATGCTTCAAAAAAATATAAGTTTGGGCGCAAATCTTCTTCAGGTCTTGGGTTTAAGATCATTCTTTTACTCATCTTATCAAGTCTATTTATTCCTGTAAGAATGAGCTCTGTTGCGCCTGCAGAAATCGTGGCTCAAAAGCCATTTACTGTAACGGTTCCTATCGATGGTGTAATTGATGAGGTTCTGGTTTCACCGGGCCAAATAGTTCAAAAAGGTGATCTTCTGATCCAGATGGATAGTACATCATTAGAAAATAAAGCCATTATGGCCAAAGGTGAATTAGACGCATCAGAAATTGCACTTCAAAAAACACAGAGGGAATCTCTCGCCGACCGCACAAAGCTCGCAGAAATTGAAATTCTAAAAGCACAAGTCGAGCAAAAGCGCGCTGAGTATAATTTTGCTCAAGAATTTGTCGAACGCTCAGAAATTATTGCGGAGCGTGATGGCATTGTAATTTTCTCTGATCCCAATAGCCTTCGGGGAAAGCCTGTTCAAACAGGCGAGCAGACAATGTTGATTGCTGATCCTCAAGAGTATGAGCTTTTGATTAGAATTCCGATTAATCAAATGATCTCAATTAACGAGACTGTTCCTGCGCGATTTTTCTTAAATGTTAATCCTTTTCAATATCAGGAAATCGAATATTCAAGCGTTGGATATCAAGCAACGGCTGATGCTGATGGGCTTATGACCTACAAAGTGCGCGGTGATTTTATTAATAAAGATGAAGACATGCGGATTGGATGGATAGGAACAGGAAAAGTCTATGGTGAGTGGACAATCTTGGCTGTGAATATTCTAAGGCGTCCAATTGTCGCATTCCGCAGTAAATTTGGGCTGTAGAAAATGATTACGTTAGATAGCCAATTACCAACTTTAAGAAATGATATCCAACTGAATGAGGCACCTTCAGAATCTGATGGCGCTCCAACATGGACTTTATATGATCCGGCGGCGAATAAATTTTATAAAATTGGCTGGTTAGAATTTGAATGCCTATCACGTTTTCAAAAAAGCAAAACAATTAAAAAACTCATTCGTGATATTGAGAAAGAAACAACCTTATCAGCTGATTTAGACTTTATTGATAATTTGCTCAGCTTTCTCATGAAAAATAGCTTGCTTGTTGTTTCAAATGATGAGGCATTAGATTATTTTGAACAACAAAATGAACAATCAAAACAGCCATGGTGGAAGAAATTCTTATTTGGCTATTTATTTTTCTCAATTCCGCTCTTTAAGCCTCAAAAATTCCTTCAGGCAACATATCCTTTTATTAGCCCCCTCTTCTCAAAACCATTTATCACCATGGTTTTTTTGACATTAGGCTATGGAATTTTCTTAAGTATCCAGCGCGCTGATGAAATGGCGGCGACTTTCATGAATTACCTGAATATAGAAGGTATTATTTTATTTATAAGCGCTACAATTATCGTAAAAATCTTTCATGAATTAGGGCACGCTTACACGGCTACAAAATATGGCGTCAACGTGAATACGATTGGTGTCGCTTTTATTGTTTTCTATCCAATTTTATTCACTGAAACGACAGATGCGTGGAAATTAAAAAATCGTAATCAAAGATTGACCATAGCAGGCGCAGGATTACTCACAGAGTTCACACTAGCAGCTATTGCCTTATTACTCTGGCATTCTTTAGAGCCAGGAATATTTCAAAGCCTTTGCTTTATGATTGGGACAGTCTCATTATTTGCCTCTCTCTTTATTAACTTAAATCCATTAATGAAGTTTGATGGCTATTATCTTTTTTCTGATTTTACCCAAACCGATAATCTACAAGATAGATCATTTGCATTTTCAAAATGGCATTTAAGAAAAACACTTTTTGGATGGAAAGATGAAACACCTGAAATTGCAAATAAAGAGTTTCAAAAATTTCTTATAACTTTCGGTTATGCCGTCTGGATTTATCGCTTTTTCCTTTATCTAGGGATTGGGATTATCGTTTATAATTTATTCTTCCAACCTTTAGGTCTCATTCTTACAACAATTCAACTCATCTTTTTTATTGGGTTTCCTATTATAAAAGAAATCGTTGTATGGGCACAGCGAGCTTTAGAAATTATCGGCTCTATCAAAGGACTGATAACACTTTCTTTGCTAACCGCTATTATAGCTCTACTGTTTATACCAATCCCTCAAACCATACAAATTCCTGCGATGGTTCATGATTCAGAATATGCAAAAATATTTGCCCCTATCCCTGTGAAGATAGAAAAGATCAACATCTCTCAAGGGCAATTTGTTGAGGAAGGTGATATTCTTTTTGAACTATCATCACGAAATTTAAATCATAATATTGAGATTTCACAAAAACGATTAGAGAGTCTCTATAAAATTCAAGAAAGTAGTCAAGCGACACCAGAGCTCGCAAGAAAACGAGTGATGATGAGTAGTGAAATCGATATCGCGGAAAAAGAGTTAGAAGGATTTCTAAAAATCAAAGATCAATTAAGAGTGAGAGCTCCTTTTTCAGGAAGAGTGCAAAAACTTAATCCTCATATTAAAGTCGGGCAACATGTCAAAACGAGTTTAGAACTTTCGACAATTTCAAATGATGAGAATAAAATTCTAAGCGGCTACATCAGAGAAAAAGACATTGAAAAAGTGACTGACTTAAAAGATGGAAAATTTTATCCCGAATATGCTCCCTTTAAGGACTTTGAAGTAACTCTAAACTCAGTCGATGAAACCAGCAGCCCTGAGCTTTACTGGCAAGAAATTTCGTCGCAGCAAGGCGGCGCTATTCCCGCTGAGATAAACCGTGATGGCATAGCCCGCCCTCTACCGCGTTTTACTGTCTATTCCACTCAATTTCAGTTTAAAGATCAAAAAAACGTAAATAATTTACCGCCTTTTATTACGCGCGGGACCATTAACATAGAGTCAGAAAAGCAAAGCATCGCTAATAAACTGAAAAATAATATAATTTCAGCTTTTATCCGTGAGGGATATATTTAACGAATTTTTAATTTTTCATATGATTTTAGGTAAATTTTAGGGTTTTTTTGAGAAAATATAAGTGTGTGGACGCTATTGGTTGAAATCTGATTTCATCAGAATTGGAAAGATCGTTGTTTAAAGACAAAGATAAGAAGAAAAATAAGACAGAAAAGACGGGTACAATCCGTACTCTCATGTATCCGCTTGAGAAGCGATTGCTTCTTGATGCCTCTACACTAGAAGCTACGGTCAATGCAATCCCAAATGGAGTTTTAAATCTTGACGCACAAGATCTTGATGGTGATGGTGATTTTACTGATCAGCCTACCACAGGCACAACTATACAAACATGGCATGATAAATATGGCGGAACGTTTAATGATGCTGAAGAAGGAACGGCAAGTCGCCGCGCCGAATATGACGAAAATGCTTTTGGGACGGGTATTGGCGGCCTGACTTTTGATGGCGATGATACGTATACAGTTGATCCGGAAAATACGATTAACACAAGCGGCCCTTTTCCGGAGAAATCATTTGCCGTTGTGTTTCGAACGGGAACAGACACAACCGGCTTCCAAATGATTTATGAGCAAGGCGGAAGTATTCGCGGTTTCCAGGTTTCAATTGATGACGGCAACATATACGCAGCCGGGTATAACGATACAGGAACTGAATGGGGATCTGATCGATTTAAAATTATGAATTTAGGCGCGGTTCAAGCCAATACGACTTACCGTGTTATTATGGTCTTTGATTCAACTGTTGGTGATGGGTTTATTAAGGCGAATGTAAATGGCGGTGATTTTGTTCAATTGAATGAAGTTGGCGCACAAGCTAATCACTCAGGAAATGTTGGAATTGGTGCAGAGCAAGGGGGAACAGTGCGTCCTTCAACATTGGCTCTTACAAATGCAAGTGATGCAAATTTCTTTACAGGCTCTATCGGTCAAATTATGAGTTGGAATACCGCTCTTGATGACGATCAAATCCGCGCTGTTGATTCATACCTCGTTGAACGATGGACAAATAGCCCTGCCATTCAATTCAATACTGGAGATACAGTCTTAGAAGGCGGAACAGCTCTGATAGATTCGACTGAACTATATACTGTTGATAGAGATACCCCGCCTAGTGGCCTAACCTATCAGATAACGGGACTCCTAAACGGGCAAGTTCAATTAAGCGGTGTTGATGTAGGCCTTGGGGGAACATTTACCCAAGCTGATATTGATAATAATCTTATTACGTTCGTCCATGATGATTCAGATACGATTACAGCTAATTTTGAATATCGCGTTACAGATGGAGGAACACAAGATACAGATAAATTTGTTATTGATGTTACACCAATCGATGATGCAGGAAGCGATCCTCCAGCTATTAATATCAATACAACGCAAAGTGTTGTGCAAAGTGGTTCAGTCAATATCACCAATACTGAATTACAAGTAGTTGACACAGACACAACACCAGGATCTTTAAACTTTACAGTGACAAGTACGCTGAATGGGTCAGTATTCAATACAAATTTAGGGACAACTGTCACAGCATTTACCCAAGATGATATTGATAATGGTTTTATCCGGTTTGATCAGGATGGAACAGTCAATGGATTCGCAGGTTTTGATTTTGATGTGTCTGATGGCACAACAACAATAAGCGGCACAAAAAATATTGGTGTAACATTCCCAGATACAGGAGCAAATGATCCCCCTGTTATCACTGTGAATACTGGTGATACAATCAATACAGCTGGCTCAACTCAGATTCTGAACACAAATCTTGTCACAAGTGATCCCGACAATGACATCACACAAATTGTCTATACAATCACAAGCGTAACAAATGGAACCGTTTTTAATGGAGGAACCGCTTTAACTGTTGGGCAGACTTTTACGCAAGCTGATATTAACTTTGGATCAATTAGCTTTACACATGATGGATCATTAACATCAACAGCGAGTATTGGGTTTGATGTTTCTGATGGGACCACAACCGTTACAGGAAACACTTATGATTTTGGAGTTGTTGTTAATAACCCTCCTGTATTAGGTGCAAATCCAGGACCTGTCAGTATTTTTGAAAATGCCTCCAATGGAGATTCTGTTTTTACAGCAAACGCAACCGATCCTGAGAGTAATAATATTACTTATACAATTGAATCAGGAAACGCTCTTGGAATTTTCCAGATCAATCCAATTAACGGCCTTGTCACAATTTTGGATAATACGAATTTAGACTTTGAAGGCACAAATACATTTAACCTCGTTGTGCGTGCAACTGATGATGGCCCCGGAACGCCTTTTGATGAATATACAGTCACAGTGAACGTCCAAAATGTTAATGAAAACCCTGAAGGAACAGACAATACTGTTACTGCATCCGAAGACGTTGCTTATAATTTTTCGGCAGCAGATTTTGGCTTTACCGATCCTTTAGATAGTACATCCCCTAGCACCCTACAATCAGTTGTCATCACAACACTCCCAGCAAATGGTATTTTAGAATTATCTGGTGTTGCTGTGACAGCGGGTCAAGAAATTACACTCGCTAGCATTCCCAACCTTACATTTACTGCTGCTGCGAATGATAGCGGAGTTGGCTATACAAACTTCACATTCCAAGTGCGTGATAATGGCGGAACAGCGAATGGAGGGATTGATTTAGATACAACACCAAACACAATGACAATTGATGTTGATCCGGTCAATGATGCTCCTGACGGAGCAGATATCACTGTAACAACATTAGAAAACACAACCTATACATTTAATGTGTTGGATTTTACAGCTGGATTTACTGACGCCAATGACACACCGTCTGATCTACCATTTTCAGTTATTATCACAACACTGCCTACAAACGGCGTCTTAGAACTTTCAGGGGTTGCTGTGACAGCAGGCCAAGAAATTCCAGCTATTAATGTGCCTAATCTCACATTCACCCCTGCATTAAATGCTTCAGGAATAGGTTATGATAGTCTGACATATCAAATTCGTGATGATGGCGGAACAGCCAATGGGGGAATTGACTTAGATCCTACGCCTAACACTGTAACATTTGATGTTACGCCCATTAATAGTGAGCCAACTGGCTTAGACAACACTATTACGACAGACGAAGATACGAATTATACCTTCAGCGCGGCGGACTTTGGATTTAGTGATGCAAGCGATACACCCGCCAATAATTTTCAATCTGTCTTTATCACTACACTCCCCGCAAATGGGACATTAGAATTATCCGGGGTAGCTGTTACCGCAGGACAAGAAATTGTTTTTGCTGATATTCCTAATTTAGAATTTGTTCCTGCTGCTAATGCAAATGGCGCAAGCTACGATAGCTTTACATTCCAAGTCCGTGATGATGGCGGAACAGCCAATGGCGGTATTGATACTGATCAAACCGCAAATACGATGACGATTGATGTAAATTCAGTCAATGATGAGCCTGATGGATTAGACAATACGCTCACGACTGATGAAGACATATCTCTTATATTTAGCGCTGCTGATTTTGGGTTTAGTGATGTGAATGATGGGCCCGATAACTTATTATCAGTCATCATTACAACACTTCCAACAAACGGCGCCCTTGAGTTATCAGGTGTTGCTGTCACAGCAGGGCAAGAGATAGTTTTAGCAGACATTCCGAACTTAGCATTTGTTCCAGCGGCAAATGCAAGCGGCGCAGGGTATGACAGCTTTACATTCCAAGTGCGTGACGATGGCGGAACAGCCAATGGTGGGCAAGATACTGATCAAACCGCGAATACAATTACAATTGATGTGAATTCAGTGAATGATGCGCCTGATGGATTAGACAATACACTCACGGTTGCCGAGAATGGAACATTTACATTCTCTGCGGGCGATTTTGGATTTAGCGATGTGAATGATGGCCCAGATAATCTTCAATCTGTCTTTATTACAACACTCCCAGCAGATGGGACAATTGAATTATCTGGTGTTGCCGTTACAGCAGGGCAAGAAATTTTATTGGCTGATATTCCAAATTTAACATTCGAGCCGGATGCTGGGGATAGCGGCGTTGGATATGCAAGCTTTACATTCCAAGTGCGTGATGATGGCGGAACAGCCAATGGCGGTATTGATACTGACCCAGTTGCAAACACGATTACATTTGATGTCACACCGATTAATGATGCCCCGGATGGCACTGATAACACTGTCACCACAGATGAAGATACAGATTACACTTTCTCTGCGGCTGATTTTGGATTTACTGACGCACTTGATACGCCGGCTAATAATTTCTTATCAGTCATTATTACAACACTTCCTGCGAATGGCACATTAAACCTATCTGGAGTTGGCGTGACTGCAGGACAAGAAATCGTCTTTGCTGATATTCCAAATCTAACATTTACGCCGGTTGCGAACCAAAATGGCGCGGCTTATGACAGCTTTACATTCCAAGTGCGTGATGATGGTGGAACAGCCAATGGCGGCGTTGATATTGATCCTGTTGCCAATACAATGACAATTGATGTGACGTCTATTAATGACGCGCCAGATGGATTAGATAATACAATTACAATTAACGAAGATACAAATTACACATTTGGTGCAGGTGATTTTGGATTTACAGATGTCAATGATGCACCCAATAATCTTTTATCTGTCTTTATTACAACCATTCCTACAAACGGGACTTTAGAATTATCAGGCGTTGCTGTAACAGCTGGGCAAGAGATCTTACTCGCTGATATTCCTAATCTTGTCTTTACCCCTGCTCCCGATGCGAGCGGCGTTGCCTATGATAGCTTTACATTCCAAGTCCGTGATGATGGCGGAACACCAAATGGTGGACAGGATACAGATCAAACCGCCAATACAATCACATTTGATGTTGATCCTATTAATGACGCACCCGTTCTTACTAATAATACATTACCTACGCAGACCGTTGACTTTAGTACTTTTACAATCGAACCCGTTATTAACCAAGATGGTGATGGAGGTACACCAACAGTTGCAACTGTTCTTGATAGTGGTCGAACGTTAAAGATTGAGGGAAATTCTTGGAAAGCAATTAATCTACCTTTGAACATTACGCCCACAACGGTAATAGAATTTGAGTATTTCAGTACAAGTGAAGGCGAACTTCAGGGCATTGGCGTCGATACTGACTTAAATTTTGGAGGGGTAGAAAGCACTTTCCAACTTTTTGGTACAGATAGCCTTGGTGTATTTAACGCAACATATAATGATTATGCTCTTTCAGATGGCTGGAAATCATATTCAATTCCAATTGGAACCTTTGATACTGGTAGCTTTAATTATATTTATTTTATCTCAGATGATGATGGGGCCGCTGCATCAAATTCGTATTTCAGAGATGTTAAAATATATGATAGCGCGACACCTGATGTTGATGAAGGTGGAACCTATACAATTACAACAGCGAATATTACAACAACCGACCCAGATGATGCGCCGGCCGATATTACGTATACAATTGATACACCTCCTGTGAATGGGCAAGTAGAGCTGAGTACAAATCCAGGCGTAGCAATTGGCAGCTTTACCCAAGATGATCTTGATAATAGCCGCGTACAATATGTCCATGACGGAACAGATACTTTAAGCGATAGTTTTGACTTTACTGTTGCTGATGGCGGCGAAGATGGAGCGCTTCCAACAAGCTCAACATTCCACATTGTTGTAAACCCTGTTGATGAGATTCCAGTACTCGCCACAAATAATGGAATTACCCTCGCAGAAGGTGCAACTCAAGCGATTACAACAGCAGATCTTGAAACAACGGATACAGATAGTGACCCTGAATATATTATTTATACAATTCAAACAGGACCTCTTAACGGACAGGTTGAATTAACAACTAACCCAGGGGTTGCTGTCACAAGCTTTACTCAAGACGATATTGATAATGGTCTTGTTCAATATGTTCATGATGATAGTGAAACAACGATAGGTGATTTCACATTTGAAGTCACAGATAATACAACGCCGCTAGGCACTGCAACATTCAGTATTAGTGTAACACCAGTGAACGATAATGCGCCTGTATTCACAGCGTTTGGACCTTTTGATATTAATGAGTTAGCAGCTGATAATGATGCTGTAGGCACAGTCACAACAACAGATGCAGATCTGCCGGCAGATACAATCACATACTCAATCACAGGCGGAACAGGTTTAGGACTGTTCGACATTGATCTCAATACTGGAGACATTACAGTTGATGGCAATGGCAATTTCGATTTTGAAACGACAACAAGTTATACCATTGATGTTGAAGCCTCTGATGGCACAAACACGACAACACAAACTGTTACTGTTAATATTACGAATGTGAATGAAGCTCCTGAAGGCGGTGATGTAACACTCACAACAGATGAAGATACAGCGCTTTCATTTACAGCCGGTGATTTTGGATTTACTGATCCCTCAGATACAACGGCTCCAAATACTCTCCAATCAGTTGTAATTACCACACTACCCGCAGATGGCATTTTAGAATTATCAGGCGTTGCCGTCACAGCCGGCCAAGATATCGCTCTTGCTGATATCCCTAACCTCACATTTACACCAGCCGCGAATGAAAATGGTCTCGGTTATACAAGCTTTACGTTCCAGGTTCGCGATGATGGCGGAACGGCAGATGGCGGTATTGATTTAGACCAAACGCCAAATACAGTTACAATCGATGTCACACCTTTAAACGACGCGCCTGACGGAACAGATACTTTAGTCTCTACAACTGAGAATGTTGCTTATACCTTCGCTGCCGGGGATTTTGGATTTACAGATGTCAATGATACGCCCGCCAATGCTCTTGGGTCAGTCATCATTACAACACTCCCAGTTGACGGGGTTTTAGAATTATCGGGAGTAGCAGTCACGGCAGGACAAGAAATACTTCTCGCCGATATTCCGAATTTAACATTTACGCCCGCCTTAAATGAAAATGGAGCCGCTTATGCCGACTTTACGTTCCAGGCTCGCGATGATGGCGGAACCCCTAACGGCGGCGTTGATTTAGATCCTACCCCTAACACAATGACAATTGATGTCATCGGGACAAATTCTGCGCCTGATGGAATGGACACCACTCTTGGAACATTAGAGAATACAACCTATACATTTAGTGATGCAGATTTTGGTTTCTCTGATACTGGAGATATTCCGCCTGATAATTTTGCCAACGTTATAATTACAACTTTACCCGCAGATGGCATTTTAGAGTTATCAGGCGTGGCCGTTACCGCAGGGCAAGTGATTGCCTTTTCTGATATACCAAACCTCACATTTACTCCAGATATCAATGAAAATGGTTTGGCTTACACAAGCTTTACATTCCAGGTTCAAGATGACGGGGGAACAGCATTTGGGGGTATAGATACTGATCAAACACCAAATACTATTACGTTTGATGTGACATCTATTAATAATGAACCTCTCGGGGCAGATAACACGCTTACCACATTAGAAGACACACCCCTTGCCTTTACAATATTAGATTTTGGATTTAGCGATCCTGCAGATACGCCAGCAAATAACTTACTCTCTGTCATTATTACAACGCTTCCTGCTAATGGAATTTTAGAGTTATCGGGTGTAGCTGTCACAGCAGGACAGGAAATTTTAGCCGCTGATATTCCAAACCTTACATTTACTCCAGCGGCAAATGAGAATGGACTAACCTACACTGACTTCACATTCCAAGTTCGCGATGATGGCGGAACAATAGGGCCAGGGATAGATACAGATCAATCACCTAATACGATGACCATTGATGTGACATCTGTAAACGATGTCCCGGATGGAACGGATACAACTGTCACAACATTAGAAGACACACCATATACATTCTCAGATGCTGATTTTGGATTTACTGATGCGGCTGATACACCAGCGAACCTTCTACAATCCGTTATCATAACAACATTGCCAGTCAATGGCGTTTTAGAGTTATCGGGTGTCGCTGTGACAGCCGGACAGGAAATTTTAGCCTCTGATATTCCAAACCTTGTCTTTACACCTGTGGCGAATGAAAATGGAGCGGCCTATGCTGACTTTACATTCCAGGTTCGTGATGATGGCGGAACAGCTGATGGCGGCATTGATCTAGACCCTGTGGCAAACACAATCACTATTGACGTGACGTCCGTCAATGACGCACCTGACAGTCTCGATAACACTGTTACGACTTTAGAGGACACAGCGTTTAACTTTAGTGCGGGTGATTTCAGCTTAACGGACGTAAACGATACACCGGCTAATACTCTATCCAGCGTTCTGATTACAACCCTTCCTTTATCGGGAACGCTAGAATTATCTGGCGTTGCTGTGACGGCGGGACAAGTCATTGCTTTAGCTGATATCGCTAACTTAGCGTATGTCCCGGCAGCGAATAATAATGGATTAGCCGCCGCAGACTTTACATTCCAAGTTGTTGATGATGGCGGTACAACCGATGGCGGCATTGATACCGACCAAACGCCGAATATAATGACAATTGATATTACATCAGTGAATGATGCGCCTGATGGGACAGATGCAACATTGAGCGTTTTAGAAAATGCGACATATACATTTGGAGCAGGCGACTTTGGATTTACTGATCCTGATGAATTAGTCGCTAATAATTTACAATCCGTTATCATTACAACCATCCCAGCTGATGGTGTTTTAGAGTTATCAGGTGTGGCTGTCACTGCAGGCCAAGAAATATTGCTTGCGGATATCCCTAACCTCACCTTCTCCCCAGCGTTTAATGAAAATGGTATCGGCTATACGAGCTTTACGTTCCAAGTTCGTGATGACGGGGGAACAGCCGACGGCGGTATTGATCTTGACCCAGTTGCTAACACGATCACCTTTGATGTTGATCCTGTGAATTCAGAGCCAGATGGCACAGATAATATTGTAACAACTTTAGAAGATACGCCTTATACATTTAGTGATACTGACTTTGGATTCACTGATTTAGGGGACGCTCCATTATCGAATAACTTACAGTCGGTCATTATTACAACGCTTCCTGTGAACGGAATTTTAGAATTATCAGGTGTGGCTGTCACAGCAGGTGATGAAATTTTAGTTGCCGATATTCCGAATTTAGTCTTTACGCCAGTGGCGAATGAAAATGGCGTAGGCTACGCTGACTTTACCTTCCAAGTCCGTGATGATGGCGGTACGGCCAACGGTGGCATAGATCTAGATGCCGTTCCAAATACCATAACAATTGATGTGACCTCAGTGAATGATGAACCTGATGGCGCGGATATTACACTGACAACATTAGAAGATACGCCGCTGACATTTGACCCGGCTAATTTTGGATTTAGTGACGTAAATGATGCTCCAGATAACTTTAACTCTGTCTTTATTACAACGCTTCCGGCAAGCGGTATTTTAGAGTTATCGGGTGTAGCCGTTACCGCAGGTGATGAAATCTTAGTTGCGGATATTCCAAATCTGACATATACGCCGCCAGCAAATGCAAATGGCGCAGCCCTAGATACATTCACATTCCAGGTTCGCGATGATGGCGGAACACTAGATGGCGGAATCGATACAGATCAAACAGCCAACACCGTCACAATCGATGTCACATCTGTTAATGATGAACCTGATGGTACAGATAACACCGTCACAACATTAGAAGATACACCGCTAACATTTGCCGCAGCTGACTTTGGATTTACTGATGTGAATGATGCACCGGATAACTTCCAGTCTGTCATTATTACAACACTTCCTGTGAACGGAATTTTAGAATTATCAGGTGTTGCAGTGACTGCGGGCGATGAAATTTTAGCAACAGACATTCCGAATTTAGTCTTCACGCCAGTAGCGAATGAAAATGGTGCAGGCTACGCAGATTTTACATTCCAAGTCCGCGATGATGGCGGAACAACTGATGGCGGCATTGATCTAGATGCTGTTCCAAACACCATGACAATTGACGTCACGTCTGTAAATGATGCTCCTGAGGGTGCAGATAATACGTTAGCAACATTTGAAGACACACCTTATACATTTGGTGCAGCTGACTTCGGATTTACTGATCCAACAGACCTTGTACCAAATAATTTCCAATCTGTTGTCATTACAACACTGCCTGCGAATGGAATTTTGGAGTTATCGGGTGTAGCTGTCACAGCAGGACAAGATATTGCTCTTGCCGATATTCCCAACCTTACATTTACACCGGGTCTGAATGATTTTGGTTTAGCCTACACAACCTTTACATTCCAAGTGCGTGATGATGGTGGGACAGCTGACGGCGGAATTGATTTAGATCCGACGCCTAACACGATTACATTTGATGTTGTTGAAGTCGATGACCCCCCTCTTGGTGCAGATAATACATTAACGACATTAGAAGATACACCACTCACCTTTGCTGCGGCAGACTTTGGATTTTCTGATCCTGATGATACACCTGCAGATAATTTTGTATCTGTTGTAATTACAACACTGCCTGCGAATGGAATATTAGAGTTATCGGGTGTGGCCGTCACAGCTGGGCAAGATATCACGGTTGCAGATATTCCAAATTTAACATTCACACCAGGCTTAAACGATAACGGGTTAGCGTATACAGATTTCACATTCCAAGTGCGTGATGATGGTGTTAATAATCTTGATCCAACACCGAACACGATGACAATCGATGTGACACCTGTTGATGATCCACCTGTGATTGATACGAATGTGGGCATGAATACATTTGAAGGATTCACCGAAACGCTCACCAACGCCATGCTTTCAAGCTCTGATGTTGATACACCGACAACAGCAATTACTTACAATATTACAACGCCGCCTGTGAATGGACAGATTGAGCTGACTAGTGGCCCGGGCGTGGCCGTCACAAGCTTTACTCAAGACGATATTGATAATAACCGCGTTGTCTATGTCCATAATAGTTCAGAAACAATCACAGATAGTTTTGATTTTGAAATTACAGATGGAAACACAGTTGTCGCTTCGGGCGTGCCATTTAATATTAATATTACGCCAGTGAATGATGAGCCTATTGGCACTGATAATACACTCACAACGTTAGAAGACACGCCTCTTGCATTTACTGCTGGAGATTTTGGATTTACTGATCCGAACGATACTCCAGCTAATAATTTACAATCGGTGATTATTACAACACTCCCGGTCAATGGAACGCTTGAACTTTCCGGTGTTGCTGTTACCGCGGGTGATGAAATACTACTCGCCGATATTCCAAATTTAAGCTTTATTCCAGCACCTAATGCGAATGGCTTGGCTTATGATAGCTTTACATTCCAGGTTCGTGATGATGGTGGAACAGCTAATACAGGCGTTGATACGGATCAATCACCGAATACAATGACCATTGATGTAACATCTATAAACGATGCGCCCGATGGAACAGATAACACCATCACAATGCTTGAAAATCAGGTCTATACATTTGCTGATTCTGATTTCGGATTTACGGATCCCAATGATATACCTGCCAATAATTTAGAAAGCGTTGTCATCACAACAATCCCTGTAACGGGTGTTCTAGAATTATCAGGTGTGGCCGTCACAGCCGGCGATGAAATCTTACTCGCCGACATTCCAAACTTAACGTTTACTCCGTTACCAAATGGTAATGGTAACGCTTATGACAGCTTTACTTTCCAAGTCCGTGATAATGGTGGAACAGCCGATGGTGGTATCAATCTTGATCCTGTTGAAAATACAATCACATTTGATGTTCTTCCTGTAAATAGTGAGCCCTTTGGCGCAGATGCTACATTAAACACATTGGAAGACACACCGTATACATTTAGTGATGCTGATTTCGGCTTTACTGATCCGAATGATGTTCCGCCTGAAACATTATTATCCGTGATCGTAACAACACTTCCTGCCAATGGAATTTTAGAGTTATCAGGCGTTGCTGTCACGGCAGGCGATGAAATCTTACTCGCGGATATTCCGAATTTAACATTCACGCCAAGCGCGAATGAAAATGGCGTAGGCTACACTGACTTTACATTCCAAGTCCGCGATACAGGAGGTACAGCGAATGGAGGAATTGATACAGATACAACGCCCAATACAATTACATTTGATGTCACGCCCGTTAATGATGCGCCCGAGGGTACAGATAATACTGTCACAATATTAGAAGATACAAATTACACATTTAGCGCAGCGGATTTCGGATTTACAGATCCAAATGATCCTCTTGCTCCAAACGCCTTACAATCGGTTGTCATTACAACACTACCCGTAAACGGAACATTAGAATTGTCAGGTGTTGCGGTGACAGCAGGACAAGAATTACTCTTAGCTGACATTCCGAATTTAACATTTAGCCCTATTACTAATGAGAATGGCGCGGCCTATGACACGTTCACATTCCAAGTTCGTGATGATGGCGGAACGGCTGATGGCGGCATTGATCTTGACCCAACACCAAATACAATGACAATTGATGTCACATCGGTGAATGATGAACCAGATGGGACAGATAACACAGTCACAACGTTAGAAGATACAGCATTCACATTCTCTGCAGGTGATTTTGGATTAACGGATGTGAGCGATATGCCTGCAAATGATTTAGCGTCAGTCATTATCACCACGCTTCCTGTAGATGGAATTTTAGAATTATCTGGCGTGGCCGTGACAGCAGGGGATGAAATACTACTTGCCGATATTCCAAATTTAACCTTTACACCGGCCGCAAATGAAAATGGTGCGAGCTATGCCGACTTCACATTCCAAGTCCGCGATGATGGCGGAACAACTGACGGTGGAATTGATCTTGATTCAACACCAAACACAATGACGATTGATGTCACGCCCGTTAATGATGAGCCATCTGGAATAGATGTTACATTAGGCACAGCTGAAGACACACCTTTCACTTTGAATGCTGCTGATTTTGGATTTAGTGATGTCATTGATACGCCATCCGATAATTTCTTATCTGTCATTATCACCACACTCCCTGCTGTTGGAACACTAGAGCTTTCTGGTGTTGCAGTGACTGCTGGTCAAGAAGTTGCCCTTGCTGACATTCCAAACTTAGAATATACACCGCCGCTCAATTTGACAGGATTAGCGGCTGACACGTTCACATTCCAAGTTCGCGATGATGGCGGCACAGCAGATGGTGGAATTGATACAGACCAAAGCCCAAACACAGTTACAATTGATATTTTTGAAGTAAACGATGCTCCTGAAGGCGCAGATAACACACTCATAACTTTAGAAGATACACCACTGACCTTCGCAGCGGCAGATTTTGGATTTAGTGACCCAAGCGATACCCCGTCAAATAACTTCCAAAACCTCATTATTACAACATTACCAGTCAATGGTATTTTAGAGCTTTCTGGGGTAGCCGTTACAGCCGGACAATCCATTGCTGTAGGTGATATTCCTAATTTAACATTCACACCTGCGGCAAATGAAAATGGAGCAGGCTACGCTGACTTCACTTTCCAAGTCCAAGATGATGGTGGAACGGCAGGCGGCGGCGTTGATACAGATCAAACACCTAACACGATGACGATTGACGTCACATCTGTGAATGATGAGCCTGACGGCGCTGATATAACACTGACAACATTAGAAGATACACCTTACACATTTGGCGCAGGCGACTTTGGATTTAGTGATGTGAATGATACGCCAGCTAATAATTTACAATCTGTTGTGATCACAACCCTTCCAGTTAATGGAGTGCTCGAACTTTCTGGAGTAGCTGTTACAGCAGGTCAAGATATTGCGCTTGCCGATATTCCCAATCTAACATTCACACCTGCCTTAAACGAATTTGGCGCAGCTTACACAGACTTCACATTCCAGGTTCGCGATGATGGCGGAACAACAGATGGCGGTGTTGACTTAGACAGTATTCCAAACACAATTACGTTTGATGTCACCGAAGTCAATGATGAACCTATTGGTACAGATAACACAGTCACAACATTAGAAGATACTGATTACACATTTAGTGCAGGAGACTTTGGATTTAGTGACCCCAGCGATACACCAGCAGATAACTTCCAAAATGTGATTATTACAACACTTCCTCTGAATGGCACATTAAACTTATCAGGTGTTCCTGTAACGGCTGGGCAATCAATTGCGGTGAGTGATATTCCAAATTTAGTCTTCTCTCCAGCAGCCAATGAAAATGGCGCAGGCTATGCTGACTTTACCTTCCAAGTTCAAGATGATGGTGGCACAGCCGATGGTGGAATCGATACTGATCAATCACCAAATACAATGACCATTGATGTGACATCTGTGAATGATGCTCCAGATGGTGCCGATGCGACGCTTACAACATTAGAAGATGTTCCGTATACATTTGCAGCCAGCGACTTTGGTCTTACCGATGTCAACGATGTACCGGCTAATAATTTACAATCAGTTATAATTAATACTCTACCAGCGGATGGATTACTTGAATTATCTGGCGTTGCTGTCACAGCCGGACAAGAAATATTAGCTTCTGATTTAGCGAACTTAACATTTACACCAGCAACCAATGAGTTTGGTGCCAATTACGCAAACTTTGATTTCCAAGTCCGTGATGATGGCGGAACAAGCGATGGTGGAATTGATCTTGATCCTACACCAAACACAATTACTTTTGATGTTACACCAGTCAATGACGCCCCATTTGGTACAGATAACACACTGACTACATTAGAAGACACACCGCTTGGATTTACAGCCGCCGACTTTGGCTTTAGTGATCCTGATGATGTACCTTCTAATAACTTCCAGTCAATTATTATTGATACAATTCCTATAAGTGGAACATTTGAGCTTTCAGGTGTAGCCGTCACAGCAGGACAGACAATATTAGTCAGCGATCTTCCAAATCTTGTTTACACCCCTGCTTTAAACGGTGCAGGAACAGGATTTGATAATTTTACATTCCGCGTTGTCGATGATGGCGGTACATCTGATGGCGGGCAAGATACCGATCAAATTGCGAATATCATTACAATTGATGTTACAGAAGTAAATGATGCACCAGAAGGCACAGATAACACTGTCACAACAAATGAAGATATAGACTATGTCTTTGCAGGCTCTGATTTTGGATTTACTGATCCAAATGACACACCAAATGATAATTTCCAATCCGTTATTATTAATACACTGCCTCTAGATGGTGATTTACTCCTTTCAGGTGTAGCGGTCACTGCGGGTCAAGAAATACTCAGCAGCGATATTCCAAACCTTGTCTTTAGACCTGCCGCCAATGAGTTCGGCGTAGGTTATGCTAGCTTTGACTTCCAAGTGCGTGATGATGGCGGAACGGCCAATGGGGGTGTTGATTTAGATCCAACACAAAATACAATGACAATCAATGTCAACTCAGTGAATGATGAGCCATCAGGAACAGATATTACACTCACAACATTAGAGGATACACCACTCGGATTCACAGCTACTGACTTTGGATTTAGTGATGTCAATGATGCGCCGAATAACTTTAATTCAATTTTTATTTCCTCTCTGCCAATAAACGGCGTACTTGAATTATCAGGTATTGCTGTCACAGCTGGGCAGGAAATTTTAGTCAGTGATTTACCAAATCTATTCTTTACACCCGCCTTAAATGATAATGGCGCGGGATATGATAACTTCACATTCCAAGTGCGCGACGATGGTGGCACACCGAATGGCGGCCAAGATACAGACCAAACACCAAATACAGTCACGATTGATGTCACGCCGGTAAATGATGAGCCACAAGGCGCAGATAATACCGTCACAACCTTAGAAGACACAACTTACACATTTGCAGCCTCTGACTTTGGATTCACAGATATAAGCGACGTTCCAGCAGATGATTTTGCTTCTGTCATTATTAATACTCTGCCTATCAATGGCGTTTTAGAATTATCAGGCGTCGCTGTGATAGCAGGCGATGAGATTACCGTTTCAGATATTCCAAACCTGACATTCACACCGATTACAAATGAAAACGGATTAAACTACGCCAACTTTGATTTCCAAGTTCGTGATGATGGCGGCACAGCCAATGGCGGCGTTGATTTAGATTCTACATCAAACACAATGACGATTGACGTGACATCGGTGAATGATGAACCAGCAGGCGCAGATAACACAATTACTATTCTAGAAGACACACCTTATAGCTTTGCAGTTACTGATTTCGGTCTTACAGATATAAACGATACGCCAGCTAATAACTTGCAGACCATCCGCATTGTATCGCTACCAACAAATGGTGTTCTTGGCTTAGCTCCTGGGGCAAGCACTCCGGGACTGGTCAGCGCAGGGCAAGTGATCAGCGCTGCTGATATTCCGTTTTTAGTGTTCAGCCCTGATCTCAATGATAATGGCGTCGGCTATGCCAGCTTTGATTTCCAAGTCCAAGATGACGGCGGCACAGCCAATGGCGGCGTTGATACAGATCAAACACCTAATACAATTACGTTTGATGTCACACCAGTGAACGATGCACCAGAAGATATTACATTATCATCTCTCACCTTCCCTGAAGGAATTTCAAGTTGGAATATTGGATCTCTCGGTGCCTTCGATGTGGATAGTAGCGTCTTCACATATTCTATTGTCTCTGCCGATCCGATCTTCACAATTACAGGCGGCAATATCCTCTCAACAACAGGGCCTAAATTCTTCGGTGTCGACCCATCAACATATGATGTCACATTACGAGTGAGCGATGGATTCCTAACCTTTGATGAGACATTTACAATTCAATTATTACCTGAGCCTGTCACACCAATTGTCAGTGATCCGGCGAGTAATTTTGGTAAAGACGCCCCGCAAAGTACAAATGGTCTATCTGAGCCGGGCCTACAATTCTACATTCTGAATTTCTTAAATGACTTACGAAGCGGGGAGTTATTCCGCTACGGAATGGATGGAATTATTGATTCATCGCTTGCTCCAACAGACACACCTCTCAAAGATGCTTATTACAGCGATGCTCAAATTGATGAGATCATTAAGAGAAATGTCGTTATTCAGCTTCAGGAGCTTGCGCAAAATATTGAAAATGTAACAGGCACAGAATTAACCGTTGAACAACTTGCTGATATTTTTGGTTTAGATGTCCTTCTCTTCGATATGGAAGATGCTGGCGATCTGGGTGATACAGATAATAAAAGCATTGATGAGAGCTTCATTTATGAAACCAATGACATTTATAAAGCTCTTGTTGCTCTCAATAATGAAGCCACAGAAGAAGACGAAACAATTGCTGATAAAACAAAGCAGAATAATACAAAATATCTTCACGCTCAACTTGATGAGGCCGCTTTATATTACAGTAGCAAGCAATCAAAACTCATCGAAGCTCTCTCAAAAAGAGAATAGATTTTACGAAAAATATTAACGCAGAGTAAGCCTTTACAATAATTGTGAAGACTGGGTGAATTGAGTCTTCACAAAGCTTTCAGAATGAAGCATAACTCTAGATCAGCTTTTTTGAACATTTGAGGTAAAGAAAATCCATGTCATTTTCTGTAGGCATAGTCAAAGAGACAAGTGAATATGAAAAACGTGTGTCAGCCACGCCTGATACTGTCAAAAAGATCGTCTCTATGGGCGGTAACGTGACAATAGAGAGCGGCGCAGGCGAAAGCGCGTCTTTTGCCGATGACTTATATAGTGATGCTGGCGCAACGATTGAAAAAGACCGTAAAAAGATTATTTCTAAATCAGACATTGTTCTACACGTACAGGAATCTGGAAACCTTAGAGGATTAGCGGCCGATACGATTTTAATGGGCCTTTTAGACCCCTACTTTAATCAAGACAAGATTGATCAGTTGTCAAAAGACAAAATCACAGCCTTTTCTATGGAATTAGTGCCCCGTATTACAAGAGCGCAAGCTATGGATGTTTTATCATCTCAGTCGAATTTGGCGGGGTATAAAGCCGTTTTAGACGCTACAGAACACTTCCCCCGCGCTTTTCCGATGATGATGACAGCCGCAGGAACAGTCCCTCCCGCCAAAGTCTTCGTGATGGGTGCTGGCGTTGCAGGATTACAAGCCATAGCAACCGCAAAACGCCTTGGAGCAATCGTTTCAGCGACAGACGTACGCCCCGCAGCCAAAGAACAAGTACAGTCTTTAGGCGGGAATTTCGTTGCTGTTGAAGATGACGAATTTAAAGAAGCAGAAACCGCAGGTGGTTATGCAAAAGAAATGTCCGATGAATATAAAAAGAAGCAAGCCGCCCTTGTTGAAGAGCATATTGCAAAACAAGATATTGTGATTACGACGGCTCTTATCCCTGGTCGCCCTGCCCCCAAACTCATTTCAGAATCCATGGTTCAATCTATGAAGCCGGGATCAGTCATTGTTGATATGGCTGTTGAAAATGGGGGTAATTGCGAATTATCAGAAAAAGGCGAAGTCATAAATCATAATGGCGTAACAGTTATAGGCCATGCTAATATTGCTTCCCGTCTACCAACAGATTCATCTTCTCTATATGCAAAAAATTTACTCAATCTATTAGGTCTTATTATTAAAGACGAAAAAATTGAAATTGATTGGGACGATGAAATTATTCAAGGCATTACTTTGACAAAAGGGGGGGAGATTATTCACCCCAATTTTAAAAAGGATTCTTAAAAACTTATGAGCAACACAGAAATACAATCACAGTTACAATCACAGGCGGTTATTTTAAATCCTGAAGACATTATCCCTCACGCGGGAGAAATGATGGCAGCCACGGCGCATGATCATTCTTTTTTATTGAATGGGCTTACCGTTTTTATTTTGGCCTGTTTTGTTGGATATTATGTTGTTTGGCGTGTTACTCCTGCCCTTCACTCTCCACTAATGGGTATTACAAATGCGATTTCTTCGGTGATTATTGTGGGCGCGATTATCGCTGCAGGCCCTGCTGAGTTTAGCTTTTCATCGCTAATGGGTTTCTTGGCTGTGATTTTGGCCTCTATAAATATCTTTGGCGGCTTTATTGTGACGCGGCGTATGCTTGAAATGTTTAAGAAGAAGGAAAACTAAAATCATGGAAACGATTGCTGTTCTTTCATATTTAATTTCTTCTGTTTTATTCATTCTTGCTTTGCGGGGACTATCGCATCCTGAAAGTGCACGCCAAGGGGCGATGTTCGGAATGATTGGTATGGCACTTGCTATCGGAACCACGATTGCAATTGCTGTTGAAACACCATGGCTGATTATTGGTGGTATTCTGATCGGCGGTAGTATTGGAACAATCATCGCCAAAAAAATTCAAATGACAGCGCTCCCGCAATTGGTTGCAGCGTTCCACTCTCTTGTCGGTCTTGCAGCGGTATTTGTTGCAGCGGCAGCGTTCTTTAACCCTGAAGCTTACGGGATTGGGGTCAAAGGTGAGATTTTAATTAGCAGCCTTATTGAAATGTCAATTGGTGCGGCGATCGGAGCGATTACGTTTACAGGATCGGTGATTGCATGGGGTAAATTGCAAGGCGCAGTTACCGGCAAACCCATTCTTTTACCCTTCAGGCATTTCATTAATTTATCACTTGCGTTCATCTTGATCGGCCTTGTGACCATGCTTTGTATTACGCAAGACGAGATGTATTTCTGGTCTGTAGTGGGCTTAGCCTTCCTCTTTGGAATTTTGATCATCATTCCCATCGGCGGCGCGGATATGCCCGTCATCGTCTCTATGCTGAACTCCTATTCAGGTTGGGCTGCAGTAGGAATTGGGTTTACGCTTCAAAACAATCTTTTGATCGTGACAGGCGCCCTTGTTGGTGCCAGTGGTGCAATCCTTTCTTATGTGATGTGTAAAGGCATGAACCGCTCATTCCTCTCTGTTATTCTGGGCGGCTTTGGCGGCGATACTGCGGCGGCTGGTGCAGCTGACAATAGCGATAAGCAAGCCAAAATTGGCGCGCCTGAAGATGCAGGTTTTATCATGAAAAACGCAACAAAAGTCATCATTGTCCCGGGCTATGGAATGGCTGTTGCGCAGGCTCAGCACGTTTTGGGGGAGATGGCGAACGCATTAAAAGCCGAAGGAGCAGAAGTAAAATATGCGATTCACCCCGTAGCTGGAAGAATGCCGGGTCACATGAACGTGTTATTAGCAGAAGCTAACGTTCCTTATGATGAAGTCTTTGAATTAGAAGATATTAATCGCGATTTTTCTCAAGCTGACGTTGTCTATGTGATTGGCGCAAATGACATTACTAATCCTTCTGCTAAAACTGACCCTACATCCCCTATCTTTGGGATGCCTGTGTTAGATGTTGAAAAAGCGAAAACTGTTTTCTTTGTGAAGCGTTCATTGGGCTCTGGCTATGCAGGCATTGATAACCCGCTCTTTTATAATGAAAATACTTATATGCTTTTGGGTGATGCCAAGAAGGTTACAGAATCTGTCTTAAAAGCGATGGAATAATCCAAAGCGATTAGAACTCTATTTCATAAATTTATTCATAACGGCACTGGCCGCTAAATCGCCCGTCACATTAATGGATGTTCGGCACATATCAAGAATGCGGTCTACACCCAAGATTAAGCCAACAGCCGCAGGATTTAAGCCAATTCCTGTTAAAATCGTTGCCAATACAACAATTCCAACACCCGGCGTTGCAGGAGTTCCTATAGATGCTCCTAATATTGTGATAATCAATAAGATCAAATCAGCCGTACTGAGATCAACACCTGAAACATCGCCAAAAATTTGTATCAGAAAGATTGTTGCAATCACCTGATAGAGCGCTGTGCCATCCATATTAATGGTTGCCCCTAAAGGCACAATAAAGCGACTGACTTTTGGTTTTACATTTAACTTTTCTTCAGCGCAGAGCATTGTAAAAGGCATTGTCGCGGCAGAAGAAGATGTTGAAAATGCCAAGAGTTGAACAGCCTTAATAGATTTAAAAAATTCGAGAGGACTTTTTTGCGTAACCACACTCACAATAAGACTATAGACAATAATCATAGACAATAAGCCCAGCAAAACAGTGATAACATAAGCCCCCATACTGGAAAGCGCATCTAAGCCTAGCTTAATCGTAATATCACAAAGTAACCCAAATACGGCGTAAGGCGCGATAACCATGGCCCAACCAATAATTTTCATGGCAACAGATTGACCAGCTTCACATAAATTTAGAAGAGGCTGAGCATTATTCTTTTTGATACTCAGCAATGCCAAACCAACAATCATCGCTGCAATGACAATTTGTAAGAGATTTTTTTCGACAATAGCCCCTGTCACATTAATAGGGATTAGATTCGAAATTCTGTCCGGGATGGTTAAGTTTTCAAAAGTTCTTTGAGAGGACCCTGTTGTATTATCAGATTGCTGCGCATTAAAATCTTGGATCAAACTCTGATCAATAAAATTCCCTGGCTGAATAAGATAAGCAAGTCCCATCCCAATGCTGACAGCAATGATTGTTGTACAAATAAAATAGAAAACAGCGCGTAAACCTAAGGCTTTTACAAAATCAAGATCGCCACTTTGATTAATGCCTAAAATGATCGAGCATAGCACCAAAGGGACAATGACCATTTGAATCAAACCCAAAAATAAAATACCGGGTAATTTAATCCATGCGGCGAGATCATGAGCAAGCTCCTCGCCTACAATTGCTAGTCCATGAGGTGATAAAACAAGGCCAGCAATAACTCCTAACACCATTCCGATAAGAATGTTAATCCAAAGACGATTATCGATTTGTGGTAAATCTAAATTGCTCGTCTCTTTACTGGAGGTTTTGTTCATAAAAATTATTTCTTGCGGGTTTCTTCGTCTAACTGAATGCCCATTTCTTTAATACGTTTACGCCAGCGCTTTTCCGCTAAAATCTGCATATCTTCTGTTGTGTCGGATTCATCAGTAATCTCAAGGCCGATGATGGTTTCAACAACATCTTCCAATGTTACAAGGCCTTGAACTGTTCCAAATTCATCAATCACTAATGCAATATGGCTCTTCTCATAAATCAATTTGTTATAGGCTTCAAAAGCCGTGACCTTATCTGATAAGACAACAAAGTCTCGTGAAAAATCAGCAAGTTTACGTTCATAATCATCTTCGGCCTGCGCGGTTAAAACATCAACTTTTAACACATAGCCAATAATGTCATCTTGCCCATCTTTAAAAATAGGAATTCTTGAGAACGCTGTTTTAGCATGTTGTTTAAAGAATTCTTGCGCGGTTAAATCTTGAGGGAGCGAAAAAATCACAGTACGCGGCGTCATGATTGAGCGTACTGAAATTTGCCTGATCTTCATGAGGTTTGTAAAAATCTTATGCTCTTCATTATTAAACAGCCCCTCTTCTTTTCCAATCTCAACCATCGCCTGCATTTCATCGCGGCTAAATGTGAAGGCGCTTGATTTCCCGCCTGATAGTAGCTTAGTCAGCTTTTCTGACAGCCACACCATAGGGAGCAGTGAAATGACAAGCCAGTTAATCAATGTTCCAAAAGTGGGCGCTAATTGTTTCCAATATGTTGCGCCAATTGTTTTCGGTATAATTTCTGAAAACACCAAAATCACAATGGTTAAAAGAGCTGAGACCAACCCTAAATATTCGTTACCAAAGATGATTGTCGCTTGCGCGCCAACACCTGCCGCGCCCATTGTATGTGAAATTGTGTTGGCTGTAAGAATAGCTGCTAACGGCCTATCCAAATTATCATTGAGCTTTTTTAAGACATCTGCCCCGCGCTTTTTATTATTTTCTAGCGCCGCAATGTAAGATGGCCGAACAGACAATAAAACCGCTTCTGAAATAGAACAAAAGAAGGAAACACCTACGGCTAAAAATAGATAAAAAAGTAATAATGTCATAACCCGTTATAGCGCAGGGAGATACCTTTGACCAAGGGATTTCAAGACTATCAACAATGTTAGATATATTTGATTAACCATCTTGCTTTTTCATAAACAGCGTAAGTTCAGCAACTGTAACACCAAATTTTTTCAAATAGGACCGATTAATCAACACACCATCATTCATCAAGAACATCCAGTCATCAAAGGTCAGCCGGAATGTATTATCGCCAACATCTATATCCATTTGGTACGCCCAGCGCACAGTATTACCTTTGGAATTTCCTGTTGCGACCCCGATAATATCACCCGCTGTACCTTCATATTGATTATCAGCGATCTTTTTTATAGTCCAAATTCGTCTTTCTTTTTCACCGTCATAGTAATCAAAATATTCATCCAGCGTACCTGTATCACCTTCCCATGTGCCCACCATATTAATATCAAAACGACGAACAATATTGCCATTACGATTCTGAACAATTCCCCATGCTTGAATAGGCCCTGTAAAATACTCTTTCAAATCCAAGGTTGGTTCAAAATTTTGATGATGCTCTAAAGATGGGCCGCTAGAGCATGAGATCAGCACAAATGAAAGACAGATAAGAGCAATAGATTTAAGCTGTAACATAGTTATTTCCTTCTTTTTGGATAAGCCGACATAAAGCAAAAGCAGCTAAAAGTTTAATGACACATGGGATTAGCGCATACAGAACAATGAGGCCTTGAAGCGCCTCTTGTGAATTGTCATTGCCGGCGACAAACCCTAATTGATCGAGAATTAAAAATGATACACCGCTTGCAATCGCAATCGCGACCTTGGGAATAAAAGCGAGTAAGGCATAATATTGCGTCGCCTCTGTTTCAGTTTTTTGGTCTGTCACACGATCAGCAAGAATAGAGGGCGGAAGTGCCAAATCTGCACCCAAAGCCATTCCTGATAAAACACAGACAATGGCGTATCCGATAACGTCCCCAGGCTGTAAAAAATACGCCCACATAAAAGTAATCACAGCCAAGATCATTGAAATAAGCCATGCCTGATTTTTACCAATATGCTTTGCAAGCTTTACCCATACAGCAATGAGAGCTGCGCCTGCTATAAAATATAGGAATAAGAAAAGCCCGGCCATATTTTCTGCGTCTAGAAAATCACGGATATAAAACAAAACAAGTACACCTGGAATTGCAGCCGCCACATGGGTCAGAAAACAAATAAAGAAGAATTTCCGGTCTGGCCCAATTAAAATCGGCAGAAAAGAAAACCCTTTATTGGTTTTTGATTGGATAATTTTATGATCTAAAGACAATGATTTCATAAAAAATGTAAAACAAAGAAACGCTAGAATAATTATGAGTGCAAAGACGCTAAATAAAATCTGAAACGACTCTTCAGCAGGTAAGCTTGTCTGCAAGGCAGCGGGCAGAACAGAGGCAATCAGTAGCCCCGTAAGTGCAAAGGCTTCACGCCATGCCGATATACGGGTGCGTTGATCTTTTTCATCATGCCAAAATCCACCAATCATATTGAGATTGATGGCCACAATACTAAAGCCCGTCGTGGCAAGTATCATAGATAACGCAAACCAAATTGCCGTTGAAATACCAAATTGTGGGCCAAAAAATACAGCGCCCATACCGATCAGTAAAAGCGATGCACCGCTTAAAATAATTTTATATCGAGACGCCGCATATTTATCGGAAACATATCCAATCAAAGGGTCTTGGAAGGCATCAAATAAGCGGATAACTAGCAAAATAATGCCAATGAGACCAATATTAAGGCCTAAATCTCTTGTATAAAAATCAGGTGCATGGACATAGAGCGGCAGTCCCGCAAAAGCCAAGGGCAGCGCTAAAAAACTATATTGGAAAAGAGAAACTTTTGACGGCGCTGTGCTCATGAGTTTCCGAGTAATTTACGGCGTAAATCAGGAGAACTTGTTTTTTCATCAAGCCATATATCAAAAAAAGCCTGACTAAAATCGGCATCTTGAATACGGCCAATTTCTTCGCTGTTTTTATAAAATATTGTTTCCCCTTTTGGATCATACACACCTGTGAGACGAACGCCTTTTGAAACATCTGGAAAAATCTCTAACATTTCCTGATTCCAACGTGCGACTTGCTCTTCGCTGTAACGCCCTTGGTTACGAATCTCCACTGCAGAGCGATCAGCAATCTTTTTTGCTGATATTTCACGCAAATAAGAAATTTGAATAGCAAAAGGCTCTTCTCTTTTTAATTCTCCCTTAGGTGCAAATAAGGCAGCATCATAAACATTAAAAAACAGATAAACTAATCGTCCCTCACCAACTTTTTGAGCGTTCGGAACATGCGCTCCAATATAATCAGAAGAATAAGACGGTTGAGCCATAGATAAAAATACAGTGAATAATATTATAAGCAACTTAAGCATGAGAAAGCTCCACCTGCATCACATCTGTACGGCCTGAACGGAACCCTGCGATACACGCTGCTAGGTAAAAGCGCCATAACCGCATAAATTCTTCATCAAAGCCAAGCTTTTTAATCTCTTCCTTCTTGGCATCAAAGTTTTTCAGCCAATGTTCTAACGTGAGCGCGTAATCCTGACCAAAATGGAACTCATTACCAGCTTTTAAGCCTGATTTTTCAACCTCTTCACGAAAACGTGACGGGCTGGGCAGCATTCCACCTGGAAAAATATAACTTCTAATAAAATCTCCGCCTTTGCGGTAACGCGGGAAATCTTGGTCATTAATGGTAATCGTTTGAATCAGCGCTTTTCCCTTTTCATTTAAAAGAGATCCTATTTTTGAAAAATATGTCTGCCAATATTGCTCACCCACAGCTTCAAACATTTCTATCGAGACGATATGATTAAATTTTCCTTTTTGATGACGGTAATCTTCAATGACAATATCAGCAGATGATCCAAGCCTTTCTTTGGCAAAATCATGTTGTTCTTGTGAAAGCGTGATACCTTTAATGTCAAAGTCACCTTTTTCTTGCGCGCGTTCAGCAAAACCACCCCAGCCACAGCCAATTTCCAAAAGCTTGCCAGAATTCTGATCAAATCCTTCGATAAGACGGTCATATTTATTATGCTGCGCGCTTTGTAAGGCTTCATTTTCATTTTTAAAAATAGCCGATGAATATGTCATTGTGGGATCAAGCCATAATTTATAAAACTCATTCCCAATATCGTAATGAGCATGAATATTTTTTTTACTGCCTTTCAGGGAATTAACGCGCAATAGGTATGACATCATAGAAAAGAAGCGCGAGAATTTATTTCCTAAAACCAATTGATCAAGCGCGCGCCTATTAATTAATCCAACAGTCATTAATGAGGCTAAATCATCGCTGTCCCAATGCCCTGCGCGATAGTCTTCAGCAAAACCAATATCCCCTTTACGGATCATGTTTCCAACAACGCGCCAATCACGAATTTCTATTGATGCTTCACCGGCTTCATTTTTCCCTTGAAAGATTCTAACTTTTCCATCTGGTGTTGTAACTTTTAGAGTACCGCTATCTAAATGATCTAAACGGCGCAGAAATTGATCTGATGTATATTGTGCTAACATAAATTTTCTTTTTTATTCCCAAGGAATGTTGATATCCATTGATTTTGCTACGTTTACTGCGCTCCAGAGGCCATCTTCATGAAAGCCGTAGCGCTGGTACGCTCCACAAAACCACAAACCATTTTGCCCCTGTATAGTTCCGATTTTCTCTTGGGCTTCAATGGCTTTTTCATCAAAAATAGGGTGAGAAAAAGAATGCTCATTAATAATCGTCTCTTCTTTTGGACGACGACCAGAGTTCAATGTGACAAAGAGAGGATAATCAGGATCTAAATTTTGCAAATTATTCATCCAGTAGGACAGTGAGACTACAGGCTTCTCATCTTCTTTAGTTTCGGATAAATACACCCAACTTGCCCAACATTTTTTCTCATGCGGCATAAAGCTTTCATCGCTATGAACAATAATATCATTATCTTGATAATCAAAAGCACCTAATACTGATTGTTCTTGCTCAGTCGGATTTTCAATCATGGATAACGCTTCATCAGCGTGGCAGGCAAGAATGACGTGATCAAATAATTGGCTTTCTCCGCGCTCATCAAAAACGGCCTGCTTCCCCCCCTGACGTACAACTTTCTGGGCGGCGCAATTCACATGGATTTGATCTTGAAGTGTGTCTTTTAAGCGGGAGACATACTCCCGACTTCCACCAGAAACCGTATACCATTGGGGCCTATTATTGACGCTTAAAAGGCCGTGATTTTTAAAAAACCGCAAGAATGTTTTGGCCGGAAAATTCATAATGGTTGAGGTTGGACAGCTCCAGATCGCAGCCCCCATCGCCAAGAGATAATAGCGGCGAAACCATTCCCCCATATTTAAACGGTACAAACACTCTTGAAGTGTGATCGTTGGATCACCTTCAATGTAAGCTTGCGCCTCTTTATTAAATCTTAAAATATTCGCAAGCATTCCATAAAATTTAGGACGAAGCAGATTACTCTTTTGGGCGAACATCGCGCTTGAGCTATATTCAAGCCAACCATTATCAATACTCACCCCAAACGACATATCACTTTTTTCGTAAGGCACATCCAGCTCTTTAAATAAACCAAGCAAGTTCGGGTAATTCCAGTTATTAAAAACAATGAAGCCTGTATCAACGGGGGTTTTTCTATTGCCTGTTTGAACATCAATTGTTCGGGAATGCCCGCCTAAATAATCGTTCTTTTCGTAGATTGTCACATCGTGATTTGGGCACAGTAAATATGCCGCTCCTAAGCCTGATATTCCTGCCCCAATAATGGCAATTTTCATAGTATTCGCCCTAAGCTGTTTCTATAGAAGTTAAAAGAAGATAACAGCTTATCCTATGTTTAGTTCATAAGCTAAAGGTAAATATGCTGATCTTTGTATCACAATAAAAAAGGCATGATTACGCCACAATATTTTTAATAATTAGTTATTAATGAAAAATGCTAACAGGAGTTATAAATGCCTCTCTTATCATCCCCTATTGATGGATCGCCTATGAAAGAAATTGAACGCTATGGGATTAAACTTGATTTATGCCCCACATCAGGTGGTGTCTGGTTTGATAAAGGCGAAGTTGAAAAATTAATTCATTATGTTCGCGAAGAAACAATCAAGGAAATGTCAGAAGGCGGATCTGAGCAGCGCAGCCACGATCATCAATCTATGAGAGATCATGACCGACCAATTCGCAAAAGAAGAGAGCGTGAAAACCCGCTTGCAGAACTGTTCGATATTTTTGAATTTTAATCGATTAGTGGAAATCTAAACATATTGGGGTGAGACCAACTCACATAATGCCAGAAATCACGGCCGCATTTGCTACAAAGTTGAATACGCTAGATAAAAATCGATAGATTTATTTTAACGAACAGGAATCCCTTGTGTGACCGCTATCAAAACGAAGAGGTCTCTGCGGTCTTGTTTTAATCATATCAGCGACATTTATATACGCCACTGATAGCTCATCAAAAAGTAAGGATACATTTGTTGTTGTTTCGACATCATTTGATAAAGACATACCTGGATTATTATCAGCAGAGATCACAAGACCTTTAAGCCTTTCACTCCAATATCCCATGTCTGCCCCCTGCTCAACAATCTCCTGCAAATCCAGAAAGCTAATACTTGCATCTGCTTTAGCCACATCTTCGTCAAATAATATTGTATGCATTTGATGATAAAAATTCTCATCAATAAAAAATAAGGTGGATAGTGCGTGTTGCATATTTGCGTATGCTTTTGATGCATTCAAATATTCTAATTCTGAATCTCTCAAATTAGATTTCATTCTTGCTCGTGGATGGTCATATAGCTGCTGTCCTGCTACAGGGCTTCTATTAGAATATAGGGAATGTGCAGATGCTGTGCTTAGAGCCCATAGGCAGTTTCGCCTGGCTTGTAGAAATTCATTATAAGAATTCTGAAGATAGCTAAAAACAATCTCCTTATGCTCTTCAGGGGTATCTGAAAATCCTCTCTCTTCTAAAACTTGTGAAGTGAGGCCATAAACTGGCGTTGCATATGTTTGATAGCGTGACGCTACATATTGATACAAATCGGATATTGTAGGTTCGCTTGCATCTTCTACAGTAGATCCAGAACCAAATAATCTTGATGCTAATTCTCTTAAACGAAACATGGTGATATTCTTAATTTTAAAGCAGAAAGATAACAAATGATATATATTATGTCAATTGATTATTCAATTCTCTCTCTACATCTTTAGGTGAACCCGTCTTTCTAGCAATCATGCTATAGGCTACAGGGACTATAAATAATGTAAAAAACGTAGCTGCAAAAACACCTGCTAAAACAACTATACCAATGACGATACGAGTTTCAGCGCCTGCACCACTTGATAGGATAAGCGGAATAGTCCCTGCAATTGTGGTCAATCCGGTCATAACAATGGGGCGAAACCTCGTTTCTGATGCTTCTAATATAGCACGGCTAAAGCGCATGCCCTCATCACGAAGCTGGTTAGCAAATTCAACAATCAAAATACCGTTCTTCGCAGCTAAACCAACCAACATAATTAAACCTATCTGGGAATAGATATTCAGTGAGTTACCAGTTAAATAGAGCCCTAATAGTCCCCCTCCTGTCGCTAGGGGAACAGTGAGCATAATGACAAAAGGATGAACCCAGCTTTCAAACTGCGCCGCCAACACAAGAAAGACGACAAGGAGTCCTAAAATAAAAACAAAGAAAATAGAGCTTCCAGAAAAAATATAATCGCGGCTTTGTCCCTTATAATCAATAATCGCTTCAGCTGGTAAATGCTCACGCACCAATCCCTCTAAATGCTCAAGTGCGTCGCCTAAACGGTAACCATCTGCTAAATTCGCTTCCAATGTAATAGAGCGAATTCTATTGAATCGGGAAAGTGTTTCTGCTGCTCCATATTCTCGAATTGTAACTAAACTTGATAAAGGGATCAGAGCATCTGTTCGGTTTGACTGGACGTAAATATTTTGAATGTCAGAAAATGAACGCTGCGTTTCCCTTTCCCCTTCTACAATCACATCATATTCTTCACCGCGGTCAAGGAATGTTGTGACATTACGCCCGCCCATCATTGTTTCTAATGTGCGGCCAATTTCTTGAATATTAACGCCTAAGTCGGCGGCCCGTTCGTAATCCACTTGGAAATCAATTTGCGGTCTTGTTTCTTTATAATCACTATCAGGCCCTTCAAAGCCTGGATTATTTTCGTTTATTTTATCAATAAGAATATCACGCCACTGCGCTAACTCTTCATATGTTGAACCGCCTAATACAAACTGAACAGGCTTTCCTGTTCCGCCGCCTAAGCCCTGGCGCATGACTGGAAACGCACGCACCCCCGGTAAGTCAGATAATTGACCTCGTACCTCATTCATAATGTCTTTTGCTGGCCTGCGCTCTGCCCAGTCATTCAAAATGACAATCACAAACCCGCTACTAAAATTTTCAATATTTCCAAATGACCTTGGCGCGCGTACTAAAAGCCTGTTAATTTCACCTGCCTCAACATAAGGCATCATACGCCGCTCAATCTCAGTCATATATTCTTCCATATATTTGAATGTCGCCCCTTCTGGCCCATTGACGATGATAAAAAAGGCACCACGATCTTCTTGCGGCGTAAATTCTTTATCAATATTAGGGTAGATAATTCCTGCACCTATAATAAGACCGATAAACACGAGTAAGACCAGTAAAGGCTTTTTTAGAATTTTAGTGAGAGTCCAAATATAACCCTGACGAAGATTGATGATAAAATCATCAATCTTTTGAATAAGTCTATTTTGTTTTTTCTTGTCTGATTTTAAAATTTTTGACGACAACATTGGCGATAATGTTAAAGCCACAAGAGAGGAAAATATGACTGCCGCTGCGATAGTAAGCGCGAATTCAGTAAATAAACGTCCAATATCGCCTTGTAAAAAAGTGATCGGAACAAATACTGAAACGAGAACAAGTGTTGTAGCAATAATCGCAAAGCCTACTTGGCGCGCACCTTTATAAGCAGCAACAAGGGGCGTTTCATTTTTTTCTTGGATGCGACGAACAATATTTTCCAACATGACAATAGCGTCATCAACGACCAAACCAATCGCTAAAACGAGTGCCAATAAAGTTAAAAGATTAATTGAAAAACCAAAGCTATAAATAATGATAAATGTTGCGATGAGAGAGACAGGAACCGTGATAGCGGGAATCAACATCACTCTAAACGATCCTAAGAAAAGATAGATAACAAAAATAACGCACCCAATGGTAATAAAAAGTGTTTTATAAACTTCTGCGATTGAGGCTTCAATAAAGACAGCCGCATTGAAACTCTGTTCGATCGACATACCTTCCGGTAGACTTTTATTCACACGCTCGGTTAAGGCTTTCACTGCATTCGCAACATCAATAGTATTTGCTGTCGATTGACGGATTACGCCGATACCGACCATGGGCACTTGATTGCCTCTAAAAAACGTGCGGTCTTCAACAACGCCTAATTCAACGCGGGCGACATCGCCTAGACGAATAAGATAGCCATTTCCACTTTCATCTTCGCCCCTCCCTAAAACAATTGTTTTAAAATCTTCAGGATCTTTGAAATTACGATCAACGCGGGCACGAAATAAACGCTCATCTGATTCTAATACTCCAGCGGGAAGCTCTACATTCTCGCGCCGTAGGGCATTTTCAACATCGGAAACGCTCAAATTACGCGCGGCAAGTTCATTACGGTCAAGCCATACACGTATCGCATAAGACAGTCCCCCACCTACCCGCACACGGGCAACACCATCTAATGTTGAATATTGATCAACTAAAAAACGCTCTGCGTAATCTGTTAATTCAGGCACGGTCATCGTATCACTGACAAGGTTCTGCCAAATGATCACATCATCATTGCTATCGACTTTTTGAACCTCTGGCGGGTCTGCTTCTTCGGGCAAATTATCGGCAATTCCAGCTATACGATCACGAACATCGTTTGCGGCTGCATCAACATCGCGATCAATTGAAAATTCAATCGTTACACTTGACTCACCATCTTGAGATTCTGATTGAATAAATTCAATACCCTCAATGCCTGTAATACGCTCTTCGACGACTTCTGTGATCCGTGTTTCAACAATATTGGCAGGTGCCCCAGGGTAGGTCACTTCAACGGTCACAACCGGCGGATCAATATCAGGATATTCACGCAAAGATAATCTCTCAAACGCAACCAGACCAAAGGCGATAAGAAGCAGGGAAATAACACTGGCAAAGACAGGACGTTTAACTGAGATATCAGAAAGAAGCATTCTTAAGAAGCCTCATCACTATCCGGTTTATTCTGATTTAATAGCTCGGTCAATGACTCGTCATTTTTCTCAACAGCTTGGATTGTTACTGCGCCGCCCGGTCTAACACGCAAGGTGCCATGAGTTACAACCTGCTGCCCTTCGTTTAATCCTTTTAAGACCTCAACATCACCTTCGCGGCGCGCTCCTATCTCAATAACTTGGCGTCTCACAGTGATTTGTTCGCCTTTTTCGATCACCATAACGGCATTTTCACTACCCGTTGAAATAATCGCCTCTTCTGGAATAACTAATGATTGCCTAGGGTTTTTATTAAGCTGAACACGCATTAACATACCAGCCTTAAGCGTTTTATCTTCGTTTGGCAAAATTGCACGCGCCGCAACTGATCGTGTATTAGGGTTCACGCGGCTATCAATGCTACTTATTGAGCCTGTAAAAATACGATCTGGATACGCACTTGTTTTTGCGTTCACATCGATATCCTTTTGAAGCGAGGATAAAAATATTTCTGGGACAGAAAAATCAAGTTTCATAACACTGTCATCATCAATAGTTGTGATAATAGTTTCTGGTCGGGCCATAGCGCCAACACTTATATTCCTAATACCAACAACGCCATCAAAAGGGGCTTTAATTTTACGTTCATTTAAACGTGACTGAATCGCTTTTATGCGAGCGCGTGATGCATTGAGTTCTCTTTGCTGCTCATCTAATGCAGATTTTGAAGCGGCCCCTCTTTCGACAAGAGGCTTGAGGCGCTTAACTTGGCGAAGTGCTTCATTACGCCTAGATTCTTCTTCGACCAATTCAGCTTCTTCTTCCGCCGCATCCATTTCTACAAGAATGTCACCTTTTTGGACACGTTGGTTATCTTCAAAATTAATCACCGTAATACGCTCTGTCACATTTGAAAGTAAGTTCACATTCTCATTCGCCTGAAGTGTCCCAAGCGCCTCAACTTCGTCAACAAAGCTCACTTTCTGAACATTAGCCACAAAAACAGGCGTTGGACCTTGCTGGGCCATAACAGAACCTACGCTAAACGCCATAAAGAAAAATGCTAAAAGATTAAAGGCTTTCATCAAGGCTCTCCTGAGGCTTATTCATTGTGATTGCGCCGCCGACCGCACGATGTAGAGCAATACGAAACTCTACAAGATTAAGACGCTCCAAAATCAAAAGTCGTTCCACATTTCTTAGCTCTTGCAGCGCATTCAGTACAGGAAGGTAATCATCAAGCCCCTCTTTATATCGTGCTTCAGTCTCTTGAACTGTTTTGTCTAAAATGGCGCGGCGCTCATCTAATTTATTAAGAAAATCACGCTGACGATTTTCCTGATATAGTGCATTTTCAACATCTTCAACCGCTTCAAGATAAAGCTGAGTAAAGGCTGCAAGCTGTTCAGTATAAACCGCTTTATTTCTCTCAACCTCTGCTTTTCTACGCCCCCAATCTATTAAAGGTTGTATAAAAGAAGCCATGATCATTGATACAGGGCCAGTTTGAAAGGCTGTATCTGAGAATTGAAAGGCCCCATCAAGCGTGAGGCGTGGCAGACGATCTGCAATTGCACTTTCAATATCGGCATCAATGGCGACTAATTCTGCTCTCGCAGCCCGAAGATCAGGCCTATTCAAAAGTAAATCTGCAGGAACACCGATTGCTGGAAGGGTATTTTCAATATCTAAAGTTTCACTTTTTTGAACGCGGTTATTTGCATCGGGTATTTCCCCTACCAATACGTCCAAACGATTTTCAAAAACTCTTAAATCAGCCTGCGCGAGTGGAATTAAACTTTGGCTCTCTGCAACACGGCTTTTTTGTTGCAAGACCTCGACATTTGTTCCCAAGCCGTTCTCCAAACGCAAATTTAACAGAGATAATAATTCCTGATCTGTGGTGACTTGTTGATTTAAAAGGTCAATTGTTTGTTGGGACGCAATTGCTCCAAAGTAAGCATTCGCAATTTCAGCGCTTAAGGCAAGGCGCAATGCATTAACATCTTCTTGCCTTGCCTGCGCTCTGAAGCGGTCTGATCTTACCGCGCTCGATAAACGTCCAAAGGCATCAATTTCCCACTCAAAAGCACTTCCAATTTCGGTTTCTCCGCGCTGACGGTCACTACCATCCCAATCCACTCTTGTATCACCTTCAATATTTATTTGCGGGAAAAGAAGAGAACGGCTTTGTACACTCAATGCTCTTGCTTGTTTTACTCTTGCCAAGGCTTGTTGAATGTTCAGATTTTGATTGAATGATAAATCTACCAAATTATCTAATTCAGGTCTCCGAAAAGAACTCCACCATGAGTTATAATGAGTAACTTGTTGCTGATTGCCTTGTGAAAAATTCTCAGGCGGCGTTAACAAAGGCACGGATTGGCCATCATGATTTAAAGGAAGACACCCAGAAATCATAATCAAAGCAGTGCAGCAAAATAATGAGACTTTAAAAAACTTCACGACACCCAGAGTAAGCTTTTTTGCTTTGATGTCCATCAAAGATATTTTGAACAAAGATAGTGGAGGGAGTAGGATTCGAACCTTTCAAATCGCGCTTGCGCGGATTTGATCTTTCTGCATACGTAGGTTGGACTATGCCAGCGACATCTTGGATCCAACTTTAATATATTTCGTTAAATGGTGGAGGGAGTAGGATTCGAACCTACGTACGCTTACGCGGGCGGAGTTACAGTCCGCTGCCTTTAACCACTCGACCATCCCTCCACAAAAAGACATAGCGTTTACGATGTAAACTGGTTAAAGTTCTCAATAGAAAAGAACTACAGCATAAAAAAAGAAATTACCCTTTAATGTCAAGAGCTTTTGCCAGCCAATGACGAATTTCGTGCATATTTTATTATGAAACATAAAAAACAGAACCATCACTCAAAGCGATCTCAAAATAATACCTCTAAAAAAGTCAAAATTGATTTATTTGGGATGCATGCTGTGCGTGAAGCCTTTTTAAATCCTAAGCGGCATGTACATGAAATTTATCTGACCGAAAGCGCGCGTGATGGCTTTCAAGACGCTCTCAATCAGGCTCAAAAAGAAGGATTAAAGCGCCCTTCCCCGCAAATCATAGAAAAGTCAGTTTTGGATAATTCATGCCCCCCCGGGAGCGTCCATCAAGGCATTGCCCTTAATTGCCAAGATTTAGAAGAATTATCGATCGAAGATATTATCCGCGCCGAAGATGCAAAAGAAAAATCAGTGCTCATTATGCTCGATCAAGTCACAGACCCGCATAATGTCGGCGCGATTATTCGCTCAGCCTGTGCTTTTGGGGCTGCTGCGCTCATTTTACAATCAAAGCACGCGCCAGCCTTAAAAGGTGTACTTGCCAAAACAGCCTGCGGAGCCGCGGAGCATTTACCTGTTATTTATGAAACAAATCTAACGCGTACACTTGAGAAGCTACAGGATGCTGGCTATTTTGTTTATGGGCTTGATGAGCGCGGACATGAGACTATTGATCAATGCTCAATGGCGCCTAAAACAGTTCTAGCCCTAGGGGCAGAAGGCGATGGTTTACGCAGACTTGTTCGCGAACAATGTGATCAACTTGTACGTCTTCCTACTCAAGAGCCCATATTAAGCCTAAATGTTTCGAATGCAGCCGCAGTCGCTCTTTATGCCTGCAAAGGAAAGTAAACTCTAAGCAGCAAGAACTCTAATAAGAGCAGGATCTGATCTAAGTTGGCCAATCGCAGTCTCAAATTGGGCGGGTTGAGGACTATTCGATGTGACTGTTCGGAATTTAGCTTGAAGGTCATTTGCAACCCAACGTGAGAGTTTCTCAACACCTTCAACATCACTAGCTGCGCAAGATTTTAAAGCTTTACGTCTTGTCTCAACAACTTGATCAGCAATCTCAAACAAGATTCCAGTGTTATCAGCAGATTTGATTCTACTTTCATAATCGAAGAATTCACTTTTGATCTCTTCATTCACTAAAACAGTCGGGCAATACGCAACCATGAAACACACCTCTCTTTGTATTGACATATAAAGACTATAATTTCCTCGTCAAGGATAAAATATAGTGTTTGTCTTTTTCTTTCCCTCAATTTAAAAATAAACACATGAGCCCTACAGATACGCATACATCAGATAAGGATGAATTGTTCCTTATTGATGCCTCAGGTTATATTTTCCGCGCCTATTACGCCCTCGCCTATAGTGGCGGCGGTAACATGACAAACCCTGAAGGCACGCCAGTCAGCGCCGTATACGGCTTTACGAATATGTTGATTAAGCTTTTAAAAGAGCATGGTAATGCCCGCATTGTGGCTGTCTTTGACGCCGCAAGGGAGAATTTCAGGAATGATATTTATGCTGACTATAAAGCCAATCGTGATGAAACGCCGGAAGACTTGATCCCTCAATTTCCGATTATCCGCGATGCCGCGCAGGCTTTTGGCCTTCCTATCGTAGAATTAGAAGGCTATGAAGCCGATGACCTTATCGCGACTTACGCAAAACAAGCCGCTAACGAGAACATCCCTGTAAAAATCATCTCTTCTGATAAAGATTTGATGCAGCTTGTGACCGATCAAGTGAACATGCTTGATCCAATGAAAAATACTGTCATTGATAAAAAAGGTGTCGAAGAAAAATTTGGCGTTACGCCTGATAAAGTTGTCGATGTGCAAGCATTAGCCGGAGATTCAACTGACAATGTGCCCGGCGTTCCTGGGATTGGCATTAAAACAGCGGCGCTTCTCATTAATGAATATGAAACGCTAGAAAATCTTTTAGAAAAAGCCGAAGACATTAAACAGAAAAAACGCCGTGAGATGCTGATTGAACATGCAGAGATGGCCCGTATTTCTCAAAAGCTTGTGAAGCTTGCCGATGATGTTGATGTTCCTGTGAATATAAAAGAGTTTAAAAAATTTGATCCTGACCTTCCTGATCTCAAAGCTTTTTTAGAAAAGCATAATTTTAAATCTCTTCTTGCTCGTCTTGATGACAGTAAGACACAAATTAAAAATGGCGGCTCAGAACCCCAAGCAGCCGCCCCAAATAAACCTCTAGAGATGCCCGATATCTCTAAAAATGAATATATCCTCATTGATGATGAAGACACATTAAAGAGCTGGATGAAGGAAGCAGAAAAGCATTTTACACTGGCAATTGATACTGAAACCACAAGCCTTACGCCTGCCAAAGCCAAGCTGGTTGGGATTTCTATTGCTATCCAGCCCGGGCGCGCCGCTTATATTCCCCTACAACACATTAATGGTGAAGCGGACCTATTAGGCGAAAGCCAAGGCGATTTAAAACAAATACCGCTTGATAAAGCGCTTGAAATTCTAAAGCCCGTTTTAGAAAATTCTGCAATTCTTAAGATCGGTCATAACATTAAATATGATTGGCAAATTCTGGCTAAGCACGGCATTCATATGTCACCTGTTGATGATACGATGCTTTTATCTTACATTTTAGATGGTACAAGCCATTCAAATTCAATGGATAATTTATCAAAATTAAATTTTGATCACCCGCCAATTAAATATGAAGAAGTTGCGGGTAAAGGAAAATCACAAGTTACATTTGATTATGTCTCTCTCGATAAAGCGCTTGATTATGCAGCCGAAGATGCCGATATCACACTGCGCCTTCATAAAATTTTAAAGCCGCGCATTGCACAAGAAAAAGTCACAAGTATTTATGAAGATGTTGAACGCAGATTAATTCCTGTGATTGCGCAAATGGAATTAGAAGGCATTAAAGTTGATCCTGTGATTTTGAAAAAAATGAGTGAAGATTTCTCTAAAAAATTACAAAAATTAGAAGAGAAAATTCATAAAGCCGCAGGCACACAATTTAATATTGGATCACCCAAGCAAATTGGTGAGGTTCTCTTTGAACAAATGGGACTGAAAGGCGGTAAAAAAACCAAAACCGGACAATATTCGACTGATGTTGCAACATTAGAAAAACTTGCGCATGACGGTGAGGATGTTGTGCAGGATATTTTGGACTGGCGCGGCCTTTCAAAGCTGAAATCGACCTATACCGACGCTCTGCAAGAAGAAATCAATCCTGAAACAGGACGCGTACACACCTCTTATTCAATGGCAGGAACATCTACAGGCCGCCTTGCCTCCTCTGACCCTAATCTACAAAATATTCCTATACGTACAGAAGATGGCCGTAAAATTCGCAAGGCCTTTATCGCCGAAGATGGGCATAAGATTGTTTCGATTGATTATTCGCAAGTTGAATTACGCCTTATCGCCGAGATGGCTGGTGTAAAAGCTCTCAAGCAAGCCTTTAAAGATAATATGGACATTCACGCCCTTACGGCTTCGCAAGTTTTTGATGTCCCTTTTGATGAAGTGGATGGAGATTTACGCCGCAAGGCCAAGGCTGTCAATTTTGGGATCATCTACGGAATTTCTGGCTATGGACTAGCCAAGCAGCTTGATGTGCCTGCCCATGAAGCTGCAGAGTTTATTCGTAAATATTTGGATACATTCCATGAAATTGAAACCTTTATGGAAGATCAGAAAATCTATGCGCGCAAACATGGCTATGTGAAAACACTCTATGGCCGCAAATGCTATACACCCAATATTAATGCCAAACAGCAAAATATTCGCGCAGGGTCAGAGCGTGCCGCCATCAACGCACCCGTCCAAGGAACAGCAGCAGATATTCTCAAAATGGCGATGAATAAAATTCCGTCAAAATTAAAAGACCAAAAACTTGATGCCAAAATGCTGCTTCAAGTTCATGACGAATTAATCTTTGAAGTCCCTGATGATCAATTAGATGAAACGATAAACTGCGTTAAAGACATCATGGAAAACATTGTTGATCTTGATGTGCCTTTGGTCGCCGAAGCTGGATCAGGCTTAAGTTGGGCCGAAGCGCACTAAAAAAATATTACGCAGGCTTTTTTGTTGTTAAAAGCAGTACAATAATACCGGTTACCGCTGATAAGAATGATCCTGTTAAGACGCCTAAACGCACAGGGGTAATCATCTCCATATCAGTGAAGGCAAGGCCGCCGATAAACAAACTCATGGTAAATCCTATCCCGGTGAGGAGCGCCATACCGTAGAATTGTGGCCACGTTACATTTTCGGGCAAACGGCACAGTTTAAACTTATACGCAATCCACGTAATCACCATTACACCGATTTGCTTTCCAACGAAAAGACCGAGAATAATCCCTAATGTCACAGGCTGTAGAAATGTCTCTAACGTTATCCCTGCAAAAGAGATACCTGCATTTGAAAACGCAAAGATAGGAATGACCATAAACGCAACCCAGGGATGAAGCGCATGCTCCATCACTTTTAAAGGTGACTTTCCATCTTCATTTTTTGCATTAAGAGGAATAAGTAAACCCAGTGCCACACCCGCTAACGTAGCGTGAACGCCAGATTTCAAAACACAGGCCCAAATAAATAAACCAACAACAATATAGGGTCCTAAATTTGTAACCTTTCGCCAGTTCATAAAGGCAACAATCGATAAACCAATTGCTGCGAGTACAAGAGACTGCGTAGAAATATCGGCCGTATAAAATAAAGCAATGATAATAACAGCAGCGATGTCATCAATAATCGCGATTGCAACCAGAGTAACTTTTAAAGCTTGGGGAATTCGATCACCAAGAATCATTAATATACCTAAAGCAAAAGCGATATCAGTCGCCGCAGGAATAGCCCAGCCGCCAATCGCCACTGGGTCATCCCAGTTAATATAGGCATAAATTATTGCAGGAACACATAGACCACCAATCGCTGCAATAATAGGCAGAATAGCCTTATCCATAGACGATAAGTGACCTTGTAATAATTCTCTTTTGACCTCTAATCCAATGAGAAGAAAAAAGATCGCCATTAATCCATCATTGATCCAAAGAAGAAGCGGCTTATCAATAATGAAAGTTCCAGCCTGCAAAACAACAGGAATATTTTTAAAGCCATCATACAGACTCACTAAAGGAGTATTGGCAAAGATGAGCGCTGAAATCGCTGATATACAAAGTAAAATACCAGGCGCTGTTTTTGAATGTAAAATATTATGAATGACTGAAGGCATATCTATAATTTTCGTTATTGTTAGGAAAAGTTAACTCGCCAATAAGCGTACAAATAGTTAAATCAAAGCACTACCTATTGCAATAAAAACATCTTGAAAGACTCTAAAGTTTCATTTTTTTAAAGCAAAATCGCGGAATATCACTAAAATTTATACTCACCAAGAGCCACAACCTGCCCTGTCTTAAGATTTTGGGCGGCGATCACAAAGCCAGCTGTTTGGCTATTGATAACGGGAGAAATGGCTTGGCGTTGATATTGCCCTGACCACTCGCCTAAAGAGATGAAATTTTGAATAACATTTGTAAATTCTCTTTTCTGCCCTCGTCGGCTTGTTTCAAAAGGTTTTTTGTAAGAGGCAATCCATATTTGAACAGGCGATAAAAAGCTAATTGAGGGTAGTTCATACGCAAAGACTTGAGCTGTATGCTTTATGATTTTAATTGATCGTAATTGATCACCTTTGGCTTTGCTGATTTTTGCAGCCACTTTATCAGTTTCATACCCTATTTCATCAAGACGCCCATTAATCATCATTTGCGGTGTGTAGAGTTTGGGGCGTTTTAAAATCTCTCGATATAAATTTTGTTTGCCTGAACAAAAGGCTTGTCCAATCCCTGTTCCCCCTCGCCCGAAATAATCGACAGGACATGAAAGTGCGATAATATTTTTAGATTGGTCCAACTTTTTTAAATACTCTTCAGCCGGCGGGCAAGCAGGGCAATTTTCTGCTGTAAATAGTTCAACCAAAACAGGAGAAGATCCAGCGTGAGAGGATGATACAAGCACAAAAAAACTGATAAAAAGGCAAAATAAAATTTTCATCATTGATCACTTTATGCCATTTTCTAATGATGACAAATAGAATTCAAAAACAAGGCCTGCAACTTTTTCTAAAGTCAGTAAATCGACAAACCTTTAACCCAACCGTCATAAAACATAATCAGTTTGATTGCCACATTGCGACAGCAAAACAATGTGGAACACACTGGATAAAATATATGCTCTCACTTATTTTGTGTGAAATTTATAATCTTCCTAAGCCAAACCATATTATTGAAGATAATATTATTGGTCATACCAAAACGCCGCCCCGCTATGATCATATTCCGCAAATTGCGGTCACCCATAGTCACCCCCATTATTTACTACGCTTACCGAATGTCGTACCGGTTTTAAATCTCCCGCAATATATTGTTATGGTTCGTGACCCCCGCGATATCTTGGTCTCCGCCTATGAAAAAATAAAAGGTGGACAGATGCAAAAGACATTTAACGTGAGCGAAGATTTAAGTTTTAGTGAGTTTTTACAAAGCGATATTCAAATCAAAAAGCCTGTTGCAGACATTTGGAGCACAATTCAGTTTATGAATAGTTGGTCATATATTTTAAAAAATCATCCAGAGCATACATCCCTTATTCGGTATGAAGATTTAAAATCTGATACTTTAAAAGAAATGAAAAGACTTTGCGATTTTATGAATATTGAAGGCGCAACGAAAGATATTATTCAAAATGCGATTGACCAAAGCTCACGGTCTAAAATGAAGACAAAACTCAACCCCAATGAAATTAACGCTGAGAAAAGTGTGAATTTAAAAGCCCGAAATTTTAAAGACTGGTATAGCGATGATGATAAATTATTTGTCAATACTATCTTCAAACGGTATTTAAAGAATAATTATTCTTACAATTTAAATAATTGGGATCATTAAAACATGACTGCAGATCGCTATAGAAAAGATTTCCCTGTCTCGTGGGAAGAAATTCACCGCAACGCTAAAGCATTATCTTGGAAACTTCTTGATATTGCCCGCGCTGGAGACATTGAATGGAAAGGTATTATCGCCATTACACGCGGCGGGATGGTTCCAGCTTGTATTGTCGCGCGTGAACTTGAAATTCTGAATATCGAAACTTTTTGCATCACAAGTTATGATGTTAAAGATCAAGCCTTAGAAACAAAAATTCTGAAAATGCCTGATACGGTGAACGATGGCGGAAAAGGCTGGATCGTGGTGGATGATTTAGTCGATACAGGAAAAACCTTTGAAGTGGCTCGTGAGCACTACCCTAAAGCCCATTATTCTTGCATCTATGTCAAACCTCAAGGGGCGAAACAGACAGACACGTACATCACTGAATTTTCACAAGATACGTGGGTGCATTTTCCTTGGGATTTAGAAAATCAGTATGCAACGCCGCTTGCTCGGAAAGAGTAAGGGAACGTTCTAATAAAGCAACTTATCCACAGATACTTTAGGAATTTATTCCTAAGTAATTGATTTTATTAATATTTACATAATTTGTTTCACGTGAAACACTTTTGTAATTCAAGAAAATCACCAAAAAATATAGCGAAAAAGCTTGCTAAATTCTGATAAATTCCGCTATATACGCTTCATTAAAGATCTTCTGGCGATAAGGCATGCCGTGTTGATCTCAATATAAATTTCCAACTAGGAGACTGAAATGCCAAAAATGAAAACCAAAAGCTCTGCCAAGAAGCGTTTCAAGGTGACGAGCAAGGGAAAAGTAAAAGCTGGTCAAGCTTTCACATCCCACATGATGATGAACAAACCAAAATCAATGAAGCGTAAAGCAAACCGCACAGGAACATTAAGCGATCCTGATGCGAAAATTGTATTACGTAACTTCCTTCCTTATGGCCGCAAAAAGCGCAAAGGAACGGACTCTAGAAAAACTGAAGGGGGAGATAAGTAATGGCACGCGTTAAAGGTGGACCGGCATCTCATGCCCGTCATAAAAAAGTCGTTAAAAAAGCAAAAGGCTATTATGGCCGTCGTAAAAATTGTTACCGTACTGCGGTTCAAGCTGTCGAAAAAGCAGGTCAGTATGCCTATATCGGTCGTAAGCAGAAAAAACGTAATTTCCGCGCATTGTGGATTCAGCGTATTAATGCCGCAGCCCGTATGAATGGAATGACATACTCAACATTCATGAACGGTATCAAAAAAGCCGGTATTGAATTGGATCGTAAAATTCTTGCTGATATTGCAGCGCGCGATGAAGAAGCATTTGCAACAATCGCAAAACAAGCACAAGACGCTTTAAAATAATTGAATGAGGCCGGTTTATCCGGCCTTTTTATTACTCATTTAAAATTTCAAATAAAATAGCCCGAATGCAAAAAGATAAAAACTTATCTAATTTACTAACCATTGTTTTGATAGCTCTATTACTTTGGATGATTATTTCACCTAACATTCAAACCTCTACTCCTGAAAAGAACCTTATAGATCATAAAGGTAAAATCAGTGTTACAGCTACGTCTATGAAATATTTACATCTAGGCAAACAAGAATTAGTACTAGATATAGGGCGTGGAAACACAATCATTATGTTAGGTAAACTTAACAATCAATCCGATTATCGAATTGATAATATGAAAGTACAAGTTTACTTTTATGATGAAAAAAATCAGCTTAGCAATACTGTACAAAAGCTAGTGTATTTTACATTTCCACCGAAAGAAGAGAGAGATTTCAGCATAGCTTTCTACGAGGATGAAGTATCTATAGCAGATAAATTTGAAATAGAAATTATTGATGCAATCCAAATAGATTAAATTCACTTTTAATACTTATACATATAAAACTGATAAAAATTTTATTCTGGTCGAATTATTTTTTTCGCTGGTAAGGAATGAGAAACGAAGTGTATGACTAATACATGAGTAACGAAATGACAAAGCCAGAGGGAAAAATAAAAAGACTAGCGGTGTTTGATTGGAATGGAACACTGTTTGATGATATAGAGGCCACCCACATCGCTACAAATGCGTGCCTTGATTTCTTTGGAAAGCCCCCTATCACGCGTGAAATTGAACAAGAAAATTTTACGTTTCCGCTTATTCACTTTTACGAAAAAATGGGTGTTCCTGCGAATGAGTATTTAGAAAAAGCCGAAGAGGCTGGCCATGTTTTTATTGAAACTTATAATTATAATAAGGCCGAATGCGGCCTCGCAAAAAATACAATTGAAATTTTAAAATGGTTAAACGATCAAGATGTCACGTGCATCATTTTAAGTAATTTATTACAGCCCGTTTTAAATGACGATGTTAAACATTTCGAAATTGGTGAATACTTTCATACTGTTTCTGGCAATGAAGACCCGGCCACTATTGTACAAGGTTTGAGTAAACAAAAACGTCTCGAAGAGTTTTTTAAAAGAGAAAATTTCTTACCAGAAAATAGTTTCATTATTGGTGATTCCCATGAAGAAGCAGAAATCGCTCACCGGTTAAACATGATGGGCATTTCTATTTCAGGTGGCCTGTTATCAGCTAGCTGTCTTGAAAAATATAAAAAAGATTATGTGATTAATTGCTTAACTGAACTCCCTGATATCCTTATAAAAGAATGGAACTTAAATCCCTTTCAATAGTTTTGAGTTTAACTAAAAACTTTTACAAAAAGGGGTTCATTACAATGAAAAAAACTATCTTAAGTCTATTAAGTTTTATGACATTTATTCCTGCCGCTTATGCCGCGGATATCACCAAACAAGAGGTGATGGATGCACAAATGGAATGGGCGAAAGGTATAGAAAATATTAGTAAAGTTTTCATCGAAGAAGGCGATTTTGAGCAAGCCGCCCGTGATCACATCAACACATTATATGCGTATGATTTAGGAGAGGTTCTATTTAAACCAACTCTGGCATCCAGCGACCAATTCCGTGAAAATTTTGATGAGGCTTTATCTTACTTTGTTGGCGGTGCTATTGCCGAAGATAAAGGATTTGCGATTAAGCCATGGACAAAAGTACGTTTTGACGATGACGTACATATTGTGACTTACAATGATTACGCCGTTTCAATGGGGAATTACTTCTTCACACCACAAGGCTCAGATGTTGAAACAAAAGTCGAATTTACATTTGGTTATATTAAAGATGCGGAGGGAAATTTACGCATTAATGTGCACCATTCCTCTCTTCCATTTACGCCTGCTGAGTAAAATTAAGTTTTATAAAAATATTGAATGCCGCGGATCGCTCCGCGGTATTTTTTTTGATCTTGCCCCTTTTGGTAAAGCCTTGTAAAACCTTATTTATGACAGATATAAATAGTTTAAAGACCGAACTCACAGAAATAATTAGTAAAGCTGATACGCTTGAAAGCCTAGATGCTGCGCGTGTTTCCGCGCTAGGCAAAAAAGGCAAAATTACAGGCCTTATGAAGACACTTGGGAATATGGACCCTGAAGAGCGGAAAAAAACAGGCCAAGCTCTCAATGTTTTAAAAGATGAAATTGCCGATCTGATTGCTGCGCAAGAAAAAATGCTGAAAAAGCAGCTTTTGGCAGATCGTCTTGCGACAGAAACAATTGATGTTTCCCTTCCTATTAGACCTGAGAAAAAAGGGAAAATTCACCCGATTAGCCATACCATGGAAGAGCTCGCCACCATTTTTGGCGCAATGGGCTTTAAAATTGCAGAAGGTCCGGATATTGAAGATGACTGGCATAATTTTACAGCGCTTAATTTCCCACCAGGACACCCAGCGCGTGAAATGCATGATACATTTTATTTACCAAATGATCCAAATGCAGATGGCGAAGAGACGGCGAGATTACTGCGTACGCATACATCAACTGTTCAAATTCGTGCCATGCAAGAACAAGGTGTGCCAATCAAGGTTATCGTTATGGGCCGCACATATCGCAGTGACTATGACATTACACACACACCGATGTTCCACCAATGTGAAGGTTTAATCATTGATAAAGAAAAGCATATGGGTCATCTAAAAGGATGCCTCATGGATTTTGTACGCAGCTATTTTGAAGTGGATGACTTACCTGTACGCTTTCGCCCTTCTTTCTTCCCTTTCACTGAACCAAGCGCGGAAATGGATATTGGTTGTAGCCGCGAAGGTGGCGGGCTTAAAATTGGGGCCGGTGATGATTGGCTTGAGATTTTGGGATGTGGAATGGTTCACCCCAATGTGATTAAAAATTGCGGCTTTGATCCCGAAGAATATCAAGGGTTTGCCTTTGGGCTCGGCATTGAGCGTATTGCTATGCTGAAATATGGTATTCCTGATTTGCGGACATTTTTCGATAGCGATATGCGCTGGCTTGATCATTATGGATTTGATCCCCTCAACCGCCCCAACCGCGCCAATAATTCCTAAATGAACATCAAAACTCTGAGTAGATCAGATTATGAAAGCTGGTACCCTCTGTGGCAGGAAAATTGTCTGCATCAAATTTCAGATGAGGTGACGCAAGAAACATGGCGGCGTCTTATGAATGAAAATGAAAACGTTATGGGACTTGGAGCTTATGAGGAAGACAATCTATGTGGGTTTTTGCATTATGTTCTTCACCCCACCACGGGGTTCATAGAGCCCGCTTGTTATATGCAGGATTTGTACGTTGCTGAAAGCAGCAGACGACAAGGCATTGCAAAACAGCTTATTTGGCATCTTCACGAGCTTTCAAAAGAACATCAATGGGCCCGGCTGTATTGGTTTGCCGATGAAACGAATGAAAGCGTTCAAAATCTTTATAAAAATATTGGAATTCGCATGAATTTCAGCTTACATATGTTACCAACACAGGAATAGAACTATGAAATTTACTTTATCTTGGCTCAAAGATTACCTTGATACTGACGCCTCTTTGGATGAGATCAGTCAAACGCTGACAGATATCGGCTTGGAAGTTGAAGAGATCAACAATCCAGCAGAGAAGTACGCCCCGTTTAAAGCTGCTTATGTCGAAAAAGCAGATCCTCACCCTGATGCAGATCGATTGAAAGTTTGCCTCGTTGATACTGGCAATGAAAAAATCCAAGTGGTCTGTGGCGCGCCTAATGCAAAAGCCGGAATGATGGGTATTTTTGCCCCCGCTGGCGCCTATGTTCCTGGAACGGATTTATTACTCAAAAAAGGAAAAATTCGGGGACAGCAATCAAACGGCATGCTAGTCAGCGAGCGTGAGATGGGCCTTTCTGATGAGCATCAAGGTATTATTGAATTATCAGATGATGTAAAAATTGGAACGGCATTTACCGATATTTACAATATGAACGACCCGATCATTGAAATTGCTCTAACCCCAAATAGAGCAGACTGCGCAAGCATTTACGGGATTGCTCGTGATTTAGCAGCGGCTGGATTAGGCACATTAAAATCTTATCCCGTCCCTGAATTTAAAGAAAGTGGACAAGGCGGTATAAACGTCCATATTGACGATAAAGAAGGATGCTCTCAATTTTTTGGACGGCTCATTAAAGATATTGAAAATAAAGAATCACCTGCATGGTTGCAGAGCCGATTAAAGGCGATTGGACTTCGTCCCATCTCTGCGCTCGTTGACATCACAAATTATATGACAATCGCTTTTGGCCGCCCGCTTCATGTTTATGATGCTGATTTACTCAAAAGCGACATCACTGTACGTGTCTCAAAGAAGGGCGAAAGCTTCGAAGCGCTCAATGATAAATCTTACACCTTAGAAGATGGCATGACTGCAATTACTGATGAAAATGGCTTACTCGGGCTAGGCGGGATAGTCGGCGGCACATCTACAGGCGTAAGCGAGACAACAAAGAATGTCTTCTTGGAGAGCGCTTATTTTGATCCCTACCGCATTGCCAAGACAGGCCGTGCCTTACAAGTCGATTCTGATGCGCGTTATCGCTTTGAACGCGGCGTTGATCCTGAATTCACGCAAAACGGCCTTGATATTGGAACATCCATGATTTTAGAGATTTGCGGGGGAACAGCATGCGAGCATGTTGTTAGTGGTTCTGCCCCTCAATGGAAACGTGAAATAGAATTTGACGCTGGGTTTACAAAGAAGCTAGCGGGCATTGATATTGCAGAAGACAAACAAAAAGACATTCTTCAAACACTTGGGTTTGAATTGAATGGAAATAAAGCCCAGCCCCCCAGCTGGCGCGGCGATGTAGAAGGCAAAGCCGACCTTGTCGAAGAAGTCACAAGGATTTATGGCTATGATAAAATTGAACCTATCTCAGTCGTTGCCGTGAATGCGACAGGTGAAATTGCCGAAACGCCGAGCGTCACAAAAAAACGCCTTACGCGCACGGCATTAGCTGCGCGTGGATTACAAGAATGTGTGACATGGTCATTCATGGGCAAAGAGTTAGCACAATCATTTGGCGGCGGTGATGAAGCCCTCACATTATTAAGTCCGATCAGCAGTGATCTTGATCAAATGCGTCCTTCAATTTTAGGGAATCTTTTAAGCGCAGCGAACCAAAATGCCGATAAGAAGCTAGGCGACGCGGCATTCTTTGAAGTCGGCCCCGTTTTCGCCTCTTCCCAAGTGGATGGCCAGCAAACCGTTGCAACAGGACTTCGTTTTGGAAATGTTGGCGCACGCCATTGGACAGGCGCGGAAGGCAATCGTGATCATGATGTTTATGATGTAAAAGCCGATGCGATTGCCGCATTAGATGCCGCCGGCGCCCCCACATCGAACTTGCAAACAGCGCGCGAGGCATCAGAATATTTTCACCCTGGACGCTCCGCCGTTTTAAAATTGGGGAAAAACGTACTTGCGCAGTTTGGCGAAATTCATCCGGCGATTTTGGAAGAGATGGATATCAAACAGAATGCTGTGGCTTTTGAAGTCTTCCTTGATAATATTCCGGAAGCCAAGAAAAAAGGCACATCGAAAGCATTAGTCAAACTCTCACAATTCCAGCCTGTGAACCGCGATTTTGCGTTTATCGTTGATGAAAATGTTGATGTTGAAAATATCACCCGCGCGGCAAAAGGCGCGGAGCAGAATTTAATTACTGATGTTTCTGTCTTTGACATTTACCAAGGCAAAGGCGTTGATGAGGGCAAAAAATCAATCGCGATTAATGTGACAATTCAGCCTGTGAAACAAACACTAACGGACGCAGAGATCGATGGCCTATCACAAAAAATTATTGATGCAGTCTCATCAAAAACAGGTGCGACGCTAAGAGGGTAAATGATGTCCTCAAAAACTTACGATGCAAAAACATTAGAAGACTTTGCAGCGCGATTATTAATCGCAGATGGCTTTACAAAAGACGAAGCCGAAGCCACAGCAAAGAGTTTAGTCCTTTCGAATTTATACGGTCATGACTCCCACGGCATTATTCGCGTGCCGCAATATATTGATATGCGCAAACGCAAAGTCGTGAAAAGCGGAGCAGACATTATTTTTGAAAAAGATGATGCCACGAGCGCGCTGATTGATGCAGATATCGGTTTAGGCCAAGTGCAAATGCCGATCATCCTCGATCATCTTTTGGAAAAAGCCAAAACACAGAGCATCGTTTGCGGTGCGGTTCGCAATATCGGTCATACGGGCCGCCTTGGCGAATGGTCAGAATATATTGCCATGCGGGGTTATGCGGGCCTCGTCCTTAATAACGATAACGGGACTGTGATTGCGGTTGCCCCGCCCGGTAGTAAAGAGCCGCGCACCAGTTCAAATCCCATAGCGCTCGGCATTCCGCTTGGTGACAATGATGTATTCAGCCTTGATATGTCGACCAGCGCGGTTGCACTCGGCAAAATTACGGTTGCGAAAGCAGGTAATCAGCAAATGCCACCTAATACAATACAAGATGCGCAAGGCGTAATTACGACCGAGCCCGATGATTATTTTAATGGCGGCGCAGCGCTTCCGATGGGCGGAGCACAAGGATATAAAGGCTTTGGCCTTGCCATGTTTGTTGATTTTCTTACGGCCGGATTAACAGGCGGCCTGACCCCGCCCGCCGACATCACCAGCGAGGAAGCGGTCAGCAATGTTGTGATTACAATCTGGAATCCTGAAAAATTTTCCGGCCTAAGCCATATGCAACATCAAGCAAACCGCTTTATAGATTTTATTCGCGCCGCAGAGCCGATTGACCCAGAAAAACCCGTACGCATTGCCGGTGACCGATCAAAACTTTGTTTTAAAGAGCGAAACGAAAACGGCATCCCCCTCTCCCAAGGAACAATTGATAAGTTGAATGCTGAGGCTCAAAATTTCGGGGTAGATTTGATTTAAAATGTCTTCTAAAGGTTTATTTATTGGAAGCAGCTCTTTGGATTTTATTTCATTAATTAGTAATGAATTAGAAAAAAATGGTAAACAACGAGCTATAAAGCAATGCGTACAGGCAGGTGGACTAGCATGTAATGCATCTATTACATTTTCATATTTAGGCGGTCAAACGAAGCTATTAACATGCATCGGGAAAAGTGAAATAGCTAATATATGTAGAAACGATATAGAAAAATATAAAGTCAATCTGACTGATTTCGCACCAG
>JBCCKS010000005.1:0-75385 GCA_039027295.1 Pseudomonadota bacterium
GTTGATATTGATGGAAATATTATTACCCAGAATAATCTAGAAAAATTTCGTGATTTGGTTATTTTAATTGGTGACGACGCTCCCCAAAATGCTCATGAAATGATTCTAACTTTACAAGCAGAACCTGATATTTATCAAAATATTGAGAGTATGAAATTTATATCAGGTAGACGATGGGACTTGGTTTTAAAAAATGAGACGGTTGTAAAATTAGGTGAGGACAATATATCGCTTGCGATTAGTACCTTAAAAAATATGCATGAAGAAAACAGAATATTAGATAAAAGTCTTGAATTTATTGACTTAAGAGATTTATCAAAGATTACTGTAAAAACAAAGCTAGGAAAAAACCTTGAGCTTAGTGATACGTCTAGACAAGAAAATTTAATATAATGACAAAGGTTTACAATCCAAAAGGCTCGATTATTGCTGCCCTTGATATTGGCATGCATAAAAATGTTTGCCTCATTGCCCGATTTATTGACGATAATGGGAATTTAGAAATTATTGGAGTGGGACACCAAAGTACAAAAGGTATAAAAAGTGGATTAATTTCTAGCATGGGTGATTTAGAGCAATCCGTAAGGCAAACAGTCCATGCCGCTGAAAATATGGCGGCGAATGTAATGAAAGGATATCCCCTAAGAGATGTTATTTTGAACGTTTCTGATAACCAGATTCTGTCTGATAACATTTTAGTGCAGCTAGAGCTTTCGGATGCTGCTGTAGAACAAAATGACATTAATAAAGCGCTTTTAAAAGCGTATCAGCAAATTGACCAATCTAAGCATCAACTAATTCATTCCATTCCCTACGGTTATAATCTCGATGGAAAAGGAGAAGTTGCACAGCCAATAGGAATGGTTGCGGAAACGCTTGATTTAAATATTCATACGATTACCGCTGAAAATAAATATTTAAGTAACATTATTGGCTGTATAGAAAAAAGTCATTTAGATGTTGTTGCGTTATGCTCTTCAACATACGCATCAGGTCTTTCATGTTTAGTAGAAGATGAAGTAGATTTAGGGTGCATCTTAATTGATATGGGCGCAGGCAGTACATCTTTTTCTATTTTTGAGTCAGGAACGATGATTTTTAGGGGCTCTGTTCCTATAGGAGGCTCACATGTTACAAGCGACATTGCCAAAGGACTCAATTGTTCAGCCCAAGATGCTGAAAGAATAAAAACGCTTTATGGGAGTTCAATTGTTACAACGCATGATGATGCAGAACTAATCGATGTTCCTCAGCTGGGTGAAAGCGAAGCGAGTAATAAGGTAAACCATGTTCCCCGGTCATTATTGATTGGCATTATACAGCCGAGATTAGAAGAAATTTTTGAAATGATCCGTGAGCAACTGGATCAATTCTCCCAGAATAAATCGTTAAGTAGGCGAATCATTCTTACAGGAGGCGCAAGTCAGCTGCCAGGAATGCGTGATCTTTGTCAAATGGTCTTAGATAAACAAGTGCGCTTGGGGAGGCCAATTCATATTAATAATTTGCCTGATGCAGCGTCTGGTCCCGCTTTTTCCACAGCCGCTGGTTTATTACTATATTACGCCCATCATCAGCATGAGATGCCTTCTGAAATTGTAGAAAATGCTGTGAAAGATACAGTTTGGATACGATTTAAGAACTGGTGGAAAGAAAACTGGTAAGTTTATACCCTTCTTTCCTCATGTTATCCACAGCGATTTCAACATCAAATCTTGGCGGCATTCTTCGACTGTGACACACTTTAAAAAGTGATTCATTTGAGTCATTTAGCCAAATTTCATCGTTCAAGAAATGAAGTATCAAATTTATAAAAAAGCACGTTTTTTTCTGTTCAATCTAAAATCATGGAATTTTCATGATTCCGTTTTAGGGCAAGAAAGATTAGAATCAACTTAAGAAATTTTCATGGAGGTTTCTACAAATGATTAATATTAGAATACAAACACCAGAGGTTCAAAAATTGTCTCCTAAAATTACAGTAGTTGGTGTTGGCGGCGCCGGAGGAAATGCCGTCAATAATATGATTTCATCAGGCTTGGAAGGATGTGAATTCTTAGTCTGTAATACTGATGCTCAGGCATTAGAAGGATCTTTATGTGAAAACACAATGCAGCTTGGAGCGCATGTTACAGGAGGTTTAGGAGCTGGTGCAAAACCTGAAATAGGCGAGAAAGCAGCCCACGAAACCCTTGATGAAGTTATGCAGCATCTTGATGGCGCCAACATGGCATTTGTGACTGCCGGGATGGGCGGTGGTACAGGAACTGGTGCAGCTCCTGTGATTGCAAAAGCATGTCGTGATAGCGGGATACTTACTGTCGGTGTTGTAACAAAGCCATTTCATTTCGAAGGAACACACCGCATGAAGCAAGCAGAAGCCGGTATCGAAGAGATGCAGGATTATGTTGATACACTTATCGTTATTCCTAATCAAAATTTATTCCGGATTGCGAATGAAAAAACAACATTTGCTGAAGCCTTTAAAATGGCAGATAGCGTTCTTCAATCTGGCGTTCGTGGCGTAACAGATTTAATGGTTATGCCGGGGCTTATTAATCTAGACTTTGCAGATATACGCTCCGCAATGCTTGAAATGGGTAAAGCCATGATGGGTACTGGTGAAGGAGATGGCGAACGTAGAGCAACTGATGCTGCGGAAGCTGCCATTAATAATCCATTGTTAGATGATGTGTCTATGAAAGGTGCAAGAGGCGTCATTATTAACGTTACTGGTGGTCATGACATGACATTGTATGAGGTTGATGAAGCATGTAATCGCATTCGCGACGAAGTTGATCCGAATGCAAATATTATATTTGGATCCACATTTGATGAGAAATTAGAAGGCGTTATGAGAGTATCCGTTGTTGCAACGGGTATTGATAGCGTCGAAGCATCTAAAACAATAGGTGGTGGCGGTTCAAATATCCGTGTTACAACTTTGAATAAAGCGACGGAAAAAAGTACTGATGAGAAAAAGTTAAGTCCAAACGTTCCTCAGACAGAAGTTGCTCGGGCAATGACAATGCAAGCACGTCAAGAAAGCTACCAGCCTAAAACTGTTCCGGTAAAGCAAGAAATAGTTCAATCAGAAGATCCAGAACAAGATATGTTTGAGCAGAGAGAATTTAAATCTCAAAAAGAGGCTGTGACTACTAAGACTAATGATTCGCTTAAGGCTACTATCCATAATGGAAGCTTTATTCCACCTACACCTATTATGCCTGAAGTTAAATCAGAGCATAATTATGCTCTACCCTCTCAATATCAAACTCCCTCGGTGCAACCATCTCCTGAACTTAGTGCGACAAAGCATGAGCAGGTCGTGTCAACCCATGAAACGCAACCAGCCTCAGGTCACGAAAAAAGTAGCTTAGTTCTAAGGCCTCCTGTTCCTGGAGCTGTTTCACACAATGAAAGGAAAAGAACGCCGAGTCTTTTAGAAAGAATTACAGGTATTCATAAGCCTATGTCTAAAAGACAGCCAGCTAAATATTCTTATGCTGACCAGGCTAGAGATAATAGCCACTCACCAGTTCATAATACAGTAATGAGTGAACAAGGTGCATCGCAAGGGCAGCTCAATATAGACGCTCCGGCGGCACAAAAGCCTGATAATCAAGATGATTTGGATATTCCTGCATTTTTAAGGCGTCAAGCAAATTAAGTTATCTGGTGTCCTTCAGATAAATCCTCTATGAGGGCTCTTAATGAGCCCTCTTTTTTTGCGTTACAGAGCGTTACAAAGAGTGAATTTATGTTTTGCGTTAAATTTCTTAATATTGGTATGTAATGCAGCATACAATTAATCAAACCATAGAAATTTCAGGAATTGGCCTTCACTCAGGGCGTAATGTGAACTTGAATGTTTACCCTGCCGAAATTGGAGAAGGTATTATTTTTAAAAGAGTAGATTTAGCCCAATCCAAGAAAATTCCGGCGAGCTACGAGTATATTGTTGATACTAGGTTATGTACAGTTATTGGGCATAACGAAGCAACTGTTGGAACAATTGAGCATTTGATGGCCGCTTTAAGAGCCTGTGGTGTTGATAATGCTTTCATAGAAATAGATGGTCCAGAAGTTCCTATTCTCGACGGTAGCTCAAAGATTTTTATCGATGAAATTGAAAAAGCTGGTCTGAGAGTGCAGTCATCCCCTCGTAAAGCTATTCGTATTTTAAAAGAAATATCTTATAGTGAAGGATCTAAGGAAGTTCGTCTAAGTCCTTCTGTTATACCAGTTTATTCTGGTGAAATTCGTTACGAGAGCACGCCTATCGGAACGCAGCGTTTTGAATTAAAGTTCGTCAACGGTAACTTTAAGCATGACGTATCAGATTGTCGTACATTTTGTCTTCTAAAAGACGTGGAAGCAATGCAAGCCAATGGGCTTGCGCAAGGCGGATCACTTGATAATGCTGTAGTCGTTGACGATACAGGGGTTTTGAATGAAGAGGGACTTCGTTGTCACGATGAATTCATACGCCATAAATTATTGGATGCTGTTGGAGATTTATCTCTCTCAGGGGCACTTATTCTTGGTCGGTATGAAGGTATTTGCGCTGGCCATGATATGAACTATAAGCTTTTAAAAACCCTATTTGAAAATAGAGATTCTTGGGAATATGTTGATTTATATGTCAATTTTGAAAGCTCAGACGATTCTATTTATGAGCATCAAGACCTAGAACAAATAGAATCTGTTCTCTAATAGCTCAAGCACCAGAAATACTGTGATTTTCTAGCTTTCTTATCTTTTCTTTTTGCCTGAAAATGGTAAAAGAAATTATGATCAAATTAAAAATAATAGCAGTTTTATTGATATTTTTATTGCCAGCATGTTCTATGTTTTCTGGAAATGAAGAAGCGCAGACAGCATTTATAGAAGAAATTGAAAAATCGTCAGCAGAATCGCTTTTTGCCGAAGCTGAAGAAGCTTTAAATAATGGTGAGTATTTAAGAGCAATTCCACTATACGAAAAAGTTGAACAAGAATTTCCCTATTCAAATTTAGCAACAAAATCGCAGCTGAAAGCTGCCTTTGCCGCTTATCAAGCTGATGAATATACCGCCGCTATCATCGGATTAGATCGCTTTATTCAGCTACATCCTGGTAACGAAGAGATTGATTATGCGTTTTATTTGAAGTCTTTGGTCTATTACGAGCAGATTTCTGATGTAGCGCGTGATCAAGAGTTAACAACTCTTGCTTTAAAAGCGTTCGACACATTAATTGCCCGCTTTCCAGACAGCGAATATATTCGAGATGCTCGTTTAAAGCGTGATCTCACTTTAGACCACTTGGCAGGGAAAGAAATGTCAATCGGTCGCTATTACCTAAAAAGAAATCAGATTAATTCTGCGATTAATAGATTTCAGACTGTTGTTGAGAATTATCAGACGACAACCCATGTTGCAGAAGCTCTTCATCGCCTTGTGGAATCGTATTTAACTCTTGGTTTAAGGGGCGAGGCTATAAAAGTCGCATCTGTGCTAGGGCATAACTATCCAGGCTCTAAATGGTATCAAGATACTTATAAAATTTTAGATGAAAAAGCACGTCAAAGAATGATTGAAGACCAATCACTAATGAACAGAGCAATTGGTTCCGTTTTTAGAGATGATGAATAAAAGAGGGCTTGGATGCTCACAAGCTTAACTGTTAAAAACGTTGTTCTGATAGATCATCTTGTGATGCATTTTAAACACGGGTTTTGTGGATTAACCGGGGAAACAGGTGCTGGGAAATCAATTTTACTCGACTCTTTAGGTTTGTCGCTGGGCTCTCGCGCAAATACTAAACTCATACGCCAAAATACTGATCAGGCCACTGTTATTGCAGATTTTGATCTCAATTCAAATCATTCAGTCTTTAAAGTTTTAAAGCAAAATGACATTCAAAGCGATGGAGAAGTTATTCTTAAGCGAACACTAAAAAGCGATGGTAAATCTAAGGCATTCATTAATGATCAGCCTGTGTCAGTTTCTTTTTTGAAAGAGGTTGGAGACATTTTGGTTGATATTCATGGCCAGTTTGATAACCAAAAGATTTTTGATCAATCTACTCATGTTGGCTATCTGGATTTATTTGGAGGGTATGAAGATTGCCTAAAGGAGGTTGAGAAAGCTTGGCTCAATTGGCAATCAATTAAAAAAGAGCGTATTAGCTTACAAAATAGAAAAGACCGCCTGAAAGAAGAACAAGATTATCTGCAAACTTCTCTCCACGATATTGATATGTTGTCGCCTGAGAAGGGGGAAGAACAGAAACTTACTCAATTAAAATCTAAATTAAAGAATACAGTTAATATTCAAGAAGTTACTCAGGAATCTTTACAACAATTAGATGAAATTCAATCACTCTCAGCTCAAATTTGGAGAGGCTTTGAAAAGTTAGATGATGAGGGGCAGTCAGCACGTGATGCTCTAGAGAGAATGAATGCAGAGATTGAAGAAGTTTTTAACGAAACAAGATTATTATTAGATGACATTGACAGCGGCGGCTATTCTCTTGAAGAAATAGACGATCGTCTATTTGCTTTAAAAACGCAAGCACGCAAACATAATTGTAATATCGATGATCTATCAAATAAGCGTGAGGAAATAGCTCAAGCTCTAAACGAAATTGATAATATTGATGATTTATTTGCTGAAATTGTAAAACAAGAGAACTTGAAAAAAGATCAATATTTAAAAATAAGTGAAAAACTTACACAGCAAAGGCAAAAATTTTCAAAAACTCTATCAGATCAAATTATGAGTGAATTTCCCGCGCTCAAACTTGATAAAGCAAAATTTTTAATAGAAATAGATCAAAAAGATGAAGAGGATTGGTCTGTAAACGGGGTTGATAAAGTTACATTTTTAATTTCGACTAACCCTAATAGTGAATTTGGACATTTAAAAGATACGGCTTCTGGGGGAGAATTATCTCGTATATCTCTAGCATTAAAAGTTGCATTATCAGGTACCGGTGCTGTCCCAACTATGGTTTTTGATGAAGTAGATAGTGGGATAGGCGGTGCAACAGCTGCTGCTGTTGGAGAGCTTTTAGATGCTTTATCGAAACATAAGCAAGTTCTTGTTGTAACGCATTCGCCGCAGGTTGCAGCTAAAGCAGATCATCAATGGATTGTACAAAAATCTGAAGACCAAGATGTTACAGTTTCTATAGAAGCTTTAGAAACTAAAGAAAAGCGCCAAGAGGAAATTGCAAGAATGCTATCAGCTGAAGATGTTACAACAGAAGCGCGCGCAGCGGCAGGTAAGCTCTTAGAAAAGGCTGCTTAAATGGAGCAGAGTTATAATTCAATATCCCAAGATGTGGTGGAAAAGTATGCTCATCTTTCTTCTGAAATCAAAAAACATAATCGAAAATATTATGTAGATGATTCTCCTGAAGTGTCAGATGCAGAGTATGATGCGTTATACAGAGAGCTACAGAAGCTAGAAGCAGAATTCCCAGAACTGATCAACGCTGACAGCCCTACACAAACAGTAGGTAGCAAACCATCGAAGGCTTTTAATAAAATTCAACATACAATTCCTATGTTATCTTTAGGAAATGTTTTTTCTGAAGAAGAGTTGAATGGTTTCCTTGATCGTCTTTATCGATACTTAAAACTAGATCAAACTGATAAAATAGAAATTTTTGCTGAGCCCAAAATAGATGGTTTGTCGTGCTCTATTCGCTATGAGAAAGGCGTAATGGTCCATGCAGCGACAAGAGGAGATGGATTTGAAGGTGAGGATATTACCCAAAATATAAAAACGATAAAAACAATACCACATAAACTCAAAGGTGATTTTCCTGAAATAATAGAAATACGCGGCGAGGTTTTTATGCTTCGAAAAGAATTTGATATTTTAAATCAAATACAAAAAGAAAAAGGCGAAAAAGTCTTTGCGAATGCACGAAATGCTGCGGCAGGGAGTTTAAGACAATTAGATTCTTCTGTTACGGCAACAAGGCCTTTAGATTTTTATGGTTATGCGCTTGGTGAGGTCAGCCAATCTATAGGGCAGACCCAAAAAGAAATTAGAGAGTCTATAATAAGTTATGGGTTTCAAGGGGCGGAGCCTGTTGCTTTATGCTCTACTGTTGAGCAACTTATTAATTACTACAAAAAAATGGAAATTGAGCGTGCAGATCTTAATTACGAAATCGATGGGCTCGTTTATAAAGTCAATAATCTAGAGTACCAGGAACGCTTAGGATTTGTTTCTAGAGCACCACGCTGGGCAACCGCCCATAAATTTCCAGCAGAAAAAGCTGTCACAGTTTTAGAAGATATTGATATTCAGGTCGGCCGAACCGGGGTTTTAACACCTGTAGCACGATTACAACCAATAGGTGTAGGCGGCGTTGTTGTGTCTAATGCCACCCTACATAATAAAGATGAGATTGAACGAAAAGATGTCAGGATAGGAGATCATGTAATCTTGCAAAGGGCTGGCGATGTTATCCCTCAAATTACAGGAGTTGTTTTAGAAAAACGCAGATCAGATTCTAAGAGATATATTTTCCCAAATAGCTGCCCTGTGTGTGGATCGGACGCTATTCAAGAAGATGATGAGGTTGCTGTGAGGTGTCAAGGCGGATTAATATGTGATGCTCAAGCGAAAGAGAGGTTAAAGCATTTTGTTAGCCGTCCTGCTTTTGATATTGAAGGTCTAGGAAATAAAATTATTGAGCAATTCTGGGATGATAAGATTATTCGCTCTCCTGTTGATATTTTTACTCTCGAAAATCGTGAACAAAGAGACGAGATTAATATTAAAGAGAAAGAGGGTTGGGGTGAGTTATCAGTTAAAAATTTATTTCAATCTATTCAAGATAAAAAGAAAATTAGCTTTAATCGATTCATTTATGCTTTGGGTATTAGGCAAGTCGGGGAAGCAACAGCCAAAAAATTGGCTCTTCACTATAAAAACTTAGAAACTCTCTCACAAGAAATGATTAATGCTAAAGATAAGGCAGGAGAAGCTTATAACGATCTAATTAGCATTGAGGATATAGGAGCATCAGTTGCAAAAGATATTATTTCCTTTTTTAATGAAAGTCATAATCAAGAGATTCTAGACGCATTAGAAAAACGGGTCGAAATTGAAGCTATTGAAGAGACCATAAACTCAGATAGTCCGGTTTCAGGAAAAGTTCTTGTTTTTACAGGAACTCTTGTAAAGCAAAGTCGATCTGAAGCAAAGGCCTTGGCTGAAAGGCTAGGGGCGAAAGTTACAGGATCAATATCAGCAAAGACCGACTATCTTATTGCAGGAGACAAGGCTGGATCAAAGCTAAAAAAAGCGCAGAATTTAGGGATCACTACTTTATCTGAGGATGAGTGGATTACTTTGAGTTCTCAAAAAGATTGATGCTCTCTTCTAGAAATTGACTACGAATTTGATCAGTCTCCATTAAAATTTCATGTTTTGCATTTTTTATATTAGTGAGCTTTGCTTTTTGAAGTTTTTGAGCAGCTTTTTTGATCGTCTTATTATCTACAATTAAATCTTTCTCAGCCATAGATAGTAAAAGAGGTGTTTTTATATTTGAGATGTTTTCTTCTAATAAGCGAATTGATTTTATTGTCTCTTGCACCCATCCAAATGTAGGGCTGCCTACGCGTAGTGAAGGATCGCACTCAGACCAGTAATCATGAATTTTATCTCGAATTGGATCTGAGCTAAAAATATCAAGTCCATTTTTTTGTCTTGAATTTGGTACCCAATCCGTGCCTCCCCAAACATAATTTGTCATATATTTTGAGGGCATAAGCTTTAAAATTAACGAATAAATAGGCATCATATTCTTAAAAGCTAACGGCATAAGCATAGGAGCAGAAAGAGATGCTGCTTTAATATTATTTTTATGCTGCGCAAGATACCGCAGAATTATATGAGCCCCCATAGAATGAGCCATTATGAATAAGGGTGTGTTAGTGTGGAGTTGATTTAAAAAGCTATTTAGATCATCTAAATCTTTGCCGTATCCATTAGAATGCCGCTTTTGATAATTGTCTTTTAAGCGTGTTGATTTTCCCTGAAAACACCAATCTAAAATATAAACCGAGTATCCTAAGCCATTAAGATAACAAGTAGTTTCAATATATTTTTCTGAAAATTCGCTTAAACCAGGTAGTAATAGGATTGTACCCTTTCCTTGCTCTGATTTTACATAGCAATATCTTATTCTATGATTTGTATTTTCATTTTCAAAATAGTCTTCTATCCAGTTTGAAGGCGGAATAAAACGCTTTTCGAGTTTTTGTAAGTTATTTGCAATCATTTATAGGATTATTCTATAAGAATTTCACGGAAAGCTTGACAAAAAGGCTCTTAAATCTCTATATTCCACAAATAATTTAATAATATTTATAAGGCGAATAAAATGAAAGTTGCTAACTCTTTGAAAACATTGAAAAAACGCGATAGAAATTGCCGTGTTATTCGCCGTCGTGGCCGCGTGTACGTTATTAATAAAATGAATAAACGTTTTAAAGCACGGCAAGGTTAATCATAAACATATAGAATTTAGAGAAGCCGCCTTAATGGCGGTTTTTTTTGTGCAAATAGCACTTTTTATTCAATATGGGGCTGTTCTCAAAAAATAACTTTGATATAACTTTAATCCATTATCTTAAAGTAAGAATTAAACATGTTTTCTAAGCTATTTGGTTTTATGTCTGCCGATATGGCAATTGATTTGGGAACGGCAAACACTCTTGTCTACGTTCGTGATCAAGGTATCGTTTTAAATGAGCCCTCAGTTGTAGCCATTTCCATTGTGAATGGTAAAAAGCATGTCTTAGCTGTAGGAAATGAGGCTAAGCAAATGCTTGGACGTACTCCAGGAAATATCGTTGCCACACGACCTTTAAGAGATGGTGTTATTGCAGACTTTGAAGTGACTGAAGCGATGATTAAGCATTTTATTCGCAAAGTGCATAATCGCAGATCATTTGTCTCTCCAAAGATGATGATTTGCGTTCCTTCTGGATCAACTGCAGTTGAGCAGAGAGCGATTCAAGAGTCTGCTGAAAGCGCTGGTGCTAGCCAAGTTCAGCTTATTGAAGAGCCTATGGCTGCAGCGATTGGAGCTGGTTTACCAGTAACAGAGCCGTCAGGGTCTATGGTTGTTGATATTGGTGGCGGCACAACTGAAGTTGCCGTTATCTCCTTAGGTGGAATTGTTTACGCTAAATCAGTCCGCGTTGGTGGGGATAAAATGGACGAATCAATTATCGCTTACATTCGGAGAGTCCATAATCTATTGATCGGTGAAAGTACGGCAGAGAGAATCAAAAAAGAAATAGGGTCAGCGTGCCCTCCAGCCGACGGTGAAGGTAGGCAGCTTCATATTAAAGGCCGTGATTTAATGAATGGCGTTCCCAAGGAGATTATTATCACTGAACGCCAGATTTCAGAAAGTCTCTCTGAGCCCGTTGGACAGATTGTAGAGGGCGTAAAAGTTGCTCTAGAGCATACTGCTCCTGAATTAGCTGCAGATATTGTCGATAAAGGTATCGTTCTTACAGGGGGCGGAGCTTTACTATCAAACTTAGATTTTGTTTTGCGGCATGCAACAGGATTGCCTGTTACAATTGCAGATGACCCCTTATCTTGTGTCGTTTTAGGAACCGGTCACGCCCTAGAAGAAATGAATAGCATGAAATCTGTTCTTATTGGATCGTATAACTAATTTTTACTCCTTGGTGACTGCTGTAAATCATTGCTATAATTATTTGATTTAATTGTATGAAAAAAATTTATTCAAAGAAAACAAAGCTATCACAAACTATAACATCGATTGCGTTAAACAATCGAGCAAGTACAGTTTTTCTAATTCTTATATCAGTAATCTTTCTGACCCTTAGTATACTAGATCCAACAAAAATTAACCCGTTAAGATCAACAACAACAGACATCGTTTCTCCTGTTATTACATTTGTTAGTCGACCATTTGAGGTTATTGCGCAGACAATTACATCTGTTTCAGGTATAGCTTCATTAAGGGCTGAAAATAAAAGTCTTCAGGCTGAAAATGCAAGATTGAGAGAATGGTACCAAACAGCCTTAATGTTACAGGCAGAAAACCAATCCCTACATAAGTTACTCAATGTAAAAATTGATAACCAGCATAATTATTTTACGACACGTGTTATTTCTGATGTCTCTAATAATTTTGTGAAAACCATTATTATTAATTCTGGACTTTCTGAAGGCGCAAAACAAAATCAAGCCGTTTTATCAGGTGAGGGTATGATTGGAAGAGTGATTGAGCCCGGTCAAAATACTTCAAGAGTTCTATTATTAACTGATATTAATTCTAGATTGCCTGTACTTATTGAAGGAACCAATCAAAAAGCTATTTTAGTAGGGAATAACTCAGATACACCCATTTTAAGACACCTTGCGAAAGACGCAGGTATTATTGCGGGCTCAAGAATTGTAACATCTGGTGATGGTGGAATATTCCCGCCTAACTTACCAATTGGAACAATAGATAGAAGTCTAGACGGAGAAGTAAAAGTTAAATTACATAGTGATATTGATAATATTTCTTTTGTAAGAATTGTCGACACATCATTATCTAAAAACTTAATACGTAGCCAATAATTTATCCATGACTTCTTTTTTTTCGAGCGAAAAATTAGATTGGAGTTGGCGTATCTTACTCGTTCAATCCTTAATTCTGGTTTTATTTTTATTAGGTTTTTTAAATATTCCTATTTCGTTCGTGGAATTTAAAATACTTTTTTTCTTTATGGCTCTTTTTTATTGGTCAGTTTACAGACCATCGCTATTCTCAGGAATCTTTTTATTCTTTTTAGGTTTTTTACAGGATATTATTATTGGATACCCAATAGGATTACATGCTGTCTTCTATATTACCTTCTATTTCATTTTGAAAGCTCAGCGAACATTTATAATGGCGCAAACCTATTTTGTTCAATGGCTTATTTTTTCTTTATCTGTGATATTTTTACTGGCTTGTGAGTGGATATTTTTTAGTTTGATTTCACTTCAGTTTTTTGGATTTGAGCCTTTACTATGGTCATTTGTTTTTACCATTTGTATATACCCATTTATGGTTCTATTATTTATTCCTATTCATAAATTACTGCCAACAAATTAACGTCTATGCTAGATTCAAAAAAAGAAAAAATATTTAATCGTAGGATATTTTTACTTGGAGCTTTACAGACGGTTGCATTAACAGCTTTAGGGGCAAGGTTAGCTTGGTTACAAATTTTTGAAGGAAGCAAGTATCAAGTTTTAGCAGATAAAAACAGAATAAACACTAAATTGATTATTCCCTCTAGAGGAGAAATTTTTGATCGATCAGGTGTTCCTCTAGCGATTAATAATCAAAATTTTCGATTATTGATTATTCCAGAGCAAGCAGAGAATTTAAAAGAGGTGCTGAGTAATGTTTCAGAGCTTATCGAGATAGAAAACTGGCGTATTAATAAAGTAGAAGAGCAAGCAAAAAAGTTAGCTTCTTTTTTACCCATTGAAATTAAAGATAACTTAAGTTGGGAAGAGGTTTCAAAACTAGAAGTTAATATTTCCGAACTACCAGGTATCTTCATAGAAGAGGGAGAAATTCGTACATATCCTTTTGAGAAGGCAACCAGTCATATTATTGGATACTTAGGCGCAGTTAATGAATCTGAAATGACGGACGATCCTCTCATGAAGGCTCCCGGTTTTCGTATAGGGAAAACGGGTATAGAAAAAGCATATGACTTGAATTTAAGAGGAGCATCAGGAACATCACATTTAGAAGTTAATGTCAGAGGCCGAAAGGTAAGAGAGATTGATCGCTTAAAAGCTAATCAAGGGCAATCACTTACACTCACAATAGATTCTGAATTACAAAGATTTACACAAAATAGACTTAGCGAACATAAAAGCGCATCGGCAATTATCATGGATTCGAAAACAGGAGCTGTTTACGCTATGGCGTCTCACCCCAGTTTTGATCCTAACTTATTTTCTAAAGGGTTATCACAAAATGAGTGGCAGGAAATTCTTAATAATCCTGCTTTTCCACTCAACAATAAATCGCTGAGTGGCCAATATCCGCCAGCCTCTACATTTAAAATGATTACAACTCTAGCGGCTTTGGAAGGTGGTTTTTTTACATCAAATGAAACTGTTTATTGTACTGGTAGTTATCAATATGGGGATGATAAGTTTAGGTGTTGGAAGCTCAGTGGCCATGGATACGTTAATGCGATAAGTGCATTAGCTAAATCTTGTGATAGCTATTATTACGAGCTTTCTACTGAAGTTGGTATTGATAATATTGCAAAAATGGCAAAAAAATTTGGCTTAGGGGAAAAGTATAACTTTGATCTTACAGATGAGAAAGCAGGATTAATTCCCACAATTGATTGGAAAAAACAAGCACTTAATGAGAAATGGAGGCCAGGAGAAACAATTGTTGCTAGTATTGGTCAAGGATATATTTTAAGTACGCCGCTCCAGCTTGCAGTCATGACTTCTAGGCTTATAAATGGTGGATATGCTGTAAAACCTTGGCTAGTCGAATATGTTGGACAAGAAAAATCACAAGAAAAATTATGGCCTAAAATAAATGTTAAAAACTCGTCATTAAATGTCATAAAAAAAGGTATGGATAGAGTTGTGAATGATAAAACTGGGACAGCTTTTGCGTCAAAAATTGAAGATGAAAATTACTCTTTTGGGGGCAAGACGGGAACAGCTCAAGTTAAAAGAATTAATAGGGCAGAGAGAGCTTTAGGTATTATGAATGATGATCTAGAATGGCGTTTTAGGCATCATGCTCTTTTTGTAGGATACGCTCCTCTAAACAATCCTAGATATGTTTGCTCTGTTGTAGTGGAGCATGGTGGAAGCGGGTCAGAAGTAGCTGCACCTATTGCGAGAGATTTAATGTTGGAGTGCCAAAAAAGAAAACCCGATCAAATTGAGGCCCAGCATGTTTAATTCTATTAAATTGAACAATGAACTCACTTTGTTTCAAAAATTTCAAAATTTAGGATGGGGCTTAATTCTATTAATTACTGTGATGGCAACAGTAGGGTTTATTTCTCTCTACTCTGCAGCTAACGGGAACTTAGACCCATGGGCGTCTAAGCAAATAATTCGCTTCTTTATAGGTATGATTGGATTACTCATAATTGCTTTAATTGATATTAAATGGTGGTTTCGATTAAGTTATTTCATCTATATAGCAGGATTTATATCTCTCATAATTGTTGAAATTATGGGGCATACAGGCATGGGAGCTCAGAGATGGATTAATTTAGGATTTATACAATTGCAGCCCTCAGAGTTTATGAAGATTGCAGTGATTATGGCACTTGCTAAGTTTTTTCATTCTGCATCTATGGAAGATATGAAGAATGCACAATTTCTATTTCTAGCTAGTATTTTAGTAATTTTACCAGTCTCCTTAGTATTGTTACAGCCAGACTTAGGAACATCAATTATGATTAGTGCGGCTGGTTTATCAGTATTTTTTGCTGCAGGTACCCCTCTTTGGATATTTTTAGCGGGTGGAGCTATAGTCCTAATATTGATGCCTATTTTTTGGCATTTCATGCATGATTATCAAAAGGACCGTGTTTTAACATTCTTAAATCCAGAATCAGATCCTCTTGGCACCGGATATCATATTATTCAATCTAAAATTGCTTTAGGATCAGGAGGTGTAAGCGGAAAAGGATTCTTGGAAGGAACCCAAAGTAAACTGAATTTCCTTCCTGAAAAACAAACAGACTTTATTTTTACTCTTTGGGCAGAAGAATGGGGGCTATTTGGAGGAGTCTTTTTACTCTTCATAATATTTTTTATTCTTATATTTGGACTTTCAGTAGCATTTAAATGTAAGCACAATTTCGGTAAATATTTATCCTTAGGAATTGCTGTGAATTTCTTTCTCTATGCCTTTATTAATATTGCTATGGTAATGGGACTGATTCCAGTTGTAGGTGCCCCTCTACCGCTTATATCCTATGGTGGGACATCTATGTTGGCAGTATTAGTTGGATTTGGATTATTACTGTCTTGTAATATTCATAGAAATAGTAAGCTTACAAGACTCTAATCTCTTAAGCTGCTTTATTATATGTGATATTTTTATCTTCAAATAATTGATAAAGCTCACCCGTTTCATACATTTCACGCACGATATCGCATCCTCCAATAAACTCGCCTTTAACGTATATCTGTGGGATTGTAGGCCAATTGGAAAATTCCTTAATATTTTCTCGTAAAACATTATCTTCTAAGACGTTAATGTCTTTAAATTGTACACCTGACTGCATTAAAACTTGTACTACCGCAGCAGAAAAACCGCACTGTGGAAAGACTGATGTGCCTTTCATATAAACCACTACATCGTGGCTATCGATTTCTTTTTGAATTTGATCAAAGTGAATATTTTCCATTTTTTTACCTATTTTACTCTTCTATTTTTGTATGAATGGATAATGCATGTAATTCATTACCCATTTTTCCCTGTAGTGCCTTATAAACCATTTGGTGTTGTTGAATTTTAGTTTTGCCTTCAAATGATTTTGACACAATATGTGCAGTGTAGTGATCTCCATCTCCCCGTAGATCTTGAATTTCCACTTTTGCTCCAGGAATGTTTTCCTCGATCATTTGCTGTATCACATGACTTTCAAGAGGCATTTTTTAAGCTGCCTCTTTTTTAATTTCTTCTTGGGCAGCTAAAAATAATTCTTCTATTTTTTGATTAATCTCTTCATCTGTCATCGATAAAGAGGCTTTTTTAATATCTGGTTTTACAAATCTAACCACATCATCAAATCCAGGTTCTTCTAAATTGGCGCCAACAACCTTTGCCGCATAGCTTTTTGCTTCTTCTTGAGATAAGCCAAGCTTTTCTCCAAGCCATAATCCAAAGTTTTTACAAGCCCGTGCTTCTGCTTTAAATAGGTTGCTTTCATCTAATGCAAATTTGTTTTCGTGAGCTTTCTGCTTTTTGTCAAAAGACGTCATTTCATTCATCCTCTATAAATTTGAATAATAAAATAACCTATCATTTGATTTGTCAGAAATCCATGGTTATATATGGGGTATTAAGGATTTGAGGTGCAAAATGAATAAAAAACGTGAACTTTATGATGGCAAGGCAAAAACTATATATGAAGGTCCTGAGCCAGGCACTCTCATACAATATTTTAAAGATAATGTATCGGCTACCTCTATAGATCCTGATAAAAAAGGCGTAATTGCAGGTAAGGGGGTTCTAAATAACAGAATTTCTGCACATATTATGACAAAATTGGAGGCGTTAGGGGTTCCTACGCATTTTATACGTTCTCTAAATATGCGAGAACAGCTTGTAAGAGAGGTTGAAATTGTTCCTCTTGAAGTTGTTATTCGTAATGTTGCGACAGGATCATTAACGCGCCGCTTGGGGGTAGCAGACGGCACTATACTTCATCAACCTCTTGTAGAATTTTACTACAAAAATGATGAATTAAATGATCCAATTGTAAGTGAACAACATATTGTTGGCTTTAATTGGGCTGATCCGTTTGAACTAGAAGAAATGGTCCATCAAGCCTTACGTGTAAACGATTTCCTTATCGGATTATTTTCAGCTATTGGCTTACGGCTTATCGACTTCAAGTTAGAATTTGGTCGTTTATATGGCGATGAAGGAGAGCTTTACATCATTCTTGCTGATGAAGTCTCTCCCGATAATTGCCGTCTATGGGATGAGAAGACTGGTGAGAGAATGGATAAAGATCGTTACCGCCACGACTTAGGTGATTTAATTGAAGGATATCAAGAAATCGCTAAACGCCTAGGACTTATCCCTGAGAGTGGGATTATACAAGAAGGTAATATTAACGAAGAGATCGCTGGGCAATTAGAAGATATTGAAAATGAGTTGGCTAAAGAACGCAAATTACGTTCAGTTAAAAAAGCGAAGAGAAAAGCTTAAGCCTAACAAGTTGTAAATTGTTCTTGAACAATCCGTTCTCCTAGATTGTGCTCAGGGTTAAATAAAAGTGTTCGGCTAACCGTTTTTGATTGCCTTATATTCACGCTCTGAATATCTCTAAATTCTTTTGAGTCAGCCGTCACACTGACTGGCCTCTTTTCAGAATGATACACATCAATCTGTACTTCAGATTCTGATGGGAGAAGGGCACCTTGCCATCGTCGTGGCCTGAAAGAGCTAATAGGTGTAAGCGATAGAAGATTTGCCGATATAGGTAAGATCGGACCGTTAGCAGATAAGTTATAGGCTGTGCTACCGGCAGGCGTTGATAGTAATATTCCATCACAAATTAGCTGCTCTAATCTAGTAATATTATCTATTGTGATTTTTAACTGTGCGGCTTGACGTGTTTCGCGAAGGAGAGAAACTTCATTAAAAGCAATTGCTTCTTTTTTTTGCCCTTCTGAATCAATACATGACATTTTAAGCGGATAAATTTCAACAGGGTTTGATTCATTAATTACTTTAAGAAGGCTATTATCCTCATTGGGATTTAATAAAAATCCTATAGATCCGCAATTAATTCCGTAAACAGGCAGGTTAAATTTTTTATCATCTAAAAAATGGAGAGCTTCAAGCATCGTCCCATCTCCCCCAAGAACAACAATCACATCTGCATCTTCAATAGGATGGTGATTTATATTCTTTAAATAAAAGTCATGTTTTTTGTTCGCTTCGGGACTATCAGCAGCAAAAAAATGTATTTTTTCTATTTTGGACATTTTATGCAGTATTTTTCAAAAATTGTTCAGACCAGTCATCAGGTTTTTCTAAAAAGTGTTTTACTGAAGAAATTGTGTCTTGATCAAAAATTTTATCTTCTGCGGCAACATCTAAAATATCCCACCATGTACAGAGTGAATGTAAGTTAATATTTAATTCTTTCATTCTTTCTTCGCTTTTGGGGAATGTTCCATAATGAAATACAACAAAACTATCAGTAACTTCTGCACCTGCTTTTCTAAGAGCTTCGACGAAGGGCACTTTACTTCCGCCATCTCTTTGCAAATCTTCAACCAGTAGAACATTTGGCTTTGCCTGATCATCAAAATGGCCTTCGATTTGAGCCATGCGTCCAAAACCTTTTGGCTTTTTTCTAATATAAAGCATAGGTTTAGATAATTCTTCAGATAGAAACGCACCATAAGGTATGCCAGCAGTTTCACCACCTGCAACAAAATCAATATTTAAATCTTGAAGTATTTCACCAGCGAATTTCATGAGCTGTCTTCTTTCTTCAACAAATGAAATAAGTCTTCTGCAATCGACATAAACAGGTCCTTTTGCTCCAGATGTATAAGTAAAAGGATCTTGTGTGTTGATGAGAACCGATTTTGTCTCAAGTAATATTTTTGCAGATTGTTTTGCAATATCTTTGTTTATCATTTTCTCTCCTTATTGACTGACCCACATTACACGCGCAATCCACGATAATTCTCTCATTTGAAATGATCTATCCTCATGTGCTGGGTTCAATGATTTTACTTCAATTTTATTTGAGGCTTGTTTAATAAGTTCCTTAACCATTACTTCACCATTGCAAGTTTTTACAATAATACGATCGCCTTTTCGAAGAGGAGATTTTGGAGATACAATTAACACATCATTTTTTCTATATAACGGTTCCATGGAATCGTCATTAATTTTCAAGGCATAAACGCCTTTTTCTTTTGCTTGATATTCAGGAAATTCAACTTCATCCCAGCTATCGCCCATTGGGTAGCCTTGTTCATCAAAGAAACCAGCGGCTCCTGCCTGAGCAAATCCAATAACAGGAATTGATTTTTTTACGTGATCTTCATCTTGATCAACCAGAGCAATAAAATCAGTCATATTTGCGCCAGTTGCCGCTAACACACGAGAAAGACTTTCTGTAGAGGGCCATCGTGGCTTCCCGTCAGGCCCAAAACGTTTGCTTTTATTAAAAGATGTTGGATCAAGGCCGGATTGCTTGGCAAGGCCCGAGGGGCTATATCCAAAGCTATTGGCTAAACGGTCAATCGCAGTCCAGATTTGTTCGTGTGAAAGCATTGAATTTCCTATTATTTAGAAAAAATTATATTTACTTTAGGATTAAACTCCCATTATATATTCAAAAAGTAAATAGGAAAAAATTCATATAATAACTCATCTGAAGGTATCCTTGTTTTATATAATATGATGCAAGGAGATGAGCCGATAGTGAGCGCAAAGAATGAAATTATGAACCACTCTGAAAAAGATTTACAATCAATGATGCGTGATCCTCGCTATTGGAGAGATAAAGATCTATCATTTATTGAAAAAGTGACTAAGACTTTCGAACGTCTATACAATAAATAAAAGCCCCAAAATGGGGCTTTTTTATCTTTGGGATTTTGCAAACTCTTTCGTTACATAATCATCAATAACATGCTGAAATTGCTTATCTACTCTTTCTGTAAGAGGTAAAAATTGTATTGCGGTCTGAAGGTTATTTTTTCTTAATATCGTTCCTTTATGTTCGATATTAATAATTTTATCTTCAGTTTTAAATTTGATAGTTACATCTTTTAAATCATTGGTAGAAAATCTTTTAGTGTCTCCATTTAAAAGGATTCCACCCTGACTCCAATTTTCTACGGTAAATGATTGACCATCAACCATAGCGATGCATTGATCCGAAGAACGCCTTTCATGAGTCCTACGACTATCAAAATCATCATTACTTGCTGTAACTCTTAAATTTTCTAAAATATCTAGTAACATAGTAATTCCCTGTTTTTACAATCATAGTTTATATTTTCATTACATAAAAAAAAAGAAAAAAATATAAAATATCCTTGAAGGTATAGGAATACAGTCATATATTTTAATTGTAAACGCATATTGTATCTAAAATAACAACGTTGATTGCGTTGAAAGCAAAAATTCTCAGAAAACATTCATTATAAAGCCTCTGATAATTAGCCCCGAAAAATCCACAACCACTAGGTCTTTCGATTTAATTTATTTTCACGATAAATCATATAAAGACCAGCAGTCATAACCAAAAAAAGTCCTATAGAAGTCGTGATTGACGGAATATCACCAAAAAATAAAAACCCTAAGGCAATACCCCAAACAACTTGTATATATACAAATGGTGCAACACTCGCCGTTGCTTTTGCGTTTGCAGTTCCCCAAGTGACTCCTAATTGCCCCACTAAAACTAAAATTGCATTCATAATAAATAAATGAAGATTCTCTGCTGCAATTGGCTTAATTTCAGGAATCCCTAAAGGAATATTTACCGCTAAAATTCCAATATAGGGATATAATACAAATAAGGGTAAATATTCATATTTTCCAATTTTACGAATAATGATTGTACCAACAGCAATAGAGATTGTTGCAGCAATGGCAAATAATATTCCTGTATTCATTGTATTAAATTGTGGTCCCAATAAAATGAGAACACCAGTAAATCCGATAATAATTGAAACCCACCGATGCAATCCTACGCTTTCTCTTAAAAAAATAACTGAGAGAACTACCGCTATAAATGGGGCTGAAAACGTAATACCGTAGAGATCTGCTATTGGAATCAAGGCGAGAGCATTTACCACCCCTGTTGCTGTGACTGCAATACAGGCACCTCTCACAATTAGCCATTTCCAGTTTGGACTCAAAAATCCTTTTAAGCCTTTTTGAAATAGAATAGTGCCAATCAATAAAATAAGAGCAAGCAAGCCATTAATTATTAAGATAAAAGCAGGATGATAGCCTTCTGATAAAATTTTACTTGTGACATCAGCAAAAGCAAAAGCAGACCATCCAATCAGAATGATTGTAATAACTTTAAAGCTTTCGCCTGTAATTTTGCTCATATTTTTCTCGACTGAATTTTTGATCCGCGTATAGTTCATAAGGAAAATTACTCTAAAACGCAATTTCAAAAAATAAGGATTCTTTTATGTCTCAGAAAACCCCTATAACTATTGCTAGAGGCGATGGGATTGGCCCTGAAATTATGGATGCCACGTTAGAAATATTAGAATCTGCTGGTGCAGCTCTTGACTACAAAGAAATAGAAATTGGAAAAGCGGTTTACGAAAGAGGAGCTCCAGGAGGAATTGATGATCAATCCTGGGACTCATTAAGACAAACAAAAATTTTCTTGAAAGCCCCTATCACAACTCCTCAAGGGGGAGGCTATAAAAGCCTCAATGTGACTATTCGAAAAACATTAGGATTATTTGCAAACGTTCGTCCTTGTGTTTCTTACTCTCCATTTGTGGAAACAGATCACCCAAATATGGATTTAGTGATTATTCGTGAGAATGAAGAGGATTTATATGGTGGTATTGAATATCGTCAATCTCAGCAGGTTATGGCGTCATTGAAGCTTATTTCCCGCCCAGGGTCTGAAAGAATATGTCGTTATGCGTTTGAATATGCGCGGGCGAATGGACGCAAAAAAGTAACTTGTATGACAAAAGATAACATCATGAAAATGTCTGACGGCCTTTTTCACAAAGTGTTCGATGAGATAGGCGCAGAATATCCAGATATTGAGCAAGATCACATGATTATTGATATTGGAACAGCTAAAGTGGCAGCGCATCCGGATATGTTTGATATTGTGGTCTTACCTAATCTATACGGTGACATTGTTTCAGATGTTGCCGCAGAAATTACAGGATCAGTAGGGCTAGGAGGGTCTTCAAATATAGGGATCGATTTTGGAATGTTTGAAGCTGTCCATGGTTCTGCGCCTGATATTGCAGGGCAAGGAATAGCTAACCCCTCTGGTCTATTACTTGGATCTGTTATGATGCTCGTTCATGTTGGTCAAAGTGAAGTTGCAGAAAAAATCCATAATGCATGGAAGAAGACAATCGAAGATGGGATTCATACGGGCGATATTTATAGAGAAGATGTGAGTAAAACTAAAGTTGGGACAAAAGATTTCTCTGACGCTGTCATTGAACGATTAGGAGAAGCGCCTAGTACTCTCTCCACCGTTGAGTATGACAAAAAGGGAAAAGGAATTATTTTACCTGCGCTGAAAGACGTTCTCGAAGAAGAAAAAGAAAGAGTAGGTGTTGATATAGGTTTAAATTATAAAGGAAGCGCTGATAATTTGGCAGAAGATGTTCAAAAATGCTTAACGGATAATCTTGTCTTAAGTCTAATTTCAAACCGTGGTGTGAAAGTATGGCCTGAGGGTGCAAAAGAAACATTTTGTACAGATAATTGGCGTTTACGTTTTGAAAGTAAAAATAAAGAGCCTGTAAAGACGTCAGAAGTTGTTCAGCTTCTATCAAATCTCAATGAGGCCGATATGAATTTTACAAATGCGTTAATGCTTCACACCTTTAATGGCGAGCGAGGGTATTCAAAAGCGCAAGGTGAATAAACATTTAAGCTTTTTTCCTTGATGCTTCTAGAGTATTGGCAAGAAGATAAGTAATTGTCATCGGGCCAACGCCTCCAGGAACTGGTGTAATAGCCCCTGCAATTTCCTTCACATTATCAAAGTCAACATCCCCGCAGAGTTTTCCGTTTTCCATACGGTTTATTCCGACATCAATAACAATCGCACCGTCTTTAACCCAATTGGATTGAACCATTTTTTCTCGTCCGACTGCAGCAACAAGAATATCAGCTTGTTTACAAATCTCTTGAATATTTTTTGTACGGCTATGGGCTGTTGTCACAGTACAATTTTCTTGAAGGAGTAATTGAGCCATTGGTTTGCCAAATAGATTTGACCTGCCAATGACAACAGCATAAAGGCCCGATAAATCTTCCTTGATTTCTTTTATTAAGTGTAATGACCCTGAAGGTGTACAAGGGATAAGTCCACCTTGTGTAGCTAATATTAATTTTCCTGCGTTTGTAATAGTGAGGCCATCAACATCTTTTTCGGGATTGATCAGTTGTACTAAGTCCTCTTGAACTTTTGAAAGATGATCTGGTAGAGGAAGTTGTAAAAGAATTCCATCAATTTCATCATTATCATTGAGTTCTAAAATAAGCGCTTCAATTTCATTATAAGTTGCGCTTTCATCTAATTGATATTCAAAACTTTCAATTCCAACTTCTGCGCAAGCTTTGATTTTATTTTTAACGTAGACATGGGATGCTGGATTATTACCTACAAGGATAACGGCGAGGCCAGTTTTTTTACCGTTGTCTAAAAGAGCTTGAACATCTTTCGCAATGTCTATTCTTGTCTCTTTGGCAATTTTTTTGCCATCTATGATTGTTGTGCTCATATCTTACAAGCCCGGATAAATAAGTGTTGTAACAATAATATTTTTTAGAATTGATATTCCAAAGATAATAATAATGGGCGTAATATCAATTCCACCTATAGACGGAATAAACTTTCTTAAAGGTTTGTAAACTGGATCCGTGATTTTATGAAGGATTTCAATAAATCGTCTGGCTTGTGAGTTTTGAATGTTCACAACGTTAAACGCAATAAGCCAGCTCATCACAACCTGTATGATTATAATCCAAAAAAATATATCTAGAGCGAGAACTAGCGCTTTTCCAATAACAAGACCCATAAATTTACCTCATAAATTCACTTCAATTAGAGATTTTTAAACGAGTTCATGTCATATTGGAAGAAAATATAGTTGTAAAGTAGGTGTAATTTGTTCGGTTTAGAATTTTTATTAGCTGGTTTTTTAAACTTTCAAGCTATGCCTACGTCTTCAGTGGTTACATGTCAGCCTAAAACACCAACTCGTGTGAATGTAAGGCCGTCAAATAGTCGTATCCAATATGATTTTACTCGTTCTAAAGAAGAACTCAATAATGTCGATGTTGATACAGTCTCCCCCTATGGCCCTCAACATAAAACTGAAGTGAGTGGTCTGATGAGTGGGTCAATTCAAGTAAAGCACGAAATCAAGTTTTTGCAGGAGAGATATGAGAGGGCGGAACAGGGCTGTGTTTACATTAAATCTATTGATGTCTCAGTTAATGTTGAGCCAACTATTTTCATAGCGAGAGAGCACCCTAAAGGCAGTTGTATGCATACAGCAGTGATGGCTCATGAAATGCTTCATGTGCGCGAAGATCAACTAATAGTAAACAAATATAGTAAAATTATTGGCCAAGGGCTAAAGCGTGAGGTTGATAAAATGAAACAATTTGGACCATATAGCATATATGAAATCCCTGTTGTTCAAACTAACCTTCAAAATACATTAAATAATCTTCTTATGGATTATAATGAAGCTATGAATAAAGAGAGAAGAACCCGTCAGCAAGCAATAGATAGTCTTGAAGAGTACGAAAGAATAGGGGCGCGATGTAAATAGCTTCTAAAAGTAAAATCGTCGCTCTGGGCGACGATTTTGAAGAGACGAGAAAATTATAAATGTAAATTAAAAAGCATCTTTAACGACGAATTCTTTATTACTATTCCAGTATCTCTTTCAAATATGGCGAAAATGGGCCACATTTCTGTTAATTTATGGAAATTAAATCTTTTTATTGTTTTTCAAGGGGTTGTGGTTTTTTTATTAACGATTTCTGTGCTATTATGAGGGTCAAATTAACTATTTCTACTGATAACTGAGGCGATTTCTATGACAAAAATAGGACATGACAGCTTAAATACCAAATCCACTTTAAAGGTTGGAGATAAGAGCTATACGTATTTCAGCTTGAAGAAAGCCTCACAGGCAATTGGAGATATTTCTAAGCTGCCATTTTCTTTGAAAGTCTTATTAGAAAACCTACTTCGTTATGAAGATTATCAATCGGTTAGCGTTGATGATGTAAAAGCTATTGCTGAATGGCTGAAAGATAAAAAATCTGATAAAGAAATTGCCTATCGTCCTGCAAGAGTGCTTTTACAAGATTTTACAGGTGTACCTGCAGTTGTTGACCTTGCAGCAATGCGCGAAGCCATTAAAAATTTAGGAGGGGATGTTGAAAAAATTAACCCTCTATCCGCCGTCGATTTAGTTATAGATCATTCAGTTATGGTTGATGAATTTGGGAATGCACGCGCTTTTGAGCTTAATGTTCAAAAAGAATTTGAGCGCAATAATGAGCGTTATGAATTCTTGCGCTGGGGACAAGAAGCGTTTAACAATTTTCGTGTTGTTCCTCCTGGTACAGGCATTTGCCACCAAGTGAATTTAGAATATTTAGGACAAACTGTCTGGACCGACACAGACCAAAATGGCGATACCATCGCTTATCCTGATACGTTAGTGGGAACAGATTCTCATACAACCATGATTAATGGCCTCGGAATTTTAGGCTGGGGCGTTGGCGGTATTGAAGCTGAAGCTGCTATGTTGGGCCAACCCATTTCAATGCTTATTCCAGAGGTAATTGGTTTTAAGCTGACGAGCTCTTTAAAAGAAGGAGTTACCGCAACAGATTTAGTTTTAACTGTAACGCAAATGCTTCGTGAAAAAGGCGTTGTTGGTAAGTTTGTTGAGTTTTATGGCGATGGTCTTGCATCAATGTCTCTCGCAGATAGAGCAACAATTAGTAATATGGCTCCTGAATATGGGGCAACATGCGGATTTTTCCCAATTGATGAAGAAACCATTCGTTATTTAAACTTTACAGGCCGCGATCCTGAGAGAGTGGCTCTTGTTGAAACTTACGCAAAAGAACAAGGCTTATGGAGAGAGCAAGGCCATGAGCCTGAATTTACAGACACGCTCGCTCTCGATTTGTCTAATGTAGAGGCAAGTGTAGCAGGACCAAAACGTCCCCAAGATCGTATTGTTCTCTCCAAGGCTTCAGTTCAGTTTTTTGAACATATTGCAGATAAAGCTGATACACCTGATATTGCTCAAAAGAAAATTAATTATGAAGATTACAATGAACGGGTACAACTGGCTCAAACTGTAGACATTCATTCTCAAGAAAAGGGTCCATACCCGCTGGACCATGGAGATGTTGTTATTGCAGCAATTACGAGCTGTACTAATACATCTAATCCGGATGTGATGGTTGCTGCAGGGCTTGTGGCAAGGAACGCGCTAGCAAAAGGTTTAAAAGTAAAGCCGTGGGTTAAAACGTCTCTCGCTCCTGGATCGCAAGTTGTTACCGAATATCTTGAAAAGGCTAATTTACAAGACGATCTAGATAAACTTGGTTTTCATCTTGTTGGTTATGGCTGTACAACATGCATCGGAAATTCTGGCCCATTGCCTGACAATATTCGTCAGGCCGTAGAAGATCATGATCTCACTGTGTGCGGTGTATTATCTGGTAACCGTAATTTTGAAGGAAGAATTTCTCCTCATGTAAGAGCGAATTATTTAGCGTCTCCGCCTCTGGTTGTTGCTTATGCAATCGCGGGATCAAAGAAAATAGATTTATATAATGATCCTCTTGGCCAAGATATTGAGGGCAAGGATGTTTATCTAAAAGATATCTGGCCGAGTAATAAAGAAATCCGTGAGATCGTTGAAAGTTGTTTAACGCCTGAAATGTTTCGTGAAAGATACGCCGATGTTTTTAAAGGTACAAAAGAATGGCAAGAGATTGGTGGCGATGAATCCGGTCAAACATATGACTGGAAAATGTCTTCAACTTACGTGAAATATCCTACCTTCTTTGAAGGTATGAAAATGGAACTGCAAGAGACGGAAAATGTAATTGGCGCACGCGCCCTCGCTCTTTTAGGGGATAGTGTGACGACCGATCATATTTCCCCAGCTGGCGCGATATCTACAAAAAGTCCTGCAGGCGAGTATCTGCAAAGTCATCAAGTTGGTGTTCAAGATTTTAATTCTTATGGCTCAAGACGAGGAAATCATGAGGTTATGATGCGCGGAACATTTGCCAATGTTCGTATTCGCAATCTTATGCTTGATGACGTAGAAGGCGGATATACAAAACATATACCATCTAATGAGCAGATGAGTATTTATGATGCAGCGATGAAATATAAAGAAGAGGATGTTCCGCTTGTCGTGATTGCAGGGAAAGAGTATGGAACAGGGTCTTCAAGAGATTGGGCTGCAAAAGGAACAAGATTACTTGGTGTAAAAGCTGTCATTGCAGAAAGCTTTGAGCGTATTCATAGGTCAAATCTTGTTGGAATGGGTGTTTTACCCTTAGTCTTTGAAAATGGCGTAACGCGTGAAAGCTTAAATCTTAAAGGATCAGAAATTTTTGATATCAAAGGTTTAGACGGTCAAATTAGCCCTGGTCAAGATGTAACTTTAATAATTCATCGTGAAAGCGGAAGCCAAGAAAAAGTGACTCTAAAGTCAAGAATCGATACGATTGATGAAGTGTCCTACTATGAACATGGTGGTATTTTACACTATGTTTTGAGGGATTTAGCGCGTTAGTAAGTTATTTTTCGGGCTTTAGAAAAGTACCTGCAAACTCGTTTGCTTTCGTGACCATTTCAAAAAAGTCTGGCTTATCAGGCCTATAGAAAACATCATATTTCTCTTCATAGCCTTTAATAGCTCGGTTAAGATTTCCTAATCTTGTTTCGCTTTTCTTAAATTTTTGTTCATCTTCGGAATGTCTTTTGATCATTCCAAAATCAATTTTCCTTTTTAAAAGACCGATCGTAAATGAAAGTTGTACGGCCTCTAAAAACGAGGCTGCAGCTGTTAATATTGTGTAAGCAGTAATCTTTGCTTGTGCTGAATAACGAAGCTTTGTTGTATAATTAAAAGTCGTTGTTCCAGACGCAGCCCGAATAATAATCCCACATTTCGCAATATCAGGCTTTGTTTGTAAAACAAGGGCGATATTAGAATCATGTTTGATAATCACTTGCTTTCCAGCTTTAGCAAAAATATCTTCAGCGAGTTTAATTGATTGCTGATAGTTATTCTCGTTACTGGCATCGCATTGTTCAATAATATCAAGAAAAGGGTGATATTTCCCAGATTGAAACAATATACGGCCTTTAAAATAAATGACGCACCAAATATCGTCATTCCACTTTCTTTCATAGCCTTTTATAACATCGTGCCACATAAGTTTCCAATCTACCGGCTGTGCCCGATGTAATACAGAACCGCGCTCGGTGAACTCTTTAATAATAGAAGCAGCCATTCGGCAACAACTATGCATATTTTGCGTTCTGACTATAAATTCTTCATTGTCGATCCCATCCGGACTAACAAGCGGAAGCACAATCCTATTACTCGTTGCAATGAGAGGATCTTCTGTCTCGTTTTTAGGAATGATTGTGAATTTCTCGCGTAAGAGAGATAGATTGAATTCCTTCATAGTGTAATTTTATCACAAGGATTCTCAAGAGCCTACAGCAAATTAATATCTAGGAAGCTCTTTTGAATCTGTTAGGTTAATCAGATATTTGGTCTTAATTGAGAGTGTTTCATGAAAAAAATTATTATATTTGCCATTATTTTGATTCTATTTCTTGGCGTGATTGGGCTGATTGTTAATCAAGTGCCATCAGATAATCAAATCTATACGGTCACGATGAAGAATAACGAAGAGGAAGATATTGGAACTATTAAAATGATTGAAATAAGAGCAGGGGTGCTCTTTGATCTTGATCTAAAAAATTTAACACCAAATGGACTACAGGCTATAAAAATTCATAAAATCTCTGACTGTTCTCCGTCAAGCAATAATATTAATATGCCTAACTTGGAGATGAATGTTGATGGAGAGATTATTACTAAAATTTTAAATCGTGAAGTCACGTTGTCAGAAAATAAAATAGATGTTTTAAATCTTTTTGATCAGGATGGATCATCTATCATAATTTATGATACTCCCTACGACCATGAAAACTACTCTCAAGATGTTAATAGCAAGAGAGTAGCCTGCGGTATTATACAAAAATAAATTTAAGGCTTAATAATCGCCCGTCCAGAAACTGTAAGCGTAATTGTATCTTCACCAGCAGCTGCGACAGGCGCAGCCATCTCTGCATCTGCAGACATCGCCATCATACTGCTTCGCGCATAATATTGAGGACGAGGTACGCCAGAAGATTGCGCATTCAACTCTCTAATTTCTGCTTTTGATTTATTTAAAGCTTTGGCAACACGATCTGCGCGATTTTTTAATTCTCTTACCGCCTCTTCCATAAGATTGTCTTGAACAGCAACGGCTGTTTTTGGATCAAGAGTATAATTAAGGTTGGCCATCTTTAAGCCCATACCTTGTAATTCACCAGCTAGTTTTAAAAGAATATCTGCTTCCTTAGATTTTAGAGTAAGGCTTTGTTGTCCGTACCATTTCTTTTCTTTCGTGCGGTCCACAGTACGTTCGTAAACGTTATACGCGCCAGTATTCACTTTTACTTTATCTTCTTTCTTTGCGCGATCTAATGCTTTTGTCATGGCCTCGTTAATCTCATTTTGTACCACGGAAGGATCGCGATTTTCTGCTGTATAACGAAGTGTAGCAACAAGCAAATCTTGTTCAACTTCTTCACGTACTGTGGCTGAAATATTTAAGATAACCTGTCCATCAGGAAGTGTTAAAATAGGATCTTCCTTTTGTGCGGACGCGGGAGATGTAATCAGTAATAAGCTTATTAGTAGTAAGTAGCGCATAAAATATCCTTTTTTTGATTATCAGGAGTATTTTAGAACTTTTTGACAATATTATGAATTAATTATTGTTCTTTTGGGCTTCCTAATTCTGACTTAAGAGAGCGTCTAAACGTAGATATTGATGATTGTGTTTCAGTTTTTAAGCCAACATTTCCATAGTTATTTTCTAGAAAGCCAGGGTTCATTCCATAAATATCAAACTTACTTTTTGTATCACTATCCAAAAGCGCATCTTGAGGCGAGATTTTACCAGAACGAATTTCGTGTAAAGTTTCGACTAAATCTTGAAAATCCCTCTCTCGTATAGCAATAGTTCCTCCAGCTTCGATTGTAAATGGCTTCCCCCACGCAGTAGGAATACTAATTGGTTCAGTCACTGTAATACAAATACGCGTTGCTTCTGGATCAGGATCATAGACATGTCTGGCGTTAGAATTTTTATTATAATCAAAATCAAAAGAGCTTTGTTTGCTAGTCCATAAACCAGGGCCTTTAAAATCGGGGCTGTTTAATTCTCTATCACCAATAATACGCTGCGCATATTTCAGCATAATATCCTTTACGACGAGTTCACGAACATAGTCATTAGGATATTGGGCTTGATCCATAACAAGATAGAGCGGTTCTACAGACACATCTTTTCCTACCTCGTCTTTGCCGCTCTCAGTTTCTGTAACAATGTGTAAATCTCGAAGTAAAAATGCAGCAACGGATTCTGTCTTGCCGTAACCTTGTCCCTGAGCAACAAGTCTTTCGAGCAAGTTTTTATATTGAAGAGCATCTAGCAATGAAGGCTCTTGTCCCTCAGTTCCAGAAAAAGCTGTGTTTGCACTATCTGTTGACATAAAAAGATATTAACGAAGAATTAATATTATGTCAATTAAATTCACTTCTCATCACCCATTTTTAGGGCGTTAATGAATGCAGATTGGGGGATTTCAACATTGCCGTACTGACGCATCTTCTTCTTTCCTTTTTTCTGTTTTTCAAGAAGTTTACGTTTCCGAGACACATCGCCGCCGTAACATTTTGCTGTTACATCTTTACGGAGCGCGCTGATATGTTCTGCAGCAATAATTTTACCCCCGAGGGCTGCTTGAACAGAGATTTTAAACATTTGCCGTGGGATTAACTCTTTCAAACGCTCACATAGCTGACGCCCGCGACGCTCGGCAACTTCCTTATGAACAATCATGGCGAGAGCATCGACAGGTTCTTGATTGACACGAATATCAAGTTTCACCAAATCATTTTCATCATACTCATCAAGGCTATAATCAAAAGAGGCATACCCTCGTGAGATTGATTTTAGACGATCGTAAAAATCAAAAACAACTTCGTTTAGAGGAAGACGATAAACAAGCATTGCACGTTTACCAGCATAGGTTAGTTCAATCTGTCTTCCGCGCCTTTCTTCACATAGTTGTAATAGGCCACCTAAATATTCGTCCGGCACTAAGATGGTCGCTCTGATCCATGGCTCTTCAATTGATTTTACTTTGACGATGTCAGGCATATCAGCAGGGTTATAGAGCTCGATCTGATCGCCATTGGTCATGTTAATTTTGTAAACAACGCTTGGTGCAGTCGGGATGAGATCTAAATCAAATTCACGTTCTAACCGCTCTTGAATAATCTCCATATGGAGAAGGCCTAAGAATCCACAACGAAATCCTAGGCCCAAAGCTTGCGAGGTTTCAGGCTCAAAATGAAGTGATGAATCGTTTAAGGCCAGTTTGCCTAAGCTATCACGAAGCTTTTCATAGTCTCCCGCGTCTGCAGGGAAGAGGGAGCAGAAAACCATAGGAACAGAAGGTTTAAATCCTGGTAGTGTCTCTGAACACTGATTTTTCTCATCAGTAATTGTGTCCCCAATTTTTGTCTCACTAATATCTTTGATAGAGGCTGTAATAAAACCCATTTCCCCAGGCCCCAAAGCATCAAGCATCACTTTTTTAGGGGTAAACATACCAACACGATCAATTTCTCGTGTTGCGCCGCTCGCCATGAAACGAACCTTCTGGCCAGTTTTTAAGTATCCATCAATTACCCGTACAAGAATGACGACACCTAGATAAATGTCGTACCAACTATCAACCAAAAGCGCTTTTGTAGGGGCGTCTTCATCACCTTCATGAGGCGGGGGAAGGCGGGTTACAATCGCCTCTAAAAGCTCTTCAATGTTTTCACCCGTTTTACCTGAAACAGGGATAGCATCATCGGCGGGCAGACCCACAACATCTTCCACTTGTTCTTTTGCTTTTTCTATATCTGCTGCTGGTAGATCAATCTTATTAATGACAGGCACGATCTCGTGATTATTATCGATGGCCTGATAAACATTTGCCAATGTTTGTGCTTCTACACCTTGCGTTGAATCAACAACGAGGAGAGAACCTTCACAGGAAGCAAGGGAACGTGAAACCTCATAAGAAAAATCAACGTGCCCCGGCGTATCCATTAAATTGAGCTGATATTCAATGCCGTCTTTAGCTTTATAGGCAAGGCGCACAGTCTGGGCTTTAATTGTAATCCCGCGCTCGCGCTCAATATCCATGTTATCAAGCACTTGCTCGCTCATTTCGCGTTCTTCAAGTCCGCCGCACGTTTGTATCAAACGGTCAGCAAGCGTGCTTTTCCCATGATCAATATGGGCAATAATCGCAAAATTTCGGATATGTTTTAAAGGTTTTGTACTCACGTCTTTTGACATGAAACTCTTTTATCGAATTATACGGATAATCGCAAGAACCTTAAGTTTATGGAGCTGGAGCATCCCACACCTCTGCAACTCTAGTGTCAAGTACAGTTGGATCAGGTCTTGTAACTACTGATGCGGCTGCACGTTGCTCACTTGCTGTTGAGCCACGATCTGGTGTTTCACCTGTTCTTTCAGCTGTTGTTTCAAAAGTTGTCGTGGCCTGACTCATGACTTCAGCTCCAGCTCTTTGTAAAACAGGGGAATATTCTCTAACCAATTGCGTATAGGGCTGTAACATAAATCCGTTAGGGTCTAACATTTCAGCGATTACAGGCATAAAGCCACTCATAATTCCTGCAAGAGCATTTTGCCATTCTGGTGGAAGGCCTTCAATACTGCTTAAAAAGTTAGCAATAAATTCATCAGGATCTCTCATAAGATCAAGAAAATCATTAAAGCTTCCAATCCCTGCCGCGCCAAATGCACTTACGCCTATATCTTGCAATGCGGCTAATCGAGCTGCATCATTATCTGCTGCTGCTAAAGCTTGTAAATGTGAGAAATCGATATCTGCACCGCCCGCGTCAAGGCTTCCATCACCAATTTTTTCCAATACTTGAGTCAGAACTCCACGCTGTAAATCGTTTTGGAGTACCTCATTGAGTTGATCAATTGTAAACCCACCGGCTTCCCCAGCGGCAACTTGCTGAAGGCCCTCTAACATGGTTGGGTCATTTACAACAGCTGAATGTACGGCCTGTGCTAATTCTGGATCAGCTTGAATAAGATCAACAGTTTCAGCTGGGATCATACCAGCATCTCTTACCGCATTTAAAAATTGTTCAGGAGTTCTCTCTCCAATAATATTTCTTGTAATCTCGCCGTGCTCGCTCTGATTCCAGAAGCCATAACGATCAAATTCTTCTTGTGTAACACCTAAGCTATTTAAGAAATTTGCTTGCTGCTCGGAAACACCTCTACCCGCAGAAACTTCAAAATCTTGGCCTGCTCTAGCCACTTGGAAAATTTCTTGTAATCTTGCTTCTGATAAATCTCCTGCCTCTATAGCCGCTTCAACAGCATCGAGTGTTTCGGCACCATTTGTTCTCATATGCGCATGAAAGGCTGAACCCAATTGAGGGTTATTTCTCATCAGATCGGTAAATTCTCTCATTTGAGGATTATTTGATGATGCTTCGTCAATGCTATCTAGAATATCGGTAAGGGTATTTCTTTGCGCTGCAATATCAAATTTGTGCGTAAACCATGTATCTCTAGTGTCTAGAGCATCTAATGCTTCGTCTAATCTCCCTCTATCGATAATACTCATCTATTTTTTCTCTATTACTTATCTATTTATCTTTAAATAAATTATATTTTATGTGGGTTTAAAAAAGCAAAAAAACATAAATTATTTAATAAAATCAATAATTTATGCCGGTGCCGCTCCCCCGGGCCCACCACTGTTTGCACGGCTGGCAGGTTGCCCATCTGCACTAGCGCGTCTAGAGCGTAATTCAGCCAATTGAGCTTCAGCTTCTTTCATGCTCTGATCAGCGTCTTCTTCAGCCTTCCTAGCAGAAGCAAGAGAATTGTTTGTTCTTTGTGCATTTACGCTTCTTGAAAAGCTTTCGCTAATTCCTCCCAACAAATTTCCTAAACCAGAAATTGCCCGAAAATATTTTTGATATTTTTCTCTCATCCCTAGGCTTACAACTTGGATTCCTGCTGCTAAAGCTTTAAAGCCGCCTGTAATCCCATCTATTTGCAAATCTTCAAGTTTTTGTTCAGCCTGTTTTGCTGCACTTCCTTGTTCTGTCCTCGCTTCCTTATGCTCACTAATTTCAGACCTTAAAGCTATCTCTTCTTCAGTTTTTTTCAGTTGATTAACGGCATCAACAACACCGCCTTCGGCTTGTGGGCTTCCTTGCGGCGCGGGTTCCGCACCACTTTCTTCATTAAAATTTCGAATATTCATATTCATTATATTGTCCTTTTAAATAGGATTAAGCCATAGTTCCTGGGGCGGGTGCAAGCATATCTGCATTTCTCACGCCGTGGTTTGCTGCACCTGCTGCAACTCTTACTACGGACCCATTTGTTGCAGATCCAAATGCTGCTGTTACGCCTCTACCTGCTGCCATTCCGGCTCTTGCAAAACCAACTGCTGCTGGACCAACAAACCATGATGTAACCTCACCACCTGTATGCATAACCTGCGCAAATCGTGATGTAAGGTCTGGCGCGCCCATTAATCCATTTGCAACACCTTCCACTTCTGCTTGCCAGTTTTGTGAAATATCTCTATCGGCATAACCGGTATCAATTCCAAATACGCCTGCTGCGCGGCCAAACAAACCGTCTAAGCCATCAGCAACGTTACCAACAACCCAGCTTCCTGTGTTGAGTGTGCCTTCTACAAATCCATGACCAAATGCATGCACTCCATTACCAATATCACCAAGAATGGTTCTGCCATCATCACCTGCAACAGGTGGATCTGTTGTAACGGCATCTGGTCCTGGCGCAGAGGCAAGAACAACATTAGGATCACCACTGCCTACGGCATTCGGATCAACATTTGCTTCCTCACCAAAGGCTGCGCTAGCAGCCACTGTTCCTGCTCCAACTACTGTCAAGCCAGTAGCTATTCTGCCAAAGCGTGTTCCGCCAATAGCATTTAATGTGCCAGAAAAGAAATTTCCAATTCTGCCTCTCAATCCTGTCGCCGTTGCTGCGGCTCCACCACTACCATTTATATTTACGCCGGTTTGATTTCTTGCCCAAGGAGAGTTTGGGTTACCACCACCATTTAAGGTAACGCCTTGCCCTCTATTTAAAAGCCATCTTGCTCCTAAGCCTGTTGCTCCTAATCCTAGTGCGCTAAGCCCAAGACCTGTTGTAATTCCAATTCCAGCATTAGGGTCGTTTCCAGCATTAGGATCGTTTCCACCATTGGGGTCATTAGGGTCAAAACCGCCATTATTCGCAAAACCTGTTCCAGGCTCTCCATCAATTCCTTGCATGCCTTGAGCCCACTGGACCATGCCTGCTCCATATCTGCCACCTGTTAATCCAGCAATTAAATTTCCTAAACCTTCTATCATCGCGTAGAAGTATTCGAATCCTGCGGCAACTTCTGTTCTAGCACCAGCTTCGGCAAGAATTCTTTGCGCATTTTCTGCTGTTCTTCCTAAAAAGCCATCAGGGCTACCAAAAACAGCACCTCCTGCGGCTCCAATACCAAGAAGTCCTGCACCCCAGGTACCTACAGACCGGATAACTCCCCAAATTCTTCCCATTTTATTCTCTTAACTTTCTCCCAAAATTAACTGGGCTCTATTCCGTTTTAATTCTTACCTAAATTATATGAAAATCAGGGGTTTTATTCCAAATGAGTTCAAATAATTTATATATTTCAATATCTTATATATTTTTGAGAGATTTGCGATTTCGCTATTTTATTGAATTTTTACCCTCTCACAATGTTCCCCCTATTATATGGAAAGAGAGTTAACGCTTTATGAAGATGGTATGATTTATGCCCATAAAAATGCAAATTTGTGCGATCGCTTACTCAATAATGTTTTATCAGCCCGTAGCGGGCTTGCCCGACTGAGGCGCACAGAAACGCGAATGCGTTGCGTATAAAAGAGCCGAGTTTAGGAGGTGGAGGCAAAAGGCCAAGGGTCTTTATAACCGTAAAAACCACTAAGGTATTTAGCTCAATTAAAATTTATTATGTCAATATAATTATAGTATATCTGTGGATAGAAAGCTGTAAGTCTATGTTTCAACTGGACTATTTTCATAAGTGTTTCACGTGAAACACTCTAATTTTGAAATTAGTGGCGGAAATGCCTCCTCACGCTTGCGTGCATGAGGGCAAAAGCCACGTTAGTGGCGGAAATGACGCATTCCCGTGAAAATCATGGCTAATCCACGCTCATCAGCAGCTTTGATCACTTCTTCATCCCGAATCGACCCGCCAGGTTGGATAACGGCTGTAACACCGGCTTCAGCCGCAGCAATCAGTCCATCGGCAAAGGGGAAGAAGGCATCACTAGCCACCACAGAGCCTTTTGTAAGTGATTCTTCTAATCCGGCTTTCTCTGCTGCATCCAATCCTTTTCTAGCAGCAATTCTGGAAGAATCTAGCCTGTTCATCTGGCCAGCGCCGATTCCCACAGTCGCGCTATCTTTAGCATAGACAATCGCATTGGATTTGACATGTTTTGCAACTTTAAAAGCAAAACACATATCCTGAAGCTCTTCTTCGGTAGGTTCGCGCTCAGATACAACATTTAAATTTTCTTTAGATAAAGATCCAAAATCATTGTCTTGAACCAGAAGCCCGCCTGCAACACGCTTCACAACGCGATATTGATCATGAATATTAGGCATAGCGCCAGTCGTTAAAACTCTTACATTCGGCTTTGTTTTCAAAATATCAAATGCTTTCGCTTCGACATCTGGGGCAATAATGACTTCGCTAAAAACCTCTAAAATCTTTTGTGCAGTCTCAGCTGTAAGTGTTCTATTGAGAGCGATAATTCCACCAAAAGCACTGACCGGATCACATAATAGGGCCTGATTATAGGCATGTAAAATATTTTCCGATGATGCAACGCCGCATGGATTGGCATGCTTAATAATGGCGACTGCAGGATCATAAAATTCTGAAACAAGCTCAAAAGCTGCATCAGTGTCATTAATGTTATTATATGACAGCTCTTTTCCTTGAATTTGTGTTGCATCAGTAATGCCGGCTCTTTTATCGCCATCAATTTTATATAAGGCAGCTTGTTGATGGGGATTCTCACCGTATCGTAACGTTTGCTTTAAAGTGCCTGAGAAAGAAATTCTTGATGGGAATTCTTTATCCTCTACCTGTTCATGAAACCATGTTGCAATATTTGAGTCGTAAGTTGAAGTGAGTGAATATGCAGAAAGCGCTAATTTCTGACGAGTTGAAAAGGTTGTGCATCCATCATGTTTCTCAAGATCATCTATAACCAAATCATAATCTTTTGGGTTAGTCACAACAGTTACAAATTCGTGGTTTTTTGCAGCCGCTCTAATCATGGCGGGGCCGCCAATATCAATATTTTCGATACAGGTTTCGTAATCTGCGTTATCGGCAACGGTTTGGGCAAACGGGTATAGATTCACAACAACCAAATCAATATCACCAATCTCATGATCTTTTTGAGCTTGAACATGGTTATCATCATTCCGTCTTGATAAGATTCCGCCATGTACCTTTGGATGAAGTGTTTTCACCCGGCCATTCATAATTTCAGGAAACCCTGTATGATCAGAGATATCCTTCACAGTGATTCCTGCCTCAGATATGGCCTTTGCCGTGCCGCCAGTTGATAAAATTTCAATGCCGTGGGCTGAGAGTTTTTTTGCAAATTCAACAAGTCCAACTTTGTCAGAAACAGAGAGAACAGCTCTTTTGATCTTCACTGCTTTTGAATCAGGAATTTTATTTGTTTCAGTTTTTAATGCTGCATCAGCCATTCTTTTCGTCGCTTTCTAAATTATCATCTGAATTTTGATTTTCTGGACACTCTAATATCCATTCAATACGCTCATCTGTTCTAGATTTTAGGTGTAACTCATATCCGTAAGATTCTGCCATAATGCTAATGGCATAAGGGTGAACAAGCCTCGGGTCAAGATCATTAGGGGATACTTTTTGTTGAAGAGCGTCTTCTATCTGTTCTCTAATTGTAGCACCTTCACCTTCGGCCATAATTAATGATGCATTATCTCCACCGTTTTTATCTTTGTGAGGACGAACAGAAATGTAGCCCCCTTTAGGAAGACATTCCATTGCTAGCATCATAGAGCACATCAGCATTTTGCAATAGGCTGGGGGAAGGGGATCGGGGCCTAGTTTACCATAGGGATCCCAAGTTTGGCTGATCTTACCTTCTTGGCGTATGAGGTCTCCAAAGACTTTCTGAACATCTTCTGGTTTAATGTTGGGATCACGACCGCCTGCACCATAGGCCATACGAAACGCTGTTAGTTTTGCAGCTGATTGGCTTGCACTATATTCGACAAGATCAAGCCCATCTTCTAAACCATCTGGGCCTAGTTCTCTCATCAGCTCAATCCCGTTATTAATGGCTCCAACAGGGCTAATAATATCATGGCATATACGAGAAGCTAAAAGTTCTAAAACAGCTGCATTATCTTTTTGATCACTCATTTATTTGGTTTCTCCTGTAAATGAAAATTGAATATGAACATCTTTTAAAGCCTCTTCAACCATTGATTGAAGGTTTTGCATACCGGGTTGTGTTTTTGCTTCCACTCTTGTGACGAGGCAGTTTTGAGTGTTGGACGCTCTTAAAAGCCACCATCCTTCGTCTGTTGTCACTCTGACTCCGTCAAGAGTATTGGCTTGAATGTCTGGATTGGATTCTAAATTTTCTTCTATAGATCTGATTAAATTAAACTTATCTTCTTCGGGAACATCTATTCTAATCTCTGGCGTACTAAACATTTTGGGGAAGTGCGAGACATAGCTTGATAAAGGCTCGATGCCGTGACTGACAATATTGATTAATCGAATGGCACAATAAAGCGCGTCATCAAATCCATAGTAAATATCATTAAAGAATATGTGACCGCTTAATTCTCCTGCAAGAGGTGCATTTGTCTCTAGCATTTTATTTTTAACAAGAGAGTGGCCAGTCTGGCTCATAACAGGTTCACCACCTAGTTTTTTAATCTCTTCAAAAAGCAGGGATGAGCATTTCACATCAGCGATAATATTTTTATTAGACGATTTTTTTAAAATATCTTTTGCATAGATTGAAAGAAGAAGGTCGCCGCGAATAATATTACCTGTCTCATCCACAACACCGATACGATCACCATCACCATCAAAGGCTATTCCTAAATCACAGTTTTTTTCTTTGACTAAACTAATTAAATCTTCAAGGTTTTTATCAACTGTGGGATCAGGGTGGTGATTCGGAAAGTCCCCATCTACATCTTCATATAAGAGATGGTGATTACCAGGAATTTGAGAGACCAAGTCTTTTAAAATATTTCCAGAGGCCCCATTCCCGTTATCCCATGCTATAGTAAGTTCACGATCAACTGATAAATCTTTTAAAAGACGAGCTATATAGTCTTGTGAGACATCTTTTTTTGACACGCTTCCAGTCCCTTTTTCAAAAATACCGTCCGAAGCGATTTGTCCAAGTGTTTGAATGTCTTCACCAAAAACACTTTTACCACCCATCATCATTTTAAATCCATTATAATTGGAAGGATTATGAGATCCTGTAATCATAATGCCAGCATCGGCTTTCATCTCTTTCACAGCAAAATAGAGCATAGGAGATGGGCCCAAACCAATATCAACAACATCGCAGCCAGTTGAGGTGAGGCCTTCAATTAGATTTTTTACCAAGTCAGGGGAGCTATGGCGTCCATCATAGGCTACAAAAATATTTTGTCCTTTTTGTTGAATAACCTTTGTTCCAAAAGCTTGGCCTAATAAAAAAGCGTCTTCATTATTCAGTGTTTCACCGATAATTCCCCGAATATCATATTCTCTTAAAATAGAGGGATGAAATCCATTATTTGAGTTTTTGATCAGCGTAGCTTGCGTCATGACTCAATAAATTTCTTTAAAGATTTTTTTAGAGGATCAGCAATATCGTTAGAATCTAATCCATAAGCGATGTTAGCTTGTACAAATCCTAAACGGCTACCGCAATCATAACTTTTGCCCTCAAACTCTATTCCATGAAAAGGTTGTTCCCCAATCAGCTTGGCCATAGCGTCTGTGAGCTGAATTTCATTTCCTGCGCCTTTTTCAAAGCTGCTTAAATACTCAAAAACATCTGGCTGTAAAATATAACGCCCAACGACAGAGAGCGTAGAAGGGGCTTTATCGATTGCAGGTTTCTCAACTAAGCTTTTTATTTCTGTTGCACCATTTTTCTTTGTGCCGGTTTCAATAATTCCGTACTTGTAAACTTCTTCTTTAGGTACATCCTCTAAAGCAATAATGTTCCCGCCTAGATGATTGTAAACATTAACCATTTGCTTAAGACATCCCACATCGCCTTTCATCAAAACATCAGGAAGAAGGATAGCAAAAGGCTCATCTCCAACTAATTTACGCGCGCACCAAATAGCATGGCCTAGTCCTAAAGGCTTTGCTTGCCGTGTTGTGAAAAGCTTGCCTTCTCTCATCTGAGACGAACGCACTTTTTCAAGCATATCGTCTTTTCCCCGTGCTTTCAGTGTGTCCATTAATTCTGGTTGGTAATCAAAATGCTCTTCCAGCATTTCTTTTTGCCGCCCCGTGACAAAAATAAATTCTTCAATGCCAGCTTCCTGAGCTTCTTCAACAACATGCTGAATAAGAGGGCGATCACCAATTGGCAACATTTCTTTGGGCATTATTTTTGTGGCAGGCAGAAATCTTGTGCCAAGGCCCGCTACAGGAAATACGGCTTTTCTGATAGGTTTTTGATTTTTATTAGTCATAAAAATTAATAATAAAGCTTTATTCTTTTAAAATCCTATCCTAAAGTTTTGTTATCTTGTGTCAAAGAATTTATCTGAAATGAAAACAATGACTTATGGGCAGAAATTAGAGGCATTGCGAGCCGAAATGGCCGCTCAAAATATTCACGTTTATCTTGTCCCGCGCACCGATGAGTTTTTAGGGGAATCAATTACTCCGAATGCTGAAAGATTAGCTTGGATATCAGGATTTACTGGCTCTGCAGGGATAGGAATTATCTTAGAGGATACGGCCTGTGTTATGAGTGACGGTCGTTATACGATACAGCTTACGCAAGAAGTTGATCAAAATTATTTTGAACTTGAGAATTCTCAAGAGGTGACACCATTTGAATGGTTAGAAAAACAGATTAAGTCCGATGATATCATTGGCTTTGATCCAAAATTATTCTCTCCTGCTTTTATAGAAAAGTTAGAAGACAAAAATCTGAAACTAAAATCAATTGATCAGAATTTAATAGATAATATCTGGGAAGACCAGCCGGATGCGCCTGTCACACAAGCCTTTCTTTTCCCCAATGAGGTTGCAGGGAAGACAGCGGCTGAAAAAATCGAAATAATTCAAAATGAAATTATAGAACAAAAATGTGATGAGCTGATTATTACACAGTTAGATTCTATTGCGTGGCTTCTAAATATTCGCGGGAATGATATTTCTGATGATATTGCCAATAAAGGAAATGCAATACTCCCTGTTATTCAGTCATATTTGATTTTACCTCGCGAGGGTAAGGCTAGATGGTATGTTAATCCGGAAAAATTATCTGAAGACGTCAAAAGCAAGCTATTAGATATAGTCTCTTTCCATGCTTTTAAAGAGATTGAGCACGGGCTCTATCAATCATCTAATCGTAAAATTTGGTACGATCCAAAGCGATCATCTGACTATTTTAAACAGAAACTCAATACCAATAGTGATGCATTATATGAAGCAGATGATCCATGTATTTTCATACGCTCTCAAAAAACTGAGCCTGAACAAAAAGCGATGAAAGATGCTCATATAAAAGATGGCGTAGCATTGGTAAAATTTCTCAAATGGTTTGAGGAGAATGCTCAGAATGGAGACTTAGACGAGCTTACCGTTGAGGCCCAATTAGAAGAATTTCGAAAGCAATCGCCAGACTATAAAGAACCTAGCTTTAGTACAATTGCGGGCTTTGGGGCGAATGGTGCAATTGTGCATTACCGCGCCAATGAAAAAACGAATAAGAAGATTGAGTCAGGAAATTTTCTCCTTCTTGATAGCGGCGGGCACTACCATTACGGCACAACCGATATTACAAGAACCATTCCAGTAGGGAATGTGTCTGATGAAATGAAGAAAGCGTATACACTTGTTCTGAAAGGTCATATTGCTCTGGCGCGCGCAAAATTTGACCCTCAAACTCTAGGTAAAGATCTTGATGATATAGCCCGAAAGCCCTTGTTAGATCATGATATGAACTACTCTCATGGAACAGGACATGGCGTTGGATGTTATCTCTCTGTGCATGAAGAAGCACCCTCTATTAGTCCAAGAGGGGAGCAGCCTTTTAAGCCCGGTATGATACTATCTAACGAGCCTGGATATTATAAAGAAGATGAGTTTGGAATCCGTATTGAAAACCTCGTCCTTGTAAAGTCTGAGCAACAAGAATTTTATTTTGAAACTATTACATGTGCACCTATCGAAACGAGCTGTATTTTAGAAAGTCTTTTAGAGGAAGAAGAAAAAAAATGGCTCAATCAATACCATCAAAGTATTTTTGAAAAACTAGCTCCATTTCTTGATGAAAATCATAAGAACTGGCTTACAGAAAAAGTAAAACTGATATAAAAAAAGCCGCTCAAAAAGCGGCCTTTTAAGATTATATAATCTTGATTAATAATCGTCGCGTTTACGCGCCGCTTTTCTTGATCGGCGGATATTTTCTTGTTTTTCACGCTTACGTTTTTCTGACGGTTTTTCAAAATCACGACGCATTTTCATTTCACGAAAAATACCTTCGCGTTGCATCTTCTTTTTCAAAACACGTAAAGCCTGATCTACGTTATTATCACGTACATTGACTTGAACCAATGCTATTCACCACCTTTCAAGATTATTTGGTGTTAAAACAATAATTTGTGCTTTATTACCCCTGCTAAGGCCTAAACACAAGAAAATTATGAATAATTTCTTAGATTACTCTGTTTTTCTTAAAAAATACTGAAATTAAGCCGCTTTTCGCGCTTTTAGATTTAATGCCGCTTCTAAAAGCTTTTTCGTGTAGTCCTCTTGAGGATTATTAAAAATATCTGCGGCTTTCCCATATTCAACAATTTTACCATCTTTCATCACGAGCAGATCATGTGACATAGCGCGCACAACACGCAAATCATGACTGATAAACAGATAGGCTAAATCTTTTTTACGTTGAAGCTCACGAAGCAGCTCAATAATTTCAATTTGTACGGACATATCAAGTGCCGAAGTTGGTTCGTCTAATACAACAAAATCTGGCTCTAAAACCATTGCGCGTGCAATTGCAATTCTTTGACGCTGGCCGCCTGAAAATTCATGGGGGTAGCGGTGGCGGGTATCAGGATTAACGTGAACTTCTTTTAAGATATTCACAACAATGTCATCCCGCGCTTTTGCATCTAAATCTTTGCGATGGACTTTTAAACCTTCGCCAATAATGTCTGCAATGCTCATGCGGGGTGATAATGCACTAAAAGGGTCTTGAAAAACGATCTGTAAGTCTTCGCGTAATCCAATCATTTCTTTTTTGTTAAAATTAGAAATCTTCTTATCTTTAAAAGAAATATCACCTTGTGAGTCGAGTAAGCGGATCAGGGAATATCCTAATGTTGATTTTCCAGAGCCGCTCTCTCCAACAATTCCTAATGTCTGGCCAGATTTAATTTTGATATCTATTCCGTCAACTGCTTTGATCCATTCCTTTGTTTTTCCAAAAAATGATTTCTTAAGGGGGAAATGAACTTTTACGTCAGAACCTTTTATAATGACTGGGGCATCTTTTTTAATTTCGGCTGGTTCGCCTTTTGGCATTGCGCCTAAAAGTTTTTTTGAATAATCATGTTTCTGTTTTGAGAAAATTGATTTGGCATTTCCTTGCTCCACAATTTCACCTTGTTTCATAATGCAAACATGGTCAGCAAATTTCTCAACGATTGATAAATCATGTGTAATCATCAGCATCGCCATATCAAGATCACGTTGAAGCTCTTCTAATAATTCTAAAATTTCTGCCTGAACTGTTACGTCTAATGCGGTCGTTGGCTCATCTGCGATGAGTAATTCAGGATTATTCGCTAGAGCCATGGCAATCATGACGCGTTGACGCTGTCCTCCTGAAAGCTCGTGAGGGTATGCTTTCAAACGCTCTTTTAATTTTGGTAATTGAATTAAATCAAGCAACTCTTTAACGCGTTTTAATGCGTCTTCATCACTCATTTTTTGGTGTAATTTTAAAACCTCCCCTATTTGTTTATCAATTTGATGAAGAGGATTGAGCGCTGTCATTGGTTCTTGAAAAATCATTCCAATTTGTGAGCCACGGACATGGCGCATGACGCTATCTTTTTTGCCAACAAGCTCTTCCCCATTAAATTGAATGCTTGATGTTTGCGAATGATAAGCAAGAGGGTAGGGTAATAACTGCATAACAGACAAGGCTGTGACAGATTTACCAGATCCGCTTTCCCCAACAATCGCAACTGTTTGTCCTTTATCAACCGAAAGGGAGACATTTTTTACAGCATGAAAAGGGGTTTCTTGAGATCCAAAGAATACATCTAGATTAGATATGGTAAGTAATTTTGACATGATATGAGCATAACTGAATCAGGGTAAAAAAAAAGCCCCTAAAATAGGGGCTTTTCAAAATTCATTTGTTTCTTACTGAGGCATTACAACGCCTTCGATAGCATGAATGACGCCATTTGATGTTTTGACATCAGCAATGACAACTTTTTGACCATCGACTGTTACACCGCTTTCGTCTTTAAAAATTGTGATTTCTTGTCCTTGAAGCGTTTCAATCTTTGAACGTCCTTCAGGAATATCTGCAGCTTTAATTTTCTTACCAATAACATGATATTTAAGAACACTTTGTAGCTGCTCTTTATTTTCATCTTTTAATAGCGCAGCTAAGCTCTCTTCTGGAACTTGTGCAAACGCATCATTTGTTGGAGCAAATACAGTGAATTTTGCTTCTGGATTTGATAACGCTTCAACAAGTTCTGCTTGCTTAACAGCAGTAACTAAAGTACTAAAATTTTCGTTAGAAACAGCTGTTTCAACAATGTTCTTTTTCATTGCTTTCTTCTCAGCTTTTTCCATTTTTGTTTTCTCAGACTTATCACCACCACCATATGCTAGGGCATAGCCGCTTGTGAGTGCAATTGCTGATACAGCGGCAATAGTTAGGAAAGATTTTTTCATTGTTTCTCCTTCAGATTAATACAATTATGAGAAAAATGAATGGAGATAGGTGATAGTTCCCATCTTCATCATAAGTTAAGAAAGCTTAGATTGTAACGCCTGCCTCTTCTAAGCACCACGCTAATATAGCCTTTTGAATATGAAGACGGTTTTCTGCTTCATCGTAAATAACAGAAGCTTTTGATTTTGCAACTTCTTCGCTTACTTCCTCCCATTCATGGATAGGAAGACAGTGCATAAATATAGCGTCAGGATTTGCGGCCGCCATTAATTCTGAATTCACCTGATAGGGCCAAAACTTTTCAATCGCTTTTCCATCTTGACCTAAAGACACCCATGTATCAGTAACAAGAACATCTGCATCTTTAGCTGCTTCTTTCGCACTATCAGTTATGTGAAGAGTCTTTGGTGCTTTTTCATGTAAATCTTCAGGGAGGGCAGCAATAAGGTCAAAATTGAAAATTTGACTTGCCTCCATGAAGGATTGCAGAACATTATTATAATCACCGAACCAGGCAATTTTTTTTCCTTCTACGCTGCCTAAATTTTCTTCAATCGTCATGAGATCAGCCATGATTTGGCAAGGGTGAGAATAGTTTGTCATGCCATTAATGACAGGCACGGATGAATAACTGGCAAGCTCCTCTAGCATTTTATGGTCACTCATTCTGATCATGATGGCATCCACATAACGCGACATAACATTGGCTGTGCTTTCAACGCTCTCTGCACCGCCTAATTGCGATTCACCTAAATTCATCACAATCGAATGCCCCCCTAATTGTTTCATCGCGATTTCAAATGACATTCTTGTGCGCGTTGATAATTTATCAAACATCATGGCTAGAGAAAGACCTTTGAAAAGCTGCGGAGGATTAAATTTTTGAGATTTTAGCTCATGCGCTTGGGTGAGTATTCCTTGAAGAGTATCTCGATCAAAATCTGTTAAATTAAGAAAATGCCTGACGTTACTCACGATAAAGCGCCTTCTTTAATGACATAGCGAAGTTTTTCAATCGCTTCATCAACATGCTTTTTTTGGAAGATCAAAGGCGGGGTCATCCGTAAAGATTTTGCCCCAGCCTGAGTAGCAATTAGTCCATTATCGAGTAACGTATTGAGAAGTTTTTTAATATCGTAGACTGTATCAATTCCGATCATTAGGCCAATACCGCGAATATCTTCAATTGAATTTGTGTCTTCTTTTAACTTTTGTAGTTCATCCATGAAATATAAGCCGGTTTGGCGAACATTCTCTAAAAATTCGGGCTGATTAATTTGCTTAACTGTTTCATAAACTAATCTTGTGCCCAATGGGTTACCGCCATAAGTTGTCCCATGATCCCCAGCATCGAAAGCCGACGTATATTTCTTTTTTCCTAAAAAAGCCCCAATAGGGAACCCTGCGCCCATTCCTTTAGCAATTGTGACTAAGTCAGCTTCCACATCATAGTAATCATGCGCATAAAGCGTTCCAAGGCGGCCCATGCCAGCCTGAATTTCATCACAGACTAGGAGAATATCATACTCATCACATAGTGTACGCAGGCCGTGAATAAAATCTTTTGAGGCAGGGCGGATACCGCCTTCTCCTTGAACAGGTTCAACTAAGATAGCGCAGATGTCATCATTAATAAGAGATTTTACGCTGTCTAAATTATTAAATTCTGCGAAGTGAATGCCCGGTAGATAGGGACCAAATTCTGGATATTTTAATGACTTATGCGTCGCACTGACCGCGCCATAAGTTCGGCCATGAAACGAGCAATCAAAAGCAATAATATCTTTGCAAGTTTCACTTTTATTTTTATGTGCCCATTTTCTAGCAAGCTTTATTGCCCCTTCAACCGCTTCTGCGCCTGAATTGCAGAAAAAGATTTGTTCTGCGCAACAATTCTCAATAAGTAATTCGGCTGCTTCAATTTTTGGTTTCGTTGGAAAAGATCCCACACACATTGTAAATTTATTCAGCTGGTCAATTGCCGCTTGAGTATATTCAGTATTGCCATGTCCAAGAGAGCTAACGGCAATCCCTGCCGCGCAATCTAAATATTCTTTTCCTGTGTCATCATAAAGATAAACACCATCGCCGCGCTCTAGCGTAACAGACTTTGCAGGGTAAAGCGGCATAATGACATCTGTAGCTCGTTCCTGCATTGTAAGATTACTTTTATCAATCATATCATTCATTTGCGTCACCTGAATTTTCTAATTCTTCTTTGAAGTATTTCTGCTTTTCTTTTTCTCTGACAATCATTGTGCCTACACCGCCTGTGCTGTAAACCTCGTCACATAAACTATTTTTAGTGAATCCGTTAATAATATGAACCCGTTTTACGCCATTTCTTAAGGCATAGATACAATTTTCTAATTTCACGCGCATACCTCCAACGGCAACATCATCATCAATCATTTTTTGAGATTCTGACGCCGTTAACACAGAAATTGTCTCGTTATTTTTCTGAACCCCATCAATATTCGTTATAAGGATAAGCTTGTCAGCATTGATTTGTGTCGCCAATGTAACCGCCATATTATCAGCGTTTATATTTAACGCTGTGCCTTGATCGGTGAATGCAAGGCACGGGAAAACAGCTAAGTTTGTTGAAATAAAATGCTCCTTAACGGCGTTAGCATTAATATCTTGAACTGTTCCGTCATATCTTTCCATGCCATCTATATCTTCACGTCTCTTAGAGTATCCCCAGTGAGGAGGAAGAGCATTGAGCATATTCGAAGGAAGTTTTTCCTTTACAAGACTTTCTAAGATTTTAAATCCTAAATCACCCGCTAGAGTTTTTTTGATAACTTTAATATCTTGTTTTGAAGAAATACGCCGGCCATCAATTTTATGAATGTCTAGGTTTGCATCTTTTAAAGCCTCGTCAATGGCCGCTCCACCACCATATATCAGAAGAACATTAATATTATCTTCGATAAGCTCTTTGATGTTTTTAATAAGGTTTTCTCTAGCGTCAGTATCAGTAATAATTTGCCCGCTAACCTTGATAACAAAGAGCTTTCCTTGAAATATCTGACGGTAGAATTTTTTAAATGAGTCAATCATAGTTTAAGGGTAAAAAGCTGTATTAAAGTTTAAGCCTTCAGTTTCATTAAAACCAAACATGAGATTCATATTTTGAACAGCCGTTCCTGATGCCCCACGTAAAAGATTATCTAAAGCACCTTGAACAATAATTTTTCCGTTTTCACCGTTTGAGATGTTGATATCAACGAAGTTTGTACTGACAACATTTGTAAGTTCAACTTTTTCAACGAGCCTAACAAAAGGATGGTTTTCAAAAACAGATAAGTCCGCTTCTTTTTTTGCATCGATAAAAGTAGTCGCAAAAATGCCTCTTAAAAATGGACCTACTGTTGGTGCAAAATTTAACTGTTCTTTTTTTAAACCACTTGTTGCTAAAATTTCTGGAATATGGCGGTGACTATTCACTAAGTAACTACGCATATTCTGGGAGCAATAAGGGTGATCAACAGGATCGCGCACGCTTCTCCCACCGCCAGAGGTGCCTGAAATAGCTATTACTTCGGCGGCATTCATTTGATTTTTAAATGGCAAAAGCATGAGCTGGATGAGCAAAGCAAAGCATCCGGGGTTTGCGATATTATCTGCTTTTTCAATATCGCTTTTGAAAACTTCGGGCAGCCCATAAACAAATTGACCGTCCAATAATTCTGGAGATTGGTGATCAATATGATAGTAATCTTTATAAGTTTTTTTATCTTTTAACCGGAAGTCTGCTGAAAAATCGATTATTTTTGTTTTATCTAAAAAGTTAGGAACAACCTCTTGTGCAGCCTTATGCGGTAGGCATAGAAACACAACATCGCTCTTTTCAGCGACTTGATTATGATCGATATTTTCTATCAGCGGTAAATTTTCTATATGACTGAGCCTAGGGAATAATTCACCCACAGACGTTCCTTCATGCTGTCTGGAGACAAGGTATTGAATGTCTACATGCTGATGTTGCAAAAGACAGCGTAGCAATTCCATGCCTGTAAATCCTGTAATTCCAACAATCGAAACTTTAATCTTCTTCATCATTTTCTTTTATAAATTTGTTTTTCTTGGATCAAAGGCATCGCGAACGGCCTCCCCAATAAATGTTAAAAGTGTGAGCATCACAGCCAAAGATAAAAATGCAGTAATGCCTAGCCATGGAGCTTGGATATTGTTTTTCCCTTGTGCCAATAATTCGCCTAAAGAAGCAGAGCCGGGCGGTAAACCTAGACCCAAAAAGTCAAGAGAGGTGAGCGCTGTAATAGATCCTGTTAAAATAAAAGGCATTAATGTGAGCGTTGCAACCATTGCATTCGGCAAAACATGACGCCTCATAATTGTTAAGTTAGAAACGCCTAAAGCATTAGCTGCTCTCACATAATCAAAATTTCGCGCACGTAAAAATTCTGCCCTAACGACATCGACAAGGCTGACCCATGAAAATAAAAGCAAGATGAGAAGCAATGTCCAAAAGCCGGGCACAAACATCGCTGAAAAAATAATCAAGATGTAAAGAGAGGGAAGGGATGCCCATACTTCAATAAAGCGCTGCATCACCAAATCAAGCTTGCCTCCATAATACCCTTGAAAAGCACCTGCCGTAATTCCAATAACTGAGCTTATGATTGTTAAAATTAGTCCAAAAACGACAGATATTCGAAACCCATAAATCACACGTGCGGCGACATCTCGTCCTTGATCGTCCGTTCCTAGTATATTTTCAAATGTGGGGGCAGAGGGGGCAGGTGTTGGTAAGTCATAATGAATAGTATCATAAGAAAAACGGATAGGGGGCCAAACCATCCAGCCACCTTCATTGATTAAATCTTTTACAAATGGGTCACGGTAATCAGCCTCAGTTTCGAAATCACCTCCAAATTCTGTTTCAGCGTAAGTTTGAAACACAGGAAAATATAATTGATTTTCAAATGATAAAATGAGCGGCTTATCATTGGCGATAAATTCTGCGCCTAAACAGGCAAAGAACAAGAATAGAAATATCCAAAAAGACCAATATCCCCGTTTATTGGCTTTAAATTGCTGGAGTCGTCTTTGTGTAATAGGTGATAAAGTCTTCATATTCGAAGAAGAGTATAAAACATATTGTTTTGAATCAAAGCTTTAATAACAGCTATGAGTGATTAGTGAATAGAGTGCGAACCTGTGCCAGTCTTTTCCATGAGACGAAGGCGGAAATGCTGATCTGCTGTTAAAGGATCATTATCGTTGTGCGCTACAGGTTTCATGAAAACAACTTTATTATCATTTAAACTTGTTGCTTCTTCTGATATGAAGGCTTTTAATTCCGCACGGTCTTGTTCATTTAAGGTGCCGTTTTCTCCTACAACATCTTTAATTTCAGATAGCTTTTGAGCGATTTTCTTTAAATTCATGGCAAACCCCTTATTTGGAATATTGGGACCATATAAATTCATCCGTGAGAAGTCAAATAAAGAATTAGGGAAAATAGGTCTTTTTCACAAGAAAAATAGGGCTCTAAACTCTGCGGGCTTCAAAATCAATTCTTGGATCTACAAGAACATAAACAACATCGCGGATGAGGGTCGTGACAAGCCCCATAAGGGCAAATATATATAATGTCCCTAGAACTAAAGGATAGTCACGATTAATTACGCTTTCATATCCCAAAAGACCTAATCCATCTAACGAGAAAATCACCTCAATTAGTAACGATCCTGTAAAGAAAATGGCTAAGAACGCGCTAGGGAACCCTGCAATGACAATTAACATGGCATTTCTGAAGATATGACCATAGAGCACTTGTTTTTCTTCTAAGCCTTTTGCGCGGGCTGTTAAGACATATTGTTTATTAATTTCATCCAAAAATGAGTTTTTGGTGAGCATGGTTAGGCCGGCAAAACCGCTTATCACCATAGCCGCAACAGGCAAAACCATGTGCCATAGATAATCGAGGGTGAGTTGCCACCACGGCATATCTTGCCAGCCGTCGGACACTAAGCCCCTTAACGGGAAAATATCAAAATACCGTCCGCCTGCGAATAATATGATAAGCAAGATTGCAAACATAAAAGATGGAATGGCGTATCCTGTAAAGACAGCAGCTGATGTCCAAATATCAAATTTCTGACCATCTTTCACAGCCTTTTTAATACCAAGGGGAATTGAGATGAGATAAATAATTAACGTTGACCAGAGTCCTAATGAAATAGATACAGGTAGTTTTTCTAACACTAAATCAATGACAGACACATCGCGGTAGTAACTCTCACCCAAATCAAACCGCGCGTAATTCACGATCATTTCAAAAAAACGAATATGGGCAGGTTTATCAAATCCGTAGAGTGCCTCAAGCTCAGCAATAAATTCTGGATCTAGTCCTTGAGATCCGCGATAATTACTACCTTCACCTGTTGATTGAGAGGCGCTTCCAACCGCCATATCTGCGCCGCCACTGCTTCCTCCAAAGCGCGCTGTGGCTTCAACGCCGTGCCCTTGGAGCTGCGCAATCATGCGTTCAACAGGCCCACCAGGAACAAATTGTACAATGATAAAACTAATGAGCATGATACCCAAAAGAGTAGGGATCATAAGAAGCAGTCTTTTTAAGAGGTAGTTTGCCATTATATTAAGGTTTTACATTCCAGTCTTTAATCAGCCATTGATTACCATCAAATTGTAAGATACCAAAAGCACCAGTAGATAGTTTTATATCGTGGTTTTCCGCAAAATCTTTAAATTGCCCTGTGATGTAAGGAGCAAAACGTGCAATACCGTTAGACGTTATAACTAGAATAATATCTTGCTCATCCTCAATAATATGCTGAGAAAAATTTTTCCAATTTTCCATGCATTGTTCAGGATCAAAATTCCAATCTGGGGGAACGCTTCCATTCTCATTCCAATTTCTTATAGCTTCTGATCCAATGCGTTCAATGACTTTCTCCTCAGTTTGATTTTCATCAGGCCCATAATCAATTTCATTAAATATTTCTAAGGGGAAGACAGGCTGATGATATCCGCATTCTTTCACTGCAATTTCGGCAGTTTCTTTAGTACGTTTTAGTTCTGAGCTATAAACAACTTCTGGAAGATAATCGTTTTGTCTTAACCAAGCTCCCATCTTTTTCGCTTGCTCTTTCCCGCTTTGAACAAGGGGTAAATCTGTTCTGGCTCCTACGCGTGTTGGCGTTTGGCCTTTTTCAAAAGTATTTCCATGGCGGGCTATAATGAGGGTTGTCATAGATTATACTTCTTAATGACTTCTTCTGCACGCTCCACATCCTCTGGAGAATCTATACCGGATTGCATCAGACCATTTTCCATTTCAATTTTGACAGTATGAATGGGAATATCATTTTCTAACAACCTTAACTGCTCTAAGCCTTCTAGCTTTTCATAGTGGCCTTGAGGAAGAGAAACAAATTTTTCTAAAGTTTGAATTTTATAACCGTATAAGCCAATATGTTGATAGACAGGTGAAAATTCTTCTGCCTTTAAATCATCTTCTTTGCGAATGGCGGGAATGATATTTTTTGAAAACCATAAAGCCCGTCCTTCTTTATTGGTCGTGACAGTTGTGCCACTAAACGGAGTTTGTTCTTTATTCTTCCTTAGCGTTGCAAGTTCATCCCACCTTAGAGGAACAATAGGGGTCACAACTTCTATGTCCTGGTTGTTCTCAACAGCTTCTGACATTTTGACAAGTGCCTCAACAGGGGTAAAAGGAGCATCTCCTTGAAGCCCAAAGACAAACTCAACATCTTCTGATAATTTTTGCGCTGCTTCTAAAACACGATCTGATCCTGTTGTACAATCATCAGATGTCATCATGGCGGTAACTTCTAATTTCTGAGCATGTTTAAAAATACGCTCATCTTCTGTAGCAACAATAATCCGGACATAACCAATCTGATCAACGGCAGAGCGTGCTATGTCTACCACTCTCTCTAACATTGTTTTACCAGCAATATTTGCAAGCGGCTTTCCAGGAAATCTGGTTGATCCATACCGTGCCGGAATAATAATCGCAGAATTCATCGCTTAATTACTTTTTACCCACCACGTGTCAATAATGGCCGGTGTTAAATCAGAAAGCGTTTCAGGGCGCTCCAATTTATTCCAATACGCAATGCGCCAATAATCAATATGCCATTGTGGGATTACGTAATGCCCCGCTAATAAGACACGATCTAAAGCTCTAGTATGAAAAACAAGTTCTTGACGATTAGGCGCTTGAATAATTTTCTCAATTAACTCATCAACGACAGGGTCTTGAATACCCATGTAATTTCTCCCGCCTGGAATTTCTGCTTTTGCAGAAGACCAAAAGTCACGTTGTTCATTACCAGGGGAACTTGATTGCGCAATTGATAAAATCGTCATATCAAAATTAAATTCATTCATTAGGTTTTGATATTGTGCAGGGTCAACAACGCGGAAATTTGCTTCGACTCCAATTCTTTTTAAATTTGCAATAAACGGTAAAACCCATCTTTCGAATAGCGGATTAGAGTCAACAATTTCAAAAGACAGGCGCTGTCCCGTTTCTTCATGAACACGGATACCGTCATCGGTCAATTTATATCCTGCCTCTTCAAGCAGTCTCATAGCCGTTCTTAAGTTTTGTCGTAAATTGCCGCTCCCGTCAGTCACCGGGGGCTGGTAACGCGTTTCAAAAATTTCAGCGGGTAGTTGATCTTTATAGTCGTTTAAAATTTCTAAAACGCGTCCTTGGGGCGCACCTTCTTCAGCGGCCAATTCTGAATTCTCAAAATAGCTATCGCTTCTTTTATAACTTCCAAAGGCAAATTGTTTATTTGACCATTCAAAGTCAAAAGCAAAAGATAGCGCTTCACGCACCTTGATGTCCTTAAATACATCACGCCGCGTGTTGTATACAAAGCCCTGCATTCCTTGTGGTCTGTTATGTGGTATTTCAGTTTTGACGATACGGCCATCTTTAACAGCTGGCGCATCATACCCTGTTGCCCAAAGCTTGGCAGTGTTCTCTAAACGAAAGTCATATTCATTGGCAAAGAAAGCTTCGAGGGCAACGTTGCTATCTTTATAATAATCATACTCAATGATATCAAAATTGAACTTACCTTGATTGATTGGAAAATCTTTTCCCCAATACTCATCGAAGCGCTCATAAGCAATAGACCGTCCAGCATCTATTCTTGAAACTTTATAAGGTCCGCTTCCTAATGGAGCTTCTAAAGATGTTTTTGAAAGATCATTTTCTTCTTTCTCCCAAAAATGTTTTGGTAAAATAGTAAGCTGAGAAAGAATAAGAGGGAGTTCAGCATTGTTGGCATCACGAAATTCAAATTTCACACGTGTAGGGCTTTCTGCTCTCACTTCTGTAACATCACCATAATAGGCCTTAAAGAAGGGCGCGCCAATATCCATGAGCGTATTAAACGTCCAGACAACATCATCGGCTGTAATCGAAACACCGTCATGCCATTTGGCTTCAGGTCTTAAATTAAAAGCAACCCAACTTTTATCTTCAGTATCAAATTCAATGGTTTCGGCGATCAGCCCATACATAGAAAACGGCTCATCGTAACTTTGCTCCATAAGGGAATCGTATAAATGACTTTGGCCTAAGAACTGGATACCTGCTGCGGGTGTGCCTTTAATAATGAAGGGGTTCAAGCTATCAAACGTACCAATTGTTGAATTTCTCAGTGTACCGCCCTTGGGTGCATCAGGATTTGTGTAATCAAAATGCGTGAAATTATTTTCGTATTTAGCCGTCCCATGCATTGCAATGCCTGTTTTTTTGACAATCTCAGCCTGTGCTGTAAGAGGGAACGCACCGAAAGCGGCTATAAAAAAAGATAAGAAATAAATACGCATTAAATGTCCTTCCTATTGTGATTCATGTTGTGCGTTGGTCCCAACGGCCTCACGAATATTGCTGTATCCATCTTCTTTTAAAAGATGAATAAGGTCTGTTTTAATTTCATTAATAACTTCTGGGCCTTTAAATACAAGGGCTGAGTATAATTGTACTAATGTTGCGCCCGCTTTGATCTTATTATAGGCATCTAAACCAGAAGAGATTCCTCCAACTCCAATAATAGGAACTTGACCATTCGTTTTCTTGTAAAAACTACGAATGATTTCAGTAGACATATCGGTTAGAGGTTTTCCGCTTAATCCACCTTGCCTTTGAGAAAACTCTTCAGGTAAATGACTTGGCCTACTTGTTGTTGTATTAGCTAAGATAACGCCATCAATTTTTATATCCAAACACGCTTCGGCGAGGTCGTCTAACTTTGCTGGGCTGAGGTCAGGACTAAATTTTGTTATGATGGGTAAATTATTCAATCCCAGCTTGTCTCTTTCTTCCATAAGGCCAGAGAGGAGGGCTGTAAAATGATTTTTCTGCTCTAAATCTCTTAAGCCTTCCGTATTAGGGCACGAAATATTTACGGTCACGTAACTTGCTAAATCCCCAACTTCACCAAGCAATTTTTTGAAATCTTTATCAGGGTCTTTTTGATCTGCGGATTTGGCAATTTGAATCCCTAGAGGGTAATGATCTCCAGAATTTTTTTCTTTAAATCGTTCAACATTATTTTTAAATTCTTCCACGCCTACATTAGGGAAGTTCATTTTATTAATGATCGCTTGGTTGATTGGATCTCTAAAAATTCTTGGCTTAGGAAGTCCCTTTTGAGGAACAGTTGTTACGCCGCCAACTTCAATAAACCCAAACCCAAACCCAAACATGGGCGCGATCACTTCGGCATTTTTATCAAATCCAGCCGCAAGCCCCACTGGATTATCAAATTTCAAGTTACAAAATTCTGTATGAAGGCTTTCATCTTGAACTTTATCTGATTGGGGTGCCAATCCTGCTTTTAAGCTTTTAATCGTGACTGTATGAGCGACTTCAGGATCTAAGGCATGCAAAACGGGTTTAACAAGTGGAAAGGGAATTTTGAAAGGTAAAATCATATTGTTAAAAGACAAGAAAACCGTATCAAAATCAAGGCAATATAGTGATTATTTCACGATATACTGCCAGCTAGACTTTAAATAACTCCAGCCCGTGATCGCTGTTAAAATCGCTGCAATAAGTAAAGAGATCAGCGAAAATATTTCAAAGAAAGGGGGGCTTACAGGAACGAGGATTAATAATCCTAGGGCTACCATCTGGATGGTCGTTTTCCACTTGGCCAGCTGCGTAACGGGAAGGGAGATATTCTGTGGGCCTAAAAACTCACGTAATCCAGAGACTAGAAATTCTCGAATAAAAATAATAAAGGCTGCAATCAGCCAAAATCCGCTAATTACTCCTGTGCTTACTAGCGCTAGTAAGACGCAGGCTACGAAAATCTTGTCTGATATAGGATCAAGAAATTTTCCTACGGCGCTTTCTACATTCCATTTACGGGCTAAATATCCATCCAGAAAGTCTGTGATACTGGCCAGCACATAAAGAATAAAAGCCAACCATACGGATTGTTCGGACCCATTAAGGATCAGTAAGATAAGTATCGGCAGAATGGCAATGCGCGCAAATGTTAGAAGATTGGGAATATGTTTCATAATCCCTCTTTATCAAACTCTGAAAAGAATAACTAGCGTTTATGCTGAAGCGGTTGCTTGATCTTCTTGAGGGTCACGCATGACATAACCACGGCCCCAAACAGTTTCAATATGGCTTTCACCGTCATTCATATTTTCAATCTTCTTGCGAAGCTTGCAAATGAAAACATCGATAATCTTCACTTCTGGCTCATCCATTCCACCATATAGATGGTTTAAGAACATTTCTTTGGTTAGTGTCGTCCCTTTACGAAGAGAGAGAAGTTCTATGATACCGTATTCTTTACCTGTTAAGTGAAGCGGCTTGCCAGCCACTTCGACTGTACGGCTATCAAGATTAACAATCACATTGCCTGTCACGATTGTACTTTGTGCATGACCTTGAGAACGACGGACAATGGCTTGAATTCGTGCCATTAATTCGCGTTTGTCAAAAGGCTTGGTCAGGTAATCATCGGCACCAAAGCCAAGACCCTTAATCTTATTATCCAGCTCAGTTAAGCCAGACAGAATCAAAATAGGGGTGTCTACTTTCGATGCGCGGAATGTTTTTAAAACGTCATAACCATCCATGTCTGGTAACATCAGGTCGAGAATAATAATGTCATAATCATAAAGTTTGCCAATTTCTAGGCCATCTTCACCAAGGTCAGTTGTATCAACAACATAGCCTTCTGATTTCAACATTAATTCGATACTTTTCGCTGTAGAACTGTCATCCTCGACTAATAAAACGCGCATGGTTGGTTTCTCCTGTCCTTAAAAAACACAAATAAATTAACTATTGTTAATAAAGGTTAACATATTTTGGAAAGCTTACCAAATTATATTAACAATTTCCTGCTTACCCATTTCAAGGTAGAATAGATTATGGATCGTCTTGCTGACAAAGCGCTCGCCGCGATTAAACCTGTGCCTCATCATGAGATTTATGGCCGTGTGACCAAAGTTTTAGGACTTTTGGTTGAAATTGCAGGCTTTGGGGAAAGTCTTCATGTAGGGTCTGTTGTTCATTTGCGCCCTCAATCAAGTGGCTCTCAAGACACTGATATCATTAAAGAAATCCCATGTGAGGTGATAGGATTTCGTGATGAACGCGCCCTGTTAATGCCCTTTGGAACCCTAGAAGGGGTTGGATTGGGCTGTAAAGCCGTGATTCAAGATAAAGAATCATGCATATATCCTTCAGATTTTTGGTTGGGCCGTGTGATTAATGCGTTGGGGGAGCCGATTGATGGAAAAGGCCCTCTTATTGAAGGATCCGAAGAAATTCCCCTAAGAAATAAGCCTCCGCCACCGCATTCGCGCCAAAGAATAGGCGAAAAGCTTGATTTAGGTGTACGTACAGTCAACAGCTTCCTTTTAACTTGTAATGGTCAAAGAATGGGTATTTTCTCAGGCTCTGGTGTTGGTAAATCTGTCGTTTTATCTATGATGGCCCGTTATACCGAAGCTGATGTCTCAGTTATAGGTTTGGTGGGCGAGCGAGGCCGGGAAGTTCAAGAATTCTTAGAAGATGATTTGGGTGAGTTGGGCTTAGCCCGATCAGTTGTCGTTGTCGCCACTGGTGATGAACCCGCCTTGATGCGTCGTCAGGCCGCTTACGTCACAATGGCAACGGCTGAATATTTTCGAAACCAAGGTAAAAAAGTTTTGTGTTTGATGGATTCGGTCACGCGCTTTGCAATGGCGCAGCGTGAGATTGGTTTGTCTGCTGGTGAGCCGCCAACATCTAAAGGCTACCCTCCGACTACTTTTGGTGAATTGCCAAGATTGTTAGAGCGTGCAGGCCCTGGGGCGCCGGGACAAGGTTCAATTACAGGAATTTTCTCTGTTCTTGTTGAAGGGGACGATACGAATGAGCCGATATCAGACGCTGTGCGTGGGATCATTGATGGCCATATCGTGATGGAGCGAAAAATTGCAGATCGTGGGCGCTATCCGGCGATTAATGTTTTGAAATCAGTTTCGCGGATGATGCCGAAATGTTTAACGGATGAACAAAACGCTCTCATCACCAAAGCCAAGAAGCTCATCAGTCGTTATGAAGATATGGAAGAGCTTATAAAGCTTGGCGCTTACAGGCGTGGAAGTGACCCTGAAGTCGATGAGGCCATTTTACGATATCCTCATTTAGAAGATTTTTTAGGGCAAGATAAAGATGAAAGCACGTCTATTGAAGAGAGCTTTGAAATGCTCGCGAGCTGTTTAGGAATGCCCTATGAAAGGCAGGATCAATAATGGCTGACTTAGAAGGGCTGATACGTTTGCGCCGGCATACTGTTGAAGAAAAGCAAAAAATTCTTGCTGAGATATTGCGCGAAGTTGAAAAATTAGAGCAGCAAAAAGAGGATTTGTATGAACGCCTGAAAACTGAGCGTGAGGCATATGAGAAAAGCGATATGCTCGAAACGCGGGAATATTATGGGCGTTTTGAAGGCGTTATCCGCGGGAATATAGAAAAAATTAATGCAGAGCTTGCTTCCCTTGAAACAAGGCTCAACCTTGCGCAAGAAGAAGTACGATCAGCTTTTGCAGATATGAAGCGTGTTGAAATCGTTGATAAAAATCGCAAAGCAGAAGAGCAAGCTGAAGCCAATCGCAAAGAAACAATCGAGCTTGATGATATCGGCGTTGAAGGATTTAGACGAAAAGAAGAGTTTTAAATACTTCTCCCATAATTTTCATTTTCTTTGTTCACGTGAACCCAGTTATTCATCTGGCTTTGAAAATTTAACTCTCCAGACAAAGATGTTTCATCGAGCGCATTCATATAGAGTTGCCGCATTGTTTGCTGCATAGGAGAGCTGAACGAATTATGTGTCCTTACAATAAGATCAAGTCGTTGTTCTTTTAAAAATCCATCGATTTGAACATCTCCAATTTTTGATAAGGATAAATCAAATAAAAATCTCGTATGGCTGTTACCATCTTCATTGTCTTGAGTACTCTGATCGAAGTCTTCACGCCGTGTATACAGCATAATTTTATGGATTTCATTTTCCCAAAAGAGGGGGAGGGGGACGGCTCTCCAATCACCTGCGCTAGTTGCGTCGACCCTTTGCGCCCCCTCGCCTTGGCCTAAGCGGCTGAGTAAGTTATCACGTCCTATTTGGCGCAGTAGATCAACTTTCCTTTCCCCTAGAAATGCTGTTAAATCTCCTGCTCTTAACGCGGCTGCGAATAAGGCTCCTGAAGCGGCTAACTTTGCAGGATTTGAGACAGACGGTAGCGATCTTAAGAGTGAGTCTGCCGCTTGTGGGTTCATCTGGCGCAGCGCCATATTGATCTCTTCAAAGGCAGGCCATTGAATCAATTGAACAGATTGCAATGTCAATGTATTGGGTACGATGGCGCCCGCTCTTGGCAGAATTTGTAACTGGCTTCCAATTTGTAAATTGGATGTTGGCGTTTGTACAATAAAATTCTGCGGTGTGATTGTGCCTTGAACGGGAATAGAGATAAGCGGAAAGCTTCTCGGCGTGATGCCTACAATCTGTGCAAACTGCGCCACGGGATTATTATTCAAAGGGTTCGCTATTGATGGTGAAATAGGATTATTTTGAACATTTATAATGATAGGATTACTTGCAATATTTGTACTAATCTGTGCAGGCGAAGTGATTATTACTCTTGGTAAATCAATTGAAATAATTTGCGCTTGAAACTTAGGCGCAAAATTATTCTGTGGGCTTTGTGGGATTGCAGGATCAAAAATAATAGGTTGTGCCGTGTTAGCAGCTGCAGATTGCGCATTTATTTGACCCGTTGTAGCTGGTTGTCCTTGAATTGGCTGCGCAATTTGTACACGGTTTAAAATTTCTGTCACTTGAGCGATATTTTGAGGTCTTAAAACCTGCCCATCAGACAAAATTTGTGAATTTGATGGAATTTGTAGGGCTGGGTTTTCAACTATATTTGTCGTAGGAATGATTTGTACAATATTATTAATCGCTTGAGATAAAGCAGGAGACGTTTGTATAGGTGGAGTGAAAACATTCTGCGTTATCGTAGCTGGAGTAAGATTCGCGCCTATATTAAAGTTACTCGCTTGTGAAGTAATACTTTGAATGAGATTATTATTACTGACTTGCAGATTAGATTGAATGGGTGGGGGTAGCTGATTAATCGTTTGCTGGATAATGTTATTGGCTTGTGCTTGAGTAACGGCTATCAAACGAACCGTTTGATTATTTGTTAAATTTTGAGGAGCTTGTTGAAATAATCGGCCCAGCTGATTGGCAATTTCTTCTGTCACTGCGTTCGTTAAACGCGATACAGCCTTGGGTAGGCTTTGCGAAATATTTTGTACTGGTAAATCGATGTCTGTCGGACTGACTCTATTATTTTGAACGGGATTAGATTGTGGTGTTTGAGTGGTCTGCGGGGGGGGAGTGCTTGCTTGTGGCCGACTATTGTCTCTTGCCTGAGGTGTAATATTTTCAAAACTAACGCGGGCTTGTGTTGGATTTTGCGTAGGCGGTACTTCAATAATAACACGTTGCCCCGTTTGTAAATTTTGAGCTTGGTTAGTATTTTGCGCCCGCACAGTCACTTCACCTTGGTTAGTTTGAACTGTGACCTGATTATTTTGCGGATTAACATTAGTGATTTCACCACTAATTCTAATATTTTGATTGGCACTTTGCGTTTGCGTCACAATTTGGTTTGGAATTTTGACAATTTGGAGAAGCTGAGACGTTGCTCCATTGCCGCTCGCGCGCCCAATAGACAATCCTACTTTTCCTGAAAAAATAGCCATGACCTTATTATCTCATAAAGCTTAGAATATCAGCAGTGATTTTTGATATATTTAAGCAGAGGCTGCTTTTTTGGTACGCTCAGCAAGATCTTTTATGACGATCTTCGCTATTCTTTCGACGTCTTCGGCTGCTTCGCTATTGGGGGAGCGCGTAAGTATAGGCGTTTGATGACGAATAGTTTCTTTCACCTTCGTATCATGACGAACCATTCCAATAAGCGGCGGCTTGATCCGTAAGAAATTCTCACAAGCCTTTAAGAGTGTTTTATACGTTTTTTCACCTTCAACTTTACTAGTTGCCTGATTAACGATCACACCAACATTTTTTGACATGCCAACGGCGCTGCCTAACTTTATAAAAGCATAAGCATCTGTGAGCGATGTCGGCTCATCAGTGGTCACGAGCAAGGTGCGCGCAGCCGAAGCTGATAACATTCTGACTGTTCGATCAACGCCTGCGCCTAGGTCTAAAAGAACGGCATCATAATGCTGTGCCACATCAAGAAGCTGATCACGCAGCATCGTTAATCTTTGAGATGGAAGTGCGGATAGAGAGGCTTGCCCTGAACGTCCAGCAATAATATCAAATTTTCCGTCTTCATAAGTTTGAACAACTTTATCTAAAGATAGGCGACCACGAATAACATCATTTAAGTCGCGCTTTGGCATGAGGCCTAATTGAACGTCGATATTGGCTAATCCTAAATCGCCATCAAAGAGTAAAACCTTTTTACCTTGCTTTGCCATAGCGTGAGCAAGTGAGATTGAAAACCATGTTTTTCCAACGCCGCCTTTACCACTCGCAATGGCAATCACATTTTTTCCAACTTTCATGGACGGGTTAGCCGATTTTGCATCAGCCTTATCATCACTTAATTTTTTACGAGCAGTTGATTCTGACATGAATTTATCCTGAAGCCACTGAATTTGTGGATGCTTGTATTGTGCCGCGTTCTGCTGTTGGCATCAAGAGTTGAGTTAATCTTTTTGGAGAGCATTGGGATAAGCCATCTGCGACTTTGGCGGTTGCGCTCATCTCTGTTAAGGCAAGGCCTGCTTGATGAGCGGCTGTTAGGATTGCACCCATTCTTCTGGCAACATCAATTCGTGTACAAAGGAGACGGTTTGCTCCAAGGCTTGCAAATATTTCTGCTGTTTCGCCTGCCTCATCGGCTTGCATATTAGCGGGAAGAACGAGAATTGATTGCGCAGCCGCTGCTTCAACGAATCCAGCAAGCGATTTAATGCTTTCTCGGTCAAAAGGATTTGTTCCTGCTGTATCGATAATGACTTGGTCGCACCCTTTGGTGGCTAAAAGCTTTTCTTTTAACGCTGTTGGAGTTTTTGCAACTTCTAAATCAACACCAATTAAATCAGTAAAGGCTTTTAATTGCTCGCGTCCACCTGCGCGTTCTGCATCTGTTGTAATCACGCAAATATTTAATCCATCCATAGCAGAGCGAGCCGCTAATTTTGCAACGGCGAGAGTCTTTCCTGACCCTGGCGGGCCAACCATAACGATAGGTTTGTTTTCTGTTGATTTGGGGAGGGATTTAAACTGAAACAACGTCTCAATAGACGATAAAAGTGCAGGTCTTGGCTCATCGTGATCCATGACACAAGCGCAAGATACGATTTGATCGAGAACGCTATCGGGAACACCATGGCGGAGCATGGCTTCAGTAATATCTTCTATAATAGTTGCTTCGGCGGAATCATCTTCATAGAGCCAGTCGTCGCTGGCGGTTTCCTGCTGTTCTGTAGATGTGCTTTCATCATCGGCAAATACATCTTTATCGATTGCTGCTGTTAAATGAACCATTAAGCCGCCAACGGCATTACGTTCTTCACGCGTCGCTACAATCACTGCATCTTCGCCTAAAGTTTCACGCACCATATTCATGGCCTCTGTCATAGTTTTTGCTGTAAACGACTTTAGCCGCATAGAAACAACCTCGATTCATATGTAAGAGTATAGAATAAGCGGGTGGAGCTTCCTATGGTTTGTTACAAAGGAAAAAATGAATTATCGCTAGTCTGTGGATAATTTATTTGCTGCGTCTACAATATAATTTCAAATATATCGTTATTAAACTTGGCCAAGCGTTTTAATCTTTGCTTTGGGATGAATTTCATTTTGGCTCATAACCATTGTTTGTGGCCTAAAACGCTCAATAACAGACCGAACGTATGGCCTTATTTGTGGGCTTGTTAAAAGAATAGGGCTTTCACCTTCTTTTCCAAATTCATCATAAATTTTACGGACCTCAGTAATGAAATCTTGCAACTGTGTTGGCGCCATAGCGAGCTGCTTTTCTTCTCCATCCGGTCCAATCAGCGCATCATTAAAAGCTTGTTCCCAATCAGGTGACAGTGTGATGAGTGGCACAAATCCGTTAACATTCGTGTTTTGATCACAAATTTGACGCGCTAATCTTGATCTTACATGTTCGGTAATAATTGAAATATTCTTTGTATAAATGGCGGCTTCTGCAATGCCTTCTAAAATGGTGGGGAGGTCTCTAACAGACACTCGCTCGGAAACAAGGTTTTGAAGAATTCTTTGAAGGCCGCCCACACTAATTTGTCCTGGTGTCACATCAGCCACAAGTTTTTGATATTCAGGAGCCAACTCATCCAATAATTTCTGCGTTTCTGCATATGAGAGAAGGTCAGACATATTATCTTTCACAATTTCTGTAATGTGAGTTGTGATCACGGTTGGCGCATCAACAACGGTGTACCCTTTAAAATGCGCTTCTTCTCTATGTTGTTCATCAACCCACATAGCAGGAAGCCCGAAGGTTGGCTCGGTTGTGGCTTCACCAGGCAGCTTAATTTCTGCACCCGTAGGATCCATGCACATTAACATACCGGGGCGAACATCACCGCGCCCGCTTTCGATTTCTTTAATCCTAACGACGTAAGTATTTGCAGGTAATTGAAGATTATCTTGAATACGCACGGCTGGTAGAACATATCCCATATCTTCTGCCAATTGACGGCGAAGACCTTTGATTTGATCTGTAACTTTATTGCCATCTTCTCCTTGAACTAAAGGAAGTAGGCCATAACCTAATTCTAAACGGATCGTATCCATGGCTAAAGCCTTGGAAATTGGTTCTTCTGCAACGGGCGCTTGAGCACCTTCAGCGACCCCTTGCGCTTCGAGTTTTAAGACTTCTTCTGCCTCTTCTTTTTGTCTGAAGGTCCAGAATGATAGCCCCGCTAACGCTAAAGCTAATGTCATGAACGGCAGAGCAGGAACACCAGGGACAAGTGCCAATAGCAGCATTAAGAATGCTGTAATTGCCATCGCCTTGGGATGTTTTGTGAACTGGAATACTAATGCTTGGTCGGCAGACCCTTCAACTCCTGCCTTAGAAACAAGCAAACCTGCTCCAATTGAAATAATAAGCGCAGGAATTTGTGACACCAAGCCATCCCCAATTGTAAGAATAGTATAGGTCTCTGCGGCTTCACCCATGGTCATACCCTGTTGGGCCGTTCCAATAATAATCCCGCCTATAATATTGATGAAGACAATTAAAAGCCCTGCAATGGCATCCCCGCGAACAAATTTTGCGGCACCATCCATCGCTCCAAAGAAATTACTTTCTTGTTCTAATTCTTTTCTTTTGGCTTTGGCTTCTTCTTCTGTCAAAAGTCCGGAGGACAAATCAGAATCAATCGCCATTTGCTTTCCAGGCATTGCATCTAAAGTAAAACGCGCGGCCACTTCGGCAATACGCCCAGAACCTTTTGTGATCACAACAAAGTTCACAATAACGAGAATCGCGAAAACAATTCCGCCAACAACATAGCTTCCTTGAATAATCAATCCACCAAAGGCTTCAATCACTGCACCAGCCGCATCTTGTCCTGTATGACCTTCGCCTAAGATTAATCGTGTTGAGGCAACGTTAAGTCCAAGCCTTAATGATGTTGCAATCAATAGAACTGTGGGGAAAGTTGAGAACTCAAGAGGTTTTTGAATGGATAAAACCAACATCAAAATAAAGACTGAAAATAAGATAGAAATCGATAATCCCATATCCAAAAGCCATGTAGGGATAGGAATCAGCATGAAAATCAAGATTGCAACAATACCTGCAGCTAATACTACATCACCACGCAAAATACCGCCTAAAGTTGAGCGTGCGCCTGCAATACCCGCATCACGGGCATTACTTAGTCTCGATACTGAATTTGTTCCTGTTGTCTCAGCCATTTTTATCGAAATATTGCCTGAAATGAGGCACTTAAGAATAAATTTTGTAGATACTAAAAATAATTATCATATTTTTATGTAATCTATGTTATTATACCACAAATTTTGAATTTGAATGGATTATATTCGAGGAAAATATGAGAAAAATTTGTCTACTTTTTTGTTTATTTGTTCTGAGTGCGTGCTCTCAAGACTCTAAGCTTTTTACACAATCCTCTCAATTTAATGAAATTATGCCTGCTGCGGGTGCAGCTACAGCTCTAGATTATGATCACATGACATTTCGTGATCATTTGGCATCTCAGTATGTTAGTCTAGCGAATAAAGAACATCATGAAAATTATGATTATAAGTGCGCGGCTCATATGAATGCTAAAGCAGATTTATTAAAAGCGGGGCACATGGTAGGCCCAGATCATCCGGCTCAATTCAATATTTCTGATCGTTATGAAGCTGATTTAATCGCCGCTCGTGAAGAGCTTATCTATGCTATTCAAAATTATTCATACCCTGAAAATAGACAAGCGCTTGCAATCGCCCAGGTGAAATATGATTGTTGGATCGATCAGGCCGTAGATTGGCCGCGTGATGAAGATCGTATTACTTGTGATGATTCTTTTTATGAAGCACTTTCAGAAGTAAATCGAATTGATCCGTTATTCGGAGAAGATCTGGAATTCTTTATTTAAAAACTATCCGAATTTCTGAGCACGAATTACTTTATGCTTTGCCTGTAAAGCCGTTATAGCACCTCGTAAAGTTTTAGTTTCATAGCCATTTTTAGCTTTTTCTTAGCATTCGGCTAAAGTTCCGATGCGACCGCCACCATCTCGTGCAACAGGAACGTCAAAAATCATATCTATTACGATTGGGTTAGTCATTGTTTTCTCCTAAAAATAAAATTAGATATAAGGCAAGAGTATGCTTATGTCAAATTTTCTTAAGAGCCAACTTTGCTAACATCAATACCATCATCTTGGTACTGATTTAATTTATTTCGCAATGTACGAATTGAAATTCCTAAGATTTTTGCGGCGTGCGTTCTATTGCCTAACGTATGCTCTAGCGTATTTATAATCATATCGCGCTCAACATCAGCAATAGTTTTACCGATTAGAGTTTCGATACCTGCTGCGTTATCACTAATCAGTGCACCTTGCTCTGATGCCGAAGATACATCCTGTGGATCAGGTGCTTGAGAAGGTGCAGCTGCTGTTCCGCTTGTTTGATTAAACTCACCATCTGCCAAGTGAATAGCGTCAGCCTCTATTTCATTTTCAACTGACATCAAAATTGCGCGGTGCATAGTATTTTCTAATTCACGAACATTCCCGCGCCAATGATATGTCTCTAATTTATCTTTTGCTTCTTTTGATATTTCTTTTTTATCAACGCCGTTTTCTTCTGCATATTTATCAGCAAAGAATTTTGCCAAGGCAACGATGTCCTTTTTGCGTTCGCGAAGGGCGGGAAGTTGAATATTTACAACGTTGAGTCGGAAATATAAATCTTCTCTAAACTCGCCTTTCTCAACTGATTTTTCTAAGTTGCGGTTTGATGTTGCAATAATTCTTGTATTCACTTTTACGGCATCATTACTACCAATCCGCGTGATTTCTTTTTCTTGAATGGCGCGTAATAACTTCGCTTGTAACAAAGGATGCATCTCTGACACCTCGTCGAGGAGGATTGTACCGCCATCCGCTTCTTCAAACTTTCCTATACGCCTGGCTGTTGCACCAGTGAATGATCCCTTTTCGTGGCCAAATAATTCTGATTCTAAAAGGTTTTCTGGAATTGCTGCGCAGTTTACAGCAATAAAGGGGCCATCTTTTCGTTTTGAATTTGTATGAATGTAAGAGGACATCACCTCTTTACCTGTTCCTGATTCCCCAGTGATCATTACAGTGGCTTCTGAAGGCGCGATTTTATTCGCAAGCTTCATAACGCTTTCCATTGCAGGATCGCTTGCAATCATCGTGTTGTTCTCTTGCGTAACAGCCTCTAAAATAGCCGCAATTAAATCTGCATCGGGGGGCAGGGGGATGTATTCTTTTGCGCCCTGCTCAATGGCTTTTACTGCTGCTCGCGTTTCTGTGCCAATACCGCAGGCAACGACAGGAACGTGAATGCGTTCTTTTTCTAAATCTTGAACCAGCTGGCCAATCTTTTGTTTGATGTCACACATTACTACATCGGCGCCTTTTCCGTTACGTAGGGCACCTAGGGCTTCGATAGTATCTTCGCAATGAATAACTTTTGCGCCGCGTTGAAGAGCAATCTTTCCTGCCTCTCCAATATGACCTTCTAGTTGTCCAACCAGCATTAATCTCATTTTAAGTCCTATAAATTCTTTTAATCAAAATAGCGAATGCGATCGCTGGGGGGAAGTTCACTATTTAAAAGCATTTCTAACTGGCGCGGATTATCTTGTCTTGCGATAGAGGCCATAGAAATCATAACAAGGGAGCGGATCATCGCTTCATCATTAGAATTTCTCTCTAATTTCGCAGCCATCGGGGCAAATACAGCTGTGCCTAAAATCGCACCATAGAAGGTTGTTAAGAGAGCAACAGCCATTGCAGGGCCAATTGTCTCCGGATCTTCTAAATTTGCTAGCATTTGAACAAGACCGATTAGTGTTCCAATTAATCCCATCGCCGGTGAGACTTCAGAGGCGCGGCGCAGAATATTAGCTGAACGCCTATGTCTTTCAACCAAAGCATCTAATTCTTGCGCTAAAACCATTTCAATTTGTTCGGGTTTATACCCATCGGTTACAATTTGAACAGCCTTATAAAGATGCGCATCTTTTCTTAATTCATCCTCAATCCCTGCAAGGGACAATAACCCTTTTTTCTTTGCTAAGACGGCTAAATCCATAAGTTGTTTTGCAGCCGTTGACGCATTAGTTCTTGTTCTAAAAAAGGAATTGCCAATGACTTTTCCTGCATTGGTCATTTCTTCTAAAGTGAATGAAACGCTTGTAACGGTAATCGTCCCTAAAACAACAATGAGGAAAGAAGGAAGATTGAAAAATTTTGCATCGCTTTGTCCAATTGCAATAGCGGTAGCAATCAGTGCGAATGTTAAGACTAATCCAAAAACAGTTGTGAGATCGATTGCAACTTTAGATTTTGCAATACGAACATCGTTCGGATTTGTTATTGTGCCTTCGGCCATGGAGTTCGTTAGCTCTTATCTGACTTAACAATTTCTGTCATAGTCACGCCGAGTTTGTCTTCAACGACAACGACTTCGCCGCGGGCAACAAGCCGATTATTCACATAAATATCAATGGCTTCCCCGACTTTTCGATCAAGTTCAACAACCGCGCCTCTTCCAAGTTTTAAAAGTTGGCTCACTTGCATGCTGGAACGTCCTAAAACAGCAGATATTTGAACAGGAATATCATAAATGGCGGTCACATCATTGGCCATGGGCTCACCAATTTTCCAATCTTGGCCGTCATCACCGCTATCGCCACTTTTGTCTTCAATTTCATCAAAATCAAGGCTTTCTGCAGCCTTCATTTCTTCTTCCATTTGACGGCGCAAGGCTTCTTTATCGTCGCTTTCATTTTTATTATCTTCACTCATGCTATGCTCCGCATTGGTTTAACATTAATTTTTATGATTCCTTTATAGCATCTTTTTGGCTATTCGTAATCTCTGCATCCGCAGAAACAGGGTTTTTCACAGCTATATTTTCTAAAATGCCGTTATCTAAAAGCGTTTCTATCTCCTCTTTCATCTTAACGGCGATCTCTTGAGGATTTCGAACCATTCCGCCATCTGCCCATGTCATCTCACATCCACCAATTTGCATATCGGCATTGGAAATCACTTTGTACCGTGGCGCATTATCTTGATCGTCCCACATATTCTCAAGAAACTGATCAATATCTGCTGTATCATCAGGGTGCACTTCAATTCTAATTTCCTTTTGATTTGAAAGCCTTGATAAGACAGACTTAAGCGTTTTCTTAAGTTCTGTACTGCCGAATCTTTCAACAAAAACAGGTGATAATTGATCAATTAGCTCGCTTGCTAGCCTGACTGAATCTTCCTCATATTGTTTTTCACGGTAGCTCTCTGCTGCAAATAGAGTTTCAAAATTTTCAGTCATTTTCTGCACTAATTGCGCAACATATTCGGCACGTTTTGATTTTTCTTCTTCTATGCCTGCTTGGCGGCCTTTGGATTCTGCAATGGCTTTAGCAGCTTCCATTTCGTCTTCGCTAAAGGTAGGAGGAGGGGGCTCAACTTCAATTTCTTCTTCAATAATAACCTCTTCGACTTCATTTGGGTCGTCGAAATTGTTTAAATCAAAAAGAAATTTCTTATTGTGTTCCAATTGTTTGTTAAGCAGTTCTAATAAAGTTTAATAAATTAATTCGTCTTCTTCAGCGCCAGTTGCAATGGTAATTTCACCACGTGCTTCTAATTCTTTTGCCATACCTACAATATATTGCTGTGAGTCTTCAACTTCTTTCAATCGTATTGGACCCATAGCGGCCATGTCTTCTTTCATGATTTTACCTGCACGCTCTGACATGTTTGAGAAGAATAGATCACGCAAGGATTCAGTTGCACCTTTCAGAGCAATCGGTAATTTATCTTTGTCACAAGCTCGAATAAGCGTTTGAATAGAAGAAGGATCAAGATGTTGTAGATCTTCAAACGTAAACATAAGGCTACGAATTTTCTCGGCAGATTCGGGAACTGTCTTTTCTAACATCTCCATAAAGCTTTGCTCGGCAGTACGGTCAAAGTTATTGAAGATGTTGGCCATAACTTCATGGCTGTCTTGACGCGCCGTACGCGCTAAGTTCGACATAAACTCTGTGCGTAGTGTTTTTTCAACATCATCTAAAACATCTCTTTGAACAGCTTCCATGCGCAGCATTCTATGAATAACCTCAAGCGCGAAATTATCAGGAAGTAATGACAAAACACGCGCGGCATGGTCGTTTGAGATTTTGGACATCACAACGGCAACCGTTTGCGGATATTCTTTTTGTAAGAAGTTTGCAAGAATTTCTTCGTTCACATTTGTGAGTTTTTCCCACATTGTACGACCTGCAGGACCACGAATTTCTTCCATGATTTGTTCAATTTTATCAGGGCTCATACCGGCTTTTGCAAGTAGTCTCTCTGTGCTTTCCTGGGATCCAACAAGCGCGCTGGAAGAGCTCATTTGCTCTGCAAAATCAATGAATAAACGTTCAACAACATTGGCGTCTACTTTTCCAAGGTTTGCCATAGTTTGAGAAATTTCTAAAATTTCTTCATCGTCCATCATTTCGAAGATTTTCATTGTGTATTCTTCGTTAAGCGCGAGCATAAAGATCGCTGCTTTTTCCGGGCCGGTGAGTGTTCTATAATCTTCTCTTAAACGCATTTTTAAAACCCTTAGTCTTCTGCCATCCAGCTGCGTAGAACAGAAACAGTTTCCGCAGGATAATTTTCAACAATGTCTTCTACTTTTTTCAATGAAGAGGCTTTGACTTTTCCTTGGACGCTTTCAACGTCAATCATACCCTCATTTTCTTCATCTAAAAGTGCAATTTCTTCTTCAGTCATATCGGCTCGTACTCTGGGGCCTTCTAAGGCCGGCTTTAACTCTCCAGTTAAAAGATCAAGCTCTGGCTTGCCTTCGCCATCTTCGTCTTTACCTTCAACGGTAAGAACACGGCCAATCATTGGCTGAATAATGAGTAAGATCACTAAGATAATCATGATAGCAAAAGTGAGAACCTCTGCTGCGCTAAGCAATCTATTTTTATCAAATCCAAAGAGTGTATTGTCGAGAGCAGGATCAGTGACTTGAATATCTGCAAACTGCATATTAGCGACTTCAAGTGAATCACCTCGTGTTGCATCAAAACCAATTGCTGATTCAACAAGAGCTGCAATCTGATTTAATTCTTCTTCTGAGCGAGGGACATATGTTTGCTCTCCTGCTTCATTTGTTTGGTAGGAGCCATCAACCAAAACAGCGACTGAGAGTCTGCGAACCTCACCAGTTTCACTCACTGTGTTGCGGATTGTTTTACTGATCTCAAAGTTTGTTGTTTCTTCTAATCTATTAGATTGAAGGCTTGGCGCATTATCAAAGAAGATATCATTGCCTACAGCGGGAAGGTTATTTTCAACAGATACATTCTGCTCATTGGCATCACGCTCAGTTGTGTTTTCTTCAATGGTTTGCGTTGATCGTGCAATCTGACTCTCAGGATCAAATAATTCTTGGTTGGTGCTAATGCGGTCAAAATTTAAATCAGCGGTCACTGTAGCGCGAACATTGTTATATCCAACGATACGTCCCACTAAATCTTCAACGGCTCTTGTTAATCTTTGTTCGTATCGGATACGGGCTTCGTCGGCTTTAATATTCGCAAGGCTGTCAACATCTTCATCACCCCGCGCTAGTAAGTTACCAGCTTGGTCAATCAAAGAGACTCTTTCCGGCTCCAACTCTGGTACAGCCGAGGCAACGAGTGATTGAATGGCAATCACTTGATCGTTTTTAAGGCTCTGTCCAGGACGTAGACCAAGAGCAACGCTTGCACTTGCTTCTCTGCTTTCGCGGCTAAATAATTCTCTTTCCGGTAAAACTAAATGTACACGCGCGCTTCGAACAGGGTCTAGGGAGCTAATTGTTCGAGAAAGCTCGCCTTCCAATGCGCGCACTTTATTGAGGTTTACAATGTCATTTGTTGTTCCAAATCCTGACGATTGATCAAACAACTCATATCCTAATGACCCGCCATTGGGTAATCCTGCTTCTGCGAGCAGCATTCTTGCTCGTCCTACTTCATTATCGGGAACAGTAATTCGGGATGTATCTTCTGATATTTGGTATTTAATTTCTGCTTCTTCAAGTCTTGCAGCAATGGCGCTCGAATCACTAGAGGATAAATCATTATATAAAAGGCTAAAATCTGGTGTTGATATTCTCATCGAAATAAAGATGAAGAATATGAGCAAGGCAAACATGATGCCGCCCATTATTCCTAATCTTGCAGGGCCTAATTGTCGTAATGTTTCTAAAAAACTATTCATAATCACTATACTGTTGAACGGCGAGGCCGATATATTGAAGTAAACAAGCTTAGAAAGCTTTTACTATCAAAAGAGAGAGGGCTTTGTAAAAAACACAAAGTACAAATATTATTATAACACTTTTACACAAAATTCCTATAGGCTAAATATTTCAAATTTAAATGAAAAATGTGAGTATTAACAAAGGGTTAATCAATAAAAATCGAAATTGTGACAATCCATTTTAATTGACAGAAGGCGGTTTTTTTTATATAATGATAATAGGGTAAGTGTACCTAAAAATTAATTTAGTTACACAAGGTTAGGAAAATGATTGAAGCAGTGAATTCAGTATTATCGAATGCTTCTGCCACTCGACAGGTCGTTGAGCAGCAAAGTACAGCTCGGTCACTTGCAGCGAATCCTACAAGAGTTCAGGAAGCGCCTGCAAAAACGCCTTACGTTAGCCCCTACATTTCGTTTGATCGAAACTTTAATAGAGCGGTCTTACAAATTCGTGATTCTGATACAGGAGATGTGTTACGCCAATACCCAACGCAGACACAACTTCGTGCTTATCAGACTGCGCAACAATATTCTGAGCGCCAGGAACGTGCTGATATTGTTACGACAGGGACTAACAGTGATGCGAGTGTACCTCAAGTAAATGAGGTTTCAGCGCCATCAATTGACGTTGCCTCATCTGTTGAGACAGAAGGATAAAATTTAGACTGATTGGTCAGTTGATCCATCAAGAGATTGATCTTTTGGTGGCTCTTCTTGTGTTTGGCTTTCGGTGTTTGCAGCCTTGCTCATTAATCCGGCGGCAATATCTCTATTAATACTAATCAGAATATTGAGCTTTTCTTTATCAGGTTGGCTCATGACCTCTATCTCACGTTTAAAGATAAAGTTTGCAAGATTAATAATGTTAGAGCGTAGATCATTCGGTCTATTTTCTTCTGGATTTTCTATCGCTGTGTCATAGAACATCATCCAAATTTGCCGATTATATTTGAGCGTTTCTTCTAAAATTTCAGGTGTGACATTGTCCCAATCATTTTGAAGGTCTGTTAAATATTTTGCAGATTTGAGTAGGACGTGAGCTTCTAACTCACGCTGATCAGGCGTGTTCTTTTGCACATTATGGCCGTAAACATTTGCGGCTTCAGCGTAAGGATTATTATCCGCTGGTGACATTGTCTAATAACTCCTGCTCAAGTTTTATGAGTTCTCTGCCTTCTTTCATGGCTTTATAATAATGGCCTTCAATAATTTTTTCATTAATGCTGAGAAAGAAAAACGATAATTTAGGAACAGCATGTTGAATTTCTTTAATCAGGTCAAAATATTTCTCGTGATACATACTCGGGTTACGCGCCATATACATGCATTGAATTAAAAAGTATGCTTTTTTACAAGGCGTATCGGCATCTTCTTCCTTCATCACATCTTTTTCTCTTAAGATGGGAGTATCGCCCTCGATATGCAATCGTGTGCGTTGCTCATCATTGGTAATGACGGCATTACCAATTAA
>JBCCKS010000006.1:0-69560 GCA_039027295.1 Pseudomonadota bacterium
CATCAAGTCAGACGGAAGCTACACTTACACAGCGAATGATCTGAACACAGATGCGAATAAGGTTGATACGTTCCACTACACAATCATTGATAATGATGGTGATAAGGCGACCGCTGATCTGAAGATTACAGTGGATGGAGAGAAGCCAGATGTACCAGGCCCAGATGGGAAGAATGATTTCTGTACAATTATTCTACCGGCAGAGTCATTTAAGTCGAACTTACTTGCAAATGATAGTTTTGCAGCAGGCGGTGGTTTCTTAAAATCTGTGAAAGTTGGTAACGTCGTTACACAAATTGCAGTGAACGGTATTACAACAGTAGCTGTTGCTCATGGTGTAATTAAATTCCAATCAAACGGTCAATATACATTTGAATTAAATGATGCGAGCAGCGCTCCAACATCATCACAAAATATTCAAATCACAATTGCCGATGCCAATGGTAAGACAGACACAACAACATTACAGATTAATATTGTTGGAGCTGACTTGCAGGGTACAGATGGTCAAGACACGATCAATGCAACAAACGCAAATGATGTTGTGAATGGTAATGATGGCGATGACTGGATCTATGGTTATGGCGGCGATGATACATTATCAGGCGGCCGTGGTAATGACCAAGTCGAAGGTGATGAAGGTAACGACACCATCTACGGTAACCAAGGCAATGACTTACTTGTTGGTCGTCAAGGTAATGATACTATCCGCGGCGGTTCAGGCAATGATGATATCTTTGGTGACTATGATGTAAACACAACTTACGGTGGAGCTGATAGACTTTACGGTGAAGATGGTAATGATTACATCTATGGCGGCCGTGGTAACGATACGATTGATGGTGGCACTGGAAACGACATCCTTTATGGCGGTCGTGGAAATGACACAATCGTCGGTGGTTCAGGCGATGACGACATTATTGGTCAAGAAGGTCAAGACACTCTGACTGGTGGTGCAGGCGCAGATACATTCTGGTTCCTCGCGATCAATGAAGGTCAAGACACGATCAAAGACTTTGGAAATAATGATAAGCTCGAATTATCAAATATTCTAACAGGCTATGATAATGGTGATGACATTAACGACTTCTTGTTTGCTGTTCAAACAGGTGGAGACACGATCATTTCTGCAGATAATAGCGGAAGCGGCAATATTAATGCAGCGACAGCCATTGTCAGATTAGAAAATGATACTGTTTCCGTGAATGACTTGTTTAATAACGGCAATATTATCGTTTAATTTTTAACATAATATAATATTAAGGGGGCGGGCTTTTGGGCCCGCTTTTTTCATAAGAAAAGCTTTTTTGGGAGCGATATTCCCATATAAAAGACTTGCATCCTTGTTGAAAACAGGACATAACTATTTGGGATTATTGAAGTAAAATTCTATTATACGAATACAACTATGAGGCGAAGGGGTTTCTCATGAAAGATAAAACATTACGTCATTTAGCGCTTTCAATGGTGGGCATATCACTGGTTGCGGTATCATCTGTAGCATTAGCTCAAGATATGTTTCCTGAGGAAATGGCAGATCCTGTGAATCCTGTTCCTCCAGCGGCTATGATGCCAGTTCCTGTGCCTGTGATTGAAAGTGTAGAACCACAACAAATGACATTAGGGCAGGCGATTTCTATCGGTGTAATGACTAATCCAGAATACGGCGTTGTTGCAGGAACAAGACGGGCAACAGACGAAGAATTAAACCAAGCAAAAGCTTTATACTTACCGTCAATTGATTTTGCGGGTGATTTTGGTGTTGAGTACACACAAGACAGCTTCACAAGAGGTGGTAATGATAATGATGACGACGAAACTCTGTTCCGTACAGAAGCTGGCCTTACACTGACTCAACTTTTGTTTGACGGATTTGAAACAAAATTTGAAGTTGAACGTCAAGAGAACCGCGTTCAATCTTCTGCGCACCGTGTGACAGAAACTGCAGAGCTTGTTGGATTATCGATTGTTGAATCATTCCTAGAAGTTATTCGTCAGCGTGAATTACTTGGCATTACACGTGAAAATATCAATGAGCATCTAGAAATCATGATATTGATTGAAGATGGTGTTGCAGCGGGCCGTTCAACACAAGCGGACCTTGAGCAAATTAAAGCTCGTTTAGCGTCAGCTCGCGCTCAAGAATCAACAGTGATGCAGCAGCTTCGCATCGCTGAAGCAAATTTCCGCCGCGAAGTCGGCCAAGACCCTCGTGATCTTGTCCTTCCACCTGTACCTGTTAATGCTTTATCATCAAATGTTGATGAAGAAGTGAAACGTGCAATTACTCAAAGCCCAACAATTAACATCTTCGATTCAGATGTAAAAGTTGCCTATGCAGAAAAACATGGAACAGCATCAACTTTGTATCCTCAAATAGATTTACAGCTGAACGCCAGAACAGGAAATAATCTTGGCGGTGTTGAAGATGACGATACAAGCGCATCTGCTTTAGTCGTAGCAAATTGGAACCTTTATCGCGGCGGTGGTGATGTGGCTCGTATCCGTGAATTTAATCACCGTTACCAAGTTGCAAAAGAGCGCCGTGCAGAAAGCGCTCGTGCCATTGAAAATGATATTCGCCAAACATGGGCGCGTATGATTTCAGCCGGTGAAAGAGCACGTGAATTCGCATCACAAGCGGCAGCAAACTTAGAAGTTGTTCGTGCATATAAGGATCAATTCATTCTAGACAGAAGAACACTTCTTGATGTTCTTGACGCTCAAAATGAATTATTTGTTTCACGAAGCAATACAATTAATGCTGAATTTTTAGAAATGTTCTCAGTATTCCGTTTATTAGCCGTGAAAGGTGACTTGCTTCCATCAATGAATGTAGCTTTCCCTCGTGAAAATGAGCTCATTGATGCAGAGCCTTACATCGTTGATCGTTAAGGTAACAAGTAAATAAATATAAAATAAGCGGGCCTTCTGGCCCGTTTTTTTTTGCCATATTTCTAAATTGAGATATTGTCAGAAATTTTAAGCGGCTTTCAGTATAGGTTTTTGATTGTTTTGTGGTAAAATATTGAAGTAATTTATAAAAATTCGACTTTTAGAGATATTTCGTGAGCGAAAAACAATCCCCGCAAGCAGGCAATCCAGAGAATTCTGCTGAAAATACAAATGAAAATCAGCAAGATGGGCAGCATTATAATGTAAACCCAGAAACCCCTTATTCTGATCAATCAGCAGATGGAACAGGCGGGGGAGAGGTTCCACAAGCCCCCCCTCAAAATCAGCCTCCTGAAGCTGCTCCTTCCCAAGCAGAACATGAAAGAGCCCCGGATGTTTGGCCTCTAGAAGCAGATCGCGTGGCTATTCGTGATCCTTTGGTCAATTGTTTACAGCTTGTAGCTGGCCATTATGGAAGACGTACAAGTGTCGCCTCATTAACGGCGGGTCTTCCCATCGCCAAAGGCGGCATTACGCCTGTATTATTCTCACGCGCGGCTGAACGCGCTGATTTAAATAGTGTGCTGGTTGAACGCCCTCTGGATTCTCTTGCGATTGCGCCTAATTTACCTTGCGTTATGGTTTTGGATGGAAATCAAGGATGCATCTTGTGGGAAGTCCGTAAGCCAAAAACCAAAAAGCGTGTTAAAAATTTAACTGTTCACCCCGATACAGTCTTTGTTGTTCAATTTCCTGAAAATGGTGATCAGAGAACAGAATTAAGCTTAATCGATCTTGAAAAAGTTTATTCAGGATATTCCTTTTATTTACGTCCAATTGCTCGCGTTGATGAACGTGCTGGCCCAGCAGAAATTGATAATGCCCGTGATTGGTTTTGGTCTGCCCTTTGGGCGAATAAAAATATTTACACAGAAGTGATTGCCGCCGCCGTCATGATTAATATCTTCGCGCTTGGTAGCTCGCTCTTTATTATGAATGTCTATGACCGGGTTGTGCCTAATAATGCAGTTGAAACCTTATGGGTTTTATCATCAGGAATCTTAGTCGTTTATGTTTTCGATTTTATTTTAAAGAATTTACGTGCACATTTCTTAGACCATGCGGGGCGAAAAGCTGATATTGTTGTCTCTGCCCGGCTGTTTGAACAGATGCTGGGCATGACGATGAAATCTCGCCCGGCAAGCGCAGGTGTTCTTGCGAGCCATATGCGTGAATTTGAACAGCTTCGAGATTTCTTTACCTCAGCTACGATGGCAGCTTTAATTGATTTGCCATTCATCTTTTTCTTTATCGGGATCATTGCCATTATTGGTGGTCCGATTGCATTTGTACCTTTAGCGGCCATCCCTCTTGTAGTGGGCGTCGGGTTGATGCTTCAAAAGCCTCTACAAAAAGCCATTAAGGAATCCATGATGGAAAGCGCGCAGAAAAATGCGCTCCTCTTTGAAACGATTAGTGGTCTTGAAACAGTTAAGGTGCAAGCGGCTGAAGGCCATACTCAAAGACGATGGGAAGAGTTAACAGATAAATCATCACGTACATCTGTGAAGATGCGCCGCGTCAACGCCTTTGCTTTAAACTGGGCAACATTTGTTCAGCAGTTAGTTAGTGTTTTTGTTGTTATTGTTGGTGTATTCCTTATTAAAGATGCGATGATTTCTATGGGTGCGCTGATTGCTTGTGTGATTTTAAGTGGCCGCGCCATGGCACCTTTGGCTCAAATTGCAGGGCTTCTTACACGTATGCATCAATCAAAAGAATCTCTTGCCCAGCTTGATGATCTCATGAAAAAAGAAGTTGAGCGCCCAGCAGGAAAGCACTTTATTTCTATGCCGTCTATTCAAGGTAAAGTTGAATTTCGTGATGTGTTATTCCATTATCCTGAACAAACAGTTCCTGCCATTCGTAATTTAAGTTTCATGTTAGAGCCTGGCGAGCATGTTGGTGTTATTGGCGCTGTGGGTTCAGGAAAAACAACAATTGAGCGTCTATTAATTAATTTATACCAGCCGGATAGTGGAAGCGTTCAATTAGACGGAACGGATGTTCGTCAGATTGATCCAGGCGATCTCAGACGCAATGTTGGTGCTGTACAACAAAGCCCGCAGCTTTTTTATGGATCTGTACGTGAAAATATTACGATGGGCCATGAAATGGCCCCTGATCGCGCAGTGATGCGTGCCGCTGAATTGGCTGGTGTTACAGAATTTTTGAAAGAATCGCAAGCCGGCCTGGATACACAAGTGGGTGAACGCGGGGAAGCCTTATCAGGGGGGCAGCGTCAGGCTGTTGCTATTGCCCGTGCGCTTTTATATGACCCGCCAGTTTTAATTTTGGATGAGCCCACGGCATCTATGGACCCGGCATCTGAAAACCGTCTTCGCAAAAGATTGCATCATGTAACGGAAGGCCGGACAACGATTCTGATCACGCATAAAGGGGGAATGCTGACTCTCGTTGATAAATTAATTTTACTAGACCGTGGTCGCCTTGTGGCCTTTGGTCCAAAAGATGAAGTTATTCGTAAATTGCAAGCCCGCCAATATGGAACGGCTGCTGAAAGAACGGATATTTAAAAGATGGCAAAAAAACCGATCAAAGAAGTTAAAGGAAAAGACCCGCGCCTCGCAAAAGCGATGAAAGCTAAGGCTCAAGAAAATATGAGCGCGGAGGAACGCGAAGCGCATGAAAAAAATCAATGGCTTGCCAATCATATGGAGCGTATTCAGGCGCACGGTGATCGCTTCTTTGACACCGATGAAGATATGCCCCTTTCAACGCATCTTGTTTTATTTTTTATCCTCGCTTTCTTTGCTATCTTTATTTTTTGGGCAAGCTTTGCAGAATTAGATGAGGTGACAAGAGGTGATGGAACAGTGATCCCGTCTAGTGAGGTGCAAAAAATTTCATCTCTTGAAGGCGGAATTGTTGAAGAGTTTTTTATTAAACGCGGGGATGAAGTTGCAAAAGGTGATACGCTTGTTCGCTTGAGCGATATTGCGGCCGCATCTGATTTAGGTGCGAATGAAGCACGCTATCTTGGTTTACTAGCAACGGTGACAAGGCTTCAATCTGAAGTTGAAGGACGTATTCCTGAATTTCCTCAAGAGGTGATGGAAGGTGCACCGCAAAGCGTAACGGAAGAGATGAATGCTTATCGGGCTAATGCGGATAAGATCGCTAGCCAAACAGTGATTATTGAACAGCAGAAAAGTCAGCGTTCTCAAGAATTAAACGAGCTTCAAGTGAGAGCTAGTGATGTTCGTGGTCAATTAAACTTAGCGCGCGAAGAAAAGCAAATGGTTGAACCGTTAGTGGCAAGAGGAGCGGCTCCACGTATGGAGCTATTACAGCTTGATCGTCAAATTAAAGAAAAGCAGACAGAGCTGAACGGTGTCTTATCAGCCATCCCACGAGCACGGGCAGCAATTGCCGAAGCTAATGCGCGGATTGAAGATGTAAAATCAACGGCGCGGGCGCAAGCACAAACCGAATTATCAGCCAAGTTGATTGAGATGAATGCCATCAAACAAAGTCTTGCAGGATTACAAGACCGTAAGACGCGCGCCGATATTAAATCACCAGTGAATGGCTATGTGAAAGATTTAAAAGTCTATACGGTTGGTGGTGTTGTCCAGCCAGGACAAGAATTCATTGAGATTGTACCTAAAGATGATCAACTTTTGGTAGAAGCACGAATTAATCCGAAAGATATCGCATTCTTATATCCAGAGCAGCCCGCCATTGTAAAAATTACAGCTTATGATTTTTCTGTATATGGAGGGTTAAATGGGAAAGTGGTTCAAATTTCGCCCGATGCGATTACTGATGAGGAAGGTAACAGTTTCTATCAAGTCCAAATTCGTACAGAAGAAAACGCCCTCAAACGCCGCGGCGAAGTCTTACCAATTATCCCTGGAATGGTTGCAAGTGTTGATATTCTCACAGGGGAGAAAACTGTCATGGAATATCTTCTCAAGCCATTTATTAAAACGCTCAATAATTCGTTAAACGAACGCTAGACAGAGCGTCATAGAGCCGTTAAAACGTATTTATGGAAGCAAAAGCTCAAAATACCGATAGCATTAAGATTACATTGCCTGATGGAGCGGTGCGTGAATATTCATCTGGTATAACCGGATTAGATATTGCAGAAGACATTTCAAAGTCTTTAGCTAAAGCCGTAATTGCCATTGAAATTGATGGAGAGCTTTCAGATTTATCGCTTCCGATTGATCAAGATTCATCGATTGCGCTGATCAAAAAAGATGATGATATCGGCCTTGATATGATCCGTCATGATTGCGCGCATGTTATGGCTGAAGCTGTACAGACCTTATTCCCTGGTACGCAAGTCACGATTGGCCCATCTATTGAAAATGGTTTTTACTATGATTTTGCGCGTGATGAGCCGTTTAGTAGCGATGACTTTGCAGCGATTGGAAAAGAGATGCGTAAAATCATTGAGCGCGGCGATGCATTCATACGCGAAGTTTGGGATCGCAAAGAGGCGATTGCTTATTTTAAAGATAAGGGTGAGCATTATAAAGCCGAGTTGATTGAAGACTTACCGGAAGACGAAGAAATTAAAATTTATCGCCAAGGGGAGTGGCTTGATTTATGTCGCGGTCCCCATATGCCAACCACAAAACATGTGGGAACAGCCTTTAAATTAATGAAGGTTGCAGGCGCGTATTGGCGCGGCGATTCAAATAATGCGATGCTGCAACGTATTTACGGCACGGCGTGGCGGAATCAGAAAGAATTGGATGCGCATCTAACACAATTAGAAGAAGCAGAAGCCCGTGATCACCGTAAGCTTGGGACTGAAATGGATTTATTTCATTTCCAAGAAGAAGCGCCTGGCCAAGTGTTCTGGCATGATAATGGATGGATTATCTACACAGAATTAATGAGCTATATGCGCCGTAAAGTTCGTGCGCATGGCTATCAAGAAATTAATACGCCGCAATTATTAGACTCACGTTTTTGGAAAGCATCTGGTCACTGGGATAAATATCGCGAGAATATGTTCTTATTTGACCAAGATGATAGTGATAACCCCGCTGCTTTAAAGCCAATGAGCTGCCCTGGTGGCGCGCAAGTTTATAAAGCGCAGCGCCGTAGTTATCGTGAACTACCATTACGTCTTGCTGAATTTGGTCAAGTCTTTCGAAAAGAAGCCTCTGGCGCCCGTCATGGTTTGATGCGCGTACAAGCCTTTACCCAAGATGACGCTCATATTTTTTGTACGCATGACCAATTAGAGGATGAAGTTGTCAAAATGTGTGATCTCATTGAAGAGGTCTATTCAGATTTAGGGATGGCCAATGATATTACAGTTCATTTTGCAACGCGCCCTGAACAGCGTATTGGCGCAGAAGAAGATTGGGATCGCGCAGAAGACGCCTTACGCAAAGTTCTTGACCGTATTGATATGAAATGGGTTTTGAATGAAGGTGATGGGGCTTTTTACGCTCCAAAATTAGATTTTAAATTACGTGATGCCATCGGCCGTGAGTGGCAATGTGGAACGGTGCAAGTGGATATGAATATGCCAAGCCGTCTTAACCTCGCTTATATTGGTGAGGATGGCAATAAGCATTCACCGCATATGGTTCATCGCGCAATCCTTGGATCAGTTGAACGATTTATCGGTGTGATGATTGAGCATTATGCAGGTAAGCTTCCTTTATGGCTACAACCAAAGCAGTGTGTTGTGGCAAGTATCACAGGTGATTCCAATGAGTACGCTCAAGAAGTTTATGAGAAGCTTTTAAAATCTGGAATACGCGCCGAGTTAGACGTACGGAATGAGAAGATTAATTATAAAGTGCGCGAACATTCATTAGCGAAGGTCCCTGCTTTATTTGTTGTAGGCGTACGCGAGGCAGAGAGTGAAAAAGTGGCTATACGCCGCTTGGGATCGCAGGATCAAAATATTGTTGATCTAGACCAAGCCATTACTGATCTATCAAATGAAGCCAAAGCCCCTTTTTAATGATATTTCTTCACAGCTGTTCTCAAGGTCATTCTATGGAAAAAATCCTAATAAAGGCTTGAAATCAATGGGTTTTAGCCCTATTAATTCATCATTCATTATTTTAGTATAAATTATTATTTTGGTTTAACAAAAACAGGAGACAGACATCGCTAGACCACCATACCAAGGCAACCAAGGACCTAAAAAGGACCAAGGGCCACGCACAAATTTTAATATTACAGCTGAAGAAATCAGAGTTGTCGGTGCAGATGGAGAAATGTTAGGGGTTATGAGCGTTGAATCTGGCGTTGCTGCTGCTGAAGAGGCAGGGCTTGATCTTGTAGAAGTCTCCCCCAATGCAAAACCGCCTGTTTGTAAAATTCTCGACTTTGGTAAGTATAAGTACGAGCAGCAAAAGAAAGCTGCCGAAGCGCGTAAAAAGCAAAAAACAGTTGATGTTAAAGAGATTAAAGTTCGCCCTAATATTGAAGACCATGATTATGGTGTGAAATTAAAGGCGGCGAAAAAATTCTTAGGTAATGAAGATAAGGTCAAAGTGACACTTCGTTTTCGTGGCCGTGAAATGGCTTATAAAGAGCAGGCTGCCCAATTACTTCACAGAATTCGTGATGATTTGGCAGAACTTTCAAAAGTCGAATTTGAGCCAAAAATGGAGGGTCGCCAAATGATTATGATTTTGGCGCCTGATAAAACAGCTGCTGATCGTATTGCCAAAGAAAGAGCAAAGTCTGAGGCCGAAGCGGTAGCAGAGAAATCCGAAGAAACAACATCTTAAAATTTTAAGCCGCGTGATAGCGCGATTGAATAGACCATAGTTTGGCAAAATGTTTGTCAAGTTTGATCAGACTATCAAAATCACCATCTTCGATAATTTTACCTTCATCGAGCACAAGAATGCGATCCGCGCTTTTAATTGTTGAAAGACGGTGGGCAATAATAAAGGCCGTACGCCCTTCCAAACTATTTTCAATAGCACGCTGAATTTTACTCTCTGATATAGAATCAAGCGCGCTAGTTGCTTCATCAAATATAATAATGGGAGTCTGCCGGATCAACGCCCGAGCAATACCAAGCCTTTGTCTTTGACCTCCAGAAAGTTTGACGCCGCGTTCTCCTACAAAGGTATCAAGGCCATTGGGAAGCGTTTCAATAAATTCATCGAGCGCCGCTTCTTTTAAAGTGCTTTGTAATATTTCATCATCGATATCTTGATAATCCAGTAAAATATTATCGCGAATAGTCAGATTAAATAACTCAATATCTTGCGGGACATAGCCAATATTTTGCAGCCACTGGTCACTTTTAATGTTGGCAATATTCGTATCATTAACCTCAATGCTACCTTGATCAGCCAAGACTTGTTTCAAGATTAATTTAATGAGTGTTGATTTTCCTGCGCCGCTATTGCCAACAAGGGCAATCTTTTGCCCTTTATGAACATCAAATGAAATATCTGAGATGCCTTGTTTTCCTTCTTTATCGTAAGAAAAGCTAACATTTTTAAAATGAATAGATTGCCATTCTTGGGGAATATCTTGTACTGGCTCTAAATCAAAAACCTTTGGCTCAACACGTAGTGTTTTTACCATGCGGTGGATGGCATTGCCGTGTTCGAACATTTTTTCTAAAAATGACCCAAAATATTCGCAAATAAGCCAGATATTCGATGCCAAGAAGAATGTTGTCGCGTAGGCTCCAGCTGTCATTTCACCTTTTAAAACAAGATGAAAGCCATAAAGAATGAATAAAGTTAACCATACTAAGGTAATCATATTACAGATTGTCCATCGCCTTAAATTTTGCGAGAAAGCACCAATAATAGCACCTTGGCCTTCTTCTTCTAGGGATTTTGCCCGGCGGTCAATATAAGGAGCAAGGATAAAAGACTTTACAGTACGGATAGAGGATACAAATTCATAGACGCCTGCAAGAAGACCCTCAAAAGTTTCTTGGTATTTATCAAATAACCTCAAATAAGGACGAGCAAAATAGTAAGATGAAGTTAAAAAACTAAAGATAAATAGCATATAAAAAATAAAATAATATCCTGGTATATTGAGTAAAAAAATTGAGAAAATAACAGTCGTAATTTGGCCAGCCATAGGGAAGAGATCCCATCTATAAAAACGAGCAAGTTCCTGAAATCCAACACGTGCAGTCATCACGCGCTGAAGCTTTCCGCCAGAGGCCTTTTTTTCATGCCATTCAATAGAGAGTTTGTTGAGATGCTGAATGCAGTAAATTGTCATCGCTCGAATAGATTTTTCATAGACTCGAACCTCAGGAATTAAAACTAAATTAAATAAAAATACCCCAAAACCGACCATATAAGCAATTAAGCCTATAAAAAAAAGATCTGGGTTCGCTTGTGCATTTCCATCTTCAAGAGAGTTAATCACAAAGCCAACAACAATGGGTAAAAACGCTAAATATGACGCCCGGATAAAGCGAAAAATTGTATATCCAATCACTGTTCCTTTATAAGGGGTTAGGAAATACCACATCCATGCCAAGACATTCCCCGTGTGAACGGGAGCCTTCTCTGCAGAGGGCATAATGATTTGATTTCGATTTCGCATAATTTCCACTATGTCATTGCGCGCGCTTAATGACAATGAAACTTTCTTCAGGCACAATAGAGATATGGGTGAAGATTATATTCGTACATATTACCGTGATACTTTGAGAGGCCAGAATAACTATCCGCTTTTAGAAGAGGATATAGACACAGATGTCTGCGTCATTGGTGGAGGGTTAGCGGGATTATCAACGACTCTGGGTTTACTTGAAAAAAATAAAAAAGCCGCGCTGATCGAAGCCAATAAAATTGGTTGGGGCGCATCAGGGCGAAATGGCGGGTTTGTAGCCAAAGGCTATGCACAAGGATACACGCAGCTTGTGAAGAAAGTAGGCTTATCGCATACAAAAGAGCTTCATAAGTTGGCCACCCACGGTCGTAATCTTATTCGCGAAAAAATTAAAAAATATAACATTGATTGTGGTCCACTTATTCATGGCGTAATTGGCGTCTCATGGACAGACCACCCGCATAGCGTGCGTGAATATATTCATTTTATGCAAGAAAAGCTTGGCGCACCTTTAGAATATTGGTCAACACAGAAAGTCAGAGAGTATTGTCGTACAGATCAGTATTTTGATGGGTTTTACTCACCAGAGGATTTTCAGTTTCATCCTTTGAATTATGTTCATGGGCTTTCGAAAGCGATTAGTGATCAAGGTGGGCAGATTTATGAAGATACAAAAGCGATCCGTGTTGAAGAAAAAGGCTCAGGCTTTATTGTTCATACCCCAAAAGGAAAAATTAAATGTCACAATGTCGTCTTATGCTGCTCAATTTATATTGATGGGCTGAATCTAAAATTAAAATATTCCTCATTTCCAGTTTATACATTTGTCATGGTAACCAAGCCTATTCCTAAAGAGGTTCTAGATAGCGCCATAAATACTGAACATGCAATTTTTGATGATCGCTTTGCCCAAGATTATTATCGAAGACTTCCGGATAATCGAATTTTATGGGGCGGCCGGGTCAGTATTTCAGGAACGCCTGATAATCTTGCTGAAATTATGAAAGAGGATTTACTGAAAGTGTATCCTCAACTCGAAGGTTATGTAGATGTTGATTATAGCTGGGGTGGTGAGCTTTGTTATGCCCCGCATAAAATGCCGCAAATTGGTCAGTTAAAGCCCGGTTATTGGTACAATACAGGCTTTGGCGGCCATGGCCTAGTGCCAACGAGTGTTGGAGGTGATGTTATCTCATCAGCGATAGCAGAAGACGATGAGCGATATAAATTATTTGAACCGTTTAGCAAGTTATGGTTCGCAGGCGGACCATTATCGCCTTATATCGCTCAAAGTGTTTATTATTTATGGCGCGCCCGAGATTACTTTAAAGGACGCGGTAAAAATACTTAATTACGCAAGGCTTTGCCTTGCCGTGTGCCTCAGGCGGGTAAACCCGCTACGGCCACATTAATCAAATCGCACTACTTAGCCAATCCTCTAATTGACCTTTAGACATGCCGCCAACTTTTGTTTCGACAAGTTCGCCACCTTTGAAAATCATTAATGTAGGAATACCGCGTACACCATATTTTGTTGGCGCGTTTGGGTTTTCATCAATGTTCACTTTTACAACCTTCATTTTATCAGATTGCTCATTAGCGACTTCATCAACAATCGGTGAGAGTGCCTTACATGGCCCGCACCATTCTGCCCAAAAATCAACCATTACCGGTTGATCCGCTTCTAAGACTTCTTTGTCAAAATCAGCATCTGATACATTTACGCTGGCCATAATATTACTCCTTATATGTCTTATATTTGTTAGCCGTTATTTCGGGAAAGAGTGTAGTAAAGTTACAGTTTATTGGGAAGGTAAAACCATCAATCTCGCTTCATTTGTCCAGAAAAGCGCTTTATGTATATCATGGTTTGGATATATCTTTTTAAGAGTCTTTTCATAAGCATTCATCTGGTTAAGATATTGTTTTGGAACATCTTTTACATCCTTCGGTGGTGGACGATTGGTTTTATAATCAATGATATAAACATCATTTTCGGTGACGAAAAGACGGTCAATTTGTCCGCTAATCAATGTCTTATCATCGAGCATACCAGTGATAGGCACCTCAGCTTTTGAGCCTTTTCCAAAAATAGGGGCGAATTCTGATGATTTTAAAACCATCATGACTTCTTTTAAAATCTGTTGTTGGTCAGCATTGCTTAAACGATGTGATGGAAGAGCTAAATAATTCTGGGTAATCTCTTCCCATTGATCTTTAGGGTTATCAGGAACAAATTGCAGTAATTTATGAATAATATTCCCACGCTTAAATTTGTTTTCATCTATTTTAGTACTGACAAGTGGAGATAGAATTTTTTCTTCATGAGAGCCTGAAGGCCTTGAGGGCATTAAAGGCGTTGGAGGATTGGGCTCACTTGGCATCTTTTGATAAATCCATTCAGGAATCTCAACTATATTTCCTACTTGCTCTTGGCGCTCTTTCACGCGGTCAGGTTTATCGGATGGTGGGTTAGAAAGCTGTAAAATAGGACTATCAAAATGGGAATCGGTAATCTCTTGATAGTCGCTTGAATTTTCAAATCCGCTTTGTGCATAGTGATACCAACTCTCATCGAGTGGTTTTTTAGAGCCTTTATACCCGCCAATATAAAGCTCGCTTTCAGCACGTGTCGTGGCCACGTAAAAAAGTCTGCGATATTCTTGATGTTGTAAATCATCAAGCTTTTGATAAGCATTTTGGCAGCTTTGCGGTACTAAATCTGATCGAGGGAAAAAATAAGGAACACTCTTATTAGTTTTTTGTGGCCATAAAATCCGCTCTTTTTTTACGCTTGATGCATTGCGAATTGTATCGGGCAAAATCACGATTGGGGCTTGTAATCCCTTCGCTCCATGCACAGTCATAATCCGAACCATATTCCCTGCATCTTCAAGTTCGCGTTTAATCTCTTGATCTCTATTTTGCTGATGAACAAGAAATTCTTGTAAATGGGATAAATTGTTCTGAGGTGCCTTTAAGGCAATTGATAAAAATTCATCTAACGGATCAATAGCCTCTTCACCTAAACGTGATTGAATAGCATGAAGCCCGCTTATAGTATTTGCGGGGCAAGGGTTTTCCAAAAGCCATGAAAAGAATTCATAAGGAAGGGCTTTCGATGCTTTTGTTATTAGAGTATTCAGCCATGAATAGATTTCTTTATGCTCTGATTGCTTGATTTGGGACCAGAGAGAGCTTTTTCGGCAATAGCTCAGCTCAAATAATATTTCTTCACTTATGCCTATAAAAGGAGATTTTAAAAGGCAGGCTAGGGTTAAGTCATCATTAGGGAGTAATCCGAATTGTGCCGCTGCCATAAGGTCTTCAACAACGATTTCATTATTGATTTGCATACGGTCAACACCACTGACGGGAATATCTTTTTGTTTCAGACTGCGGACAAGCTGGGTCATGAACGCCGTACGAGAACGAACAAGAATTAAAATATCTTTTGGCTCAACAGGGCGATCATAGGAATATAAAACGCGTTTTTCTTTGATCCAGCTTTGAATTTTCACAGCAATATAGTTCGCCATCTTTGTTGCTGAAGACTGCGATTCAATAATTTCTGTAGGAGGCTTCCATGGATCTTCTGCATCTAGTTTTTCTTCTTCAAAGAGCGGCCATAATTCAACAATTCCTGGCTGTGTACGTCTAGTACTCGATGATTCGTGATGAATAATCGTATCACTTACACCTTTTTGAAGATCACCTTGAAATGCGCGATCAACAAAATTTAAAATGGTTGGTGTTGACCTAAAAGATGTAATGAAATCAATTGCGTTAAAGGGTTTATTCGCGTCTTTAATTTTTTCAGAAAACCATAGGCGCATTTGATTAAATTTCTCAGGGGATGCGCGCTGAAAGCTATAGATAGATTGCTTTTCATCGCCAACAACAAATAAAGTACGGCTTGTCTCTTGATCGTTATGATCAAAAAAATCATCACTCAGAGAGCGAATAATTTCCCATTGTTCAGGATTTGTATCTTGAGCCTCATCAAGAAGAATATGGTCAATACCTTGGTCAAGTTTATACCTTATCCACGGCGTCGTATCGAGATTTGAGAGTTGATCTGTTTCGCCCTTCAAAAGCGCAAGCGTTTTTAAAATCAAATCATCATAATCAAGAATACCTTTGAATGATTTTAGATTTTCATATTCTTCTAAAATTGAGGATCCTATACGAAAAAGATCGGTTGTTAGATGAATAACTTGAATCTCTTTTGCGTCTTGTTCTAACTTTTGTAAGCGTAAAGCTTCATTTTCAAAATAATTCTGAAGCTCTGGCTGAGTGTCTAAAATATTTTTATTAATCCACCGTTTGCGAATATTATTATCATTTGTAAGAAAAGCTTTTTTGTACTCTGAAAGCTTTTGAATACGCTTTTGCTCTTCGCAATCAAGCCACGCCTGAATCGTTATAGCCTCTCTTTGAAAGCTTTTTGAAGCTTCTGCTAAGGCCTTGACTAATAGACGTAAGCCTTGCTCATCAAAGTTTCTAGGATTGCAAAACTCTTGATATAGATTTTTAGTCGTTGTGTCAGTTGGGATATCAAATTGGGCGTAAAGATTTGTATATAGTCCCTCTAGTCCAAAATTATTTTTTAAAATATCTTTTACTTGTCGTCTTTCACTCATTAATTTTTGAATTAAATCTTCAAATTGAGATTCATTTTGAAAAAGAGCTAGCTGTGTCAAAGATTGAGAGAGAGGAGAGCCTTTTTCTCCGCGTGCTTTTTGTAAGGTTTTTTTAATTGCTTGCTTTAGAACAATAGACGATTCATTTTCATCAACGGCTTGAAAATTTGGCGATAGCCCTGCTTCTAGGGGAAACCTTCCTAAGATAGATTGACAAAATGAATGGATTGTCATGATTTTGAGGCCGCCTGGGACATCTAAGATATCAGCAAATAATTTCCGTGCTGTATTAATTTGCTTTTGAGAAGGTGGCTTCGCTAAAAGACTTTCAAGATTTTCTTTTAATTTTTCTTCTGGAATTGTTGCCCAATCACTTAAAATATTTTGAATGCGAACAGCCATCTCATTAGCGGCCGCTTTCGTAAAAGTAATTGCAAGTATTTTAGAAGGGTCACAACCGAAAGGATCATTTGCATGAGGAAGTAATAATCTCAAAATTCTATCGGTCAGAACCTTTGTCTTTCCTGATCCTGCAGAGGCGGATACCCATACAGAGCTGGTAGGATTTGAGGCCTGATTTTGCCGAACATTTGGATCAACTGGCCTGCTTTTCTGGTTTATTTGAAGATCAATAACAGTATCTTGGGTCACGCAGCCTCACTCTCATCAAGGCTTGCCCATTCTTTAACACGTTCTAGATGTTCATAATCATTAAAGCGCGGCGCATTATTTAAATTTGGAATAGCATAATAGGGCGTATTTTCATTTTGATAGGCCTGGACTAATATTTCTAAACCTGACCGTGTATTATTTATTGATTCTTCTATATCTTCAGGCTTATCGATTTTTGTTTGAAGAATAATCTGAGATTTATTATCAAAAACCCAATATCCTAAATATGAGATATCTTTTTTCTCTGTTTCTTTTAAGAGAATAGCTTCTAAAGGAAGTTGTGGAAGCGATCCCGATATAAGATTTGTTTTTGAATATTGACCACCGGTTTTATAATCAATAATAGCAAATTGTTCGTCCTGATCATGATCAATTCTATCAACGCGTGCTGTTAGCGTGAAATTAATATTTTCAAATGTGAAAGAGAGATTTTTCTCAGAAGATTCATAAGAATAATTCTGGCGCCAGTTTGTTTCATAGTGAATATAATTATCAGCAAATTCATAGAGGCGCGGTAACCATAGAGAAAAATCATTCTCAGTAAAGCCTTGCTTTGTAAGGCTTTCTTTAGAAATTGTTATAAATTCATCGCGAGCGTTTTCAGGTATATCTTTAGGAAACGCACTAGTAAATTGATCAAAAATATTATGAACAAGTGTTCCGCGATCAGCCGCATCTGGCTCTTTTTTGAAAGGTTTGAGTTTTTCTAGTCTAAGAATTTTTTGAGCGTATATTGAATAGGGGTCTTTCATCCATTGCTCAATCTTTGTCACTGATAGTTTTTGTGGCCTTGCGTCTAGTGGCGGCGTAGGCGCTGGTCTCTCTATTGGTAAAATCTTATTTGGTTTTTTATATTGTTCTAAAATACCAGAAAATTGGCCCATCTTTAAAATATTATGGTCAATGTCATTTGCTTTGAGATAACTATCTAAGCGCTGTAAATATCGCGAGGGAACGGTTACCGCACCATCTTTCTTCTCCGATCTTGTAATGAATACTTCATCCGCGCAAAAGCCTTGTGAAAAATCATGAGCAGATAATGATAGCGATCTTTCAGGAAGCGGAAGCCCGTATTGGGAGCGCATCGGACGAGACATCCATGGATCATGGCCCGGGTCACCCGGCCATGTACATTCATTAAGACCACCAAGAATAAATCGGTCTGCCTTTACGAGTCGGGCTTCTATTTGTCCTAAAATTTGTAAGCGCGGATGTGTACCATATCGTGGACGAATAATAATAGTCTGCATAACATTTTGAATAATTGCGACATAGTCTTGTGCTGATATATCGCGCATTTCATTTGTATGATCATTCAGTTGAGATAAAAAATTTGATGCAGCTTCACCCTCATCTCCTCGCCAAAGATTAGAAGCGCCGCCTGCAAAATCCTCCATAATCTGAATATGTACTTTTAAGAAATCTAAAAATGATTTTTCTTTTTGATTGAAAATAAATAATGCATTTTTTAGCTTTTGTTCTAGCTCATCTAAAAAATTCTCTAAGCGTTCTCGTGGATGATCATATGAGTTTTCTGAATTTTTTAGATTTTGATAAAGCTGTTTTAATCCGTTCAAACCTGAAGGCACTATTCGGCCACGATATAGATCTTTTTCAAGCGCTTCGATATTTTTTTTGTCTATAATTGTAAGATCATGTTTTAAAAAACTAAGGAATTTCACAGGCTCTAAAGTATGAATTAATATCTCTGCAGAGAGCATAATATATTGGCCTACAGACGTTGATGAAAGGGGATTTCCAGCTGTATCATCGAGATGAATATCCCATTTTTTACATATCTCTTTAACGCGGCTTGCAAGGTTACGGTCTGGTGTGATGAGGGCGGCAGTTTTATTTTTATGCTCTAACGTTTCACGTAGAATGAGGGCAATAATATTCGCCTCTTCATCTTCATTACGGCAATCATAGCGCTCGATTTTTTTAAGACTTTCCAGAATTTCATTTTTATTTAGATTTTGTAAAGACCAGTTTTTTATCTGCGCAGCTGGATATAAACTGTGAGAGATTATTTTTTCTCTTACCTCATTAAGATGGAAGTGATCGTTGTAATTTTTAACATTTTCTCTTTCAATACTGATTGTCTCTAATAAGTTTTTTAAAGTTGCTTGTGGGTGACCTTCTTCAATCTCATTCCAGATTTCATCCGAAAGAGTGTCATCAAGGCCAGGCAAAATAACCTCTCCATTTGGTAGTGATAAAATTATTTTCATTAGCTGCGCTGTCGCAGGGATTGTTCCTGTCGACCCCGCTAAGATGACTTTATGCTTTGGAGGGTGCGATTGATAAAACTCACTTAAAGCTAAAATCATCTGATTGCGAAAGGCTGCCGGATCAATTAGCTGATTTTCATCTAAAATTTTAGGCCAATGCTCGGATAGAATTTCTAAAAACTGAACAGTGATTTGCCAATGCTCTGCAAATAAATCCTTATCTACCAAAAGTGGCAAGTTTTGAATATCTAAATTTTCTGTATGGATTTCATCAAGCAATTGTCCAAGCGCTTGAGAAAGGCGCAAATTTTGATCCATATCTTTAGCATAATTCGGAAGGGAGCCTATCAGTTCACTTAGCATTAACAGGCGTTTTAGGGGCGATATGGGTGTTAGATTTTGTGTTATGGCGTGCGCACCAGAAAGAAGGAGCTCTTCTTCGTCAATATCTCCGATAGGTTGAAGCTGTGGTAGTAATAAAGGTTTTCCATCAGTCAGCCTTAAAAATTCCTCCTGAAGGGCTCTACATCCCCGTCTTGTAGGAAGTAGGATCAATATTTCTGATAGGGTTTCAGGACAATCTTTTGTATCTCTTAGAAGCTTATCAGCGAGCGCAGTTAAGAAAGGAACGCTGGCTGGAATAGAATAAAGGGGAATGGGCTTGCCTTGCATTGAATTATGCTGACTTTTCAATGCTTGAGAGGCTCTTTTCAGAAGCTTGATTAACCCTTTCTAAGTCTTCAGGTGTACTAATATGATGCCACGCCGCATTATGAACTAATCCGTAAAGCTTTCCTTTGGCCTCTGCTTCATCCATTAGATTTAAAAACGAGAAGCAATCTTCCTGTACGTCTTCAAATAAAGAGGGTTTGGTAATACGAATTCCTGCAAACATATAGTCTCCATTTTTATGAGGAGAGCGTTTTGCTTGGCCATCAGCGCTGATATCATAATCGCCTATGCCTTTGGTTAAATTCATCTGTGAGATAGGTTGAAGCAGCAGAAGAATATCCATGATCTCAGGGTTCCACTCTTTAGAAAGTCGTTCAAAAACGCTTGATTGAGGAGAGTCGTCCCAGAAGGCGTCCCCGTTTATCATAAAAAAATCTTTTTCTTTTAAATGACTTAAAGCTTTTTTTACTCCGCCGCCTGTATTAAGAAGATCTTTTTCATTTGAAAATTGAATATTGAGTTGAGGAAAATCATCTTGGCATGATTTTATCATGTCACCGAAATAATGAGTATTAATGATAATATTTTGAACACCATCATTTTGCAATTTTTCAAGGGTGTGATGCAAAATAGGTTTGCCACGTACAGGTACCAATGGCTTTGGTAGTTGATCTGTATAAGGTTTTAGGCGCGTTCCTTTTCCAGCCGCCAAAATAAAAGCTTGGTCAGGATATATAGACATAATTTTTCGCCTTTACGCTTATTGAATGCGCTCAATTGTGATCAAACGCTCATCATTTTTTTCTGGTTTTATAATGACTTCAATATACCGCTTTGGCATAAGAAAACCAAGCCTTTCAGGCCATTCAACCACCGATAATTCTTGTCCTGCAATGTCCTCCCAGCCGATTTCATAAATTTCCTCGGGGTCTTCAATACGATATAGGTCAAAATGCCATAAATTACCCAATTGCGACTCATATTGTTGAACAAGTGTGAATGTCGGACTAGGTACATTTTCTTGGATGTCACAAAGAGTGTGGATAAGAGCTCTAGCAAAAACACTTTTTCCTGCGCCTAGTGGTCCGGAGAGCAAGACAATATCATTAGAATTTAAGTTTTTAGAAAAATCTTGGGCTATTTTCTTGGTTTGCTCTTCATTGTGAGAATGGTGGTTTGATATCGACATATTGTTTTCTTAAAAATGATTGTCTAAAGTCTTTTAACAAAGATTGGGCAGATTGCCAAAAGAGTTATAAGTAATCATCATGAGCAAAGCAAAAAACATATCAGACGTAGCGATTATTGGAGCAGGACCAACAGGCCTATTCGCGATTTTCGAATGCGGAATGATGGGTTTATCAGTGCAAGTCATCGACTCCTTGCCAGAAATTGGAGGCCAGTGTACTGCTCTTTATCCTGATAAGCCGATTTATGATATTCCTGCTTACCCGGAGATTCCAGCTGCCCAGTTGATTGAAAATCTTGAAAAACAGGCCGCACCGTTTAAACCAAAATATCACCTCAACCAACAAGTGATTAGTATTAAGCAACAAAGTGGCTATTGGCATCTAAAAACTAGTCACGATCAAGAGATTCAATCAAAATGCATTATTATTGCTGCTGGACCCGGGGCTTTTGGGCCGAACAGACCACCTTTAGAGGGTATTGAAGCGTACGAAAATCAGTCAATTTTTTATATGGTTCGTGATCCTAATAGTTTTAAAGATAAGAATATCCTTATTGCTGGAGGTGGTGATAGCGCGGTTGATTGGGCCATTAATTTACAGCCTATTGCAAAAAGTGTACGTCTTTTACACAGGCGTGATAAGTTTCGTGCTATGCCAGAAAATGTCCAGAAAATCTATGAAATCCATGAAAAGAAACAGATCGAGATTTTAACACCTTATCAGCTTCACGCTCTAAATGGGCAAGATGGACAGCTAGAGTCAGTTGAAATCAAAAATAAAGAAGGACAGATAGAGACTGTAAATGTTGATGTTCTTCTTCCTTTTTATGGCTTATCGAACGATCTAGGGCCTATTTTGGAATGGGGACTGAATATTGATAAGAACCATATTACTGTAGACCCTGTTACGGCCCGTACAAATATTGATAAAATATATGCTATTGGCGACATTGCTGCTTATACGAATAAAAAGAAGTTAATTGTCACTGGTTTCTCGGAAGGAGCGTTTGCTGCTTATGATATTCGTAGAACGCTCTATCCCGATGAAGCTGAACATTTTGAGTATTCAACCAGCAAAGGTCTACCCAGCTAAATTATGAGTTAAGCTATAAGAGCGGTTCAAGAACAGGTTCAATTGGAATAAAGATTGTGACTTCCGTACCTTCGCCTTCTTTAGACTCAATATCAATTTTACCGCCATGAAGGGCGACAATATTTTTCACAAGTGATAGCCCTAATCCAGCACCCCGAGCCAATGAGCGTTCTGATAAATCAGCGCGATTTTCAAGGTGGAGTTTTTCAAACGGCTCAAAAATTTTATCTTGATCAGCTTTTGGAATTCCAATTCCGTTATCTTTCACAATAAATTTGACATGGGTGTCATCTTTTTCTGCTTTAAGTTCAATGAGCCCTTTTTCAGTCGTAAATGAAATAGCGTTATGAATAAGGTTTAAGATAACTTGCTTAATCCGTCTTTCATCGGCAATAAGACTACCAATATCTTTTTCGCATATGAGCTTTAATTTTATTTTTTCTTTTCGTGCCCATTCATTGGTCAATTTATGAACATTTTCTAAGATCTCATAAATACTAAATTCACTCATGGCGAGATCAAGATAGCCTGCCTCAATGGTTGAGAGGTCAAGAATATCATCAATCAGATTGACAAGGCGTTCCCCCGCATCTTGAATACCATCTGTGTATTCTTTTTGCTTATCGTTCAGCTTGCCAAAAAATTCCTGATCAAGAATTTCATTAAAGCCCATAATTGTGCTCAAAGGTGTTCTTAGCTGATATGAAACATTAGCGAGAAAGTCTGTTTTAATTTTTTCAGCGGCTTGTAGCGCTGTATTTTTTTCACGCAAAGCAATTTCAACTTTTGACGCATCTGTAACGTCAATATAAGTCACAAGAATACCGCCATCGGGTAAAAGTACGGTTGAATAATCAATAAGAGTTCCGTCTTTTAGTTGAATCCGGCCCTCTTTGACTTCGCGATCAATCGCATGAGAAATCAATAAGTCTTTCTTTTCAGGCCATGCTTTTTTCCCAAAAAGTGATTTCTTTTTTTCAACAATTTGTGTGATATGAGGATTACCATCTAAGTCCTCTGGATTTAGCTTCCATATATTTTTATAGAAAGGATTATTCAGTTTTAACCGTCCGTCTTCACCAAAGACGGCAACACCCTCAGCTAAATTATCTAGGGTCTCTTTTTGTACAGCAATGAGTGTATTGTAAGAACTTTCCAGTTCTAAATTACTGGTTACATCTTCAAACGTCATCATAAGCCCACCCATTGGATGAGGAATGAATGTACATTTTAGAGCGGTATTATCAGGGAGATAGAGCATCTCTTCTGAAGGCTGAAGAAGTGTTGAAAACATATCAAGCCAGCCTTGTTTGTAGTTTTTAAAGTCTGCTTGTTCTGGTAGACGGCGCATTTCACGTAATTTTTCAAGAATCTCGCCTAATTTTGGTTTCTGGTTGAGCCATTGTTCTTCCAAAGACCATAATTGTGAAAAGGCAGAATTAAAAAATTCAATCCGCCGGTCAGAGTCAAAAATAGCAATCGCAGAACGTAATTGCTCAAGTAAAATTTTGTTTGCGCTTTGATAACGCTCATAATCTGTTGTGGCTTCTTTTTCTTTTGTGAGGTCTTTTAAAAAGCCAATAGTCATATCGGTGCCATTGAGTGGGCGTTCTACAATTTCACCATAAAGGCGTTTTCCGCTTGCAATAATATGACAGGCAACCTTTTGCTCTTCACCTTTTTGTAAGGCTCTTTCCGCAAGCTCTTTAGGGCTTTTTAATAGGGCTTTATCTTTTGGTGAGATTGAAAATTCTTTTTGGGTTTTTAAAACTTCATCAGGGGATAATCCAAAAATATCACCATATGCCGTATTACAAACTATGATATCGCCGTCATTTTTACGCATCCAAATAGCGTGGTGCATCATATTGAGCGCTTCATTAAAACGCTTTACTTCTTTTTCAAGTTTTTCACTATGAAATTGTAAATCAATGTATTTTGATTTTTCATCTGAAATATCTTCAAGCCATAAAGTTATATAATTATCATCCCCGCTCAGAGATTGGCCTTTTGATCCAGAGAGTCGAAATATTTTACGGGCATCAACGCGCGGGGACAATTCCAAAGAAAAACTGTGATTTGTTTCTTCTAAGCGGTTGAACATTGTTTGAAGCGCAGCAGAATCCGATGTTGTAACAGCGCTTAAAATTTCGTCTTTATTTTGAATTTTTGTAAGGCCAAGCATATTGGCAAATTTTTCACTATAGGCTACTTCACCATCTTTAGAAAAACCACAATATGACCCTGGGAATGCATCTATAAATGCTTCCAGCCTTTGTTTTTCTTCTTCAATACGCGATTTTCCCGTTAGATTGCCAACGATTGAATAAATTGCGCTCTTTGATGGTTCGCTTTTGCTTTGTGCCATGGCTTCACTTTTTGCTCATAAGGATTGTAAGCAGGGATACGTACAAGATCAATCACATCAAGAGAAAATTACAGAATTATTGTTTTATTATTATGAATAAAAACGCGCTGCTCTGCATATAAAGATATCGCCTTTGCTAACGCGAGGCTTTCTGTATCGCGGCCTAATGATTGCATTTTTTCAGGCGTATAGCTGTGATCAACAGGGACAACTTTTTGGGTAATAATGGGTCCTTCATCAAGATCTTTGGTTGCAAAATGTGCTGTCGCTCCAATAATTTTAACGCCGCGCTCATAGGCTTGGTGATAGGGCCTTGCGCCTTTAAATCCGGGTAGAAATGAGTGATGAATATTGATCACTTTGCCGTGATATTTTTCAATAAAATCTTCCGATAAAATCTGCATATAGCGAGCCATGACTATGAGGTCTGCTTCACTATTATCAATAATGGACTGTACAGCCTCTTCTTGTTGTTCTTTATCAACCATAGGCTGGTAGTGAAAAGGGATATTATAGGACTCAACGAGAGGCTTTGTTGTTTCATGGTTAGAGATCACATCAGTAACTTCAATCGGAAGGCTGCCGGTACTCACTCTATAAAGTAAATCATGAAGACAGTGATCATGCTTAGAGACCATCAGAACTGTTTTGGTTTTTTTCTCACAGCTCGATAATTGCCATTTCATTTTATAATCTTTGGCGATGTCTTCAAAACAGTTTGAAAATTTTGCATATGCGCTCTTATCTTCATAGGATAGGACAACACGCATATAAAATTGGTTTGAGCTCGGCTCATTAAATTGTGATGACTCTTCAATATTACAGCCATTATCACGCAAGCATGATGAGACTGAGGCTACAATTCCGACTTGATCTTTACAGCTGAGACAAAGGGTATGCATTAGAAACTAGACTGACTCGTTGTAATTAAATGTATTGCCACAAGAATGAGAAGTACACCGATAACGTACTTTATACTTAATGGCTCTTGGAAAATAAAATAAGCACCCATAGGAACAAAAATAAAACCAAGAGCAATAAAAGGATAGGCAATTGAAAGAGGTACGGACTGGAGAATATTAATCCAAAGTAGCGTAGTGCATGTATAAATTGCCATCGCTCCCCAAAACCAGGCATTGGTGAAGAGGGTCAATATATTGGTAAAATTATTCAAGTCAGGTGAGTTCATTGCAACAAATTTAAATGTCATTTGCCCTAATGCGAGCAAAAAGGAAAATGTGCAAAGTTGTAGTAATTGAAATGATGTAAGCAATTTATGCGTTAAGGGCTTTTGTTATGTGAACTAAATCTTTAACAACGCCTTGAATTCTTTCTTTTTCAGCTTCATCCGTGACATTGCCATTCTCATCAAATTTATCATAGGCATGTCCGACTGCAAGCTGATTTGGAATAACGTGGACGCCGATACTGGATAACATAGGGCGCAAGGATGTGAGGCATCGTAATCCGCCTAACGCGCCCGGAGAGGCCCCAAAGAGTGCACATGTTTTTCCTTTATACCCTGCAAGGCCTGCTTCATCCTCATGCTTGCGAGAGACCCAATCAAGAGCGTTTTTTAGTAAAGGTGTCAGCATTGAATTATATTCAGGGTTCGCAATCACAAAGCCATGATGATCCATGAAAAGTTTCTTTAGCTTTTTCGCATTTTCAGGCGCGCCATGCTCTGCTTCTAAATCTTCGTTAAAAATAGGCATATCAAAGTCAGCTAAATCAATATACGTCACCTCTGCTCCCTCTGAGGCCGCCATTTCTGAGGCCGCTTTGGCTAATTTTTTGGTCACGGAGTCTTTACGGGCGCTTCCTGCGAAGAATAATAATTTTACGGACATTGATTTGCTTTCTTTTGAATATTAGTAACGATAAGCATCCGATTTAAACGGACCTTCTTCTTCAACGCCGATATAGTCAGCTTGTTCCTTTGTCAGCTTGCTTAATTTCACACCAATCTTTTCAAGATGAAGCGCTGCCACTTTCTCATCGAGATGTTTAGGCAAGACGTATACTTTGTTTTCATAGTTTTCAGAATTATTCCAAAGCTCCATCTGTGCAAGAACTTGGTTTGTAAATGAAGCACTCATCACAAAGCTAGGATGACCTGTGGCACACCCTAAATTGACAAGTCTTCCTTCTGCGAGAAGCGTAATGCGCTTTCCATCAGGGAATTCAATCTCATCAACTTGTGGTTTGATATTTGTCCATTTTAGATTACGAAGGCTTTGCGTATCAATCTCATTATCAAAGTGGCCAATATTACAAACAATGGCGTGATCTTTCATCTCACGCATATGATCCATTGTAATAATGTCTTTATTGCCTGTTGCCGTGACAAATATATCTGCGCGCGGTGCAGCATCTTCCATTGTCACAACTTCAAATCCTTCCATTGCTGCTTGTAACGCACAAATTGGATCAACTTCTGTGACAAGGACGCGCACGCCTTGAGATTGGAGAGAAGCGGCTGAGCCTTTTCCAACATCACCAAATCCAGCAACAACCGCTACTTTTCCGGCAAGCATGACGTCAGTTGCACGGCGGATCGCATCGACAAGAGATTCGCGGCAGCCATATTTATTATCAAATTTAGATTTTGTGACAGAGTCATTAACGTTGATCGCGGGAACAGGAAGCTTTCCAGCTTTTTCCATTTCATAAAGGCGAAGAACGCCTGTTGTTGTTTCTTCTGATAATCCTTTAATGTCTTTCATGATTTCAGGGTATTGTTCGATCATCACGGCTGTTAAATCACCGCCATCATCCAAAATCATATTTGGTGTCCACCCATCGGGGCCTTTAATGGTTTGATGAATACACCAATCATATTCTTCTTCTGTTTCGCCCTTCCACGCAAATACAGGGGTTCCTGTCGCGGCTATGGCTGCTGCGGCATGATCTTGTGTTGAGAAAATGTTACAGGAACTCCAACGGATTGTTGCGCCTAAAGCCTGAAGAGTCTCAATAAGTACGGCTGTTTGTACTGTCATATGAAGACATCCTACAATACGGGCATCTTTTAAAGGCTGAGCTGAGCCATATTCTTCTCTCAAAGCCATTAAACCAGGCATCTCAGCTTCGGCTAATTCGATCTCTTTTCTTCCCCACTCTGCAAGAGAGATATCGGCAATTTTATAACCATTTTCAATGGCTTGAGGAGAGGCACTCATGGTTTTTTGTCTTTCTTATCTTAAATTTTGTATATTTATACTAAATGTTAACGTTTGATCTGTAAGAATTAAGGCTAGATCACATGAAAAGCAAGAATAAAAGGGTGTTTGGAGAGTTATGCAATTAAATGAATTTAACAAAGAAGGCGCCGTTCCCGCTTATGGATATGAGCGTTCTCCGGTCAATCATCGTGCGTTCTTAATCATGAAAAAAGACGATCAAGCGAATAATATTGAGCCAGTAGGGGATTATACAGTTTTGGACCAGGATGAAGACGAATCTTTATCTGAAAAGAAGGTGATGAATTTAATTACATTACTCAATGGTCGTAAGCAGTTAATGGAATTAGGTCATGAAACCAATACACGCGTTCTTTATAACGTAATTCACGATGGCAAGGGCGAAGAAGAGACAACGGTTATGTTTTACAAACTAGAAGCTGAAGGCGTTTCAAAAGAAAGCGCTTTGCTTCGCTTTAAAGATGAAAAGGGAGTTCTATAATGGGTGTTTTAAGAGATTTATGCGAAGTATGTAGCGATCCAAAATTTGTAGGCCAAAGCGCAGAGGTTGCTCATGATGCTCCTGCGGTCTCACAAGGACAAGATTTTACTCTATAGGCATATCACGATGCTTAATAAATGGCTCTTGCCCTAAAGAGCGCAGCCATTCATTTAATTTTTCAACTGTAAAAACTGAACGATGTTTGCCGCCAGTGCATCCTATCGCAATGGTGAGATAACTTTTTCCTTCTTTTTGATAAGCGGGAAGGAGAGGCTCAATCAGCGTTTTTAAGTTTGAAAAAAACGTTTCAAAATTCTCATCAGCGGCAATATAGCTAGCTACTTTTTGATTTTGGCCTGTTAAAGGTTTTAACTCCTGAACCCAATGCGGGTTTTTTAAAAAGCGCACATCAAAAATAATATCCGCATCTCGCGGGATCCCATTTTTATATCCAAATGAGAGTAAATTGATATTAAGAGCTTGGCTAAATTCAGAATCAAATTCACTTTCGATTTGTTGTTTTAAATCATGAATTGAGAGATTTGTCGTATCAATGACGAGATCAGCAGCCTCTAAAAGCGGTGATAAAAGCTCTTTTTCTTTTTCAATGCCATCGGCAACAGTCCGGTCTTGGGCAAGAGGGTGCCTGCGCCTTGTTTCGCTAAATCTGCTTTGTAAGGTGCTTTCATCGCATGTGATAAAAATTAGCTTCGCTTTATAAATTTGAATGGCTTTGATTAAATCTTCAGGACTAAAGCGTCTTGTGCGGCTATCAATTCCTATCGCAATCGGTTTTTGGTTTTCTTCATCTAAAAGAGGATCGAGTAAGGTTAAAGGAAAATTATCTAAGACTTCATAGCCAACATCTTCAAGTATTTTTAAGGCCGAGGACATGCCTGCGCCTGATAATCCGGTAATAAATAAAAGATGATTGCTCATGCCGCTGGGAGTTTTACAATAAACCGTGCGCCTTTAGGATGATCATTTGAAGGATCAATAATATTTTCTGCATAAATTTGACCTTCATGCGCATCAATGATTTGTTTTGAAATTGAAAGTCCTAATCCTGAATGGCTACCATAATCTTCGGTCTTAGGGCGCTCTGTATAAAAACGATCAAATATTGTTTTAATTTTTGCAGGTGGAATGCCGGGGCCTTCATCTTCCACATAAATTACAATCATCTTCTTTTCTTTTCGAATTGAAATCTGAATTGGTTTATCTGATGGTGAAAATGACAGAGCGTTACTAATTAAATTTCCAAAGACTTGTGATAATCGGTCTTCGTTTCCGAGCGCAAGAGCACTTATATTACCCACCACACTTACTTCAATTTTACCAGAGCTTTCCTCCTGTGGCTGATCAACACGATCCAAAGGTTTTTTATAGGCATCACGTAGTCTGTATAAGAGCTTTTCAATATCAACCAGTGACATTTCATCGCGTGTTAATTCTGCATCAAGCCGTGAAGCACTAGAAATATCGCTAATAAGGCGGTCAAGACGTCTCACATCGTGGTGAATAATTTCCATCAGCTTTTCACGTTTTTCTTCATCTTTAATTTTAGAGGCTGTTTCAACAGCGCTACGAAGAGACGTAAGCGGGTTTTTAATTTCGTGCGACACGTCAGCGGCGAATCGTTCAATTGTATTCATCCGCTCCCATAAGGCTTCGGTCATATCTTTTAAGACAAGAGACAGCTCGCCAATTTCATCGCCGCGATCACTCATATCAGGAATTTCTGTATGGCGGCCTTTCCCTGTGCGTACCGCTTCTGCAGCCAACGCAAGATTTTTCAAAGGTCGTCCGATTAACCCTGAGAGATAAATTGAGAGCATCACGGTGATTCCAAGGGAGCCTAAGAACACACGAAAAACATCAACGCGGATGGCCGCAATTTTTTGTTGAAGCTCTGTTCCCTCTCTAATCATCATCACAACACCTAAGACCTGCTTCCCCGTCTGAATAGGAGCAGCGGCAGTCAGCATAATTTTATCGTTTTCATCTTCCCAAGCATGGGTGCTGATTTCACCAACCATGGCCTCTTTTGTATCAGGGAATTTGAACACATCTGTTAAAGTCTCATCTGGGTAGTCTTCTAAACGTGTTTGGGTTGGAATCAGATTAAGGAATCGACTGGCTGATTGATCAAATAATCGTCCAATTCTTAAATCTGGTGGGTCTTGTTCGCGTCTTAATTGCTCAAGACGTTGACGGTTTTCTGAAAGATTAACGGTATCTGCTAAAATAGCGCCATCAACAGCGAATAATATAATGCGGCTTGTGCCACTATTTCCTAATCGCCTGACCATAGAGCGGGCGAGGCGCGGCTTAATTGCAGAAGTTTCATTAGGATCAGAAAATGGAATAGGAGAGATTTGGAAGACCGGCCTAATCGCACCTTCTGATAAAGCACCCGACATAAAGGCAGCTTCGTTGCGCATCTGTTTGAGTTCACCTTCAATGAGGCTTTCTGTATATTGCCCCAAATAAAGAATTCCTATTCCTAAAATCATAATGGCAATGATATTCACGCCAAGAATTCGCACTGTAAGCGAGCTCATACGCTCGGAGCTTGCGCTCCAACGCTTTTCAATAACGTAGCGATTTTCAGGGTCAACTTGAGGCGTCGATCGCCGCTTAAAAAGCGGGAAGAACTTACTGGCCTTATTGTTCTTTGTATCTGTATCCGATTCCATAAAGGGTTTCGATTTGGTTGAATCCTTTATCGACTGTTTTGAATTTTTTTCTAACTCGTTTGATGTGGGAATCGATTGTTCTGTCATCTACATAGATATTCTCACCATATGCCAAATCAATCAACTGATCTCTGTTTTTTACGTGACCAGGGCGCTGGGCCAAGGCTTTCACAAGCAGATATTCAGTCACTGTAAGGTTTACGGGATCGCCTTTCCATGTGCATAAATGGCGCGAATCATCGAGACGTAAGTCTCCACGCTCAATTACGTCTTCTGTAGTCTCTTCTTCTGAGGGGGCGTTGAGAAGATCCTGACGACGTAAAAGAGCGCGAATTCTTTCAATCAATAAACGCTGGGAGAAAGGTTTTGTGATGTAATCATCTGCACCCATACGAAGGCCAATCACTTCATCAACTTCATCATCTTTTGATGTGAGGAAAATCACTGGTAATTTTGAGCTTTCGCGTAATTTTGTCAAAACTTCCATACCATCCATACGTGGCATTTTAATATCTAATACCACTAAATCAGGGTTGGTCTCTGTAATGCCTTTGAGACCTTCTTCTCCGTCATTGTATGTTTTTACGGAAAAACCTTCAGCTTCAAGTGACATTGAAACAGATGTCAGAATGTTTCTATCATCATCGACAAGGGCGATATTATGGGACATAAGAGTAAACCTTTCTTCTTTATCCTACTTTTAATGCTAATCAGCAAAGAAAACAATAATAGGGCGCGTCAAAGGACAATTTAGGGCAAAAACCCTTCAATTATGGCAAAATTCGATTTGTCAAAATATGACCCATAAAATAGAGAGATCCGGTCATTAGAATGCGGGATTCTGACGATTTTACTGAAGAGAGAGCCTTTTGAGGGCTAGAGGATTTATTAACTTTTACAGGATAGTCTTTGATTTCTCTATAAAGCTCTTCAAAAGCAAATGAGTCTTTTTCGTCTGGAATTTCTGTCACAATAATTTCATCAATATAGGGGATGAGCGGATCAAGAAATTCTTTAGGATTTTTACGATTCACCATCGCTAAAATTAATATGAGAGATTTGCCTCCATTTTTCCAAATAGCGGCTTGAGTGGCAAGGGCTTGCCCGGCGCTATCATTGTGCCCACCATCAATCCAAATTTCATTGCTTGGGTCCGTAAGCGTATTCCATTGTGTATCTTTTAACCTTTGTAAGCGACCGGGCCATTTAATTCTTTGAAGCGGTTTTTGGGAATGATTTTCTGAAAAGATATCAGTTTTAAAATCCTCTCCCATGATCATCTTATAGGCGGTACATGCTGCTCCTACATTATAAAGTTGATGTTCTCCAACAAGATTAGGCTGAGGAATAACAAAATCTTCATTATCGATTGTAAGTATATTTTGTTCGTCTTGTTTTTGAATAGTCCAATCTAAACCATATTGAAGTAAGGGCGCTTCTGAATTCAAATTTTGGCCTACGTTTTGAAAAACGTCATACGCCTCTTCATAAATTTGTTTTCCGATCACGCAGGGAACTCCTGCTTTCATAATACCCACTTTTTCAGAAGCGATTTTTTTGATTGTGTCGCCTAAAAATTCTTTGTGGTCAAAAGAGATGGTATTGATGATTGTACAAAGAGGATTTGGAATAACATTTGTAGCGTCATAACGGCCACCCATTCCAGTTTCTAACAATGTGTAATCAGCATCTGAGCGGCTCATGATTAAAAAGGCTGCAGCGGTAAATATCTCAAAAAATGTGATCGGAGATCCATCATTTGTCGAGATACATTCTTCTAGAACACTAATTAGTTCTTCTGATGAAATAGGGCACCCCGCTAAGATGATACGCTCTGTCGGGTGAATAAGATGCGGCGATGTATAAACATGAACTGTTTTGTCAGAGGCTTCTAATAAAGATCTTAGCGTAGCAAATGTAGAGCCTTTTCCATTTGTTCCTGCGATATGAATGACTGGTGATAATTTTAGGTGAGGGTTGCCAAGTTTTTCTAAAAAAGTAAGTAACCGATCTAATGATAATTCAATTTCTTTAGAATAAAGTTGGAAAAGTTGTTCTAGAATATCCTGTAATTTTTTCTCAATGACAGGATTATCACTTTGATTATAAAAAGGAGTATTCAAAATATTCTTGAAAACTATGCTTTTGCAGATTTCTTTTCAGGCTGTGTTTTAGGTTTTTGGGCTGTTGTTTTAACAGCAACAGGTCCTGATACATTTGCAGGCTTTTTCAAAATATTTTCTGCTTTGCTTATAGAGGCATTAACCTTATCTGTACGTTTTCCGCCTTTTGGACTTTGTGGAAGTTTTTTAACCATGAGCAATGATAAGATTTTTCCGATCTCTTTATTTAAATCTTTACGGTTGATCACCATATCAACCATGCCGTGTTCTAGTAAATATTCAGCCGTCTGGAAATCATCAGGGAGGGTTTCACGAACCGTTTCTTCGATAACGCGGCGGCCTGCAAAGCCAATCGTTGCTCCAGGCTCAGAAATATGAATATCACCTACCATGGCAAAAGACGCACTCACACCGCCTGTTGTCGGATTAGTCAGCGTCACAATATAAGGAAGCCCTGCTTCTTTGACTAAATCAACAGCGATAATTGTACGCGGCATTTGCATGAGGGAAAGCATGCCTTCTTGCATCCGCGCTCCTCCAGATGAAGGAATAACAATCAAAGCTGATTTTGTTTTTACAGCTTCTTCGGATGCGCGAACAATACCTTCTCCAACAGCCGTGCCCATCGACCCACCCATAAAGGCAAAATTAAAAGCAGCAATGACTGTATTTTGCCCGCCTATTTTTCCTTTACCAATTACCAAAGCATCATCTTCATTTGTCTTGGCTTTTGTATCTTTTAAGCGATCAACGTATTTTTTACGGTCTTTGAATTTCAGAGGGTCATGCGGAACGCTAGGAAGTGGAAGTTTTACTTTTTCGAATTCTCCATTATCAAACATTGCTTGCAATCGGTCTTGAACCGGAATCGCCATGTGATGATTGCAGTGGTAACAAACATTCAAATTTGCTTTCAATTCTTTATGAAAGAGCATGCCATCACAAGCTGGACATTTTTGCCATAAATTATCAGGAACATCTTTTTGATCGCCGACAAATGATCGAATGCTTGGACGGATAAAGTTTGATAACCAGTTCATGTTCTACTTCCTTTATTTTTAAGGAGCTTTTTACATTAGAAATGAGGGAGGACGCAACTATATTGCGCTTTTTAAGGCGCTTACTTGCTTTTCGATAATGGGCACTAAATCGCTATCGTCTTGATTTTGTTTGATATTTTCAACAATCGCCGATCCCACAACAATTCCATCGGCAATGACGCTCATGGTATTGGCATCTTCTGGTGTTTTTATGCCAAATCCAATCGCAATCGGAAGGTCAGTTTTGCCTTTAATTTCCTGAATATGCTGACTAACGGCATCAGTATCTGCTGATTTGGTGCCTGTGACCCCGGTAATGGAGACGTAGTATAAAAATCCACTCGCATTTGCGAGGACTTTATCTAGACGTTCTTTTTTTGTTGTTGGAGTTAGAAGCTTGATAAATTGAAGATCGACAAGCTTGGCGGGCTCTCTTAATTCTTGATCTTCTTCTGGCGGTAGATCAACAATGATAAGCCCATCAACGCCGGCCTCTTTTGCATCTTTTACAAATTTCCCGCGCCCATATTTATAAATCGGATTAAAATAGCCCATTAGAATGACAGGAGTTTCATCATCACTATCACGAAATTCTGTCACCATTTTCAGGAGTTTTTCTAAGCTCATACCTGCATCTAAAGCTCTAATTCCTGCCTCTTGAATGGCGGGGCCATCAGCCATAGGGTCTGTAAAGGGCATGCCAATTTCGATGAGATCGGCTCCGGCTTTTGGAAGAGATTTTAAAACGCTTAAGCTTTTTTCTTCATTCGGATCGCCCGCGGTGATGAAAGTAATGAGGGCTTTTTTATTCTCTCCTTTTAAAGATTGAAATCTTTTTGTGATACGGTTCATATTTCGATCCCAAGCTTTTCAGCTGCTGTAAAAATATCTTTATCGCCGCGGCCACATAAGTTCATCACAATAATATGATCTTTGGGTAAATCAGGAGCAATTTTTACAATATGCGCGAATGCATGTGAGGGCTCAAGCGCAGGAATAATACCTTCTAACTTAGAAAGCATAGTAAATCCGCCCATAGCTTCATCATCTGTCACAGATACATATTGTACGCGCCCTGTATCATGAAGGTAGGCATGCTCTGGCCCAATACCAGGGTAATCAAGACCAGCAGAAACAGAATGCGCTTCTTGGATTTGGCCGTCATTATTTTGCAAGAAATAACTGCGCATACCGTGAAGAACACCGGCTGTTCCGCCTGTGAGACTTGCGGCGTGCTGGTCTGTATCAACGCCGTGACCTCCAGCTTCTACGCCAATAATATTGACTTCAGGATCATCTAAGAAAGGATGGAATAAGCCCATTGCATTCGACCCACCGCCAATGCAGGCAACGAGTGTATCGGGGTTACGCCCTTCCTTGCCTGACATTTGCAACCTAACTTCTTGCCCAATCACAGATTGGAAATCACGAACCATTTCTGGATAGGGGTGAGGGCCTGCCACTGTTCCGATCAAATAATATGTATCTTCCACATTGGCAACCCAATGACGAAGCGCTTCATTCATCGCATCTTTTAATGTTCCAGACCCTGATGTTACAGGTACAATTTCTGCGCCTAATAATTTCATACGAAAGACATTTGGTTTTTGCCGTTCAATGTCTTCGGCACCCATAAAGACCGTGCAGGGCATGTCAAAGAGTGCGCAGACTGTCGCCGTTGCAACGCCATGTTGGCCGGCGCCTGTTTCGGCAATAATCTTTTTCTTTCCCATGCGCCGCGCGACTAAAATCTGACCAAGGCAGTGATTAATTTTATGCGCGCCTGTGTGATTTAACTCATCACGCTTGAAATAAATTTTTGCGCCGCCTAAATGCTCCGTTGTGGCTTTCGCGTAATAAAGGGGGGAGGGACGGCCAATATAATCCCGCGCCAAATCATGAAATTCATCCCAAAAATCTTTATCATCGTGGGCTGTATGCCATGCTTTTTCAACTTCCAAGATAAGCGGCATCAATGTTTCAGCAACATACCGTCCGCCATAAATCCCGAAATGGCCATCTTCATCTGGTCCGCTTCGGTAAGAATTTGGTAATGGGTTGATGTCTTCGTTTGCGCTCATATCTTTAAACCTTATAAGCGATGTTATGCCTGTTTTACAGCCTGAAGGAAAGAGCGAATTTTTTCGCCATCTTTTTGCCCGCGACCACTCTCAACGCCACTGGATACATCTACTGCATGCGGATGTGTGTCATTGATGGCGTCTTGAACGTTCTCAGGGGTTAAACCGCCTGCTAACATCCATGGCGTCTCCCCTTGATAATGCTTAAGCAAAGACCAATCAAAAGTATACCCATTCCCGCCAGGAAGCTCTTCTGGTTTTGCATCAAATAAAAGCCAATCAGCGGACTTATCGTAAAGAGAGGCGCTATCAATATCGTCTTTTGAGTTGATGGATAGCGCTTTGATAATCGGTTTTTCAAATCGCCCCCTTATTGCCAGACATTCTTCGGAGGTTTCTTGCCCATGGAGCTGAATCATATCAAGGGACACATTATTTGAAACTTGCTTTAAATAATCATGGTCTGGATCAACAAAAAGCCCCACTTTTTTTACTGATTCTGGAATAAATGCTGAGAGATAGGCAGCGACTTCAATATCTAAATGGCGCGGCGATTTTGAATAAAAAACAAAGCCTATAAAATCGGCACCTTCTGCGATTGAAACGGTAATCGCATCGACAGTGTTTAATCCGCAAATTTTAACCTTAGTCATATAAATGACAATCCTTATAGAGTGTTCAAAATTTCTTGCGCTGCTTTGCGAGGGTCGTCTGCTTGTGAGATAGGGCGGCCAATGACTAAATGCGTAGCACCTAAATCAAGGGCTTCCTTTGGTGTCATTACGCGTTTTTGGTCACCATGGTCGCTTCCTGCAGGCCGTATGCCTGGAACCATTAATACAAAGTCTTCACCGCACTGCTCACGCAACACTTTAATTTCATGAGAAGAGCATACAACACCATCCATGCTAGAGTCTTTTGATAGCGCGGCCATTTCAATAACGCGTTCGGCAACATTTGGTTTATATCCCGCTTGCGTAATTCCGTCTTCATCAAAACTTGTGAGGATTGTCACAGCTATGATTTTTACATCATTAGGGCAGGCTTTCTTTGCAGCATCCATCATGATTTTTCCGCCGCTTGCATGAACATTGATATAAGCAGGCCTCACTTCTGTTGTGACTGACTTAATCGCGCCTGAGACAGTGTTCGGAATATCATAATATTTTAAATCTAAGAAAATGGGTATCTGTGGAAATTGTTTAGAAATCTCTAAGACACCTTTTGGCCCATGAAAATTAAAAAATTCTAAGCCTAACTTGATCCCCATCGGTAGAGACGAAATAGATTCACAGAGATTTTGAATTTGTAATTGATCACTATTATCAATGGCACAAAATATTTTAGGATCAGTCATTTTGAGAATTGTTTTCTATTTGTCTATTTTCGCTTAATGCAGTTATCAGCTTTTCTTTCGACTCATTCAACTGTTTTTCTAACTCTTTAATTTCTTTTTTCTGCTTTCTCTTTTCCGCAAAGGCTGGAAGGAAATTAATCCAGGCAATAAAAGCCCCAAGCAAAAAACCAACGCTTAGAAATAACAGCACAACGAAATAGAGCGGTAAATCAATACGATCATGAAGCGGGCTGAAAGCAACGCTCACGTCTTCTGGGTGAGCGAGCGCAAAGATCAGAACCCCAATAATAACGGGAATAGCTATGATCCAACGTAGGAGAGACATTCTCTAGATATTACTGGAATGGTCTGTAAAAACCATCATCTTCTGAATTTGTATCTGTTTCTGAAGGTGATTTTTCATTTTCATTGTTAAGACGTTCGCGTAAGGCCTTACCAGTTTTAAAGAAAGGAAGACGTTTTGCATCAACATGAACGGTTTCGCCTGTTCGTGGGTTACGGCCCACGCGTGCATCACGATGTTTGATGGAAAACGCACCAAAGCCTCTAAGCTCAATCCGATTACCTTCTACAAGAGTATCAGTGATTTCGTTAAATACAGTATCGACAATTTTTTCAATATCGCGGAGGAATAGATGAGGATTTCTCTCTGCCAATTTTTGGATGAGTTCCGACTTGGTCATATGTAAGGCTCCTCAAAGCTATTCTTATCTATATCTTTATGATGACTCTAAATAGGGTCTCCCGTCAAGCAAAAGACGAGGTTTTTAAGGTGCAATATATTGAAATTGTTGATTTTTTTCAAAAAAACGGCCCAATCGCATTAAAAGCGGGGCCGTCTTTTCATATTCTTATAATTTTAGGTTATTTTAGGATTATTCAGATCCCTTTTCACCTTCTTTCTCATTTAAGGCTGCGCCAAGAATATCACCAAGAGATGCCCCTGATTCTGTAGAACCAAATTCTTCAAGAGCTTGCTTGTCTTCATCAATCTCACGCGCTTTGATGGAAAGCATAACGTGACGCTTCTTCTGATCAACAGCTGTGATCTTCGCATCAACTTTCTCACCAACAGCAAATCTATCTGTACGCTGCTCTGAACGCTCACGTGATAGGTCTGCTTTCTTGATTGAGCCTGTAACTTGGTCATTTACACTGACTTCAACGGCCGCGCCGCTAACTTCAGTCACTGTACATGTTACAACTGCGCCTTTTGCGAGGCCTTTCATTGCGCCTTCAAATGGATCGTCAGTTAATTGCTTCACGCCAAGAGCAACACGCTCTTTTTCAGCATCAATATCAAGAACTTTTACTTTGATCTTGTCACCTTTTTTGAAAGGCTTTAGAGCGTCTTCAGTTTGGTCTTCCCATGAAATGTCTGAGATGTGAACCATACCGTCAATGTCGTTTCCAACAGCAACGAAGAGGCCGAATTCAGTAATATTACTAATCTCGCCTTCGATCTCATCATCAACTTTGTATTGATCAGCAATGACTTCCCAAGGGTTGTCTTGGGTTTGCTTGATACCAAGAGAGATACGGCGCTTATCCATATCAATCTCAAGAACCATCACATCCACTTCTTCAGATGTAGAGATGATTTTTCCTGGGTGAACATTTTTCTTTGTCCATGACATTTCAGACACGTGAACAAGACCTTCAATCCCATCTTCTAACTCAACAAATGCACCATAGTCAGTGATATTTGTTACAACACCTTTCAGCACTGTTTTCAGAGGATACTTCGATTCAATTCCTTCCCAAGGGTCAGTCTCAAGCTGTTTCATACCAAGAGAGATACGCTGTGTTTCTTCGTTGAAACGAATGATTTGAACATCAATTGTTTGACCAACTTGAAGTGTTTCTGACGGGTGATTGATACGCTTCCATGAAATGTCAGTGACGTGTAAAAGGCCATCAACGCCGCCAAGATCAATGAATGCACCATAGTCAGTGATATTCTTCACAATACCCTGAACAACTGAACCTTCTTTGATATTTTCAAGTAGATCTGATTTTGCTTCTTCGCGTGACTCTTCAAGGATTGCACGGCGTGATACAACAATGTTTCCACGAGCGCGATCCATTTTTAAAATCATGAAAGGCTGCGGTGTATCCATTAATGGTGATACATCACGGATAGGACGAATATCAACTTGTGATCCTGGTAAGAACGCAACCGCTCCTCCTAAATCAACAGTGAAACCACCTTTGACGCGGCCAAAGATTGTTCCAGTGACACGCTCATTATTTTTGTGTGATTTTTCAAGATCAACCCATGCTTCTTCGCGGCGGGCTTTCTCACGGCTGAGAACAGTTTCGCCTTGACGGTTTTCCATGCGCTCAACATACACATCAACTTCGTCGCCAATGCGAATTTCAGGATCTTGTCCTGGTGTTGAAAATTCACGCATTTCAATGCGGCCTTCTGATTTCAGACCAACATCAACAACAACTGCATCATTTTGAATATCAATGATACGACCTTTTACAACAGCGCCTTCATTGGCCTGTTCCGATAGTGATTTTTCAAGAAGCGCAGCAAAATCTTTTGATTCTGCTCTGTCTTGGAGATTTTTTGCAGCTTGTGCCATTTTTAGTTCTTCCTTTAAATTATTGTTCTTCGTCTTTTGCTCTGACATTTCGTTGCGTCTCAGTCACGTATTAAATATACGCTCTGTTCACCGCGCCTTATGTCAGTATAAAATACTTTGAACTTGTTAAAATTTTTGATTGTGTTTTCAAACCAAGGCCATGGGAAATTTCCCAAAATTTTTGGTTTTAGTTTTATTCTCCTTTGATACAGAAATGTTTGGATTAGGAGCGGGAAGATTCAATGATTTCAATCGCTTTTTGAAAAACCTCATCCGGCGATAAATCTGTTGTATCGATAATTTCGACACTATGATCGGGGGCCAAATGCTGATCTAAGCGGGGGCTATCCCGATCGTCCCGTTCCTGCATTTCTGCCAAAACTTGCGCACTTGTAACCATTTTTCCGCGAAGATGCAACTCTTTTAATCGTCTTTTTGCGCGCTCTTCTGTGCTGGCCGTCACAAAAAGCTTAATTTGAGCCTCAGGATAGATCACTGTACCGATATCTCGGCCATCTAAAACAGCTCCTTTTTGAGCGTTTTTGGCAAAATTACGCTGAGAATCAAACAAAATATGCCGCACATCCTGATTTTGCGCAATAACTGAGGCCATTGAGCCTACAGAATCATTCCTTAGGTCATTATCATCATAATCATCTGTTATCTGTGATTTCAGCTGTTCAGCAGCATCTGAAACAGCATTTTCATTATTCGGGTCAATATTTTGATCAATCACTTTTTTGGCAACGCGGCGGTATAATGCGCCTGTATCTAAAAAATCATACTCGTAATGCTGTGCAATTTTTTTAGCGAGCGAGCCTTTTCCACTCGCCGCAGGGCCATCAATCGCTATAATGAAAGGCATGTCGTTATTCATCGATGACATTGTTACCTGATACATGAAAAAATGAAAAGAGATGAGAGTTTTTATTTTACTCAGTAGCGTATTTCTAACGGCTTGTGGTTCTGCAGGATTGAACTTAATGCCTTATTATGATGATACGGCTACGCCTCAATCTTTTCCTTTATGTCATGGTTATAGCTGTACCTCGAAAACGCAAACCGCGTTTACAAAAAAAGAATGGTTACAAATCAAAGCTATACTCAAAAAATCAAAAACAGCTGAACAGGAAAGAGAACAAATAGGCAAAGCGATTGCAAAGGCAGAACAAATTATTGGGCCGAAAACCAATACTGATCAAGATTTAGCTATGGCGCCTATCATTAGACGATCTCATCAGGAATTGGATTGTATTGATGAGACCGTGAATACAACAAAATATCTTAATTTCTTTTTTGGAGAAGGCTTGCTCAAATTTCATACGGTTGGGCAGCCAGCATATCGTGGCGCATTGATTAATGGTAATTATCCGCATAATACGGCAACGATTATCGATAATGAAACCAAGGAAGTGTTTGTCGTGGATAGCTATGTCTATGCTGCTGGAGAAGCTCCCGATATTCGAACGGTCCAAAGTTGGAAAAGATATAAGTTAGATGAGCTAAAAAACGCTAATTAATGCTCGCGCCAAGACCGTTCATTAACTCTACAAAGTTTGGAAAACTTGTTTGAATTGGCTCAGCATCATCAATTGTAATCGGCTCATCCGTGACACAGCCTAGAATTAGAAAGCTCATTGCAATGCGATGATCTAAGGCTGTTTCAATCCTTGCGCCGCCTCTAGGTGGTTTGCCATTGCCGTGAATGATCAAGCTGTCTTCGCCCATTTCTAAATTCACGCCGCAGGCCTCTAAACCCTTAGCCATCATTAAAAGGCGATCACTTTCTTTCACCCGTAATTCATGAAGTCCGCGCATTGTTGTTGTCCCATTTGCACAAGAAGCTGCTACAAATAAAATAGGGAATTCATCAATCATGCTGGGTACACGCGATGGTGGAACTTCAATTCCTTTTAATTCAGAATTGCCTTTAATCACTAAATCAGCAACTTTTTCACCGGCTTCAATACGTTCATTTTTAAATTCTATATTTGCACCCATTTCAATCAATGTTGTATAAAGACCACTTCGTCTTCCATTCATCAAGATATTGGGAAGCTCTATTTCTGAGTCTTGAATAATTGCGGCTGCGACAGCCGGAAATCCTGCCGAACTTGGATCACGAGGAACATGAATCGTTGTACCTTTTAAATCTTTTTGACCCGCCACAGAAATTTTTTGTGCGTTGTCTTCCAACTCTTCAACAGTGACGTCAACCCCAAAATGCCTCAGCATATTTTCAGTATGATCACGTGTAGGAATATGTTCGATGACAGATGTCTGTCCCATAGCAGATAAGCCAGCCAGCAACACGCATGATTTCACTTGCGCCGATGCCACAGGAAGATCGTAGGTGATAGGAAGTGTATCTTCTGCCCCTTTTAATGTGAGAGGTAAACGCCCACCTTCTCTGGCCATAATCTGTGCGCCCATTTGTTCAAGAGGTTTGATGACTCTATTCATTGGCCGTTTTGTTAGTGAAGCATCGCCAGTAAGTTGAACGCTTATATTATGACCGCCAATAAGTCCCATCAAAAGGCGTGTAGAAGTACCGCTATTGCCCATATCAAGCGTCTCTGAGGGTTCTTGCAACCCACCAATCCCGACGCCGTGGCAATGCCACACGCCCTCTTGATCTTTTTCGATAGACGCTCCCATAGCGCGCATAGCGTTTGCTGTGGCAATGACATCTTCGCCCTCTAAAAGACCATGAATAATCGTCTCTCCAACCGCAATGCCGCCGAACATGAGGGAGCGATGTGATATTGATTTATCACCCGGAATGGTCGCTGTTCCTTTAAGACTATTTGCTTTTTGTGCAGAAAGTATCTTTGTCATGAATAATATTCATAACGCTTTATGAGTCTTGTGCAATCATTATCTTATGGTGATCACTTTTTAATCGAAGCTATCAAAGCTTCCATTGTAATGAGAAGCAAAGTCCCAGAATAAATCTTGTGGGACAGGTTTCGAGTAGCGGAAGCCCTGCACTTCATCACAACCTTCTTGCTTTAGGAAGGTTTCATGTTCTTTTGTTTCAACGCCTTCAGCGATAACTTTTAAGTTCAGCGAGTGGCCAAGGCTGATGATTGTTTTTGTAATCGCCGCATCATCAGTATTTGTAAGGGCGTTACGAATGAAAGACTGGTCAATTTTCAAGCGGTCGATATTAAATTGGCGTAAGTAAGACAGTGATGAGTAACCTGTTCCAAAATCGTCAATCGCGAGCTCAACACCTAATTCATGAAGTTGCTTAAGCGTATTAATCGCGATACTAATATCGTCCATAAATACACTTTCCGTGACCTCTAATTCCATGAGGTGGGCTTGAACGCCAGTTTCTTTCAAGCATTCTTTCGTGTATTCAACTAAATCGCTCTGATAGAACTGTGCGCCTGATACGTTAATAGCGATACGAATATTTTTACCGTTTTCGTGCCATTTCTGGGCTGTCCTACAGGCCTCCTTCATGACCCATTTACCGATAGGGACAATTAAACCTGATTGTTCAGCAATCGGAATAAACTCTCCGGGGGAAATCCATGATCCGCCATTTTTGCTATTATCCTTTTTCCACCATCTGATGAGGGCTTCTGCACCAATAATAGCGCCACTATTTAAATCAAATTGTGGTTGGTAAAAGACACGTAATTCATCTTTTTCAAGGGCATCTCTTAAATCGCGTAAAAGTTGGAATCTCTGTTGAACAGCACGATCAAAGTCTTCTGAATATTCTTTGGCTCGGTCACGGCCTTCTTCTTTCGCACGGTTAAGGGCAATATCCGCATTTTTCAAAACAGTATTTGGATCTGTTCCATCATCTGGATATGTTGCTACACCAATTGAGCTACGAATTTGGAAATTCTCATTATAGACTTTGAAGGGTTCAGCCTTAATAATATCAGCAACCTTTGCTGCAACATCGTTCGAGGTGATCAATTCAGAGTCGAGTGGCATTGTGACTGCGAATTCATCCTCTCCCGCTCTTGCAACAAGCGCACTTTCAGGAAGAGAGCTGCGTAATCTTTTTGCAACGCCGCGTAAAATTGCATCACCTACATTATGTCCCATTGAATCATTGATGTCTTTGAAATGGTCAAGGTCGAGTGTAACAACAGCAAAACGTCTTGTTTTTGCCCCTTCTTCAACAACAGCATTTTCAGTGAGCCTTTGCACAAACAATGTTCTATTTGGCAGTCCTGTTAATTGATCGTAATAAGCGAGTTTATGAATTTTATCTTCTGCGGCTGATCGAATTTGCTGCATATTTTCAGCATTCTTTTTGATCAACTCTAAAGAAATATCTATGGCTTCGCCGATTTCATCACCGGAATTGTAAGGTGATATCTCAATTTTAGGATTGTCTGGATTGCGCTGCGCCGCCAACAAATTATGGCGCATAAACAAGATAGGCTCTAATAGCCAGCGGCCGAGCGCAATCATCAGAACTGTTGTAACCAAGGCAGAGAGTAAGAACATAATCAGTAATGATTGCCTTACATAATCTGCTACCTGTCCCTCTACTTCAGAGGAATTAAGGCGCGCCGCGATGATATAGGGCTTACGAAGGTCTTCTGGGCGGAAGACGACTTCATAATAACTACCATCGGCAGACAAGAATGTCCTGGCAAGACTTCCTTGTCCCGTAACCGGCAAGCTAACGGGCGCGCCATAATTTTCTAAAAACAATAAATCTGCAGTGTAAACCGATAATCCATCAACAAGAGTGGTGGATATGAGGCGATTGGCTTTATCGCGTGTAATAGGCGAAGTTAGGATTCCTCTGGGCGTTTCAAGGGTTGAAGCAACGGCTGATCGCGCTGTTTCTTTGATATCATCGAGATATCTGAATTCCTCTTGTTGCATAGTGAGATAGAGAACAGAAAGTTGGACGGCGAGAATGGTCAAGAAGACCACAAAAGCAATCCTCCAACTTAGTTTACTTTTCCATATTTTACCTGAAGAAGCGTTGAGGGCACGAATTTTCTCAAAGCGCGATGACCTTGGGGCCGCGCTCACCTGTGAGATATTGCTTCGGTTTTTGCCCATTCTATCCTTACTATCTGCGGTATCAATTATATTCATTGAAACCGCTTAAAAAGCCCTAAAATTGCCGGTTTTAGCCGCTTTAGCCAATATTTTATAATAGCAGAAAATCATTAATAAGAAATTACTGAATCGATTCAACGTGGTGTACGTCTTAATACAATTTTAATCTACTAATGGTTTGAAATAAATACCTTTTTTTATAAAATTTTTAGGCATTATGACCAGAAATCGCTAATTTTAACTTTTTATGCAAAAAGGCAATGTCATAACCCCGCGATACTTCAAACCGGACTAAAGGTATATTCGCTGATTCGAAGGCTTTATTTACAAAAATATCTCTTTTTCTGCGATGAGGCAGATTATGAGATTTATCGTCTAATTCTATGGCCGCAATAATTTTCGTGCTTTCAGGCTCGCAGAGCAGGAAATCTATGTGCTTTGAAGTGATTTTCCATCCATAGCCTTTCTTCCAATTTTGATCGCTGCAATTGATAACATCTGCAATACGGATTTTAGAAAAAATTAGATATTCATCTCCAACACTTGCTTGAAGCATTTTGAAAAATCTAAGCTCAGCTTTTGAAAGTAAAAAGTTTCGGGAATAATAGGGGAGTAATTTTTTTGCGAAAATATAAGCAAAGCAGAATGCTAAAAACAAAATCAGCGCTGTAAAGAGAATTATAATATGCGTTTGGCTTAAGCTAGAGAGATTGACCATGGAATTGTTTCTAGTCCAATGCCTATAGGAAGAGGTATAAATTCACCTTCATTCGTTTTTAAAACTTCAACTTTTTGTTCGGTCTTTGATAATGTGAATGTTTCTTTTGAAATTTCTAATCCATAAAACTCAGGCCCGTTTAAACATAAGAATTGTTCAAATGCCTTTTGATTTTCTTCGTTGAGATTAAATGCTTGAGCGTATAGTTGAGGGGCGATCCCGCCCGTGAAACATCCTGCAGCGCACCCGCACTCTGTAACTTTATGATAATGCGGCGCACTATCCGTCCCCGCAAAAAATTTTTGATTTTGATCGGAAGTTGCGCACTCTAATAAAGCTTGATGGTCGTCTTCAAATTTTAGCAACGGCAAACAATAAAGGTGATATTTTAATCCTTGGAGTAAGTCACCGATTGTATAGAGAAGATGCTGTGGTGTAATCGTCGCGACAACATTTTGTGGTGCAGATTGGACAAAATTTGCAGCTGTTTTTGTTGTGATATGCTCACATACAATTCTTAGTTTTGGAAATTTTTCAAGAATTTTTGGCAAGCGAGTTTTATAAAAAGTATCTTCTGCATTCGTTTCTTTATCAAAAAAGTTTTTTGGTGCAATGCCGTGTTCTTCCCCATGAATATTGAGTATAACTCCATGCTCTTCCATAGCTTGGAAGACACCATTATCAAAATAATGCTCAAGCGGTCCGCCAAAGTCAGCATTGGTTGTACCGTGCGGCGGGTAGTATTTACAAGATCGTAATACACCTGATTGCGCCCCCTCTTCAATCATTTGTGGAGTTGTCTCTTTTGTAAGATAGAGAGGTACAATAAAATCTATAAACTGATCAGCGCCATTCTCAGCTAACATGTTGCGATAGCTCTCAATCGTCCATGCGCTTTCACTATTCTCACCAAGCACTTTCGAAAGAGGGGGTTTTGTATTGGGCATTGCCAAAGCTCCGGCGCATCCCATGTCTAAATGTGCTTGAATAAAATCTTTTACACTCGGCCCTTGGCGAAAATGAACATGAAGATCATACCATTTGGGAAAAGTGAAATTCATCAAGAATGCACCATAGTTATAAAGCGCTCCCGTATATCATCACGATCTTTAAAGATACCTGAGAAGTGGCTTGTGATTGTTGATGAGTCAGATTTATGAATACCCCGCGTACTCATACATTGATGATTTGCTTCGATAACAACTGCGCAGCCTTTTGCATCAAGTGTTTTATCAATAACATCAGCAATATCTTTACTCATTTTTTCCTGAGAGGTCAGGCGGCGTGCATATATATCAACAATGCGGGCAAGCTTGCTAATGCCAACAACTTTTTTATTTGGCCAATAGGCAACACTCGCTTTTCCAATCACTGGGACAATGTGATGTTCGCAGTGTGATACGAAATCAATATTCCGAACGAGTACAAAATCGTCATAATCTTGAATATCCTCAAATGTCTTTTGAAGCTCTTTTGCGGGGTCTTTTCTATAGCCTTCAAAAAATTCGTCAAAGGCCCGAACATAACGTGCAGGTGTTTCTTTTAGACCATGACGCGTAGGATCTTCACCAATATATTTCAAAAGTGTCTCTACGGCTTTTTCGGCTTCTTCACGGGAAACCGCATTATTTTCTTCAAAATCAACTTTTTCAACTGACATATGACTTCTTTCTTTGGGCTGTTATACGGGGAAAATTAGAAAAATTCAACTAAACCCTATCATTCTATTTTTATTGGCATTTTAAGTCGTAGGCGATTATATCTATTGCTATGACAATTTATTTAACCAATTCCTTAAGCCGTAAAAAAGAAGAATTCAAGCCGATTGATGAGGGACATGTGCGTCTCTATGCGTGCGGTCCTACGGTTTACAATTATGCTCATATTGGTAATGCTAGAATGGCCGTTGTTTTTGATTTGCTTGCGCGGCTTTTAAGGCATCATTATCCTAAAGTCACATATGCTTCTAACATCACTGATGTTGAAGATAAGATTATGATTGCCGCTGAGGAGGCAGGTGTTCCTATCGAAGAGATTACAGCAAAATATACCAAGATTTATAACGACGATATGGCGACATTGGGCGCCGGGCTTCCTGATATTCAGCCTAAGGCAACCGAACATATTCAAGAGATGATCGATCTCATCCAGAAATTAATTGATCAAGATCATGCTTATGAGGCAGAAGGTCACGTCCTATTCCATGTTCCCTCAGATCCAAGTTATGGTGTCTTATCGGGCCGTAGCCGTGATGAACAAGTCGCTGGTGCGCGTGTTGAAGTAGCGCCTTTTAAAAAAGATCCTGCTGATTTTGTTTTATGGAAGCCAAGCACAGAAGATCAGCCGGGCTGGAACTCGCCTTTTGGGCGCGGGCGCCCGGGCTGGCATATTGAATGTTCTGCAATGGCAGAAAAACATTTGGGTCTACCCTTTGATATTCATGGCGGCGGCGCAGATTTAAAATTCCCTCACCATGAAAATGAAATTGCGCAAAGTTGTTGCGCACACGGTATTGAAGATGCCCCAGATCAATTCTCAAAATATTGGGTTCATAATGGATTTGTGACTGTTGACGGCGAGAAAATGTCTAAATCTCTAGGGAATTTCCTGCTCGTCCATGATTTGATCCAAGATTACAAAGGCGAAGTTTTACGCCTTACATTATTAAGTGCACATTATCGCCAGCCATTGGATTGGAGCGATCAAGTTATTCATCAAAGTGAGAAATTGCTTAATCGTCTTTACAAAAGGATGCAAGAGTTAGAGGGCGTTGAAGTTGATGCGCCTATCATCCCAGAGACTATTTTGGATGCGCTCAACGACGATTTAAATACGCCTCAAGTGATTGCAGAGTTAAATGCTCTTTTGAAAGAAAAAGATGAAAAAATTCTTAAAGCGTCTCTTTTAGGTATTCAAGGTCTACTCGGAATTTTGAATGAGGATCCAAAAGAATGGTTTGCGGTCTCTCATAATTTATCAGAGGAAGATATTGAAAAAATTGAGAGCCTTGTTCAACAACGGACCGACGCAAAGAAAGAAAAGAACTTTGAACGTGCTGATCAAATTCGCGATGTACTTTTGGCAATGAATATTGAAATTGAAGATACCCGTGAAGGGGCACGCTGGCATCAGAAATAAGTTACCCTCTTGGTAATAACACTTGATAGAAGGTATAGCTATCGTTGGTTTCAACACAGCCGGCTAAGCGGCCTTCTATATTAATGTCACCATCAATTTCTGAAAAAAGAGAATAACGCCCATTAAAAATCATATCCTCTGTTAATAAAATACCATCAGGGTCGATCATATCTGGATTATTAAATAGCCTATTGATTTCACTGCAGACTTCTTTTTGTAAGTAACCAACAAGTACTGTTAGTTCAGGCTCTCTACACTCTTCTTCGCCTGATCCTATGACGCAGTGGCTACCGGAAAATAAAGGCACCTGGTAAGAAGGAAGGTTCCTTGCATCTGGATCAATCCAGTTGGGTTGAATTTCTAGTAAATTCACATTTCCGCCATTTGTCTGAAATACATGGCAACGATTATCATCAGGGGCGCCAAAATTATCATACTCATCTGATAGGTCAGGATGTTCAAAACTAATATCGTCATCTCTACATTTTCTAAGAAGTAACTTAGAGACGGCTTCGGTTAAGATTTGCCCATACTCAGTTAATTCTTGCGCTGCAATCTTAGCTTGTTGGATACTAATGGTTGATGTGTTCGTCCGGGTTGAGTTTGAGACCGCATAGGTCAGCGCTGCCAATAAGACAACAGCGATGAGAATATAAAATAATATGTTTCCGCTTTCGGTGTTGTAAGGTTTATCTGGCTTCATAGTATTTAAAGAAATCTTGATCGTTTTTTAAGATATGTACTTCTATAGAGTGTATATCATGTTTTGCGAGGGTAAGAAAAACATCTCTAGCAGACCCAATTTCAACATTATCCATGAGTCCAACACCTAAAACTGGGCGTGTTAAGGATTTACCCTCTTCAATGGATTGTGACAGTGATTGGTATTTTTCTGCCAAGCTTGTCGATAAATCGTTTTGATCTTTAATAGAGCCGTCCTTATTTAACCATTCAAAACTAAAGAGAGATGTTTTCCAGCTTTTCATGATTTGATTAGTATCCACATGAATAATCATAAACCGTGTAGGATCAGAGGATGTAGCTTCATTATCATGATATGAAATAGGCATAAGTGATTTTAAGAAATTTTGCTTGTGTGAGGACCCGTTCTTTGTCATTTTCAATTTAGACGAAAACCAAATATGACACTAGAAAATTATAATCATAAATGAATAAACCCGAAACAGTAATTGTCGATGATGACGCCGATCAGGTGTCTTGTGATGGGGGGATTGGTCCCCTTGGACATCCCAAATCTTGGTATACTTTTGATGGGAAAGATGAAATTTATTGTTACTATTGCGGGCGTCATTTTATTAAAAGATCAGCGGCTCAAAAGGCTGGATTTGCTATAAAAACTTAGCATTTTCTTGAAATTTTCATCTTTTTTTTGTATTCTAGATATATGAGGTGCTGCGCGGTTGCGGGCCTCACTTAACATAGAACTCGCTCAATGGAGGAGATCGTATGAGTACTAGACTATCATTATTTGATAGCCCAATGTTCTTGGGCTTTGATCATTTCGAAGATACCTTTAATCGCTTGCGTAAAAACGCATCAGAAGGCTATCCCCCTTACAACATCGAACAAATTCATGAAAATGGCCTGCGTATTACTTTAGCCGTAGCCGGATTTACGATGAATGACTTAGATGTTGAGGTTGAAAAAAACCAACTGACTATTCGCGGCCATCAAAGTGATGACGACGATAGTAAAATCTATTTACATCGCGGTATAGCTGCCCGGCAGTTCCAACGAAGCTTTGTGCTTGCCGATGGAATTGAGGTTTTAGGAGCCTCTATTGATAATGGCTTACTCCACATTGATATGGAGAGAAAAGAGCCAGAATCAACAGCCCGTAAGATTAAAATTTCTGGTCAATCTATTTCAAAAAATGGCCAATCTTCAACACAAAAGGCAATTGATGTTGAAACTAAAGATGCTGATGAAGCGAAATAACTTATAAGCGTGTGATCAGGGCTTTAACCTATATCAATTCTGAATCGATGATCGAATCTGAATAAGTGAAAAGAATTTAAGGCCCTGTTCACCTTTCATCTGCTATAATGAATTATTAGAGGATATTCATGACAAGTGATTTTAAAGAAACAGAATTTGAAACCGTCGATCATTTTTTAAGACAATTAAGTCAACAAGACTTCCTTGATATTGGTTTGCATCAAGTGGCATATATCAAACCTGTTAAAGAAAAAGGAACGGAAGATTCTTTATATTATGTTCATGCCGCTGATGGATCAGAAATCTCAGTGATGAATACGTATGATAGCGCGCTTGCAAGTATCAAAGTGAATGACCTTCACCCTGTTACCGTACATTAAAAATTTTAGAAAATTAAGCTGCTAAACGCTGATTGTTCGTAACTTGTAAAACATTACGAATATCATCTGCAGTCTTACATTGTCTTAGATGTTCAACAAATTGCTCATCTTTAAAATATCGTGAAACAATCGCTAATCTTTGTAGGTGCTTTGGTCCTTCGTAATCAGGTGATAAAACAAGGCACACAAGATCAACAGGTTGCATGTCTTGTTCTGCACTTTCAATAGGATTATTGAGTTTTGCCAAAACAATCATAGGCTTTGTTAGTCTTTCAAGGCGCATATGGGGAATCGCAATACCGTTTCCTATAAAGGAATTCTCTTCTTTCTCTGCGGTCATTAAATGCAGAAAAATAGATTGTTTCGGTGTACCAATTAATTGTGAGATATGATCAGCTAGTATTTGATATGTTTGTTTTAAGCTGCTTGCATTTATATCACACAAGACTGAATCAAAATGTAAGTGGTTGGACATCGTTTCCCCTTCGATATTTTCCAAACTATGCTTTCTGAATATACTGATGAAATTCGAAAGACAATAATTATTTTTCAAAAATTTTTACACACTCTGTGCAAAAATAAGTTTCTTGTGAAAAATATTCTTTAAAGGGATTTTATTAAAAAAAGATTAATTTTTTTGAAATAAAATTTTAAGCGCTTGCAGCTTTCTGTATTAGCCCCGAGCTTTCATTCCCCTCAGGGTCAACCCAACCGATATTTCCATCTGCACGACGATAAACAAGATTAATCCCTTCATGTTTAGGATTTCTAAACAGCAATGCATTATCGCCAGATAAATCAAGACGCATAACGGCTTCTGAAACGCTCATTTTTTGAATATTAGTGATCATCTCTGCGACAACAACAGGATCTTGATGGTTGGCTTCTTCTGGCTCTTCATCTTTTGATTCTGATGTAATGACGTAATTTTGTGCAGGAATAATATTTTCTTCTTCTAGACGTTCATGATGATCACGAAGACGTTTTTTATAACGGCGTAATTGTTTCGCTACTTTTTCTGCCGCTGAATCAAAAGAGGCGTAAGGATCAGTATCTTTTGCATCTGACATAACCATAATATCTTTACCAACGCGGAAAGAAATATGTGTTTTTATAAATGCACTTCCTTCTGGCGAGAGTGTGACAATAGCCTCAATCGCTCGATTGAAATATTTTTGGTCAATATCCTCAATTTTGTCTGTAATATGCTGGCGAAGCGCGTCGCCTAAATCCATTTGTTTTCCAGTAATTGAAAGCTGCATCTGTAGATGTGTCCTTTTGTTATTTTCTTTTTCGTTATAATTATATTATAACCAATTTTGCAGGTGATTGGAAAGATTTAACGAAGATAAAATTGGTCATAATGACGGGGAATCAAACAAAAAAAATTGGTATTTTTGACTCTGGCTTAGGCGGGCTTTATGTCAGCCGCGCGGTTCGTAATTTCTTGCCTGATTATGATTATGTGTATTTGGGCGATACGCTCAATGTTCCTTATGGGGGGCGCTCTACGCAAGGGATATATAATCTCACCAAAGCAGGTATGCAGTTTTTGATAGAAGATTGCGATTGTGATCTCATCATAATTGCTTGTAATACAGCAAGTGTAACAGCTCTGCGTCAGCTTCAGGTTGAATTTTTACCCCAAAATTACCCAGATAAGCGGATTCTAGGTGTGATTGTTCCTACATTAGAGGCCGCAACTGAGCTGGGAGCAACGCAAATCGGTCTCATTGCGACCGAATATACGGTTCGATCTAAAATTTACGATGAGGAGATTGTTAAAATTAACCGTCATGCGGAAATATTTAGCCAGCCAACACCTTTGCTCGTTCCGTTGATTGAAAATAATGGCGATCAATATATGAATATGGTTTTAGGTGATTATTTAGAGCCTTTGATTGAAAAGGGCCTTGATAGCCTTATTTTAGGCTGTACGCACTATATTGCCATTAAGGATACGGTGCGTGAATTGACTAAGCACCGCGTGCGTATCCTTTCTCAAGATGAAATTATCCCACCAAAGCTTAAAGACTATCTGACACGCCATCCTGAAATGAAGCAGCGTTTATCAAAACAAGGTCAGTTTGAAGTTTATGTTACAGATGATAATCCTAGTACGGATAAGAATATCTATAAACTAATTGGAAAAGAGTTACCGATTCATCATACGGTCTATGCCGCTTAGGCGCTTTGGTTTTTCTTTTGTTTTCTGCGCATAACTGATGAGGGTATGTTTAAGGCCTCTCTGTATTTTGCAACGGTCCGCCGCGCCAAATCAATGCCTTCTTCTTTTAAAATCGAAACGATTTTTTCATCAGATAAGATTTTTTTCGGATCTTCTTCATCAACCAAAGTTTTAATTCTAACTTTGATACTTTCTGCTGAATGAGATACGCCGTCTTCATTGACCAATGCAGTTGAGAAGAAATATTTAAGTTCAAAAAGACCGCGCGGCGTTCCAATATATTTATTATTTGTCACCCGACTGACTGTACTTTCATGCATATCAATTTCATCTGCAATATCTTTCAATGTGAGTGGTTTGAGAAACTCAATTCCAAAATTAAAAAACGCATCTTGTTGTTCGACAATTTCACTTGCGACTTTTAAGATGGTTTGTGCGCGCTGGTCAAGTGATCGAACCAGCCAGTTTGCCGACGATAATTGATTAGATAAATATTCTTTATCTTTCTTCTGTGTCGCGCTTCCTGCAACCTCTTTATAATAGTCTTGGTTTACTAAGACTTTGGGTAATGTTTCGTTATTTAGCTCTACGCGCCAGCCGCCTCCAATATTTTTTGGTAGGCGCTTCATGAGCACATCCGGGATAGCGGTTTGAACGATCACATGCTCAAAATCGCTTGCTGGCTTGGGATTAAGGCTCTTAATGTCATCAATTATATCTTGTAAGTACGTTGTATTCACATCGCAAATTTCAGCTAATTTCTGATGATCATGCTCTGCCAGTAAATTTAAATTCTCCAATAGTTTTTTTGCCGGTGCGTCTAACTTATTTTGTTCTTCAAGCTGCAAAGCAAGGCATTCTTCTAAATCTTTTGCAAAAATTCCAGTCGGATCAAATTGCTTCATTGTCTTTAAAAGGCGTTCTATGCGATCACTTGAGCATCCCCACTTTCTTGAAAGTTCTTCAATGTCACTTCGCATATAGCCGGCTTCGTCTAATTGATCAGCAAGTAAGACGGCAATCATTGAATCCCGAGGATCAGGAAAGGCAACCTTAATTTGTTCAATAATATGCTCTCTTAAAGTACTATCTTCTGAAATAGAATTTTCAAAGGCTTGGTCCAGCCTGTCAAACCCGCTTGAGCCGCCAGGCCCCATATCCGCCATAGCGGAGCCTGCATCAAAGTCTTCTTCGGCTTTTGGAGATTCCTTTTGGTCATATTCAGAGTTTTCTTCTGAACCACTGTTTGTTTCTTGCTTTTCAAGCAGCGGATTTTTCTCTAGCTCTTCTTCGACAAGCTCAGAAATCTCAATATTATTAAGCTGTAATAATTTAATCGCCTGCTGGAGTTGCGGCGTCATGACTAAATTCTGGGATTGCTTTAAATCAAGGCGTTGAGAAATTTCACTCATGCTTTGATTTTATCATGGTTCGTATTTCTAGCGAGTAAAATTATCACCTAAATAGACGCGGCGCACATCTTCGTTTTGAATAATTTCATTAGGTGTTCCATCCATCAAAACGCCGCCATCATGGAGAATATAAGCACGATCAACAATATCGAGACAGTCACGCACGTTATGATCAGTGATGAGTACGCCGATTCCGCGATCTTTTAGGTGAGAGATGAGCTGGCGAATATCTCCTACAGCAATAGGATCAATTCCAGCTAGCGGCTCATCGAGAAGCATAAATTGTGGGCGGCTCGCAAGGGCGCGGGCAATTTCTAAACGGCGTCTTTCCCCGCCTGAGAGAGCAGGAGCAGGGGTATGGCGTAAATGTGAGATAGAAAATTCAACCAAAAGTTCTTCTAATAGACGTCTTTGCTTATGACGTGATAAATCCTGAGATTCTAAAATGACTTTAATATTGTCTTCAACACTCAGCCCTCTAAAAATAGACGCTTCCTGAGGGAGGTAGCCAACTCCAAGCCTTGCACGACGATACATGGGGAGCTTGGTCACATCCTGACCATCGAGCATCACTTGTCCGTTATTCGGCGCAATTAATCCCGTCATGATATAGAACGTAGTTGTTTTCCCTGCGCCATTTGGCCCTAAAAGTGCAACCGCTTCGCCGCGCTGTACATTCAGGCTTACATCATGAAGGACAGGTCGCTTTTTATAGCTTTTTGACAAATGATGCGCGCTTAAACCTTTAGGTACTTCTTGTATGTGAGGAGAATTCTTTTTCATAGATTACACATTATCAACTTTTTTTAAGAGTAATTTTATACTTAAAGCAATAAGAGCTACACCGCATACTTTATCAATCCAGACTGAAATATTTAAAAATTTTCGTCTTAATATAGGAAGAGATAAAATAATAGCAACAAAGCTAAACCATAAAAATGTCATCACAATGCATGTCATACACAAAATAATTTTTTCTATGATGACTGTATCGGGCGTAATAAATTGTGAAAAAACAGCCATAAAAAATAAAGTAGCCTTTGGGTTGAGTAGATTTGTTAGAAATCCAATCTGAAAAGCTTTGAATAATGAAATCTCTTTAGATTTTTTTCTATCTTCTCCAGCCATGGGTGAAGGAGGGTGAAAGCCCTTGGATCTTAAAGCCTGAATTCCTAGATAGAAAAGATAGGCAGCGCCTAAAACCTTGATAATCGTAAAAATTACTGTTGATTGAGCGATAATTGTGGCCAGTCCAAAGACAACATAGCCTACATGTACAGCTACGCCGATAGCAAATCCTAGAGCGGTTAAGATCCCACAAAGCTTAGAATATAGAATTGATTGGCGTACGATAACAACAAAGTCAGGTCCAGGTGAGGCAAGGGCAAGAATAAAAATTCCTACAAGACTTAACCATTGAATAAAAAATAGCTCCATGCTTTTTAACTTCCTGAGTTTTCTTTAGGAAAGAAAACGCCTTTAACACGCTGATTAGTTTTTTTATCAGCAAATATTTGGCTTATGTTTGTTTTGAGGTTCACTTGTGCGCGGTCACCTTCTAACCGGTTTGGGCCTCTTGTAATCACTACGTTTCCTGAAATATTCGCTAAATCATTTCGTGCGCTAAATGTTCCTATATTTCCAGTAATCACTTCGTCTTTTGTTGTAATCTTTACGCCGCCTGTTGCTGTTGCTTTTGAGAGAGTCATTTCATCATTATCAGATTTAACAAATCGTCCCTCAATCATAGGGGCTTGAATTTGGTTCTCTCCACTCGTGATATTGGCATTGCCTTTTGCCTTTGCGATTCCTGTTTTGACGTTATAGGTCATGCTTTCATCCGCTGTTAAAACATCCTGATTGTTTGTTAATTTTAAATTATTTCCTGTAACCGTAATTTCTTCATTAAGCAGATTGTAAACAGCTTTATCTCCTACAATTACGCTATCTGTGTTTTCTATGATGACATTCCCAACAGCAATGAATTCTGTAATATCAGTATTACTGTCTTCATTCTCGTAAAAAGCTGTTAGCTGATCAGTTTTTAAAACTAAATCATCTTGTGTGACAACAACATCGCCGCTTGCCATGTATTTTTTCTTAGCCTGTATCCACTCTAGAGAATTTTCTGCACTAATTTCTATAGGAGACTCAGAATTTCTCTCCCCTAACTCTTGGGAAAAGCTATAAGAGGGGATAATCATAAGGCAAAGGATTAAAAAATATTTCATTCTGTTTCCCTATTATCTGATGATTTTGGTTTTAATATAAGTGTCGCGGGGCCTTCAAAGAAAAGAGTTCCTTCATCCATTTTACCATCCATGCCTTGGGCATTTAAAATAGCATCTGATCCCGTAATGGTGACTTCTTGATCCGATTGCGCTTCATTTGTTTTTAAATTAATCCGTAATTCTTTTGCATCCATCTCATAATCATAAGCGTGGTTGATTTTTACATTATCTTGAAGGAATAATTTTTCGCGATCCCGATCATAAACGCCTTGCTCCGCTTTTACTTTTAGGGGATTTCCCTGACTTGTTTTTAAATCTGCTTTTGGGTTTTCAAGGCGGATCATTGATTCATTTTGTGAGCTTTGAAGCGCTTTGCTGGCTTCAATATTAACGGGGTTGTTATTCTTATCAATTGTCTCATAGCGCGGATTTAAGAGCTCATTACTCCCTACGCTGGGTAAGCCTATAGCGGCCAAACTGTCTTCTTCAATGACTTTGATTTGATTATCCATTTCAGGCCAAGTTAAAACGATTGCCATGAGAACAAGTGCTGTTAGTGGTAAAATCCATCGCATTGAATTCACAAAACGTGAATAGGCTTTTCCAATTTTTTGAGGCTCGTTATTTTCAATTAATGATGAGAGCCGCCCTTGGCCTTGGTTTATTGGATCAATCGGCGTTTCGGCCTGCATTATGCCATTCCTATTTGCAGACAATCTTGAAGGCGGATAAGACCTGCTAATTCTTCATCAGAATTGAGAACAACCAAGCTCGTAATATAGTGACCCGGTGTTTGAGTCATAATATTCATTGCGCGAACAGCTAATTCTTCTTCTGAAATTGTTTTTGGATCTTTTGACATGATATCACTAACGGGTTTTTCTAAAAGATCGCTTCCCATATGACGTTTTAAATCACCATCTGTAATCATGCCTTGAATTGTCTTGCCATCGTCTGAAATTAAAACACATCCTAAATTATGTGAGGTTAAAAGTAAGATGGCTTGATCCATCGTGCCTTCAGAATTCATCATCGGTACATCTGTAATTGGTTTCATCACTTCTGAAACATTTAAAAGCTGCTTTCCTAATTTCCCGCCAGGGTGGAAAACACCGAATTGCTCTGCTGTTAAACCCATACGCGCAAGCAAAGCCATCGCAATGGCATCACCATATGCCAAAGTCATGGTCGTTGTTGTTGTAGGGGCAAGGCCATTCGGGCAAGCTTCTTTCATCTTAGGCATTAAGAGTAGAATATCTGAATGCTTGGCTAATGTACTCGCCTCACCACTCGTTAGTCCAATCAGAGGAATGTTAAAACGCCTTGTGTAGCGAATAAGATCTGATAACTCAGGATTTTCACCAGAATTTGAAATCATCAAAACGATATCATCTTCAGTAATCATACCCATATCGCCATGGCTGGCTTCGCCGGCGTGAACAAAATGTGAAGGCGTTCCTGTTGACGCTAATGTTGCAACAATTTTCTTTGCAATGTGGCCACTCTTACCAATACCGGCGACAATTAATCGGCCTTTCTTGCCTTGTTTCATCTCATGGATTAGATCGCATGTTTTTGTGAAATTATTATCGAGTGACTCTTTTAAAGCTTGAAGACCAGCAATTTCAGTCTCAATTGTATCAATTCCTACATTGATATCGTTCTTTTCGTCTTTTTTCATTTCAACGACACTCATCGTACTTCATTTCCATTTTTTGAATTAATGACTGAAAATATCAGTCTCGGTCCATCCCATTAGATCAAGCTCCGCGCGGGCCGTTATAAAATCAAAACATTGATGCGCAACATCTTTACGACCATTATCTTCCAACATCGCATCAAGCTTTTCTTTAAGCTTGTGGAGATATAAAACATCATTGGCAGCGTACGCTTTTTGCTCTTGTGATAAATCGTCCGCTCCCCAATTTGATGATTGCTGTTGTTTATCAAGGCTCACTCCTAACAGCTCACGGCATAAATCTTTTAACCCATGTCTATCTGTATATGTGCGGCATAACCGCGATGCAATTTTTGTGCAATAAACAGACGTACAGTCTATATTTAGATAGTGTTTGATAATTGCGACATCAAAACGCGCATAATGGAAAATTTTTGTGATCTTTTCATCGCCCAAAAGCTTTTTGAGATTGGGTGCGTCATATTGCCCTTTTTCAAGCTGAACTATTGCGGCTGTTCCATCTCCATTTGAAAGCTGAACTAAGCATAAACGATCACGGTGGGGGTTTAATCCCATTGTTTCTGTGTCCACTGCAACCATATCGCCAGTTTCAAAATTATCTGGTAAGTCATGTTTAAAAACAGAAATACTCATTGATTTGCGCCTTTTATTCATAAATATCATTATTTAATTCTTTGGTGATATAGAAAAAACCCTGAAAAGTCAAAGAGATCGTTGATTTTCGGCATTTAAGATTTGTTATTTATTTTTTAAATATTTAGGGGCAAAATAGAGGTTAGAAAATAACCTGCCTTTAAACACAATCAGTGAGACAATCCATGAAAGCTTTGATAATTGACCGTGATGAGATGGCTGCTGAAATGATGACCTCTCGCCTCACGAAATTAGGCCATGTTGCAACGCATGAACCTGTGAAAAATGAAGGCATTGAAAAGCTCTCAGCTGAACGGTTTGATGTTGTCTTTATTGATCCATCTCCCATGACAGACGCGCAGGCAATGACACTCAACATTAAAAGAACAACACAAAGCGCGCTTTACTTATTTCTGCTCCAAGGCAATGATAGTGAGCTTTCGTATGAAGAGGTGACGTCCGCAGGTTGTAATGATGTTATTCATAAGCCCCTAGATCCTGAAGATTTTGAAGTCAAAGTTAACAATGCAGCCCGGTTGCAGGATTACGCGGCAAAGCTTGGCGATACATCAGAGGATTTCCCAAGCGCTGGCGGTGTCATCGCAAAGTCAGCTTTTAATCAGCTTTTCTTATCAGCGATTGATAGAAGTGGGCGTTATAATGAGCTTGCCTATATTCTTCAAATTACAATTGATAATTTTGATGATATTAAAGCTATGGATGGGGTTTATAACGCTGAATATTCAGCCTCGAAGATGGCCTATCATGTTGTACGTCTTCGCCGAATGAGCGATATTATTGGGCAGACTGGTCAGAATGAATATTGCTTATTGCTTCAACCGCAAAATGAAACTGAAGCCATAGACGCGGCCAAACGATTTGCATCTAGCCTTGATGAATTTAAAGATATTGTACCTGATGGGGGCAATAAGGTTTTGATGACTGTACGTCTTTTGCATTTGCCAAGCGGTCAAGAGCCTTTTACGCATACAATTGCTAAATATTCTGAAATGTAATTTAAAATATAAGAATATTTTCCTAAAAATTCTTGACTTTTTGCTATAAATTGGCAGTATTATAGCCATCAACGCCCGGAGTCCGTGCCTCATAAGCCCGTCTCACGGGCTTTTTTGTACAAAAATTTAATGAAAGGACATGTCCTATGACAACCTTATTACCAAAAGATGCGGATAATAATACAATCCCAGCCCTTCGATTAAAAGATGGTGGGGCCCATGAAATTGCCTTAGGTGCAAGCGCGAATAGAAATAGCACTGCGTTTGATGAAAACACAAAAGTAGTCAGCGTATATGCAACGGCTCCTGCTTATATCAAATTTGGAGATAACACGGTTGATGCTACGAGCGCTGATCATTATTTCCCAGCTGGTGTTTACTATGATATTGCTATTAGTGGCGGAACAAGTAAAGGCGCGCACTATGAATATTTATCTGTTTTACAGGTCAGTGAAAGCGGCAGCGTTTTTATTTCAGAAAAAGAATAAAATTAGGGACGTGATATAATTTAGCTTAAGTTTGCGCGCGCCTTTAAGGCCGTTGCAATAGTACTATCATCAAGATAATTAAGTTCCCCACCAACTGGAACCCCGTGCGCTAGACGGGTAATTTTTATATCACGTCCTGATTCCATCCCATGGATTAAATCTGTGATGTAATGCGCTGTAGACTGGCCATCCACTGTTGCGCTTAAGGCTAGAATAATCTCATTCGCATTATTATCTTTGATGTTAGCGAGCAAGCTATTAATCGCTAAATCCTTTGGCCCTACTCCATCGAGTGCAGAGAGCACGCCCCCCAATACATGATAGATTCCTTTATAAGATCTTGTACGTTCAACAGCCCATAAATCCGCCACTGAAGCTACAACGCAAATTGTCGTCCTGTCCCTATTTTGATCTCGGCAAATTCTACAGATTGGACCTTCATCTAAATTGCAGCAAGATTCACATGTTTGAATATTTGCAGCTGATCGTTCCATATTTTTTATCAGCGGTAACATCACATCATCTTTATGGGTAAGCATATGCAGAGCAATACGTTTAGCTGATCGTTTCCCTAACCCGGGAAGCGATGATAATTGCTTAATCAGTAAATCGAGTGATCCTTCAATCATAATGAAGGAATATTACTGATTAAAGGTAGGTTTGTCTTGTGAAGGTTTCAAATAGGCAAATAATTTTGCGGGTAAGTCGATATCACGCTCAATATCGTGAAGGGAGACCTCGGTCACTAACCCAGCTGCATCTGTGACTTGCCATTTTTTTAAAGCGTAGGGTTCTCTATGGAAGAATAATTTAACTGAACCTGCTCCTTCATTGCCGCTTTCGGAAAGGGTAATTGTTTTAAACTCTTGTTCTTGGCCAATACTTTGAACGGATAGATCTCCGTCCAATTCTAAGTTTTCTCTCAACAGAAAATCTGCCAATGTCTGCCCAATAGGTGCGTTTGTCTGTTCGCCCAATTCTGAATCATAGAAATAAATGAACAAACCGTCAGCAACAATAAAGTCATCAATTTCATTATAATCAAAACGCAACTTGCCTGGCCTATTCAGATAAAACGTACCGCTTAGCCTTGCGCCATTATGAGCCGTTTGAATGAAATTAGCTTTTACAGTTGTGAGATTTTGCAAATAGCTTTCAGCTTTCTGTATGGATTGACTTTCCATTTGAGGAGCGTGAATATCCTCAATACTTTCATTCTTGAGAATTTCACTTTCTATGCTTGCAATAGACATCAGCTCTTCTGCTTTTGTTGTGAGGGGAGCAGAAAAAATTATTAGCGCCAGAAACGCGATAAGCGATAAATATTGAACCATATTTTATTTTAAACTTTTAAAGCAGGCAAATTCATGGCGCGTTTGCGAAATTCTTTAGGAAAATCTCTTGCAATTTATTGATTATGTAATTATAAGGTCAATATGCAATATGAATTAGATTATTTTGATCAGAGTAAAATAACTGTTGAAACACGTCAAATTGACGGTGAGACATATATTCTTGTTGGGGGTGACAAGATTATATTTCACGTGGAAGTACCTGATTATAACGCACCCTCAAATGTTGCCCGTGATTCTTTACCGGAAGAATTTTCAACAGCTGATGCTATGCAAGCCATAGTTTATAAAGCCCATATTGAAGGACATCTCTCTCGTGATGGAAAAGTGAGCTATTCTCCATTTCCTCAGTTTCCAGCACAATTTAAAACTGCAGCTATTGCTGAACATGATGGCAGACGCGCTCATGCATTATGGCTTACAAGGCTGCCTGAATTGCCGAGTTTAAAAGCTGCTTAGTTAACTCGCTTCGCTGAGATCACTAACAAGGATTTCACGTTTGCCAACATGATTGGCGGGGCCGATAACCCCTTGCTTTTCCATCTCCTCGACAATTCGTGCGGCGCGGTTATAACCAATTTGTAAATAACGCTGTACAAAACTTGTTGAGGCTTTTCTTTCTCTGGCGACAAGCGCTACGGCTTCATCATAAAGCTCATCAATTTTTTCATTTTCGTTATCACCATAAAGGCCGCCTAATCCTGCACCTGTGAAATCACCACTACCTTCTGTAATATCGTCTAAATAGGAAGGTTCTGCTTGTGCCTTTAAGAAGTTTACAACATTTTCGACATCGGCATCGCTTGAGAACGGTCCATGTACGCGAGTAATTTGCCCACCTGCAGCCATATAAAGCATATCTCCCATGCCGAGTAATTGTTCGGCTCCGCCTTCACCTAAAATTGTACGTGAATCAATTTTTGACGTCACAGAAAATGAAATTCGAGTGGGGAAGTTTGCTTTAATTACCCCTGTAATTACGTCAACAGAAGGACGCTGCGTGGCCATAATAATATGAATGCCCGCCGCTCTCGCCATTTGAGCTAAGCGTTGAATGGCAGCTTCAACATCTTTACCTGCCACTAACATTAGATCAGCAAACTCATCAACAATCACGACAATATACGGAAGGTCTGTTAAATCGAGCGGTTGTTCTTCATAAACGGCCTTGCCTGTATCTGGATCAAACCCTGTTTGGACTTTACGCATCAACGCTTCACCTTTTTTACGGGCTTCGCCGAGACGTGCATTGTACCCGTCAATATTTCGTACGCCTAATTTAGACATGGCGCGATAGCGCTCTTCCATTTCGGCAACCAGCCATTTTAGAGCGACTACAGCTTTGCCGGGCTCTGTCACAACGGGTGATAGCAAATGAGGAATATCATCATACACAGAGAGTTCCAGCATTTTAGGATCAATCATGATGAAGCGACATTTTTCTGGAGGTAGCCTGTATAGAAGCGACATAATCATTGTATTAACGGCGACTGACTTACCAGATCCTGTTGTTCCAGCCACAAGCAAGTGTGGCATTCTTGCAAGGTCTGCTATGATTGGTCGTCCACCGATATCTTTACCTAAAATAAGCGGGAGAGCTGCTTTTGTTTTATCGTAATCGCGGCTGATAAGCATTTCGCGCATATAAACTGTTTGTCGTTTCTTGTTCGGGATTTCAATGCCGATCACATTGCGGCCAGGTACAACGGCGGCACGTACAGAAATAGCAGACATAGAACGGGCAATATCATCAGCCAGCCCAATCACACGCGATGATTTCACACCTGGTGCTGGCTCAAGCTCATAAAGGGTCACAACAGGGCCCGGGTGTATGCTAACGATCTCACCTTTCACATTGAAGTCTTCGAGTATGTTTTGTAAAAGCTCTGCGTTCATGCGCAGCGTTTTTTCATCGGCCTTATGGTCTTCATGGTCTTCAGGTATTTCTTGAACTAAATCGATGGGCGGTAATTCCCATTCTCCCCCATCAAAAAGCTGGAATCTTGTTTGCGAAACTTGCTGTTTCTTATTGTCATTACGCGCTGGTGCAACAACCTTAATATCTGCATTTTGTGTTGTATCTTCTTCAAAGGCTGGTTCTTTACGTTCTAAAACTTTGTTTTCTTCGTCATTGCTTGCTGTAATAGTTGGGCGAGTACGCTTTTTTGCGTTTGTACGTTTAGGCTTGTAATCGGGGTCGCCGTAATGACGTACCCAATCATAGATTGCAATTGCGGTATTTGCTATGAAAGTGGCCGCCGTTGTAACTCCAAACCATATCATAAGCCCAATATAGCGGGCTTCAGCTTTGCGAACCGCTACACCAAGTGCAATAAATCCTGCACCAATAAGTCCCAAAAAGCTTGCCGATAAAATAATTTCTGCACCAACTCCGAGATTAAAGAAAAAATCTGCTACGTTTTGCATGAGAAGCTGTCCGGCGCTGCCGCCTAAATAAGCGCGCTCAAACAATCCGAAAGAGGGAATGATCGCAAGGAATCCTGAAAATAAAATTAGTCCAAAAGGAAGACCCAAAGCCCGTAACCAAAAGGGACTTAAGCTACGGCGTTTTAGGATGCTTATTCCCCATACAGCTAAACCTGCACTTAATAAAAATCCTCCAAGGCCAATAATTTGAATCATAAGATCGGCGCTATAGGCGCCGGGCTTTCCTAAAATATTTGCAAAAGTTTCTGGTCCGCTTGAAACGCTATTTAATGAAGGGTCATCTGGATGATAGCTCAGCATCGCAATAAACAAAAATGCTGCAACGCCTAAATAGGCAACTCCAAACCCATCGATAACACGCCGTGCAATGAATACTTGGAGGCTTTCAGGAATGAGCCGCGAAAGAAAGTTCGTTTTCTTTTTTTTGATTTTATATTTTTTTGCCATAGTGAGTATCCAAAATAAGGGACGTGAAAGAAATTTTCAAATGATGAATCTGCAAAAGAATTTTGCAAAAAGATATTATAATAATATCTGGTAAACCCTATAAATACAAGTCGTCAGCGATATTTCAGCGTAATCGTAGAATCAAAAAATTAACTTTTTATTAACCAAATCAGATTACTTTGTTGTTTAGGTCTTTTGGGGAAACTTTCATACATTAATAGAGGAAAAATTATGGCGCAGCCTACGCATGATGAATATATCATTTATGGTTATTCTTCTTACTCGCCGGGGAAAATCGGTAAGAATAAATGGGAATATTTGGGAAAGCTTGATGACCCCAGATCTTGCATGGAAGAAGCTAATCATCTTTTAAAAGCGGATTTATATGATCGGATTGAAGTTAAAAAGAAATCAAAACATCCTGAAAACGGCAAAACACTTTTGAAAACATATGAGGTGTTAGGCACAAAACCTAAAAAGGACTATTCACTGATCTTATCTTGTATCGTTTTGATTGCCGCTATTGTAACGGCAATTTTTGCAGGTGCGTTTTAAAAGCTTAACTTACTGCTCTTCTATAATACCCGTAGGGTCCTGCTCCACTAAATCAGCAACTTGTTCAAAAACATCTGCATTCTCACTCATTTGATCTTTCAACGGCGGATTTTGCTCTGAGATTGTTTTAAAGAAGGCAGCAGCATCCCTTAGAAGTTTTGCAGCAAGTTCAGCATGTGATGGCATGAGGAGTTTCCTTTATTTTGTCTCAAATACTTTTATGAATAGTAAGGGTTTTATCAAAAACATCAAACCTTTTTAGTCTTTACGGAAAGGATGTTTTTCGTAAGTGCCAAGCGGGTAAACTTCTTTGGCAAAGAACCCTAGCTCTTCCATAGCGAGTTGTAGTGGACGATCCTCTGGATGACCGACAACATCTGCATAGAATTGAGCGGCTTCAAAATCTTCATTCACGTAAGATTCTAACTTGGTCATATTAACGTTGTTTGTGGCAAAGCCGCCTAAGGCTTTATAAAGCGCGGCTGGAATATTACGTACTTCAAAAATAAAGCTTGTAATGTAGCTCTTTGATGCGTCATAGGTAGGAACATCAGCTTCGCGCGATAGAATTAAAAAACGTGTTGTATTATGATCGGCGTCTTGTACATCTTCTTTTAAAATTTCTAGATCATAGATTTCAGCTGCCAATGCTGAAGCAATAGCGGCCTGCTCAGGATCATTCATTTTGGCAATTTCTTTTGCTGCCCCTGCTGTATCTGCATGAACGGCTTCCGTTAAGTTCATTTCTTTAATGACCTTTTGACATTGGGGAAGGGCATGAATATGGCTGTGAACAGTATTGATATTGTCTAATTTTGAGCCTTTGATCCCTAATAAAGCATGCTGAATGGGTAAGAAAAATTCACCAATAACGTGGAGGTGACTTAAAGGAAGTAGCCTATGAACATCGGCAACCCGTCCTGCCAGTGTATTATCAACTGGAATCATCGCGTAATCAGCTTTGCTCTCTTGGACGGCGGCAAATGCTCTATCAAAAGTCTCGCAAGGCAGCGTTTCTGCGCCAGGAAAAACCGCACGACACGCCATGTCTGAATAAGCACCAGGGAACCCTTGAAAAGCGATAATTTTTGTCATAAATCTAATCCAAATTTTTTTCTATGTGTTACTATTAAAATGCTAGAAGAATGACTAGTATAACTGATTGTAAAATATTACAAGCAATGTATTTTATGTAAGACAACGAGTTTAAATAAGACATCACTATGGGCGGTATAGAATTTAACAAAATTTTCGCAGCTATTTTAGTCGCAGGTATAACAGCCATGCTTGCCGGCTTTTTTTCTGAGAAAATAGTGCATCCTGAAAAATTAAAAGAAAACGCTTTTAAAATTGAAGGAGTTGAAAGCGCAGAAGTTGCACAAAAAATAGATTTGCCAGAGCCGATTTTGGCCATGATTGAAACAGCAGATATTGAGCGCGGCGCAAAAATATCAAAAGCCTGCGCAGCCTGCCATAGCTTTAATAAAGGTGGTGCAAATGGCGTCGGTCCTTATATGTGGGATGTTGTTAACCGTGAAAAACAGGTTGTAGCAGATTATAAATATTCTGGTGTTTTGGATGATGTAGGCGATCCTGTTTGGAATTATAGTGAGCTGAATAAATTTCTTTGGAAGCCTAAAAAATATACGCCAGGCACAAAAATGAATTATATCGGTTTGAGAAAGCCAGAAGATCGCGCGGCCATTATTGCATGGCTAAGAATGCTATCTGATAGCCCCGCTGCATTGCCAACGGCGGCAGAAATTGCTGCAGAGGAGGCTGAATTGGCTCCGCCTGAGCCAGAAGTCGAAGAAGAAGTTCCGGCTGAAAGCGAGGATGCTTCTGAAGTGCCAGCTGAAAGCTAGATTTATAAATTTTGGAAGTAAATAGGCTTACTTTTTTTCCCAAGTTCCCTCTTCAGACTGATGCCAATAGGTGACATCATAGCCTTTGGATTGATACTCTTTCCATCGTTTGCGCGCTTCAGAGACCTGATTATCATTGCGTCCATCAAGCATTTCACAGCAAAGCTCAAAAGATGAAATATCATCTTGGGTGCGGCCTTGTGTTAAAATCAAAGTTTTTGCGTTATTGGGATTTTCTTCGCCGTCATCAGTAATCCAGATAGGCTGCATTGCCGCATTACCATCTTTCTTCGTGCCATGAGGAATAAAGGATTGCTGGCGAAAGCTCCACAAATGCCCTGCCATTCGCTCGGCTTCATCTTCACTTGCCATACGTACAATTGTCCGATGTCCAGAGGCATACGCTTTTTCTAAAATAAGCGGTAATGCCTCATCGAGATTTTGTTTTTGTAAATGATAAAAGCGAACTTCTGTCATTATTTTCTAGCCTCATAATAATGGCTAACAAGCCTATCTAATGTCCGTACCGCAAACCCTGTACCGCCTTTTGGAACTGTTGGCTTTTCTGATTTGCCCCATGCAGTTCCTGCAATATCAATATGTGCCCATTTCACCTTGTCCTCAATGAAGTGCTCTAAAAACCCTGCCGCTGAACATGCGCCGCCATAACGGCCTAATGAGCCAAGATTCTTAAGGTCACCAACCTCGCTTTCCATTTCTTTTCTATAGGCTTCATCAAGAGGCATGCGCCAGAATTTTTCATTCGCATCAGAAGAGGCTAGTGATAGTTGATCCCAGAGGTCATGATCATTCGCAAATGCACCGCAATATTCAAAACCGAGAGCAACCATAATCGCGCCTGTTAATGTCGCTAAATCAATAATGACTTCTGGCTTATATTTTTCCTGAACATAAGTCAGCGCATCGGCTAGAACTAAGCGTCCTTCAGCATCTGTATTTAAGACTTCAATTGTTTTTCCTGCATGAGAAGTGATGATGTCACCTGGTCTGTAAGCGCGGTCTGAAGGCATATTCTCAACAAGGCCAACAACCCCGATAACATTAGCCTTAGCTTTACGACCCGCAATCGCTTTCATTGCACCGACAACAGCAGCCGACCCACCCATATCCATTTTCATGAGATCCATTTCTGCAGGGGGTTTTAAAGAAATTCCGCCTGTATCAAATGTCACGCCTTTACCAACAAGGGCTAAAGGACTTTTCTTTGATTTTTTATTACCATTCCATTTCATGATCACCAGGCGTGAGTCTCGGATAGAGCCCTGACCAACAGATAAGAGCGCCCCAAAGCCAAGTTTTTGCATCTTCTTCTCGTCTAAAACTTCGACCTCAACGCCCAGAGGTTTCAACTCATCTTTAATAAGCTCAGCATAGCTTTCAGGGTGGAGCTGGTTCGGCGGCTCATTGATCAGGTCGCGCGATAAAAACACACCATCACAAATTTTAGAGGTGTCTTTATAGAGCTTTTCTGCTTCAGGCGCCGCATTTGTTGTTATCACTAATTTTTGTAAGCCTTCAGATTTCTTTTCATTCTTTTTCGATTTGTATTTATTAAATTCATAAGACTTTAAATGCAGGCCTGTGGCAATTCGATTGGCAAATTCTGCAGCCGTAATTTTTTCAAAATCATGCGAGCCACTCAAGCGAATATTGGCTTGCCCGGCTCCATAAGTTTTAAGTGTAGATAGAAGTTTACCACCAATCTCTTCGGCCACTTTGTGATCAAGATCCGCCTCTTTTCCAACTCCAATAATTATAATTTGTCTAAAATCTTGATCATAGGCTGAGATATGAAGGGCTTGCCCCACTTTTCCTTTAAACTTGCTGTTGGCTTTTATTGCATAGCTGAGTGTACCATCCAAATAATTATCTAATATTTCTGCAGGATCACTTAATGCTCCGTCTTCAAATACACCAACAATGAGCGTATCGGCTTTCTGATATTCTGATTTTTGAAAAGATATATTGATTGTCATATTGAAAAATTCTTATTTTTGTTATTTATGG
>JBCCKS010000007.1:0-68405 GCA_039027295.1 Pseudomonadota bacterium
AAAGTGGTGAGCGGTCATGGTCTGCCAGATCCGGAGCGCCATTACTCCCTGGAGCTCATAGCTATCTTTAAAGTCTGTCTCAATCCACACTTTTGTCTGGTCCTCTACGTGCCCGAAATTGGGAACAATGGCAAAAAGCAGATTTCCAAAACCCTCTTTAGATGCACAACGGATCTCACAGTTTTCTCCAGGATCTCCCAGGGTAAAGCGGAGCTCACTGTAAATCTCCTTTACAGCCAGCGGCCTCCGGAGTTTGCCTGGCATATCCCATTTACTCCAGATCTCCCGGATCCCTATGTGGGAATGTTCCACATTGAAAAGTCTGGGCTTTAAAAAGGACACCTCATGCGAGATCCAGGCAAAGAGCTCATTGAGGGAAAAAGACACCGGCAAAACCAGCTCTGAGCTAGTCCTAACCAGGCTCTGGTAAACATTTTGTGTTACTCCGTGCCCAGAGATTGTAAAGAGATAGTCCCCAATTTCCTCCGGGTTTATCAGCTGGTGTTTTAGGTCCTGGAGCTGGGCTTTTTGCTCCTCTCTGGCCATGTCCTCAAAGATTAGGTCCATTATCTCATAATAGCCCCGCTTTTCGTCATACACCTCCACCTCCAGGCTCTTGAGCTCATAGGGATTTGGGCGGAAATGAATGATTTGGTTTAAAAAATTTGATTTAGAGACCTTAAATGGGCCCCGCAACATCAATATGCCAACTTTCGTAGGGATAGAATACTTAGAAATTGGTGAAAATAGCTTAAAAGCTCGTATGCCCGTCAATGAGCGGACAAAACAGCCTTTAGGCCTTCTCCATGGGGGAGCATCATGTGTTCTGGCAGAAAGTCTGGGTTCGGTAGCCTCTTGGATGTGTATCGATTCCGAAAAGCAGATGGCCGTGGGCTTAGAAATTAATGCCAACCATTTACGCCCGGTCACAGAAGGCTACGTCACAGGTATTTGCACACCTGTTCAAGTTGGCCGGTCTGTTCATGTATGGAATATCGAATTATTTAACGATGCGGGCAAAATGAATTGTATTTCACGCCTTACATGCGCAATTAAGGATAGACAATGAGAGTAGGTGTAACAGGATGTAAAGGCCGCGTTGGTCAATTATTAGTTGAAGATATTGAAGCCAATGAAAATCTTACTTATGCAGGCGGTATTGATAAAGATGATGACACGGCTAGCCTCTTCAAAGAGGCAGATTGTATTATTGATTTTACAATTCCTGATGCAACCATTCAGCACGCAAAATTAGCGGCCGAGCATGGAACGTCCTTAGTCATTGGGACAACAGGACTTGATAGTGATCAAGAACAAATTTTAAAAGATTGCTCAAAGGACACAGTGATTGTTTATGCCGCCAATATGAGTATTGGAGTGAATATATTACTTGGCCTTGTCCAACAAACAGCGCAAAAATTAAAAGATGATTGGGATATCGAAATTTTTGAAACGCATCACCATCATAAAATAGACTCCCCTTCTGGCACTGCACTTGCCTTAGGCAAAGCGGCTCAAGCCGGTCGTGGAGGCGGCGAATTTGTGACTGACCGTGCAGGAAAACGTAACCAAGGCGATATCGGATATGCCGTTCAACGTGGCGGTGACGTTGTAGGAGAGCATGATGTGACGTTTTTCAGTGACGGTGAACGTATAAAATTAAGCCACATCGCGACAGATAGGCGGCTGTTTGTGAAAGGCGCGCTTCGTGCCGCACAATGGACAAAAGACAAAGCGAACGGTCTATATTCAATGAATGATGTTTTAGATATAAAGCTATAGAGCTTGTTCTTCTTCGAGAATTTTTTTCTTTAAATCAACACCCCATCCATAATTTCCTAAACCGCCCGACTTTTGAACAACACGGTGGCAGGGAATAATGAGTGAGACAGGATTTTGACCAACAGCCGTTCCCACCGCGCGTGATGCCTTTGGTGCGCCAATATCATTCGCCACATCACCGTAAGAAATCACTTGGCCTTTTGGAATATTTAAGAGAGCCTTCCAAACGGATTGTTGAAATTCTGTCCCGCGCAAATCAAGATCTAACTCATTTAAAGTATCTTGATCCCACGCCTTCATAATATTTTGCATCATGAGTTTGGTCTGACGATCATCACGGTAGAATTTAGAATGCGGGAAATGTTCCTTCATTCGCTCAAAGCCATCGCCTTTATACGCGCCCTCTTCTTTACTCACCATAAAGCCAAGCCAACAAAGACCGCGAGAGCTTTGTGCAATAATCACATCGCCCAGACGAGTATTGTGGATTCCATAAACGATTTTTTCGCTCGTGCTTTTTTTCATGATTATGAGTATAAGAAATAAGAAATTTGGAAATCAAATAGATTCTGAAGCGTTATTTTTATATGAAAAAAGAAAATATAATCGAATTTTTTAGCCGTCTTGAGAAAGACAACCCAGAACCCAAGGGAGAGCTTATTCACAGCAACCCGTTTACCTTATTAGTGGCCGTAGTTTTGTCTGCACAAGCCACAGATAAGGGTGTGAATAAAGCCACACCAGCATTATTTGAGGCGGCAGATACGCCAGAAAAGATGGTGAAATTGGGTGAAGCAAAAATTCGTAATTATATTAAGACCATTGGGCTTTATAATGCCAAGGCTAAAAACGTCTATAAGCTCTCACAGATTTTAGTCGATGAATATGGCGGCGAAGTCCCGCAAGACCGCGATGAGTTAGTGAAGCTCCCCGGTGTTGGACGAAAGACCGCTAATGTTGTTTGTAATATGGTTTTTGGTCAGCCAACCATTGCTGTTGATACGCATATCTTTCGTGTGTCTAACCGAACAGGATTAGCGCCCGGTAAAAACCCAGATCAAGTTGAAGCCAAGTTAGAAAAGAAAGTTCCTGACGAATTTAAAATGCATTGTCATCATTGGCTCATCCTGCATGGACGATATGTTTGTAAAGCACGGACACCCGATTGCGCCAATTGCGTTGTTTATGATTTGTGTAAATTCAAAAAGAAAACAGCATAAAAAAACCGAGCTTTAAGCTCGGTTTTTTAAACTCTTCAATAGCTAAAAATTATTCAGCTGCAACTTTTCCGCCACTAAAAGGAAGCTCAGCTGAGTTGTCTTGAGACGCCTTCTTTGACTTGCCACCTTTAGGGTTAGCTTGCGCGTTTGTTGAACCAATTGGGCTAATTGCACCGTCAATTGTTGCGCCAACTTCAACAGCCAGCTCTTTATATGATACAGAACCAATAATTGTTCCTGTTGATTGGATTGTTAAACGGCCACTCACTGTAATGTCACCTTCAAAACGACCAGCAATATTGGCTTCTTCAATTTCTGCTGTTCCATGAAACGCACCATTTTCAGAAATATCCAGAACGTTTGCGCCTTTTAATGTCGCTTCGATTGTTCCTTCAACGATTAAGTGATCACACTCTGAAATGTCACCAGATAATGTAATGCCTTTACCGATCATCAACTTTCTGTCTGAGTCTGAACTCATTGCCGTGCCAGCATAATTGCTCTGTTGTGCACCAGGATAATTTCCTGGATATGCAGGACGGCTTGGCTGACCAGTTGGCTGGCTCGCATTTGGGCGTGTGAAGTTATTTGGGATATCAACACGGGATTGTTGCTGATTATTATCCTGCTTGTCTGTCGTGGCTTGAGCATCTTGCTGAGCCGGCTGAGCTTGAGTATTCATTTGTGTATTTTCCTTTGGTTGTGAATTTTGTATTGGTGAATTTGATTGCTGATCATTCGATGCTGAAATAGCTTTTTTCTCACTATTATTTTCGGTTTGCTCCGTATCGTTTTTCATGCGGTGAAACATTTTGTTATCCCTTGTTTATGAATTATGATCTTTATGATTAATCGAAAACTAGCAAAATAGTGAAAAGGCTGGCAAGTGATTTTATCGATTATTTTGAATAACTCATCTATTCATTTGAATTTGCAAGCTTTTTCTGTAAATCTTACATATGGGTCAACTATAAGCCCTCTGAAAAAGAAAAAACCGCTATGACACTAAGAATCATTGAAATATCAGCCCCTGAGAGCGCGTCTGATAAAATCAAAGATCTGGCAGAAAGATACGAAGCCATCGATATTTGGCATCGAAAAAGCCACAAAAACTGGTTTGATAAGGATCAAGATTCTCGTGAAACGACACGTATCTTAATTAACGTCCATAATCAACAAGATCTAATTGATGCCCTCACCCGGGTGACACAAAAAAATGAAAATTGGCGTATTTTATTATTGCCTGTGGAAGCCAGCCTGCCCAGAGGCGACAATGAAGCAGACACATCGCAAGACAAGAAAAAGAAAACGATTAAAGATATCCTCAAAGGCTCTGTCACCAGAGAAGAACTGATGGAAGATATCTCTAAAGGCGGGCAGCTCTCTATGGATTACGTCTTGCTTGTTTTCTTATCCGCCATTGTTGCAGGGATAGGCTTAATCCAGAGTGATGTTGCTGTTGTGATTGGCGCCATGGTTATTGCCCCGCTTCTTGGCCCGAATTTAGCGTTAGCGTTTGGAGCGGCCTTAGGGGATAAAAAATTGATCACTCAATCTATTCAAACCAATATAGTCGGATTGTGCCTGACATTAGTGATCGCTGTTTTAATGGGATTGTTCGTGGCATCAGACACTGTTTTTAACAGCACAGAAATCATGAACAGAACCAATGTCAGCTATGGAAAGATTTTCTTAGCGTTAGCTGCAGGAGGAGCCGCTGTTTTATCGCTGACAACAGGCGTATCAAGCGCGCTCGTCGGTGTGATGGTTGCTGTTGCCCTACTCCCGCCAGCTGTATCTTTTGGAATTTTAATGGGCAAAACGGAATGGGACATGGCACTAAGTGCAGGGCTTTTACTGCTCACAAATATTGTCTCTATCAACCTCGCCGCGCTTAGCGTCTTCCGTCTCAAAGGAATTAAGCCCCGCACATGGTATGAAGAAAAAGCAGCGAAAAAAGCCTCACGCATCAATGCCGCCTTTATGATAGGGGCGCTCATCATTCTGGCAATATTGATTACACTGAAATCAAACATTAATTGACATAATTAAAAAATTGGTCTACTAAAGTTAAAAATGACAACGAGTGTGGTTTACATGAATGAAGCTTTATTCACATTTGTGATCGGCTTGTCGCTGATGATGGTGGCCGTTTATACGCGCCAGAATATTCTAGAGCCATTGAGCTTACCACTGCTTTTGTTGAAGCACGGGGCGGAAAAGTTGAAGGTATCTACCGGCAAGATTTTGAAGACCATCCAGGATATTTAATAGCACAAATGAGCGAAGCGGATGTTGAGGCTCTAAATGAAGAAAATTGGCGTCTCCATTTAGAGAAAGGTGGAGAACCTTATGTCGCTAGAATTGAAGGTTCATTTTTTGATATCTCTCCTAAAGATGGATTTGTCATTCATCCAGACCCTTGGCTGAAAAGATTAATCAAATGCCAACCCGTTTAACTCTCATTGAAGAAGTTATAAATATCACGGGCTTTGTTTTCTGAGATGCCTTCAACTTGAATAAGATCTTGGATGCCGGCGCGGGCGACAGACTTGGCCGACCCAAAATGGGACAGCAATGCTTTTTTAGTCTTAGGCCCAATGCCTGCAATATTATCCAAAGGTGATTTTGAAATATCTGATGAGCGGCGCGCCCGATGCGCCCCGATTGCAAAACGGTGCACCTCATCACGAAGCCTCTGCAAATAATGTAAAGTCGGATCATTAATGGGAAGTTGGAATGGGGATTTTCCTTCAATAAAAAACTGCTCACGCCCTGCATTGCGGTCTTCACCTTTAGCAATGCCAACAACCATAAGCTTATCAAACACGCCGAGCTCTTCAAGCGTTTCTTTCACGGCATTAAATTGCCCCAGACCGCCATCAATCAAAAGTAAATCTGGCCATGTTTCGTCACCCCGCTCAACGCCCTCTTTTAATGCACGGCCAAAACGGCGCTCCATGACCTCACGCATCATACCGTAATCATCAGATGGGGCGGCCTCTTTAATATTAAACTTGCGATAGGCATTTTTTTGAAAGCCTTCTTCCCCAGCAACGACCATAGCACCGACCATATTAGTGCCTGAAATATGGGAGTTATCGTAAACTTCAATTCTAGATGGCGGGCCGTCCATGTCAAACAGCTCAGCCACATTATCAAGATGGCGTTTTTCACTGGTGCGTTGCGAGATATTACGTTTCAGCGCGTCTTTAGCGTTTTTCAAAACAAAGTCAATTAAGCGTTTTCGTTTGCCCCGTGAAGGTTTTGAAATACTAACCTTGCCTTTATCGCGGCGCGTTGTCAGCGCCTCTTCCAATAATTCTTTTTCTGAAGGATTCACGCTTACAAAAAGTTGAGAGGGCACAGGTTTATTATCGTAGAACTGTCCGATAAAGTGACTCATAATGTCTTCAGGTGTTTCTTCTTTTTCATGTTTCGGGAAAAAAGCACGATTTCCAAAATTCTGCCCGCCCCTAAAGAAGAAAATTTGGATACAAGAGCGCCCCTCTTTTTGAACCAAAGCCATCACATCAACGTCACCAATGCCTTGTAAGTTAATATCCTGCTTTGATTGGATAGAGGCCAGCGCGCGAATACGATCACGATAATCAGCAGCCTGCTCAAAATTCTCGTCTTCCGCCGCTTTTTGCATGAGATCGGCAAAGCGATCTTGAATGGTTCTGTTCTCCCCTGTCAGAAATTGTCGGGCTTGCTCAATTTGCTCGGCATATTCTTCCTTTGATACATAATCAACGCAGGGCGCCGTACAGCGTTTAATATGATATTGCAGACAAGGGCGTGAACGGTTGGCGAAAACATTATCTGTACAATTTCTGATTTTAAAAACACGCTGCAGCGTTTGAATGGTTCTATTCACCGCCCCAGCAGAGGCAAAAGGACCAAAATAATCGCCTTTGCGGCTTCGTGCCCCGCGATGTTTGCGCATCTGCGGAAAATCATGATCAGAGGTGATATGAATGTACGGAAAGGATTTGTCATCGCGCAGTAAAATATTATAGCGCGGCTCTAACTTTTTAATCAGGTTTGATTCCAAAAGAAGAGCTTCCACTTCTGTATTCGTATACACAAACTCCATCTTTTTGGTATAGGCAACCATTCTTTGAAGACGACTGGGGAGCTTATTGACGTTTGTATAGCTCATCACCCGCTTATTGAGCGCTTTGGCTTTTCCCACATAGAGTACATCGCCTTTTTCAGACAGCATCCGATAGACACCCGGCGATGCAGGAAGCGATGCGGCGTAATCCTTAATAGTTTGGGCGCCTTTTTGTAATGATGCTGTTTCACTCATAGTAGTTAATTATGACAGATTGATCCTAATTTTTGTGTTAAAAAGTTAGTATGAGACATTTTTTAGGAATATTTATCTTATTCTCGATTTTTTTAAAAGCCTGCAATATTGGGCCTTACAATCGTAAAAACTTTCAAACCCTGATCAATGACCACCCGAAAATAACCAGTCAGAACATAATAACGAATGCAAAGAAAAGCTTTTATGTATTCGCTCAGAATAAAGATTTAAATGCGCCTTTGGTTGTGTTTATACATGGGTCCCCTGGCGGGTGGGAAGCAAACGCTCAATATCTACAAGACCCAGATTTACTGAAAGTTGCCAATATGATTTCAATTGATCGTTACGGTTATGGTCAATCTGATCATGTGGAATATTCTCAAAAATTAACAACTCAATCAGACGCTATAAAAACTATTATTGAACAATATGAAACGGCAGAGAAAGTCATTCTAGTTGGTCATTCTTATAGTGGGCCTGTGATTGCAAAAACTGGTATTGATTATCCTGATCTCATTGATCACTTGATCTTTTTAGCTCCTGCCGTTGATCCAAAGCTAGAGAGAACAAAATGGTTTCAATACCCTGCTCAATGGCCATTTATTGAACCTATAGTTCCAAAAAACCTTCGAGAATCAAATAATGAAATCATGGCACTCAAAGATGAATTGGAAAGCTTTGAAAATCAATGGGATCATATTCACGCTCATATTACTGTCATTCAAGGAAAAGACGATGATCTTGTCCCTCATGAAAATACAGCGTTTATTAAAGAAAAGCGACCTAAAGCAGAGATTTTATATCTTGAAAATCAAGGGCACTTCTTACCGTGGGAGCAATATGATTTAGTCAAAGCCAAGATATTGGAAGCTATTTCAGTAGAATAGTTAGACAATCCATAAAAAATCTTCATTCAATGCTTTCAATGGGTTGAAATATGAATCACTTACCTCTATAGCTATTTCTTGTTGGGCCTGTGGCGGAATGGTAGACGCTGCGGACTTAAAATCCGTTGTCCTTAGGACGTGGGGGTTCAAGTCCCCCCAGGCCCACCACCATCTAAAAATCAAATCATGTTGGACTACGTAAGGTAAGGGCAAAGGCTCTACCCCCACTACAATATAATATGCATATCCGCGCAAGCGCGATATGCGAGGGGTTCAAGTCCCCCCAGGCCCACCACCATCTAAAAATCAAATCATGTTGGACTACGTAAGGTAAGGGCAAAGGCTCTACCCCCACTACAATATAATATGCATATCCGCGCAAGCGCGATATGCGACGGGTTGAAGTCCCCTCCAGACTCATCACTTTTGTTATCGATAAAAACGCATAAAAAAGGCCGCTTTGAAAGCGGCCTCCTTAATTATTGTTTCAGTCTAGCTTATTTAGGCTTGTAACCTTCAGCTTCTGACTTTCTACGTGCAATCAGGTAGATAAGAACGCCAAATCCAGCTTTTGCTACGATGTCAGCGATTGAGTAACCAATCTCAACAGCGGCATATGCACTTTGGATACCCATATTCGGGAATAAGTACACAACTGGGTAGAATGCCCATGAAATAACAACAACCCAACATGCAAGGTTAATTAAACCTTTTGCGCTATCTGGCTGATCATCAATTGATTTGCGCAATCCAATCACAAGTGTAAACACAATGTATAGGAAAGGAATCATTGATAGGAACCACCATAGTTGACGTGTTCCAAGATCATCTGCGATTTCACCTGGGTAGCCCAAGATAATCATTAACGCTGCAGCAGAACCAAGAAGGATTGATTTCTTCATTGTCTCGCTTTGTGTCAGCTTCATAACCAAGATCAATTCGATCAATAGAAGTGGCACTGTCAGTAACCAGTCAACATAACGATAAGCCACGTTGAATTCTTTTCCAGTTGGAGTTACTTCGCCATTTGACATGTCGTAAGCGGCTTCAAATGAATTGAAGATTTGGAAATAGTGGTATGCAGCAATAAATGTCACAAGACCTGTTACGACTAAAGCTGGTCTGTAACTTGCAGCAACAGAACCTAGGTTTAGCCAGAAAAATAGTGTTGCGGCGGCCATCGTCGCAAATGTAAATGAGAAAGCGTTATAGATTAATGACGCTTCATTAAAAGTTAGATTTTCCATAGATTTACCTCAAGATAATTAATTTTGTGTAATGGTAATGTGAGTTGCCAAATATGGCAATGCGAAATCTTATTTTTCTCCACTATTTCAAAAGTTTAGTCGTTTTCAACCAATTGTTTTTTCATAAGGCGTTTTTTTTAGAGTTTTTTTTAAGATTATTGGAATTTTTTTGAAATTTAGTAGTTAGTTTTTTCTTGGTTCATAACCCAGCTGTCTTTTTTGCATATTCAATGAGGATCATATGGGGGATTGTCATAGCCGCAATCGCTAAAATTGACGAATAAAATAAGTTTTGATTCGAAAAGAGAGCTTCGCGGTAAAACAAAATCAGTATAACAGCTAATAATGACGCTACCATGATAGGTGTAATCTTTATAAAAGCGTGCGTGAGTGTTTGAAATTCAAGAAAATCATAAAGCTCTTTAAAATGCCGCGAAGAATGAAAAAGGCAGAAATAGCAAAATAAAAAATATAAAGGATGGAGAAATATTCCAGCGGCTATAAAGGCTCCATATTGTATCCATCGAAAGAAATCGAAATCTTTTTGAATGATTTTTAAAAGGAATGAAGCGGGTATTAAGAGTAGAGCCATATAATAAAGCCCTTCAACAATAAATAGTGCTGCTTGCTCAGGAACTAGAGCGCTGAAAATATCAGAAACAATATCTTTGTGAAGAATGGTGGGCAAAGCCAGAAACAAAGTGCCCATCATCAGGCTTAAGCTCAGAGAATGGTTTTTGATGTGCCAGTCTTCGCTGAAATGGTAGATGGTAAAAAGTAGAAAAATCGTAAAGGCTATAACCGGCATGATGATCCAAAGCCCAAAAAATGCGGCGGCCAAAAGCGTATAAGCCGTCAGAAATATAGTTTTAGATTTCAAGTCTGAGGCTAGGCCAATTTTTTTTGCAAGCTCATAATCAAGAGCGCCGTGGGGAAAGCCTATCAGCAGAAATCCTGTCAATAGAATAATATAGGCTAGGCCTTCGCTTAAGAGCCCAGGAAGAGCGAAGTTGATGATAAGAAGACACAGAATAACTGATGAAAAAAGAACGATATTTTTCTGTTCAAAAGTTTTGAGTGTCACGAGATAAGGCCGCTTTCATAAAGGGTTTGGGCGGAACTGCCATAATCAAACGCACTATATCATAATAATTGGGATTGTTATTCATAAACCGTGCGAAAGAATTGGTAGGCATATTTTTAGACAGCGCTAAAAAAATATTAGGCATTTTTTGCGGATGATCGTGAATAATTTTCAGCAAAACTCTATCCATCCAATTTAAAAGAGCATTGGGTGTTTTATTAACTTTAGAAAAATCATTTAGATTCAAAATAAGATCATTTATCTGTTTGTAAATATTGACAAATCCATAGCCTGTTGCCGCCCTTAAAGCGCCTGTATCTTTTCCTAGCCTTATATAAGAAATTTCTAATTCAAGCCTTTGATTATAATCAATAAATACATTCATTGGTAATATAGCTTGCTCCTCTTTCAGAATGTCATAGTTTTGAAAATAATCGTCCAAATATTTTGATAAAAATGGCTTCAAAATCTCTGGCGGGAAAACAATTTTCGAAAAGACCGTATATTCAATAAGTGCCTTATCTTTTGAAAAGGGTAAAAGGTATAAAAATGAGAACCCATGATCCTCATGAGTCATGTTTGTCATTAAACCCGCCTGATGATTTACAAAAGCATTTTTGCTTTCTATTACTGCGCCGTAGAAGATCTGATAAATTGCATAATCTTTTTGAGGGGCTTCGTAGTGACTGCGGCAATCAATGATTTTACGAGCCTGATATTGCCCTTTGGATGTGTCGATATTGTAAAGTTTTGATTCTTCATCATAAGAGACGTTGAAGACGTCTATTCCTAGATTGAGAAACAAACGGTTATCTGATTCGATTATAGACTGCGCTTTTTGATAATAATCTGCAGAATCAATTGTGCAGTAGGCATACTCATGACTTTGATGAAGATACTCTGTGCCACCTTTTGAAAAGCTCCATTCAGACCACTCAGATTTCAAAATATCACGATGTATAAAATGATCTTTGTTATGAAGCCAGAATGACCAATGCCGATCGCCTTGGTAGTTTTTACGGTTTTCGAAAATTGTGACAGTTTCCTGACTCTTGGTCCCGGCATATTGCATGGCAAAGCCAAGCCCCGCACATCCACCCCCTAAAACAGCGATATCAATCACGTCATCTGACATTAAGGGGCGCGCCACATGAAGGATTGGAACGGAAAGACTACAAATAAATATAATGTGCGTAGTAATTTTTGAGACAGTGATAGAAATTGTCGCCCCTGCCAATATTCATAACGGGCATATTTTATTTTAAGACCAATCGCGGCATATAAGTGAGAAGCAACAAAGATACAAAATCTCTGACGGATAGTAAGGAAATAAAGCCCCTGCCTTGCGCTTTTATAAAAATCATCGGCTCGAGCCAGTAATTTCTGACAAGCCTGTTGAATATTTTCATTTTGAGTATGAGGCGCTGATAACAACGTTTGAATATCATTTTCATTGAGCCATGAGGCAGGTAGATACACGCGGTTATTTTGCGCATCTTCCAAAATATCGCGGGCAATATTAGTCATTTGCATCGCCTGTCCCATTTGAATGGCATAAGGAAGAGCATATTCCCGCTGATCTGGATTGATTTTTAAAATAAAACACATGATCGCCCCTACTGCGCCAGCAACTTGGTAACAATAAAGGTCGAGATGATCTTGATCCTTAATAATCACTTGGTTTTCGCAATCACTAATCACGCCGTCTAATAAATCAAAGATATATTTCTGATCAATCTGGAGTGTTTGTGAGAGAGAAATAAAATCCTGAATGATTTTAATCTCAGACGACCCATTTTTTATATCCGATTGAATAGACAATAAGTCTTGCTTTGCTATTTGATAGTCTTGCGCATCATCGGCAATATTATCAATCGTCCTGCAAAAATTATAAAAGATCGTAATGTTATTTTGTGTTTGCTCATCCAAAAAAAGTGCGGCAAATGAAAAGGTTTTCGAATTATCTTTAAAAATATTTTTTTGCATTAGGCCGCTTTAGATAGTGAAACATCGGGAATAAGTTTTTCAATCACTTTCGCAGAAGAGAGAACGCCTGGCACCCCTGCCCCTGGATGTGTTCCCGCGCCCGTCAGGAAAAGATTTTCAATTCCTTCTGCTTTGTTGTGATAGCGAAACCACGCTGATTGCGTTAAATGCGGAGCAATCGAAAACCCTGCGCCAAACATGCTGGAATAATTATCTTTAAAGTCCTGCGGCGTTTTATAAAAATCAGCCGTAATCGTTTCTGATAATCCTGGAAGCAAATGTTCTTCTAGGATAGACACAACACGATCGCGAACTTCCTGCCCTTTTTCATCCCAATCAATCCCGCTTTGCAGGTTAGGAACAGGCGCAAGAACGTAGAATGAATCTTGGCCCTCTGGCGCGAAAGATGGATCCGTTGCCGTTGGACGATGTAAATATAGCGATAAATCTTCAGTTAAAATTTGTTTGTTAAAAATATCATCAAGAAGACTTTTATATCGCTCGCTCATGAAAATTGTATGGTGCGCGACATCTTCGTATCTGCGAGTTGTTCCAAAATAAAGAACGAACAAGCCCATCGAATATTTAAACGTCTTTCTTTTCAACTTTGTGGAAAGACTTTGATTTTCATCTTTAATCATATTCTCGTAAAGATGCGCAGGGTCGGCATTACTAATAATAATATCTGTGTGATGCGTTTCATTGTTATGATCTAAAATCCCAACAGCCTTTTTATTTTCAACGATAATTTCTTGAACAGATATATTGGTTTTAATCTCTACCCCCTCTTCGACCATGAGTTTTTGAAGACCTTGAATAATCGCGGTTGTTCCGCCCATGGCAAACCAGACACCCCATTTCCGCTCCAGATAATGGATAAGGCAGTAAATGGATGTTGTTTCAAAAGGGTTACCGCCTACTAAAAGCGGCTGAATTGAAAAGGCACGGCGCAGGTAATCATTTTTTAAATGAGATGAAATCAATCCCCATACGGTCTTATAAGCCTGAAGTTTGACTAAATAAGGGGTAATCGCCATCATTTTGGAGACACTATTAAATGGAACGTCAGAGAGTTTTTCAAAACCGATATTATAAATTTCTTCTGACATTTTTAAGAGATCGAGATAATTGTTTTTATCCTCTTCGGATAGAGCGCTGATGTTATTCAGTAAGTCATCTATCTCTTGCGCATAATCAAAAACGGTTCCATCTTCGAAAACAAATCGATACCAAGGGTCTAGAGGGACGAACTCGATATAATCTTCGCGTTTTTTACCAAATAGTTCATAAAGCTCATCAAACAAAAAAGGCGCAGTAATCACCGTTGGCCCTGCATCATGTTTGAATCCATCTTTGTGATAGGTCTGCGCGCGGCCACCAATATTCTCACATTGCTCTAAAATCGTCACGTCATAGCCTTTGGCACGCGTACGTAGGGCTGCGCCTATACCGCCAAATCCTGAACCAATCACAATTGCTTTTTTATTATTCGTCATGCTGCTTTCTTATTCATATCCATTGTAAGGATTTTTTTACGGGTCACGACAAAAAACTGCGTTTTATCATTCACAATATTTTGAAACGCTTTGTCGGTAATGTCCAAACCGCCTGTGAACGTACCGTAGGATGGTAAAATTATCTTACTTTCATTCATAACGAAGCACGGGCGCCTTAGTTTCTGACGCTTATGAAAAAATTTTAAAACAGGATGATAATGCCCGCTCATTTCAGGCTGGTCATCAGTTTCATTGGCGATATGACGGAATGTAATGCCTTTATGGGTGAATTCCTCATAAGCCTCGATATTAGATGGAGCCTGCCCCGGATCATGATTCCCTTCTACCCAAATAATTTTATACCCCTCTAAAATCTCATTCCAAAGGTTCCGATCTTTGGGCTTCATACGATTAAGAGAGTGCGTGTCATGATAGACGTCACCTAAAAATAAAATTGTTTCTGGCGAAACATCGTCACAAGTCTTACTTAATTTTAGAAGTGTTTCCGATGTATCGTAAGGCGGCAAAAATTGTTTAAACTTTGAAAAACTAGAGCCTTTTTCCAAATGCAAATCAGATACAATCAACATTTTTTCAGTTGGCCAGAACAACGCTCCGCATAATTGTGGCTCGAATATTTCATTTGCAAAATTAATTTGGGTCATGAATTCCTGCTTCGGCTAAAATTTCGGCTTCCATATCCTCAATAACATAATCCTCACGCTCTTCACGGGCAACCGTTTCGCGCTGTATTAATAATACGGCAGGAACAGCCATCGGCGATATCTGATCCAGCTGTTTATGCTCAATATTTTCTTTGCTTTGGATTAGAAAATCACGAAGGCGATCACTATCGATCAAGCCGTGCCGCGCGTCTTCATAAGCAGCTTTCAGCAAAATATGCTCTGGTTCATATTTCATCAAAACATCGTAAATTAAGTCTGTACTCATTAAAACTTGCCGTCCCGTTTTCACTTCGCCGGGATGACGGCGTTCAACAAGACCGGAGATGACGGCCGTATCACGGAACAAGCGTTTAATAAGCGGTGTATCAAAAATCCATTCTTCAAAATCTTCATAAATAAGCCCTGGTTCAAAAATCTCTTCCGGATTTTTAATTGGGTTAAATGACCATACGGTTAGCGCATAATCTGTCATTACAAAACCAAGCGGTTTTAAGTTCAGGCGTTTCATGCGGCGTAGAACTAAATACCCCAACGTCTGGTTCGCATTCCATCCAATAAACGTGTAAGCCACCATGTAATGTTTTTTATCGCGTGGAAATGTTTCTACAAGAAGACGTTTTTGATCTGGCATAGATGATTTTTCTTGCTGAAGTTTGAGCCAAAATTGAATTTGTTCTGGGAAACCCGCCCACGTATTGGGATTGCCAATCATACCGCGCACGGCATTCGATAAATGTGTTGAGAGCGGCATACGACCACCCGCATAGCTTGGGATTTTAGCTTGTTTATCTTTTGACTTACTCACTTTCACAATCGCGTTATGTATGCCATCAAAGCGTAAAACTTTACCGCCAAATAAAAATGTATCGCCTTCGGTCAAATTATTGATAAAATTCTCTTCAATATTCCCCAACGTGCGATTGCGCATCATGACTTTCAACATAGGCGCTTCGACAATTGTACCGATATTCATGCGATAACGACGTGCATCACGCTTATCTCTTAACTTGAAAACATTATCTTGGTCTCCGTCTTCCACTAAACGGCTAAAGCGCTCATAAGATTTAAGCGCATATCCACCATCTTTGACGAAGGCAACGCAATCATAAAAATCTTTCTCGCTCAGGTTCTTATAAGGCCATGCCTTGATGACTTCTTCATATAATTTCTGCGCATCAAAAAGCCTGTGACAGGCAACGCCAAAAATATGCTGCGCAAGCACATCGAGGCTTCCCTCTTTTGGATCAATCCCATCCAAATGCCCTTTTTGAATTTCTTCAATTGCCGCCAAACATTCAATATATTCAAAACGATTTGTGGGGACGAGCAGCGCTTGGCTTGGTTCATTCAGGCGGTGGTTGGATCGTCCAATTCTTTGGATCAAACGGCTTACGCCTTTGGGTGCGCCAACTTGTAAAACTAAATCGACATCGGCCCAATCCAGCCCCAAATCCAGCGATCCTGTTGCAACAACGCAATCAAGCTCGCCCGAGGCCATGTGCGCCTCGACCTTGCGGCGAAGTTCTTTTTCGAGCGAGCCGTGATGCACACCAATTTTTAGATTATCGTCATTGAGTTGCCACAGACTTTGAAACATAAACTCGGCTTGCGCCCGCGTATTCACAAATACGACCGCCAAATTCACTTTTTTGATTGCCTCATAAATTTGTTCGACCGCATAAGTCGCACTATGTCCCGACCACGGCATCCGTTGATCTGATTGTAAGATTTTGACCTGTGGCAGAACTTTTTGTTCAATTTGAACGATTGAAGAATCTTTACGGCAGAGCCAATCCTTTGCTGTTTCTTTATCGCAAATTGTTGCCGATAATCCAATACGCTGAACTTGCGGCGCGAATTGATTTAAACGTTCTAAATTCAAACTTAGCAAATCAGCGCGCTTAGAATGTAAAAACGCATGAAGTTCATCAATAATAATGAACTTTAAATCTTTGAAATATTCATGGGAATCTTCATAAGACAGCATCAATGCTAGAGACTCTGGCGTCGTCATGAGCATATCGGGCGGTTTTTTCTTCTGCCGCGCGCGTCGCGATTGCGGCGTATCACCCGTTCTAGTTTCAAATGTGAAATCTAAATCTAGGTCTTCGGATGGCTTTGTAATATTGCGATGCACATCAACAGCGAGTGCTTTTAACGGCGAAATATAAAGAGTATGCAGTTTCTTATTTGATCCACGATGATATAGATCAACAAGGCTTGGCAAAAAGCCGCATAATGTTTTTCCCGCGCCCGTAGGGGCAAAAACAACGATATCTTTATCGTCCTGTGCGGCCTTTAATGTGTGAATTTGGTGATCAAACCAGTCCCAGCCTTTATCTCTTATCCAGCTTGTTAAAGGATGCTGCTCCAACTCATCAGGTATTTCTTGAGGAACATTTGCCTCAAATTCGCTATTATCTTTTTGATGAGTTTTTTGGATCATAAATTATATATAGACCATATCGATACCTATATCGATCCCCCTTTCCCCGCCAATCGCGCCATAATTACTCATGGTCACGCTGATCATGCGAGAGCTGGTCATAAGGAGGTAATCGCTACGCCAGAAACAATTTCTATCATGAAAACCCGCTACGGAGAGAATTGTTCCGATAAATTTATAGCTTTAGAGTATGGCGAGATTCATAAAATTGATGATGTTGGGGTATCACTACATCCTGCAGGGCATGTTTTGGGAAGTGCCCAAGCGCTGTTAGAATATAAAGGCGAACGGATTGTTGTCACAGGAGATTATAAACGCGGCAACGATTCAACATGTGAAGATTTTCAACTGGTGCAATGCGATATCTTCGTGACTGAAGCCACATTTGGTCTGCCTGTCTTTCAGCATCCTGACCCTAAAGACGAAATTCAAAAGCTTGTAGACTCCGTTCGCAGTCATCCAGAGCGCGCGCATTTGGTTGGCGCTTATGCTTTAGGCAAAGCCCAGCGTGTCATTAAGCTATTAAGAGAGGCTGGATATCACGAGACAATTTATCTTCACGGCGCACAAGTCAAACTGTGTGATCTTTATCAGGAGCTTGGGATTGATTTAGGTGATTTAGATCGCGTTGGGCATAAGAAGAAGGAAGAATTTGGCGGTAAGATTATTATTGCTCCGCCCTCAGCTTTAAAAGATAGATGGTCGCGGCGTTTTCCTGATCCAGTCATTGCGATGGCATCAGGGTGGATGCACGTAAGAGCGCGAGCAAGGCAACGCGGTGCAGAATTACCGCTGATTATTTCTGATCATGCAGATTGGAATGAGCTTATTCAAACGATCAAGGAAACTGGCGCGAAAAAAATATGGGTGACACATGGACGCGAAGATGCCCTTGTTCATTATTGTCAGAGCGTTTTGGGGTTAGAGGCAGAGCCGCTTTCGATTCAAGGGTTAGGCGATGAAGGGGAAGACGGATGAGACAATTTGCCGTGCTTTTAGATGCCCTTGCCCTCACCGCATCCCGCAATCGAAAAATTGATATGCTGGCAGAGTATTTTACTAGTACACCTGATCCTGATCGGGGAATCGCTCTTGGCGTCATTACAGGCGAGCTCTCTTTTCAAAATGTAAAAGCATCAAAATTTAAAGAGCTGATTTATAACCATGTCGATGAAGTTTTATTTAAACTGTCTTACGATTATGTGGGCGATTTAGCTGAAACGATTTCGCTTTTATGGCCGCATCAAAAACAAGGCAAAGACCTTCCTTCTCTTTCTGAAATTGCAAAACTTTTTGAAGAAACAAAAAAGAAAGACCTTCCGTTTGTTATTGAGGAATTTTTGAATTATGCGCAGCCGCATGAACGATGGGCGCTGATAAAACTTGCAACGGGTGGATTACGAATTGGAGTCTCAGCAAGACTAGCAAAAACCGCGCTCGCAAAAATGGGCGGCGTTGAGTTACAAGATATTGAAGAGGTATGGCACGGCATTGATCCCCCTTATCAAAAATTGTTTGATTGGCTTGATGGTAAAACAGATAAGCCAGAGATTAAGCATACTGATACTTTTCATCCTTTAATGCTGTCTAACCCCATCGATGAGGACAAAGATTTTGAGAAATTATCACCGCAGGATTTTAACGCCGAATGGAAATGGGACGGCATTCGCGTTCAGCTTGTTTTAGATAACGGCAATAATAAACTTTACTCACGAACAGGCGATGAAATTTCTGCGGCCTTTCCTGATATCACCGAGAATGCAAAAGGAAGCGCAGTTTTAGATGGGGAACTTTTAGTTGGGCCCGATTTCGATCCGCTTGATTTTAATTGTTTGCAACAAAGGCTCAACCGCAAAACAGTTAATCCAAAGCACTTAAAAGAGTATCCCGCCTTTGTGCGCGTTTACGATATTTTATTTGATTGTGATGAGGATATTCGTGGGCTTAATCTAAAAACGCGCCGCGAAAGGTTAGAAAAATGGTTTGAAAAGAATAAACAAACCCATCTCGATTTTTCTGAAATCATCCCTTTCAAAGATTGGAAAGAATTAGAAACCATTCGTAACAAAGGAGCAGATGAGCATGGCCATGAAGGTGTTATGATCAAGCTCAAAAGCTCACAATATTTTCCCGGACGCCCTAAAGGGCTTTGGTATAAATGGAAACGTGATCCTTATTTAGTTGATGCGATTTTAATGTATGGCCAGCGCGGTCATGGAAAACGATCATCATTTTATTCTGACTTTACGTTCGGTGTTTGGAAGGGAAATGAAATTGTTCCTATCGGCAAAGCTTATTTCGGATTTACGGATGAGGAGCTCAAAGAGCTTGATAAATTTGTGCGCAATAACACAATTGAGCGCTTTGGCCCTGTGCGTGAAGTGAAAAAAGAGCTTGTTTTAGAAGTTGCTTTTGATAGTGCTCATGAAAGTACGCGGCATAAATCAGGAATTGCGCTTCGATTTCCAAGAATTCATCGGATAAGATGGGATAAGCCTGCGGCCGAAGCAGATACGCTCGAAACAATGCAGAAATTTTTGTAAGAAATTAATTATCGAATTTATATTCAAAGCCAACATAAAGCAGCTTTGATTGGATATCGCGTTCAATACGCTCACTTTTTTGGCGCTTCATGAGGTGCATTGTCCACTCATTTGGATCAGAAGACACGGATTCTTGAAAAATATCATTATTATAAGAAATCGGACTTTCAGGCTCTAAAAAGTCAATATGAGCAATATGATCAGAATCAGGAAGTTGCAGTCCTTCAAGGCTTATGGCCTGTTCTGCCTGCGCAGAAACGCTGAAAAATATGCTAATTAATATCGTAAGTAACAATCTCATAGAAAGGACTATAGCACAAAAAATTAAAATTTAGATAATTTATTATGAAAATATTAACTTTTTTTATGTCTAACCAAAGCGGCCCGTCACGTATCCTTCTGTTTTCGGGTGTTTCGGTTTATTAAATACATTGTAAGTATTCCCTATTTCGAGCATTTCACCCAAATGAAAGTATGCAGTCCTCTGACTAATGCGCTTCGCTTGCTCCATATTATGAGTCACAATAACGATTGGTAGAGTTTGCCTTAATTCTTCAATAGTTTGATCAATCACTTCTGTTGCGACGGGGTCTAAAGACGCGCATGGTTCATCCATTAATAAAAGTTGAGGCTCACCTGCAAGCGCTCTTGCGATACAAAGCCTTTGCTGTTGCCCTCCTGACAAAGACATACCCGAATCATTCAGTCTGTCTTTCACTTCATTCCATAAACCAGCGCCCTTAAACGCCTTTTCAACTAACTCATCACGCTCAGCTTTATTTCTAGCAAGGCCATGAATTCGAATAGGGTAAGCAACATTTTCGTAGATCGATCTAGGAAATGGCTGCGGTTTTTGAAAGACCATGCCGACTTTTGATCGCAGCTCAACGGGATCAACACCTGGCGCATGAATATCTTGACCATGAGGTAAATACTTCCTCCAACTTTTGCAGAAGGGATCGTATCAAGCATTCTGTTCAATGCCTTTACACAAGTTGTTTTGCCGCAACCTGACGGCCCAATAAAAGCTAATACTTCTTTCGGAAAAATCTCAAAATTTACATCTTGAATAGCGTGCGTCTCGCCATAATGAATGTTCAGTCCATGAATAGCCATGACAGGGTCCTTTTCCCCTAAACTTGCGCGATCAAAACTAATTTTTGATGCTGGAGCGCGTTGACCAAATAATCGCATTAAACTGTCCCTTTAATTTAAAGAACAGTTACAATAACTTTTGACATAAATCAAACTATTTTATGAAACGAGAGGCTCTTTCTCAGATTTGCTCTTAGCAAGCTCAAAGACATCGTTAATTGCGCTTCCCAAGCTTTCTTCATCTATTGAGCGCATTACGACAGCCGTTGAAAAGCGGCCATTTTTATATTGAGGGTATGATCCAATAGACACATTCTCATATTTCGCCTGAATAACCCCTAGATCATCCGCCAAAACACTTTCTGGAATATCTGCTGTGACAGAGCGGCTCATCATCTGTTTTCCTCCGACCAAATGCGGGGCAACACTATCAAACATGCTCTGCATAATTTTAGGAACTCCAGCGAAAATAAACACATTATCCATTTTAATACCGGGCGCACCACTCACAGGGTTATCGACTAATTCTCCGCCTTCTGGAATATAGGCCATTTTCTTACGGCTTTCAGTGATCTGGCTTTCATCTTCATAGTAATTTAAGAGCTCTTTATAAGCACCATCATGTAATTTCAATTCTACACCGAACGCGTGAGCAATACTTTCGGCCGTAATATCATCATGGGTCGGACCAATGCCGCCAGTCGTAAACACATAATCATGAATTGCGCGCATCTCATTCACTGTATTGGAAATGACGTCTTTTTTGTCCGGAATAATACGAACCTCAGCTAAACGCACACCAATCTCGTTCAAGCGTTCTGCAATCCACGGTGTATTTTTATCATGCGTACGGCCCGAAAGCACTTCATCACCAATAATGATTAACGCGGAGGTGTAAATTTTATCACTCATCACTCATATTCCCTTGAAAACGTGTCATAACTATATAAAGGTATTGATGTTATGACTCAAGCACAGAACGAATTTTCATCAAGCGGAATTGAACTTCACGGCGAAGCTGATTTTGAAGGCATGCGCAAAGCGGGGAAGTTAGCTGCTGAAACCTTGGATATGATTACGGAGCATGTTCAACCCGGCGTTACGACGGAAGAACTTGATCAATTATGTAATCGCTTTATCACCAAGCATGGAGCGATCCCTGCGCCGCTTCATTATGGTGGTGACTCATCGCGCCCCCCTTTCCCAAAATCAATTTGTACATCACTCAACCATGTTGTGTGCCACGGCATTCCAGAGGAAAAAGCCTTACGCGAAGGCGATGTCTTAAATATTGATGTGACAGTCATTCTAGATGGATGGCACGGCGATACTTCACGCATGTTTTTCGTAGGCGATAAAATCCCAATCAAAACACGTAAACTTTGCGATGTGACCTATGATTGTTTGATGGCTGGGATAGAAGTCGTTAAGCCAGGTGCTACTTTAGGCGATGTCGGTTATGCCATTCAGGAGCTTGCGCACGCTAATCGTTTTTCAGTTGTTCGTGATTTTTGTGGCCATGGGTTAGGACGAACTTTCCACGCCCCTCCTTCCGTTGTTCATTTTGGAGAGCCTGGCAAGGGTGAAATTTTAGAGCCCGGAATGTTTTTCACAATTGAACCAATGATTAATACTGGTAAATACCAAACAAAATTACTAGCTGATGGGTGGACAGCTGTGACGAAAGACAAATCAATCTCAGCCCAGTTTGAACATACTTTAGCCGTTACTGATGATGGCTTTGAAATTTTTACACTCTCTCCTAAAGGATATACAAGGCCGCCCTACATATGATTAATTTTTCAACAGACGATATTGGATATTTAGGGGCGATTTGGCTGACCTACTTTTTTATGTTCGGTTTTGCAATCTGGCGCGATGAAAAAGCCATCATCAACGGTAAGGTCTTTAAAAATTTTCTGATCAGTATCGGTCTTACCATGGCAGCAACATGTGCCCTCGGCTTTGTCTTTTTACAAGATGCTTGGAGCACGTATGCGGCATTTGCTTTCCCAATCATTATCGCTCTGACCGTTTTGATCTTTGTAATGAAGAAAATGAGCTTTTCAATCTGGCTTGCCTTAAGTTTTCTAAGCCCTAGCCTATACCCCGCGATTGTTCATATGTTCCAAAATGGCGTGGCAAGCTATTTCCAAACCGCCTGGCTGGGTACAATTTCTGGCGTTGAGATTTTTACAAAACTCGTTTATCTCGAAATCTCTTTTGTGATTTGGTTTAGTCAAAGTGAGCTGTCAGATATGCAAGCTGATGTTCTCGCGGCTGCAAGTATGAGCCAAACCGAGATGATTGGTATTGTGACCCAATTTGGCTTATGGGGCATTATTATCTACACTTTTTCTTATATTCGTAAAAAACGTCTAAACGCTCATGGCTAAGGCGGCTCAAGACAAGCCCCATCATTTGGGGCATAGAGATCGTCTTCGTCAGAGATTTCTTGATGCGCCAGATTCCCTTCCTGATTATGAACTTTTAGAACTTCTTTTGTTCATGGCTATCCCCCGCAAAGACGTGAAGCCAATTGCAAAAACTCTTATTGCCAAATTTGAAAACTTAAATGGCGTTCTCAATGCCTCGCTTAATGACCTTCATGGCGTTGATGAAATTTCTCACAATACGGCAATTGCCATCCGCGCCATCCGCGCTGCAGGATTGAGGCTATTAAAGCAAGATATTGTTGGACGACCTGTCCTCACAAGCTGGCAAAGGCTGGTTGATTATTGCCAAGCCGCCATGGCTCAGGAAAAGAATGAACAATTTAGAATTATTTTCCTCAATAAGCGCAATGAAGTCGTCGCCGATGAGGTGCAGCAAACTGGAACCGTTGACCATACGCCGGCCTATCCGCGTGAAATCGTCAAACGTGCCTTAGAGTTAGGGGCAACCGCGCTCATTATGGTTCATAACCACCCCAGCGGGGACCCCACCCCCTCAGAGCCCGATATCCAAATGACCCGGCAAGTCATTCAAGCCGCAAAAGCATTCGATATCACCATCCATGATCACTTGATTATCAGCCGCAACGGGTACAAAAGTTTTAAGACTGAAGGCTTGATTTAGCCTCCTAAGGCAGGTGGTGTATAAGTCGTCACACCATTATAGGCTCGCGCAGGATCGTCAATCTTTATAGCTTCATGACATCCCGGAGTTTCTCTTGCTTGAGGATTAAATTCTATTGTTGAAATATCTATTCCATATATTGAGTTTAAGGTGGGTACGGCTTGCTCGCCAGTAAAGTTTAAATCAGCTATAGTTCCATCTGTGAGCATATTTTCCGATGATTGATCTTCCGGATAAAACCCTGAAAAATCTCTATCGACTTCATGACTAAGGCTATCTGAAATACCCTCTCTCATTTCTTGCCTCATGCTATTAATAATTTCGTCTCTTTGTGGATGCTCCATAAACTTATTGAAGGCCTCTTCGTTCTCAAAACTAATATCAATTTGATAGGAATACGTTATTTCATTGCTACCTGTCCCGTAGGGATCTGGAATTGTACTACCTACGCACATGGAATTTGGGTAAAAAGCGGTGAACGTCTGAGTTTCAACACTAGCTTCTGAAAGGTCAACACTAGGTACATTAGGTATACTAGGTGCGTTATACCCCTCATTTAATGCATTGAATTCACTTATAAAATTTAAATACATAACAATATATTATCGCAAATAAACGTTAATAAGCGCAAATTTACTAGAAAGTCGGGATTGTATATATTCAGAAAAATGGTAAAACTTTGATTTTATTCAAGGATTATTATGATTCCACGTTATACACGCCCTGAAATGGCAAAAATTTTTGAACCCGAAAATAGGTTCAATATTTGGTTAGAAATTGAAACACTGGCTTGTGAAAAGATGGCTGAGCTTGGCACGATCCCTGAAGCGTGCCCAAAAGCCTTACGTGAAAAGGGCGGATTTGATATTGAACGCATCGATGAGATTGAGCGTGAAGTGAAGCATGATGTGATTGCCTTTTTGACCTCTGTGGCAGAGCATATTGATGATGCGGAGGCCAGCCGGTATGTTCACCAAGGCATGACAAGCTCTGATGTGGTGGATACAGCCTTCGCCGTTCAATTAAAACAAGCATCAGAAATTTTATCAGAAGATTTAGATAAGCTATTGAATGCGTTAAAAAAACAAATAGATACGCATCGTCACACATTATGCATTGGCCGCTCTCACGGTATTCATGCAGAGCCAACAACGTTTGGGTTGAAAATGGCGGGGCATTACGCCGCCTTTGCAAGAGCCAAAAAACGTTTAGAGACTGCCCGCAAAGAAATCTCTGTCTGTACAATTTCAGGAGCAGTGGGGACTTATGCCACTGTTGATCCGAGTGTTGAAGACCATGTCGCTAAACATTTGGGATTAAAACCAGAAACGGTGGCCACGCAAGTTATTCCCCGCGATCGTCATGCGGCCTTTTTCTCTGCACTTGCCATCATTGCAAGCTCAGTAGAAAACTTGGCCGTTGAAATTCGCCATCTTCAAAGAACCGAAGTCCGTGAAGCAGAAGAATTTTTCTCAAAAGGCCAAAAAGGCTCGTCCGCCATGCCGCATAAACGAAACCCTATCTTAAGTGAAAACTTAACGGGGTTAGCACGTCTCGTGCGCTCTAGCGTTATTCCAGCCTTAGAAAATGTTGCTCTCTGGCATGAGAGAGATATTTCTCACTCTTCTGTTGAGAGAAATATTGGCCCAGATGCCTGCGTGACATTAGATTTCGCGTTGATGCGCCTTTCGGGGCTCATGGAAAATCTTTTGGTTTATCCCGAAATCATGATGGAAAATTTAGAAAAAATGGGCGGATTGGTCTTTTCGCAAAGAACATTACTTGCCCTAACCCAAGCTGGCATTAGCCGTGAAGATGCATACCGCATTGTTCAACGCAATGCGATGAAAGTGTGGGAAAGCAAAGCACAAACAAGCCTGCGCGATGCTCTCTCAAGCGATGAAGATGTGACGAGTAAGCTGAGCACTGATGATCTTGATGCTATTTTTGATTACAAAGCCTATACCAAGCATATTGATAGCATTATTGACCGGGCTTTAAAAACTTAAAACGGGGAAGTTTATCTCCATGCGTAAAATCATTTTAACTCTTCTTTTAATCATTCCTCTATCAGGTTGTATTGGGGCCGGAGAAGTCTCATCAATTGAAATCCCTGCGCAAGGTAAGTTTCCTATTGTCAATGGGATTGATTTAACAGGGATGCCGCGGAAATTACCATCAACATTCCAAGGCGATTTAAATATTGTGATATTGGCTTTCAAACAAGAGCAACAAGAAATAGTCAATCAATGGTTCCCGTTCATCAAAAGCCTTCAAAATAATTTTAATGGAATAGAGTTTTACGAAATTCCCGTAATTTATGCGGCCAATCCTGCTATACGCCTATGGGCGAATAATGGCATGCGTAGCGGCATTACCGAAGAAGACTTACGCCAGAGAACAATTACAGTTTATCTCGATAAAGATAAATTCCTTGATGCGATGCAGATGAATGACGATACAATTTTCACTCTATTGCTCGATGATTTTGGAAACATTAAATGGCGCACTGACGGCGCGCCAACCCCTGAGAAACAGGGCCAGTTAGAGCAAGTCATTCGAGAGATATCTTAACTTTGCCAAGCTTTTGTTGATGAGCGGGCTGTTTCGCCTTTGTCTGCTTGTATTTAACCATTTGCTATGGCATCGTTTCGCATATTCATTACAAAAGGTAGGAATACTATGAAATTATTTATGCTTTTAATTGGGAGTTTACTCATCATGACAACAAATTCATCAAACGATGCAAATGCAACAGACAATCTAGACCCTGAAAATACACTCTTTTTGGATTTAAAAGACGGGCGCGTGACGATGAAGCTTCTTCCCGACCTAGCCCCTGGCCATGTTGAGCGTATTAAAAAGCTAACCCGTGAAGGCTTTTATGATGGCATTGTATGGCACCGCGTTATTGATGGCTTTATGGCACAAACAGGCGATCCGACAGGAACAGGCATGGGCGATTCTGAGGAACCAGATTTAAAAGCAGAATTTTCCGACTATAATTTTGGTCGCGGCACAGTGGGCATGGCACGATCAGCAAGCCCGAACAGCGGAAATTCACAATGGTTTATCTGTTTTGATGATTGTAGCTTCTTAAACAACCAATACACTGTATTTGCACAAGTTGTTGATGGCATGGATCACGTCGATGCCATCACACGTGGTGAACCACCAAAAAATCCAGATAAAATTGTAAAAATGCAAGTCGCTGCTGATGTAAAAGAAACATCAGAAGAAACACCTGAAGAAGCGGCTGAATAAAGCTTACTCTTTCTTTCGTTATGGACTATCCCATCTATCAAGTTGATGCCTTTACATCAGAGGTTTTTGGCGGCAACCCTGCCGCCATTGTACCTTTAGATAAATGGCTCCCTGATAATGTGATGCAAAAAATAGCGATTGAAAATAACTTATCCGAAACAGCTTTTTTTGTACCTGATGGCGAAGATTTTCATTTGAGATGGTTTACACCAACTTACGAGATTGATTTATGCGGGCATGCAACGCTTGCAACATCATATGTTATTTTTAACGAGCTGGGTTACACACGAGATAAAATTCGTTTTAAGACAAATGAGGCTGGCGACTTATTTGTTACAAAAAATGGTAATAAACTCACAATGGATTTTCCTGCGCGCGCTGGCGAGTCCATAGATATTGATGAAATCCCAGATATTGTTTTTGAAGCTTTAGACAGCCCCAAACCCATAGCCGCCTATAAATCTAGAGACTTAATGCTTGCTTATGATAATGAAGATTTTATTCGAAATACAAAGCCAGATTTTTCAAAATTAATACAATATAACCCTGCCGTTATCATAACATCTGAGACTAAAGATACGAATTATGATTTTATCTCTCGATTTTTCTGTCCCTATGATATGGGCATTCCAGAAGATCCCGTAACAGGCTCGGCTCATTGTACATTAGCCCCCTACTGGGCCAAACATTTTGACAAACAGAATTTAACGGCTCGCCAAGTCTCTGAAAGAGGCGGAGATTTATTTTTAGAATTAAAAAATGACCGCGTCTTTATTTCTGGTGAAGCCATTCTCTACATGAAAGGAGAAATAAATGTCTAAAAATGAACATGATTGGTGGAAAAAAGGTGTTTTCTATCAAATATACCCTCGCTCTTACATGGATCGAAATGGTACGGGCTGTGGTGATTTATCGGGTATTACAGATCGTTTAGAATATGTTGCAAAATTAGGCGTTGATGGTGTTTGGATATCACCCTTCTTCTCATCGCCCATGGCAGATTTTGGATATGATGTCTCTGATTATCGCACAGTTGATCCGATGTTTGGATCAAATGATGATTTTGATATTTTGTTAAAACGCGCTCACGATTTAAATCTAAAAATCATAATTGATATGGTTTTATCACATACATCAATTGAGCATGCGTGGTTTAAAGAAAGCCGTATTGGTAAAGATAATCGTAAAGCTGATTGGTATGTATGGGCAGATGCGAAAGAAGATGGAACACCACCCAATAATTGGCAGTCCGTCTTTGGGGGATCAGCATGGACATTTGATACAAGACGCGGCCAATATTACTTACATAACTTTTTAAAAGAGCAACCCGATTTAAACTTTCATAATCCAGCTGTCCCAAAACAAATGCTCAGCGAGTGCGAATATTGGCTTGAGCGTGGAGTAGATGGTTTCAGACTCGACGTTATAAATTTTTGTTTTCATGATAAAGAGTTAAGAGATAATCCCCCTCGCGATAAAAACGCTTTTACAACAGGTGTACAAGTTGAATCTCCCTACCCGTACACTATGCAATCGCACATCTATGATAAATCACAGCCAGAAAATCTAGGTTTTTTAAAATCTCTTCGTGAATTGATGGATCGCTACCCTGGCACAATGACATTAGGTGAAATTGGTGATGATGATCCTTATAAGCTCGCTGTAGAATATACATCCGGTAAAGATTATCTCCACACTACCTATAATACGCATTTAATTTCTGGAACTGATGCAAGAAATATTACACCAGAAACAATTGAAGTCCCTTTCAAAGAATTTATGAGCCAAGCGGGTGATGGCTGGCCAAGCTGGGCATTTAGCAATCATGACGTTGTTCGATCGGCTACAAGATGGGGGAAAGATGTTCAGAATAAAGAGGCTTTTGCCGTTCTCTTAAACAAACTTCTTTTATCACTACGCGGGACACCTTTTTTATACCAAGGTGAAGAACTCGGCCTTCCAGAAGCCAGTATTCCATTTGAAAAATTACAAGACCCTTGGGGGATTTTCCTTTGGCCTGAATGGCAAGGGCGTGATGGATGCCGTACGCCGATGCCATGGTATGAAGATAAAAAGAATGCAGGCTTTAGTACGGCGGATGAGACATGGCTTCCTATTCCCCATGACCATGTTGTCCGCGCCGTTGATAAGCAATTAGAAGATCCTGATTCAGTTCTACACCAAACACAAAAATTCATTCATTGGAGGAAGGAGCAGCCTGCCCTTCAACTCGGTGAGATTGAGTTCTTGGATACTGATAATGACAGCTTAATTGTATTTGAACGTCATCATGATAATCAAAAGATGCGCTGTATATTTAACTTATCAGAAGAAAAAATCATTTACGATAATGTTGAGGTTGGCGCTTTAGGGACGCATTATCAAGAGCTATAAATTAGGCCTTATCATCTTGTTTGGCTTTATTTTCTGTGGCTGAAGTATCGGTAACTTCTTGCTCTGTTTTAGATTTTTCTTCAGCTTTCGGTGCTTCTGAAACTTCAGTTTCTGCAGGTGGTGGCGGAGGGGGTTCATCTTCCTTCATCGCGGCAAAAGCAGCGGCTTCTTCTGGTGTAGCCCGTAATTTTTGAATTCGAGAGATTAATTTTTCAACTGTACTCTCAATTTTTTCTAAATCAGATAAAGGATTAGACGTTTCAAAACGATAAACCCCTTCTTCCTTATCAAACAAAATCAAAACATCTGATTTTGGGAATTTAAGTAGGCCCGTAATGATCTTTGCTCTGTCTTCTGTTAAAAATGTAGTTACCGCTTTTTTATTACGAGACACAATTAAATGGCCATTTTCCCATTTTAAATCTTTTGTGTTATGCGTTGATAAAGCCGTTAAAGCGGCAATGAAGTTTCTCATTTCACTTGAACCACAAGCCATTCCATCTACATAAGGATTAGGATCGTTAAATTCTAAAACTGTTAGTTGACGACTTTTGCGGGCTTCTGGGTTTTCTTGCGTAGCTGTAAAAAACGACAAATTCACTTCATCAATGCGGCCTTCGATGGAGCACGGTTCAAAGAATTTATTTGGTGTAAATTGCAGATTTTTTTTCTTTGCGTAAGCTTCCCAAGCTTTTTTCTGCTGTATCAGAATGATTGTTGACCATGCCGTTGCCCCTAACAATATGGCCGCCATCACAATCCACATTAAGAAAAACAAAATTGATAAGAAAGACAATGTAATTTCCTCTTTTAAATCCCTATTTCTATTTTATCGCATTGAAAAAAAGAAAGTCACGTTTATATCACTGATTATACAAGGCAAATTTGAGAAAATGAGGTATTTTCCACTCTAAACATTAACTTATTATGGAATATGAATGGTGGTATTCTGCCGAAATTTGCATTAGAGAGTCCAAAAATGAGATTATTGACTCGGGTATAAAAATAAATCAAAAGATCATGCGAAAAAATTCTACGTCAAACGACAATATTCAAACAAAACTAATTCCTGGGCTTTCTAGTCAATATAGAATTGTGTCCCTGCCTTATTGGGCATGGTACTGGCTTGACGACTATATGACCAAGAACAAAATCAGCTATCATGGAATTTATAAAACTTTTGGAATTCAACAGGACATTACTGAAACTCTAAAAAGTTTAGCAGAGCTCCATCACGAATTTTCAATGCGTGAGGTTTATAATCTTGCGAACGATAATGATCCTTGTGATGAGACGATTAAGCTGCGTCTCAAAAAGAAAAAGATGCCAGAAAAATCATATCAGCTACCTCGCATTTATAAACTATTTGGCTTTATGCCATGTGCAACATCTTTAGAAGCGGTGTGGGAACGCCGTAACTATTATCCATCAAACCGATTAAAATAATAATTTAGGTTTTTCAATTCAGGGTTAATTTCTCCCCCCAACTTATGGCACTTGCATCTGCAGGTGCCTTTTTTTACCGGCTTAAATCAAAGTCATAATCATTGTCGAAATCATCATAAGCAAAATCTTTATCATCATCGAGTGTGTATTCCTCACGGTCATGACGGCGATATTCTGCTTCAGTAGAATCATATTCCTCATAGCCATCAACATTATGATGTTGCTCTGCAATATGATGAGTAAATTTTGTTATAAATCCAGGAAACATCATTGATAGAATAGCAACTAGGACACTAATCGCAAACGTGACTCCAGCAATTACTCTTTGGATACTAAACATATGAGCATTTTATAGACCTAAATCTAAAGCTTCCAGCTTTTTAATCTCATCGCGAATTTTTGCAGCCTGTTCAAATTCTAAATTACTCGCCGCATCACGCATATCTTTCCGGAGTTTTTCGATATGTTTAGCAAGTTTATTTGGGTCTTCCAATGCGTCTTGGGACTTGTCTGATAGACTTTGGTAAGTTCGTGCCTTCTCAACTTCTTTATCATGGGCACGAAGCCCCTCTAGTACATCACCTACATTCTTTTTCACGGTAAGCGGGGTAATATTGTTTTCTTTATTATGCGCAATTTGTTTATCACGGCGGCGGTTGGTTTCATCTATGGCATATTGCATAGAGCCTGTGATTTTATCTGCATATAAAATAACGCGTCCATCAACGTTTCGGGCGGCGCGGCCGATTGTTTGAACAAGAGATGTTTTGGATCTCAAATACCCTTCCTTATCGGCATCTAAAATTGCCATCAGCATACATTCGGGGATATCAAGTCCCTCACGAAGTAAGTTGATACCAACCAAGATATCAAATTCACCAAGGCGAAGATCACGAATAATATCAATCCGCTCTAACGTATCAATATCAGAATGGAGGTAACGAACACGCAGTTTATTCTCCGCTAAATATTCTGTGAGTGCCTCTGCCATTTTCTTGGTCAGCGTTGTGACCATAATCCGTCCGCCTTTTTCAATGACCTTACGACATTCATCCATCAAATCATCAACTTGATGTTCTGTGGGGCGAATTTCAACAGGCGGGTCAATTAAACCAGTGGGACGAACAACTTGCTCAATAATTTCTCCCCCCGCCTGCTCAATTTCCCAATCAGCTGGAGTGGCTGAGACATAAACGGTTTGCGGTCTAAACTGATTCCACTCTTCAAATTTTAACGGGCGGTTATCTAAAGCGGCAGGAAGTCTGAACCCATACTCAACCAATGTCGTTTTTCGCGCTCTATCGCCTGTATACATCGCGCCAATTTGAGGCACCATGACATGACTTTCATCTAAAAACATAAGCGTATCTTCAGGTAAATATTCAATAAGAGTTGGCGGAGGTTCACCGATATTCCGCCCGGTTAAATAGCGTGAATAATTCTCAATACCTTTACAAGTGCCCGTGGCCTCCAACATTTCAATATCAAATTGAGTGCGCTGATCAATCCGCTGCGCCTCTAATAACTTCCCCTCTTTTTCAAACTGAGCAATAGAGGTTTTTAAATCCTTCTTCATTTGCTTAATGGTCTGACGAATAGTGGGACCAGGTGTAATATAGTGAGAGTTCGCATAAACCCTCACCGCTTCTTTTTCTTCATGCTTTTTGCCTGTTAAAGAGTCGAATTCAGTGATTTTTTCAATCTCATCACCAAAAAAAGAAAACCGCCATGCAGAATCTTCCATATGGGAGGGGAAAAGCTCAATCGTATCACCGCGCACACGAAATGATCCGCGCTCAAACGCAATGTCATTACGTTTATACTGAAGCGCCACTAAATCTTGTATCAGCTTATCACGATCAGTTTGCATCCCTTCTGTGATATCAAGGGTCATCGCCGCATAATCTTCTTTCGATCCAATCCCGTAAATCGAAGAGACTGAGGCAACAATAATTGTATCGCGCCGTTCAAACAAAGCGCGGGTAGCCGCATGGCGCATACGATCAATCTGCTCATTAATCGAGCTATCTTTCTCAATAAACGTATCAGTGCGCGGAACATAGGCCTCTGGCTGATAATAATCATAGTAAGAGACGAAGTATTCAACCGCATTATCAGGGAAGAATGTTTTAAACTCCCCATATAGCTGAGCGGCTAGAATTTTATTCGGCGCCATAATAATGGCTGGGCGTTGAAGTTCCTGAATGACATGCGCCATCGTAAAGGTTTTACCAGAACCTGTTACGCCTAAAAGCACCTGATCACTTAAACCAGATTGTATCCCCTCACAGAGCTTTTTAATCGCAGTCGGCTGGTCACCCGCCGGTTGGAATTCAGAATGAATTTTAAATGGGGGTGAGTCATTCAGAGGTTTTCTCTGCTCACTTGCTGCTTGATTGAGTTCAACGACGCCGCGCATATCTTAAAAACTCCTCATATTATAAGAAGTTCATTTTCAATTAACTTTTTGGCTTTAAGGTTGGGAAGCAGATTACATCGCGAATATTTGTTGAGTTCGTGAGGAGCATCACCAAACGATCAATCCCAATGCCCCATCCCCCATTTGGCGGAAGGCCGTATTCTAACGCTGTGATATAGTCTTCATCTAACATTTGAGCTTCTTCGTCTCCTGCTTCACGCTGCGCCACTTGTTCTTCAAAACGGGCTTGCTGAACGGCAGGATCGTTGAGTTCTGAAAACGCATTGGCAATCTCCCAACCATTCATAAATGTTTCAAATCGCTGCGTAATCCGTGGATTATCAGGGTGCGGTTTTGCCAAGGGCGACACATCTGTTGGTAAGTCAATCACATGGATGGGTTGAATTAATGTATGCTCAACTTTTTCATCAAAGACTTCTGCCACAACCTGCCCCCATGCCATCGCCTGATCAACGTGAACACCGAGTTTGCTAGCCGCTTCTCGTGCTTCTTCTGCGGTTTCAATCGCTATAAAATCAACGCCTGTTTCTTTTTGAACAAGGCCGCACATTGTTTCCCTTGGCCATGGTGAAGAGAAATTCAGTTCATGATCACCATACGTAATGGTTTTTGATCCGTGAATATGCTCAACCGTGCTTGCGATTAAATCTTCAACCAAATCCATCATATCGTTATAGTCGGCATAAAGAATATTCCCTTCTGCTGCCGTAAATTCAGGATTATGTTTGACCGAGATACCCTCATTTCTAAAATAGCGGCCAATCTCATACACGTGCTTTGCAAAACCGCCTACAAGTAATCTTTTTAGGTAAAGCTCGGCCGCAACTTTTAAGTAAAAATCTGTATCCAAAGAATTGTGATGCGTGATAAACGGCTTTGCAGATGCGCCGCCCATAATTGGTTGTAGCATAGGCGTTTCGACTTCAACCGCACCACTTTCATTCAAATGATCACGCATAAAGCGCAAGATTTTTGAACGGGTCAAGAGAACATTTTTGGCATCTTCATTCACCATCACATCAAGATATCTTTGGCGATAACGCTGCTCAATATCTGAAAGACCATGATATTTTTCAGGCATCGGCAATAATGATTTTGTCAGCATGGTTGTTTTTTGAACACGCACTGATAACTCACCGCGCGGCGTGCGGCGCATTGTGCCTTCGGCGCCAATGACGTCCCCTAGATCATAGAGCTTGAGAACTTCTAATTGCTCTTCAGACATTGAATCTTTATGACAAAAAATCTGTAATTGACCGCTGTGGTCGGCCAAATCAATGAACATTCCATTATTACGCATCGCCATAATACGGCCTGCAACAGTCACGATTTCTTCTTTTTCTTCGCCATTTTCCAAATGGCCATACTGCTCATGAATTTCTTTTAAATCATGAGACGGCGCAAATTTAGGCGGATATGGGTCAATCCCCTTCTCTTTCAATTGCGCTAATTTGTGAAGTTTTGCCTGATGAGGATCAGTCAAATCTAAAGTATCGTCATTATTTGTCTTTTTCTGTGCGTCAGCCATGGGTTTTCAATATTCAAAGTTTGATTTAAAATGTTTTGGTATTAGAAGGAAAAATTGCCTTAAAATCAACTAAATAACTGGAAAATAGGTCTGAAATCAGCATGGAAATAGCAAAAACAGATAAACGCGCTTCAGAAAATGGAAATGTGATTATCATTATCTTGATTGCTGTAGCATTAGTTGCCGCCCTCACCTTTGCTGTTTCGCAAGGTACTAGATCAGGCTCAGAGAATTTATCCGGTCAGCAGGCTGATCTAGCGGCTTTAGAAATTCTCGATTATGCCTCTACCATTCGTAATAACGTCCGCCAGCTTAAAATTAGTGGCTGTGATGACACAGAAATTAGTTTTGAAACAGGGGCATTAGAAGGGTACGACAATCCTGATTCCCCCGATGATTTTTCATGTCACGTCTTTCATCCCAATGGTGGCGGCATGGTATATTTAAAACCAAATTTAAAAGCTCTTGATATCGTTTACGAAGATGAAGAGGATTTATTTTTCGGCGAATGGTCATTTTTTGGACGGCACTGTATTTCTGAAGTCGGAAATTGCCCCGATAATTCACACCTCATCGCAAGTCTCTCTCAAGTACAAAATAATGTTTGTGAGAAAATTAACGAAAGGAATAATATTGAATCTATTGGCCTTCCTAAAGAAAATTGGAATGTGAGCCGATCTGCCCTAAGCGCATTTATCGGCAATTATGTTGATATTCCTGAACCTGATAAAGAAATTGAAGAAGAAAGTTTAAATGGAAAATTATTTGGCTGCTTCCAAGATAATGAGGGTCCTGGCGAAGGCCAAAATATATTCTATCAAGTGCTTATCGTGCGCTAACCATAAATAAAGAAAAAATATAATGCAAAAAATATCTTCACAATCCGGTAATATCCTTATGTTTATCCTCATTGCAGTGATTTTGATTGGGTTATTGACGGCCGCTATTGTCCGCTCATCTAATACGTCGAATGAAACGGGAGATTTTGAACAGGCACAAATTCTCGCAAGCCAAATTCTTCGTTATGCTTCCACAGTTGAAACCGTTGTCTCACGGCTACAAACGCAAGGTTGCAGTGAACAACAATATTCTTTTGAAAATCCTGAGGTAGAAGGATACGAAAACTCTCTCTCACCTGATGATGAATCTTGCCACATTTTTTCAGCTGCAGGTGGTGGACTCACATTTGAAACGCCGCCGCAAAGTGCTTCGGCTTTTCCATGGGCGATTTATGGCGATCACGCCGTTCATGGCATGGGGACAACAGAGAACCCGGTCACAGATCGTAATGCAGATTTAATTTTGTTCTTACGTGATATTCCCGTGGCTCTCTGCAATGCGATTAATCTACAACTTGGTTTAGACTTTTCTTCGCCTCCTAACAATGGAGGAACAAGAATTTCTGATGACTCAGAGGAAAAATTTCAAGGAAGCTTTGTTCTTGATGGTGAAATCACAGGATCAACCAGTTCGCAACACTGTCCCGATGATGGACGCACGCCTCTTTGCTATGTGAATAGCGGATGTTACGAAGAAGAAAATTCCAGCTATTTTGTGTTCTATCACGTGCTTTTATCACGCTAAAATCTCTATTTTCTAGCCTTTTTAGGCCGTTTTGCTTAGAGTTTCAGTGATGGAAATTGACGACCAACAATCTTATGAGCCGCAAAAAATAACGCTGCCAAAAGTCCCGATCATTTTTGCAAATGCCCGGCAAACGGTCATGCTCAATTCTGATGGTGAAATTCGCATTTTGGATCATATGACGGCTGCTCAGCTCATTAATGACAAGCCCGTCATAACATGTCACGCACCGTATATGCGTAATATTATGAACTTTGATAGTCTCAATGCTTATGATGTTCTTGAGCTCTTTGCTTTTGTTCATCCGGCGCAATTTTGTGTGCCTACCCCAAAAGGGATCGCCAACACACTCGATCTTGATCATGATTTAGGATTTGATGATATTCCGACCTTATTACTCGATATTACCTATTCGCTTTTAGCTCATTTGAAACGTGATCCTTGGAAGGCCAAAGCCGACCCGATTAAAATAGCCGGCGTTATGGGCCAACAGGGAAAAGGATGGAATTGGACACCTTACATTTTTGAAGCTTTAGGACAAAAATATGATCCAGACATTCCACCTATTTCAAAAGCCGATTTAAATATCTGGAAAAACTTACCAAACTGGTCTGAAGAAGCACCGAAGCCACCGCCCTCCCATCATCCTGTTACAGGCGATGAAAGCCGTAATCGGTTAAAAGAAATATTGGGCGACGGATCTGAAGAACGATTACAACAAGTTCATTATGCAACGAGTATGACGGCAGCCTTTGCCCCCAAAGATGAAGAGCATAACCCCCTTGTTGTTTTGGCCGAAGCCGGAACAGGTGTTGGTAAAACTCTAGGATATTTAGCGCCTGCCTCTGTCTGGTCAGAAAAAAATCAAGGAGCGGTTTGGGTCTCAACCTATACAAAGAATTTACAACGCCAAGTCAATGATGAGCTATCACGCGTTTACCCCAATAAAGAATTAAAAGAATCAAAGGTCGCCATCCGTAAAGGCCGCGAAAATTATTTATGCCTTTTAAATTATGAAGATGTTGCAACTGGTGCTTCGCTGTCTACTAATCCCCGTCACGCCATAGGGGCAGGATTAATGGCGCGGTGGATTGCAGCCACCAATGATGGTGACGTCTCAAGCGGTGTTGATTTCCCCGGCTGGCTCTCATCTTTATTGGGCTATCAATTCTCAAGCGGCCTTGCCGATCGCCGCGGTGAATGTATTTATTCCGCTTGCGATCATTACCATCGATGCTTTGTCGAACGATCTGTTCGAAAAGCAAAACATGCTTCGGTTGTTGTTGCAAACCATGCCCTTGTGATGATCCAAACGGCAATGGCGGCTGGCAATGAAGAACTGCCCCAACGCTATGTTTTTGATGAAGCTCATCATTTATTCGATGCGGCAGATAGCGCCTTTGTAGGGCATTTAACAGCCCGCGAAACATTTGATTTAAGGCGGTGGTTACGCGGGGCAGAGACAAGTCGTAAAACACGTGTACGCGGTTTAAAAACCCGTATTGAAGATTTGATATCAGGCGATGAAAAACTCAATGACGCGCTTCAAGATATTTTGGAAAGGTCAAGAATTTTAACTGCAAATGGCTGGCAAAAAAGATTGCGTGATAAACAACCCAAAGGTGCATGTGAAGAATTTATTCTACAGCTTTATGAGCAAATTATTGCACGCGCTGCAAACGATTATGGATCATATTCGATTGAGACAGAGACCTTCCCTCTTCATGAAAATATGCCGCCAAAAATTCAAGCGTTAAAACAAGCTCTGAAAGCTTTACAAAAGCCAATGCTGACTCTCGCCGATGGTATTCGTGAGAAAATCAACAATGAAACCGATCAATTAGAAACAGACACGCGAAAAAGATTAGATGCCGTTCAATCCGGCCTAGAAAGACGTGCCCACATGAGCATAGGCGCATGGATCAACATGCTGGAAACACTCATGGAAGGAAAACCAAAAGAAGAATTTGTTGACTGGATGGAAATTGAACGCGTCGATGGACGAACAATTGACATTGGTCTTTATCGCCACTGGGTTGATCCTATGGTTCCCTTTGCGAACACAATTAAACCGCACGCGCATGGTATAGCGTTTACCTCGGCTACACTTACAGATAGCAAAAAAGATAATTGGGAGATGCCAGAAAAACGAACAGGTGCGGCTTATATTTCTGAAAATATTGTGAAAGAGCAATATTCATCACCTTTTCGATATAATGAGCAATCCAAAATTATCGTTGTTCAGGATGTTGCAAAAAACGACCCTAAACAAGTTGCCGCTGCTTACCTCTCTTTATTCAAAGCCTCAGGAGGAAGTGCGATTGGATTATTTACGGCCATCTCGCGATTAAAAGCGGTCTATGATGAAATCCGTATTCCATTAAGTGATCAAAACATTCCCCTTTATGGGCAGCATATTGAAGGAATGGATGTCGGCACACTTATTGATATATTCAGAAGCGAGGAAAAGTCGTGCCTCTTGGGAACGGACGCTATCCGCGACGGTGTCGATGTCCCCGGCGATTCTCTAAAACTTATGGTGTTTGACCGCATCCCCTGGCCGCGCCCTACAATCCTTCATAAAGCACGCCGCAATCAATTTGGTAATAAAGCCTATGATGACATGATTACGCGTCTTAAGCTAAAACAAGCTTATGGGCGCCTCATAAGGCGTAAAGACGACAAAGGTGTTTTTGTGATGCTCGATTCCATGATGCCATCGCGCTTATATGATGCGTTCCCTGAGAATTGTGAAATTCTAAAACTTGGGATAAAAGATAGTACGTACGCTATTGAAGAGTTTTTAAAATGACGCAAATCAGAAAATGGATAGGAAATGACATTAATATCTGCGCTTCGGCGTTGGCAGATCATCCTCATACTGTCTTTTTTGATAGTAATCGACAAAGCCACCCAGATTCTGAATATAGTCTATTATGTTGGCAGCCTACGCATATCATTTCGATCAAAGACGGCGTAATTACAATCGATGGCGAGCCTGCCGATAATGACGATCTCTTTGATATCTTAGACATTTATTTAGAACAATATTCCGCTCCTCATAATGAAGAAAGCCTGCCTTTTATTGGCGGCCTAGTTGGTTATTTTTCTTATGATTTTGGATCAAAATTACAAGATATTCCTCTGCAAGATGATGATCTTGACCTTCCTGACGCTCTGTTTGGTCTCTATGAGAATGTTTTAATGACTCATCATCAATCTCAGGAAAGTTGGATCATTGCATCACAGGACGCAGAAGATATTTTGAATCATGCATTAAAGAATATACAAAGTACTTCGCACCCGTCTTCGCCGGTAACTTGGTCACAGTCTTTCCCGCAGGATCAATATGAAGCCCTCATAGACGAAACACGGGAAGAAATTGCCAAAGGAGAATTTTATCAGGTCAATATGACGTATCGATTGGAAGCGGAGCGCCCTCATGATTTTTCATCTTATGATCATTATCAAAGTTTAAGAGAAACGAACTCCGCACCCTTCTCTCTCTATGCGAATTATCCAGAATTTCAAATCCTATCTTGTTCACCAGAAAAGTTTTTATCCGTTCACGATAATCTTGTCACAACAAAACCGATTAAGGGAACGCTTCCCTCTTCTCAAGATGCCTCGCAATTACAAGATAATCCAAAAGAGCGTGCAGAAAACATCATGATTGTAGATTTACTACGTAATGATATTTCACAAAGCTGCGCCCCACATTCGGTCACCGTTCCTAAACTTTGTGAAATTGAAACGTTTGAAAATATTCATCATCTTGTGTCTACAATTGAAGGCGAATTAAGCAATGATCATAATATCTTTGATCTGTTAGAAAGCGCACTTCCCGGAGGGTCTATAACAGGAGCCCCTAAAATCGCCGCGATGACCTATATTGCGAAGAAAGAACCCGTTAGGCGCGGGCTTTATTGTGGGTCATTCGGTTATATCGGGTTTGATCATAATGCACAGTTTAATATTCTCATCCGCACATTAATTACGACTAACAACAAACTGATTATAAATGCCGGTAGCGGCATTGTCTATGACTCAGTTCCTCAAAAAGAATATCAAGAGACGCAGGATAAAATTAGTAAGATTTTAGAAAGCTTTAATGCAGAAAAAATGGATGATGCTGCATGAGTATTATTTATTATAACGGCCAGTATAGAACAGACGAATCCTTCATCTCTTATAAAGATAGCGGCTATACAACTGGTATTGGTATTTTTGATTCAATGCTGGTTCAAAATGGCCAAGCAATTTACTGCGAAGATCACTATAAAAGAATAGCATTTGATACGAAGACTGTTATCGACTTACCTCTCGATTTATCTTTTGAAAGATTTGAAGATATTATTCGAACACTTATTCAGGATAATGATTTAAAAGAAGGATATGTGCGTATCAGAACAACCGTCACGGGTGGTATCGTTGCAAGGCCATTAGAGCAGGCAAAAGAGCTTAATATCCTCATCCAAGCAACCTCCATCCCTGAGCCTCAAAACAATAAACCTGTGAAATGCGCTATCATTACAGACTTCCCTAGAATTGCAGGATGTATACTTGAGAATTGTAAGCGGCTTGATTATTCCCGCTCTTACGCTGCCCGCCGCGCTGCAGAGGAACTAGGCGCCGAAGATGCAATCATGGTGAATACGGAAGGCAACGTTGCCTGCGGGACAACAAGTAATGTGTTTATTCAAGAAGGTGAAAATTATATTACCCCGCCTCTATCCGAAGGCGTCTTGGCAGGCGTAACACGTAAAAATCTTTTAAAAGAAGAAAATTATTCTGAAAGCGCGATCACAATTGATCGCCTAAAAAAGGCAGACGAAATTTATCTGACGAATAGTTTTACAGGGATGAGAAAAGTCGAGCTAGTTAATTTGTAACAGCAACTAATTTCGCTTTAGAGACATCAAGAGCTGTTTGGTAACGCATCTTTTCAATATTATCATTGGACGATGATAGTTTTTCAGTGAGTTCAGAAATTTCTTTCTCAATTTCACTCTGATCAAGGTCGCTAACAATCATGGCTTCTTCGGCCAAAATTGTGCAATTACTCTCTGTCACATCTGCAAAACCACCAGCGATAAAAATCTTTTGAGGCTCACTGCCTTGCTCTGAGACAATTTCAACAACGCCAGGACGAATAGATGAAACAATGGACGCATGTTTCGCGCGCACACCAAAATCACCCATTTCACCGGGGATCGTGACTTGCCATGCCTTTTCAGACATTAAAATTCTTTCTGGAGAGACAAGTTCAAAATCAAATTGATTGGTGTTTTCTGTATTCATCTTATTTCTCTACTGTCCATTTAATCTGGAATTCTAATTCTTCTTCACCATCTTCACGCTCATGTTCAATATTAAAAATCGCACGATCGGGCACATAAATACGTTCTCCCGCCACTTGAATTTCAAAATTTTCGCCAGCTTCAATATCGTCAGCTAGACGACGGAGCTTTGCAGCAAACTCATCATTTGAGTAGGCTTTTTCAATATCGCGATCTGGTTTAGACATGAATTAAGCCGCCTCCGCAGCCATTTTGGCGGCTTTTGCTTCAACTTCTTCAATCGTACCAACCATGTAGAATGCGCTTTCTGGTAAATGGTCGTATTCACCATCAACAATCGCACGGAAGCCTTTAATTGTGTCAGCCAAGTCAACGAAACAACCTGGTGTTCCTGTAAAGACCTCAGCAACATGGAATGGCTGTGATAAGAAACGCTGAATTTTACGAGCGCGTGCCACAACCAATTTATCTTCTTCAGATAATTCATCCATACCAAGGATCGCAATAATATCTTGAAGGGCTTTATATGTTTGCAATGTCTTTTGAACATCGGCAGCACATTTATAATGCTCTTCTCCCACAACACGCGGATCCAAAATACGTGATGTTGAATCAAGCGGGTCAACGGCAGGGTAAATACCAAGTTCAGAAATCGCACGCGATAGAACTGTTGTCGCATCCAAGTGCGAGAACGCTGTCGCAGGCGCAGGATCTGTTAAGTCATCAGCAGGAACATAAACCGCCTGAACCGATGTAATCGATCCTTTATTCGTAGAAGTAATACGTTCTTGAAGCGCACCCATATCTGTTGAAAGTGTTGGCTGATAACCCACAGCAGAGGGGATACGACCCAGAAGCGCAGACACTTCGGCGCCCGCTTGCGTGAAGCGGAACACGTTATCCATGAAGAACAGAACGTCTTGACCTTCTTCATCACGGAAATATTCGGCCATTGTTAGTCCTGATAGACCAACGCGAGCACGCGCCCCTGGTGGCTCATTCATCTGACCGTAAACAAGAGCTGCTTTTGAGCCTTCGGCCCCGCCCTCTTTAATAACGCCAGATTCCATCATTTCGTGGTAGAGGTCGTTACCCTCACGAGTACGCTCACCCACGCCGGCAAAAACAGACACACCACCGTGGCCTTTTGCGATGTTGTTAATCAATTCCATGATTGTCACTGTCTTACCAACACCGGCACCACCGAAGAGACCAATCTTACCCCCTTTAGCGTAAGGACAGAGAAGGTCAACAACCTTAATCCCTGTGACAAGCTGCTCAGTTTCTGTTGCTTGATCAACGAATTGTGGGGCTTCACGGTGAATTGGGTATGTTTTATCTGATTTCACAGGGCCTAATTCATCAATTGGTGCACCGATCACATCCATGATACGACCTAGAGTTCCTGGGCCAACAGGCACAGAAATTGGCGCGCCTTGGTCTTTGACTTCCTGACCACGAACCAAACCGTCCGTTGTATCCATCGCAATCGCACGCACTGTATTCTCTCCTAAGTGCTGAGCAACCTCTAAGATGAGAGTCTTATCGCCATTTTGTGTCTCAAGCGCGTTTAGAATTTGAGGGATATTGCCTTCCTCAAATTGTACGTCAACGACCGCACCTAAAACCTGTTGAATTTTTCCGTTTGCCATTTTTATTTTCCTCTTTTTAAAACTTTTAAATTTATACGGCTTCCGCCCCTGAGATAATCTCAATTAATTCTTTTGTAATCGCTGCCTGACGCGCGCGGTTATATTCAAGTGTTAAGGCGTTAATACGATCACCCGCATTTCTTGTTGCATTATCCATCGCTGTCATACGCGCGGCCTGCTCTCCAGCTGCACTATCCAATAACGCACGGAATAATTGAATTCCTAAGTTACGCGGGAGAAGCTGACTTAGAATTTCCTGCTCATCTGGCTCAAATGAATAAGGTGATGCAAGTTGCTCTTGTGGCTCAGCACTTTCATTATCGTTCGCTTCTTCTTTTTCAGGAAGTTTGAAAGGGATGATTTGTTGCGCCGTTGGCTTTTGAGTCAGCACTGATTGAAAATTGTTATAAATCAATGAACAGACATCATAATCGCCAGCTTCAAAAGCTTCTAAGATATATTGCGTAATCTCGTTCGCTTCTGAGAAGTTCACACCGCTTCCGCCAATTCCTGTATAGCTTTCAAGAATTTTGTCTTTATGGTCGCGTTTTAATAAATCACGCGCCTTACGGCCTACAGTGACGAGTTTCACTGTTTTCCCTTCACCTTGAAGTCGGGTGATTTCCTGGCGGGCTAAACGCACTAAGTTGGCGTTAAATCCACCACAAAGCCCGCGATCAGAAGTCACCACGACTAAAAGATGGGTTTGATCAGAACCTGTTCCAATCAATAACTTTGGTGATGCGTTTGTTACAATCACACCACTTGCAACACGCTGAAGCATTTCAGCCATTGCGCGTGCATAAGGCTGAGAGCTTTCTGCATGCTCTTGCGCTTTTTTCAATTTAGAGGCCGCAACCATTTTCATTGCCGACGTAATTTTCTTCGTCGACTTAACGGAGGCGATCCTATCTCTATATTCTTTTAAGCTTGGCATTTATCTAACTTACGCCGCTTTCTTATGAGTTGATGCAAAATTCGATGTGAACTTTTCTAAGTGAGCTTTCATCTTGCTCTCAAGCTCATCATCTAATTTCTGATTTGTACGAATAGTGTCTAAAATCTCTTTGGCATTATTACGAATATCATCAAGAAGTCTCTCTTCGTAAGTTGAAACTTCTGCAACTTCAATGCCGTCAAGATAGCCTTGAGTTCCTGCAAATATTACGAATACCTGCTCTTCCATTGAAAGCGGAGAATATTGTGGCTGCTTGAGAAGCTGTGTTAGACGTGCACCGCGAGCAAGCAATTTCTGAGTTGCGGGGTCAAGGTCAGATGCAAACTGAGCAAAAGCTTCCATCTCACGATATTGAGCCAATTCCAGTTTAATCGATCCAGATACCTGCTTCATCGCTTTTGTTTGTGCGGCAGATCCCACACGAGACACTGACAAACCAACATTAATCGCAGGACGAATACCTTTAAAGAACAGATCAGTTTCTAAGAAGATCTGACCATCAGTAATCGAAATCACGTTTGTCGGAATATAGGCTGACACGTCACCCGCTTGTGTTTCAATGATCGGCAATGCCGTTAGTGATCCAGCGCCTTCCTCTTCGTTCAACTTACAAGCACGCTCAAGTAGACGAGAGTGAATGTAGAAAACATCCCCTGGATACGCTTCACGGCCCGGCGGACGACGAAGAAGAAGTGACATTTGACGATACGCCACAGCTTGCTTTGATAAATCATCATAAATCATCAAACCGTGCTTGCCGTTATTGAGGAACCATTCACCCATCGCACAACCTGTGTAGGCTGCTAGGAATTGCATTGGCGCAGGATCAGAGGCTGTCGCCGCAACAACGATTGAATATTCCATCGCACCATTATCTTCTAATTCTTTCACAAGCTGCGCCACTGTTGAACGCTTTTGACCAATCGCAACATAAATACAGTAAAGATTTTTTGAATCATCTTTTTCTGCATTGACATTTTTCTGATTAATAATTGTATCAACGGCAACGGCTGTTTTTCCTGTCTGACGGTCACCAATAATCAACTCACGCTGACCACGACCAACAGGAACAAGCGCATCAATCGCTTTCACGCCTGACTGCATCGGCTCATGAACCGATTTACGCGGAATAATGCCCGGCGCTTTGACCTCAACGCGGCTACTTTCGCTCGCGTTAATTGGACCTTTTCCATCAATTGGATTACCCAGAGCATCAACAACGCGGCCCAATAGCTCAGGACCTACAGGAACGCTCACAATATTTCCTGTTCGGCGTACAATGTCGCCTTCTTTAATGTCACGGTCGTCACCAAAGATCACCACCCCAACATTGTCTGCTTCAAGGTTCAAGGCCATGCCCATAATACCGCCTGGAAATTCAACCATCTCACCGGCGCGGACTTGATCAAGGCCATAAACGCGAGCAACACCGTCACCAACAGAGAGAACCTGACCAATTTCTGCGACATCAGCTTGAGCGCTGAAATCGGCAATCTGCTCTTTTAAAATTTCTGAAATTTCTGCAGCTTTAATTTCCATTTTTACTTTTCCTCTTTTTGAAACTTTTAATTTATGCTGATTTTTCTAAATCGTTATTTGTGTTTGCGCCTGACATCATCGCGATTTTCAAACGCTCTAATTTTCTTTTTACTGATGCGTCGTAAATTTTAGAACCGACTGTGACAACCATGCCGCCGATCAAATCTTCTTTGACTTCTAAGTTTACGGCGACTTTCTGACCCATTGATTTTTCTAATGATGCTTCTAATTCTTTTTTATTCGCATCATTCATTGGGAATGCCGTTGCTACTTCGGCAATCACTTCGCCGCGGCGTGTAGAGCATTCTTTATAAACAGCCTGAATAATTTGCGGCAACATATTCAAACGACCATTTTCAATCAAAACAGATAAGAAGTTATGCGTAATCTCATTTAGTTTTGCTTTTTTTGCAATCGCTGAGATAGCGCTTTGTTTTTGAGATTTTTGAATAAGCGGAGATTTTAAAAATAAAGCGAAATCCTCAGATGTACTGACCATCTCATCAAGGCTTTTCATATCATTTTCAATAGATTCAATTATGTTCTTGGAGTCGGCGATATCCACTAGTGATTGAGCGTATCGCGAGGCGGTTAAACCGGATGTTTTGTTCGAGGCCACTTTTGGTCCCTATCTTGGTTTAGAATTATTCTTTAACTTGGCCATGGATTTAGCATACGGCTTTTATAGATGCAAGCGATTGCAACCTATAATTTCCCCAAAAAACGTAATTTTTTACTTAAAAGAGCCTAAAGGTAAAAAGGGAGTATTCTTCTGGGTATAAATAGAAAGAAATTCCTAAAAATAGGACAACGTGGAAGACATAAATTTCTAATGTACGGCGGCCGCAAAACTTAATGATCTGGGAGATAAAGCCAGGTAGTTTTTGTGTCCAAATATCATACGTCTCTCTCTTAAAATTGAATAAAAAGTAAGCTGACGTTGCAACACATGATGCCATAATAAAGAAATTCTCAATCGCAAATTGGAAAAATATGCTCTGGTAAGCAACATATATAATTGTCACAAGAATGAAAAAGGCCGCGATATATTTATCTTTCCATCCAATTTTCTCCTGATGCCTTAGCATATATCCGGCCATAGCCCACAAAATGGCTAATGTTCCATATTCAAATAGGAATATGGTTGGAAATACCAAAAGAAATAAGGTCATGATTGTGAGAGAAAAATATTCACGGTTTCCTAATGAAACATCCATGAATAAATCAATTAAATAGCGCACAATGGCAACGGTAAAAAGAATATTTAAGGCGAGAAGTTGATGCCCAGCGATAAAATTGGCAGCGACAATAATAAAGCCGCCTATCCATATGATTGAGGGAATCTCTCTGGTATTGGCATATCCAACTAAGAACATCCAAATCGGAAGCGACATTCTCCCAATCGCCCTCCATTCTGGCTGATCTGGGAAAATATAATATCCCAGATGATCAATAATCATCGTGATGACAGCCAGTGTTTTTAGAAAATCATATGATGTCAGCTGGCTTGGATAGTTGCGGATGTATGGTTTCATAAGCCCCCCATACGGCTTATTTTGACTATATCTTTCTATTATGCCTGATAAATCGTTGAATCCAAATGATTTTAGAAGAAACTTTGTGGGTCTATATCGACTTGAACTCTCACAGAAGACGGAATTTTATTGGATTTCAGCCAGTGAGCCAGTGCTTTTTGCAAATCAATATTTTTATCGGCTTGGATGAGTAATCGGCGGCGATAACGTCCCCTCAATCGATACATCAAGGCTTCTGCAGGGCCAAGAGTTCGAAAATTATCCCCTTGGGGTGCGTTTCTGGCTAATTTTTGCACAGTGTCCTTGACGTTTTGCTCATCGCGTCCTGAGACAATAATACCTGCCAATCTTGAAAAAGGAGGCATATCAGTAATCTCGCGTTCTTGTAATTCGACTTGTAAAAATTCATCTCTCTCTCCTTTGGCCAAGGCCTGTATGACCTTAGTCTCGGGTGAGAATGTTTGTAAATAAACATATCCTTTTTGTTCGGCCCGTCCGGCGCGTCCAGCTACCTGATGAAGAAGCTGATAAACACGTTCTGATGCTCTTAAATCACCCCCGCTTAAGCCCAAATCTGCATCAATCACGCCGACACAAGTTAGCTTGGGAAAGTGATGCCCTTTGGCAATAATTTGCGTGCCTATAATAATGTCGATTTCATCCCTGCTGATTTGCTCCAGCATATTTGATAATGCTTCGTGGCTGGTCGCCGTATCGCTAGAAAAAATAATTGTCTTTTTATCAGGAAATTTTTCTTTCACTTCCTCCATGATCCTCTCAACACCGGGGCCACAAGCTGCCAGGCTATCGACCTCCGCACATTCGGGGCATTCACGCGGAATGGGAGCATCATACCCGCAATGATGACAATGCAATTTGTTTGTTCGCCGGTGCTCAACAAGCCATGCGGTGCATCGGGGGCATTGAAAACGGTGGCCACAATTTCTACAAATCGTTAATGGCGCGTAACCACGGCGATTCAGAAAGAATAAAACTTGCTCTTTGCGATCAAGGGCTTCCTTCGCGGCTTTCTCAAGGCCGGGGGCAATGAAATTCTGTCTATTCTCCGGTTTATCTTCGCGCAGATCAATCAGCTTCACATCCGGCATAGTCGCCTGACCATGACGATGCGGCAGGGTAATTTGATGATATCGTCCTTCCCACGCATTATGCATTGTCTCCAGCGACGGCGTAGCTGACACCATGACAATAGGAAGCTGACCAAGATTGGATCTAACAACCGCCATGTCACGTGCATTATATATAACGCCATCTTCTTGTTTGTAAGCTGCGTCATGTTCTTCATCGACAATGATAAGCCCCAAATCCATATAGGGTAGAAATAAAGCAGAGCGCGCACCGATAATAACTTTACTCTGCCCTTCAGCCACACCGCGCCATGTGATTTTACGCTTTGCTGAACTTAAAGAGGAATGCCAAAGCGCGGGTGAACACCCGAAGCGACTTTTAAAGCGATCAAGAAATGCATTAGATAAAGCAATTTCAGGCAGCAAAATCAAAACTTGCTTATTTTGCTTGAGCGCTTCTGCGACAGCTTCAAAATAGACTTCAGTTTTACCAGCCCCTGTCACTCCATCTAAAAGCGTCGCCGAATATTGATTGGACTTTACACAGTTTATTAAATGATCTGCGCATTGTTGTTGTTCAGATGATAATAACGCCCCTGCCCTATGCGCATCCGGCGAACGACAAGGCGGCGGACTTTGTAAATCAACAGTCTTAAGTAAATCATTTTTAACAAGAGTCTTAATGACGCTACTCGAACAATTCGCATCCTCTGCAATCTCTGATAATCTGCGTGGTAATTGATCGCTCATAAGCGCAAGCACTCTTTGTGCAGGCGCCGACACACTCTGTGCCTCTTTCAACGCATCGCCCAGCACATACCCTGTTACACTCGGTAAAGGCTCTAAGGCTTTAGGCACACTTAATGTTAATTTTAAAACAGAGCCTAACGGCGCCATAGTATATTGCGCCATCCATTTTAAGAATTTGAGATGAACAGATGGCAAGGCCGGTAAATCATATGACTTTAAAACGGATTTAATTTTAGATGGGTCAATATCATTTGCAGCATCTCCCCAGATCACAGCGGGAACCTCACGGTTTCCTAAAGGCACAGAAATATACTGACCTGGCTGATCAATAATTGCCTCTGGCAGCTTATAATCATAAGCTTTCTCAACCGGATAGGGCGTCAAAACTGCAATATTCTTATTTGACATAATTTAATATCTTGGATATATCTTTTTAATAGTAATAAAAGAGCATAAAAATGAGTGTATTTGGAAGATTTTTAAGCGGTTTCTTTAATTTTTCTGGAGAAGATAGATCTGCAGAACCTAAAGTTCTGTTTGTTGATACAACTGCAACAGAAATGGCAAGAATTTTTGCGCCTTTCACACCTTTAGTCAGCAGCGAGCACGCAGGGCAAGCTCTTCATCTAGCCATAGAAAATGCAAGAAAAGAAATCGCCTTTGCCCAATCAATCACAGGCTCATCTGCTGAAGGATTAAAACGTGGCATAGATAAATTAAAAGACGACCTTCAGACAAACATTACGGAAGGAGAAACACATCTAATTCTTAAAATTAATACTCTAGAAATTTTAGCTCAAAACCTACATGCATTTCAGGGCCTCATAGAGGGTCTACATGCTCTTGAGCAGCCCAAAGATCAAGATGAATTAACACAAAGCTTTTTCGATTCTGGTTCTGTGGCATTAGACGAATTAGTTTCTCTTTACGATGAAAGAAGTACAGGAGATCGTACCGCTAAAACGATTAATGAATTAAGAGGAAAATTAAGCAAATTATCAGATAATTTATACAGCTTTTTAAATAATCTTGGCTTTCAACCTCACAATCCTGATCATGCGAGAGAAGAGCCTCCCAAGATTATAATAGAAGTTCCTCCTATTGATGGGAATATAAGATAATTCCACTCTTGCCCTACTCTGCTTTTCCTTTTATCACTAATGTTGAAATTCAAATAAAGGAAAGCACACATGAAATTTTTTGCAGATACATCAGATTTAGATGCCATTCAGGATTTAGCTGATCTTGGAATTTTAGATGGGGTTACAACAAACCCATCCATTATTGCCAAGTCAGGAAAAGAATTTATTCCGCTGGTCAAAGAAATTTGTGACATCTGTAAAGGGCCCGTCAGCGCCGAAGTTGCCTCAACTGATTTTGACACAATGATGAAAGAAGGTGAAAAGCTTGCGCAGATTGCAAAAAATATTGCTGTAAAGGTTCCTTTAACCGAGGCCGGTTTAAAAGTTTGTAAAAATCTTTCTGATAATGGAACGATGGTAAATGTGACATTATGTTTTTCTCCCATGCAGGCATTGCTTGCTGGTAAAGTCGGAGCGACATTTATCTCTCCTTTCGTAGGCCGTCTTGATGATATTGGTCAAAATGGCATGGATTTAATTGCTGATATTTTAACAATCTATGACCAGTATCAAGATATTGATACAGAAGTTCTTGTGGCTTCCGTTCGTCATCCGCAACATATTTTAGAAAGCGCGCGTATGGGCGCTGATGTTGTGACGTGCCCTCCGGATGTGATCAAAAAATTGGTCAACCATCCTCTCACAGATAAAGGTCTTGCTGCCTTTGTTGAAGATTGGAAGAAAACTGGCCAATCAATTTTGTAATTGACATAATAATATAATTTGTTTTGATCTCATCTTGCTAGGTAGATTAGCGAGATGAGCAATGATAGATGTTAAAAAAGAAAATGGGCGTACACTGATTACAACTGCTCCCATGACACGTTCTCAAGGTCGAAATATAAAGGCAAGTGGCTTCTTCTTAGAATGGACCTCTAACCTAGCTGTGGGTGGCATAAGTTTATTGACTATCTTTAATGCCGCTAAGAATCCTACTCCAGAAAATTTAGGAATAGCGGCTGCTTTTTCTGTTGCTGCCATATATCTTTATAAATTAGGTAAACATGCAAAATTGAGTGCTCTACCTGTATCTCAAAAAATTATTTTAAAGGGACGCCTTATCCATGTTGAAACATTAATTGGTAGAACAGATAACGGAATTAAAGAAACTTATAACACTCAATTTACTGACGTGGACATACATGGTGACGATAGAATGGGACTTGAAAGTGTAATTTTAAAATATGGTGATAGAATTACTCCCCTTATATGCTCCACAGAAAATAATGAAGTAAATGAATTATTCAGAGTTATTTCAGAACACATTAGGACTCAAAGCAATCTAGGACAAGACAAGCCGCCACCTCCTCAATAAAATAATATTTCTAAGCCGCGGCTTATGATATTATGGAAGTTATGAGTGATTCAGAACCAGCAACCAAAAACACACTACTCAGCGCAGAAGAAATTATTGATTACTTGCGTAATCATCCCAAATTCTTACAGCAAAATCCTGAAGTATGTGATCTCCTCACCCCTCCTAAAGAAGCGGGTGGAAAGAATGTTACTGATTTCCAATCCTTTTTAATCAACCGTTTGAAATCAGACAAAGAAAAAGTCTTAGAAAAAACTCAAGAGATCGTTGAAAATGCGCGTTCCAATATGAACAATCAACAACGTATCCATGCGGCTGTTTTACGGCTATTAGAAGCGCGCAACTTTGAAGAGTTTATTGACATTATTACAATGGATTTATCAGCGATGCTCGATACTGATATCTCTGTCCTTTTGGTTGAGAGTAATGGCCATGATATTCCTCATATTCATTCAACAGGCATTCGTGTGCTTCCTGAAGGCACGATTGATAAATGGATGGAAGGACAAAATGTTTTACTGCAAGCGGATATTGGCGGATTAGAAGCCATCTATGGTGGCGGCGCAAATTTGGTGCAATCACAAGCATTGCTCCGTGTTGATATTTCAATGAATACACCGCCCGCAATTTTGGCATTTGGCTCGCGCGACCCACAAATGTTTCAACCCGACCAAGGGACTGAAATGGTTCAATTTCTTGCGCTTGTTGTTGAACGTGCCTTTCGAAACTGGCTCAACTTACCGCATTAATGTTTAAGCACACTGTTCTAGAATATTGCGAACCTGACTTACAAAGAATTTTAAATAACTGGGTCAGTTGGCTGCAAAACGAAAAACAATTATCAAAGCATACTCTACGCGCCTATATTTCTGATCTCTCTGATTTCTTAGAGTTTCTATCGAACCATCACGCGAGCGCTCTTTCAATTCAAATTGTGTCATCTGCCAATCTTTCTGACTTTAGAAGCTGGCTTTCAAAGCAAGCTGTCAACGGATCATCTAATGCTTCACGGGCACGTGCCTTATCAAGCTTAAAAAACTTTCTGACATGGATGGATCGACAAGGCATAGCCCATAACGCGGCGGTAGGTGGAATGCGCTCGCCTAAAATTCCGCGTAAACTTCCCAAGGCCTTAGAGGAAAATCAAGCCTTTCGCCTTCTTGATGATATGCCCAATAGCACATGGATTGAAAAACGCGATAAAGCTCTGTTCACAATGCTCTATGGGTGCGGGCTTCGTATTGAAGAAGCGCTTCAACTCAACATCAAAGATCTTCCCAAAAACGGTTTTGTTCAAGTCAAAGGAAAAGGCAACAAAGAACGGTTTGTTCCTTTCTTATCTAAAATTGATGAGGCATTGGAAGACTATCGAGAAAACTGCCCCTACCCTGAAGATAAAGATCGGGCACTTTTTATCGGTGCAAAAGGTAGGCGCCTCAAACAAGGTGTAGCTCAAAAGGCCATGCGCGATATTCGTAAACAATTATTGTTGCCTGATACATTAACGCCGCACGCTCTACGCCATAGTTTTGCAACCCACCTTTTGCAAAATGGCGCAAATCTTAGAGAGATTCAGGAGCTTCTTGGTCACGCCTCGCTTAGTACAACGCAAATCTACACAGATATGAATTTTGATGAGCTTCAAAAAATCTACAAAAAAGCTCATCCCCGCGCCTAATATTGATTGACATAACAATATCGCTGATTATTCTATCGATATGGGTACAATACTGGGTAAAGTTAAATTTTCTGTTATTGATGGCGGAAGCAATCAAAGAAAGCCTGGCGACTTAAGCCATTCTGATGATTCTCACCTAGCTCCCGCATTTACAGAGCACTCTTTAAAAACGTACTTAGATTTTGTAAAAACCCTGTTGCACGAAACCTCCTTACTGCCTATCAAGATGCATGTTCCAGGGAGTATGAGTACATGGCCGTCTTTCATCACCATCAGAGGGGATTAAGTTATTACGGATGCCGATCTTTAAGTGAGTTAGCAGATAGGATTCAAAAACATAAACAAGACAAAAGTACTCTCACATTACGACATATCTTTAAGATAGAACGTCCTTTACAAGATAGTATTACATTAGAAGAGATGATGGCAATCGGATCAAAGTTTGATTTGTTAGAAAAGTTTCGCCAATTAGGTCTTCAAAGAAATGGGCATTATCCTTTTAATCCAGAAGATGATGTCCCCCCTCCAGAGCCAGAAAAACTTACGTCATATTCTGATAAGGTAGAGACGATCTTTAAATTATTTACTGCAGCGCAAAAATTTCCTGAAGCTGGAAAGTATATTTACATCTATGTTAACGACGAGCATCATGTGAGCTATCGCCAATTCAATATGGCCTACCCAGTTGAAGGGGTTCAAAGACATATTGAACAAGAAAATGATGATCCTTACGTGAAGATCATAATGGCTATGGACTTAACAAAAGACTTTGATGATCAAATACGATCTGGAGATATTACACCCGAAAGTATGGTGAGTTTTGAAAATTTAAAACGAAAGCCCCTTGTGACAATTACTGTCCCTCAAATCATAGCCACCTCACCTACGGTTATTCATCCAAACTTTCGCAAGACTTAGTATTTAACATAATTATTGACTAATGAGGCTAAAATTGCTATCCCAGCTTTATTATGGCTGAGAGAGAACCACAAAAGGCGCAAAATGGTGATTGGGAATACGACCCCAAAACACATTCATTCTACTTAGACGGTTTAAAAATACACGGCCTTCAGGGCGCGGCTGGGACAGATTTAGCGAAGCTAATATGTAATGAGCCACTTCCTAAAGAACAAAGGAATAGATTAAAAATCCTTATGGGGCACTTTGTTCCGGACGGAGCGGCACAAGAAGTTTTCTTACGCAATTCTCATATATTTGATCAGGACAATCATCAAGCTCGTGCAAATACTAGCCCTAAAATAGATACAAAAGACAAAGGAAATGCAGTCGATCTCAAAAAAGTTCATTCCAAAGCATTTACCTCCTCTAAAGTGATCGCTTTAGAAATTTATGACGATGACATTATATTAGGGCCATGGCGATACCAGCCATCAGACAATGATAAAATTTATTACGAAGATACAGAAATAAATCTTCCTAAAAATCAGCAAAAATTATTGGTCGCATTAATCAAAGCAAAAGGCGTACCACAAACTGGAAGTCAAATAGCTAAAATAATCTTCTCAGATGATAGTGATATAGCTGTTGAAAGAGTTGGTAATACTTACGCAAGATTACTCAATTCAATTGAAAAAATTATTCCTGATTCATCACAATATTTTCAATCTCGATCAACAATTGGATTTAGTTTGCTTCCTTATAAGTCTCCGATTGCTAAAAATCTTGCAGAAGATGACCTCTCTAATAATTTTGCAGGCTGGACGTTTCATAAAGAATATCAATTTATATTACGCAATCAAAAAGTAATCGCTTTTCGAGATTTTTTAAATAGGCTAGTGAGTAGAGTGTCGGATGATGTCCGCGTAGGCGTAGATACGCAAACATTAAATAAACATATGTATGGAAGTGACATTTTCTGGCAAAGAGACGGTGGTAAAAAACAAACAAGGCGGATTCTTTTAGAAGCTGATAGTTTTCAGACAAAAGCATTAGAAGCTCATAGAGCATTAGATTTAAGACCTATATGGTATTCAGCATCCTTAGGAAAATTTTTCATTAATTACAATTTAGAAGATTTATCTGAACAGGATAGGCAAACTGTAGGGCTTAAAACATATGGAAGATTGTCTTTTTCTGCCCCTCACGGACGTATATGGATTAACAGCCAGCCAATGCTTGTTTATCAAGCAGAGTGGAAAACGTTTGTAGGATTATTAGAAACAAGGGGTGAACTTAAAAAACCAAGCCAAGTTGCAGCAAATGCTAATATACCAGGAACAAAAGCTGTTGCCATACAAACAGTCAGAAGAACAATTGATTCTTTGAGAACCAGAATGAATTCTCTATCTGCTGGAATTGGCGATCAATTTCTTGTGACCATTCCTTTTAAAGGATCAGCTCTATGCTTAACACCTCAGGAGTATCAAAAGGTCATATCTCATCCGCCAGCACCAAGCAGGAAATAAATCACATATGAATGGCGCGTTTTTCAACGTCGAGGGCGGCTTCTTTCACGGCCTCTTCCAATGTTGGGTGAGCATGACATGTACGGGCGATATCTTCGCTTGAAGCTCCAAACTCCATGGCTATTCCGACTTCAGCGATAAGTGTACCTGCTTCTGGCCCTACAATATGGCATCCTAAAACGCGGTCTGTCTTTTTATCGGCGATAATTTTAACAAAGCCATCAGTTGAGTTCATTGCACGGGCACGGCCATTGGCCATGAAAGGAAATTTTCCAACATTATAGGCAATCCCCTCTTCTTTTAACTGCGCTTCAGTTTTACCGATACTTGCAATTTCAGGTGCAGTATAAACAACATTTGGAATTAAATTGTAATCAATATGGCCTGTTTGACCCGCTAAAATCTCAGCCAAGACAACGCCTTCATCTTCGGCCTTATGCGCGAGCATTGGCCCAATCGTTACATCTCCTATCGCATGTATAGTTGGAATATTTGATTGGAAATTATGATTAATTTCAACGCGGCCACGGTCATCTGTTTTGACGCTGGCCTTATCTAAGCCTAGTTTATCTATGTAGGCTTTACGCCCCACGCAAACCAAAACAACATCTGCCTTCATCGCTTCGACGTCACCGCCCTTGGCTGGTTCAACATGAATTTCAACGCCCTTGCCTTTCACTTCTGCCTTAGTGACTTTAGAAGAGAGTTTGAATTGTATGCCTTGTTTTTTGAAAATCTTTTGTGCCTCTTTACGGATATCATCATCCATGCCCGGTAGAATTTTATCCATAAATTCAATCACTGTGACATTCGCCCCTAAACGTGACCAGACAGAGCCTAGCTCCATCCCAATAACGCCGCCGCCAATTACAACCATGTCTTTGGGTACAGACTCTAATTCAAGAGCGCCTGTTGAGCTTACAATCTTCTTCTCATCGACTTCGATATTCGGCAAGCCCATCACGTCTGAGCCTGTTGCAATCACAAAATTTTTAGCTGTGTAGGTCTTTCCTTCAACGTCAATTTCTTTATCACTTGTGAATTTCGCATGACCTTTAATCCAATCAATTTTGTTCTTTTTAAATAAGAACTCAATTCCTTTTGTGTTGGCTTCAACCACACTATCTTTATAAGACATCATTTTTTTGAGATCGAGCTTCACATCATTCGCAACAATGCCCATCTCTTCAAATTCTTTATGCGATTCATGGTATCGCTCCGACGCATGTAAAAGAGCTTTTGAAGGAATACATCCAATATTCAAGCATGTGCCGCCTAATGTAGCGCGCTTTTCAACGCAGGCCACTTTCATCCCGAGCTGCGCTGCACGAATAGCGCAGACATACCCGCCAGGGCCAGAACCTATAACAATGAGATCATAAGAAGTATCAGACATATTTTTACCGAATTATTAATAAGTGAGTGTTTATTTTGAAAATCAGTATTGCCGGAAAGCCCCTAAAAAGCCAGAGAAATAAAGCGACACATACCGAATAAATATATCTTGAATATTTACATAAAGTAATTTATTATCTTAACGTTTTCAATATCTTAATAGATTATAATAAATATCCATGTCAAAAAGTCAGATTGAAAAAATACGTGATAGAACAAGGGAAGAGGCTCAAAAAAGCCCTCACCCTAAAAATAAAATTGCCGCAACAATCTGGCACCCTAACAATCCGGATAACTTTGTAACATGTACAAACAGCTATCCTGAGGTCATCAGTGACGTCATTGATACAAGAAAGAAAATTGGAAATGCATCGGCAACTGTTCATGCAGAAACAAATTTAATGGCGAATGCTGCCTTTCCTACAGAAGGTGCACATATATTTATAACTGATCCGTTCTGCCCAAACTGTGCAAAGAACATGGCAGAAGCAGGAATTGCAAGAATTTACTTAGATCGTGAAGGATTCGAAAAAGATTTTTTTAAACGCCGTCAGGATGAGTTTGTTGAAAAATCTCTAAAAATTATCGAGCATGCTGGTATTAGTGTTTATACCGTTGGGGAAAGTGGAAAAGTCAAAACGATTTATGAAGCCGATCCAGATTATATTCCGCTGAATGATTTTCCTGTTGAAGAAGTTCAGATTGAGCAGGCAGATCAGGTTAGTTTTGAAAAAGCTGTTCATCGAGCTAGAGAGCAATATGGGGAAGATAAACATGCGGTGTGCTTAGCGAAAAACGAACTAGGGCAAAACTTTGAAATTTCTTGTCTCTCACATCCGGTATTTGGCTATTCAATAAGTAATGAATCCCTTGTAACCCAAATGATCTCGCATAGTGGCGGCGATAAATATTCATTTTGGCAAGAAGCGCTGAACCGGATGATGATGCATTTATCCAAGCGCGGCTTTACGTTAATCGGGGAGTTTGTCTATTGCTCCGAAGTGCCAACCTCCCGTGAACAAGTCAACGCGACGGGCTACGGCATCAGTCAGATTAATATTGGTGACAAGACAGAATCACGTGATGAGCATGGCTTGAAAGCCATGAAAACACTCTCTAAAAAGGGTGTTATCGAATATGTAGAAATGAAGCTTTAAATATCGAGCAATAATCTTTGTGGATCTTCTAACGCTTCTTTAATACGCACCAAGAAACTAACAGATTCTTTTCCATCAATAATTCTATGATCATATGACAGCGCCAAATACATCATCGGTCTGGCTTGAATTGAACCATCTGGCATAACCACTGGACGCTGTTGAATCTTATGCATTCCTAAAATCGCCGATTGCGGCGCATTCAAAATAGGTGTTGCCATTAATGATCCAAAGATACCACCATTGGTAATTGTAAATGTGCCGCCTTGCATTTCATCAAGGCCGATTTTTCCATCGCGGGCACGACCACCAAGATCGATAATATTTTTCTCAATGCCCGCCATAGATTTCTCATTACAATCACGAACGACAGGCACGATGAGACCTTGCGGGGTACTAACAGCAATACCAATATCATAATAATTTTTATAGATAATTTCATCGCCGCTAATTTCTGCATTCACTGCTGGGAATTCTTTTAACGCCTGAACGGCCGCTTTCACAAAGAATGACATGAAACCTAGTTTCACATTATGCTTCTTCACAAAACTATCCTGATAATCTTTACGCAATTCAATGATAGCGGTCATATCAACTTCATTAAATGTCGTAAGAATGGCTGCTGTTTCTTGCGCGCCTTTGAGACGTTTCGCAATCGCCTGGCGAAGGCGGGACATACGTACACGCTCTTCTCTCTCGCCTTTATCTTGAGATACAGGCGCAACAGCCGGCGTTGGCGCTGGCGAAGGAGTGGCAGGGCCGGAGCTCATATGATTTTGAACATCTTCTTTTGTAAGGCGACCATCTTTTCCTGTTCCTGAAATTTTTGAAGCATCCAGATTATTATCATTGACCATTTTTTGAACAGCAGGCGATAATTTATTATCTATATCATTGGATGCAGGAGCAGGAGCTTCGGCTTTTGGCTCCGGCGCTATAGCAGCGGCTGGTTCTTCTGCTTTCGGCTCTTCTTTTTTGGCAGGTGCGTCGTTTGCCGCGCTTCCTTCGCCAATTTCACCTAATAAAGCGCCAACTTCTACATTCTCCCCTTCTTGGACAACGATAGAGCTAATTGTTCCCGCCTCTGGTGCATTCACTTCGAGCGTGACTTTGTCAGTTTCTAATTCAACGATGGGCTCGTCTTTGGTAACGCTATCACCCTCTTTTTTAAGCCACTGCGCGACAGTCGCTTCTGATACTGATTCACCTAATGCTGGAACTGTAATTTGAGCCATTTTTGATACTTTTTTCTAATTAAATTCATAAAAAGAATGGCATCGTTAATAGCGAATATCAAGCCTCAAAAGTAAGATATGTCAAAGATCTAAGATTGTTGATAAGCAGGTCTAGGGTCATTTTCTGTTGCTGAGTATTGCCTTAGTTCCTTTGCTACAGGCATTAGTAATCCACCTTTCGTGGTAATATAAGGTTGACCGTGGGGACCTATCTCTTCTGTAAGCTTTTCAACAACATCTGGGGTTCTAGCTGTAGGATGGTCTTGAGGTGTTTCTTGGTGCATAGCAGGTTTTTCGTCATTATATAATGGAGAAGCATGTACAAAAGAAAAGAATTTGCTCCCTATGATTGGCTTGTCTTTAGGATTTGTCCCATATCCGACTTTATGCAGACTCAACATATTAAGTGAATCTCTTAGTGCCCCATATAGCTCTGCTGGTGTTTGTTCATCATATAGGATAACCACGACCTGCCTATAGGGGTATTGAGTTCCAAGCAAACTTAAAATATTTTCTGCTCGCTCGTCTTGAGAAATAAGCTTATCATTCAATTCTTCTTCATTGGGTTTCCCAACAAATGAATCTCTCATACTTATATTAGAATTCAGCGCAACAACTAAAGGCGATTGTCTATCTTTTTGTAAGTCTAAGATGCGCTGAAACGCTGCTAGAAAATTAGGAGCAAAAATATCCCTAGGTAAATTGAAAGTCCCATTATTAAAATGAGCGTTTTCAATACCTCGTGCCTTCAAAGACGATACAATATCTGTAGGGTCCAGCTCTTCTATAAAATGGATATTTGTACCACCGAAATCATGCATGATTGTCTCCTGAATTTTGGGCACAATACAGTAAAAAATTATTATGTCAATATTTAAGCAGTTAGAGCGGTCTCAATTAATTCTGCTTGTTCTTTTTCATGAGTCTTTAAATGCCCTGTCGCCGGAGAGGCGGCAGCTTTTCGGCCGATATAACTTGCTCTTCCTGCTTTATGTCCTGCATTACCAAGGCTCTCTTCTAGAAGAGGATCAATGAATGTCCATGACCCCATATTCTTGGGTTCTTCCTGACACCAGACAATATCGGCTTCAGGATATTTTTTCAATTCTTCTTCAATGACATCGCCGGGATAGGGATAAAGCTGTTCCACGCGCGTAATGATGACATCATCAATCTTTTTATCACGGCGCGCTTGGAGTAAGTCGTAATAAACTTTCCCTGTGCAGAATACGATGCGCTTCACATTCTTACCGGATTTCAGTTGATCTAAATCATGATCATTTAAAACTCTATGAAAGCTTGAGCCTTCAGCAAAGTCTTCTAATTTTGAAACACATAATTTATGACGCAAGAGAGATTTAGGTGTCATTAATATTAACGGTTTTCTAAAATCACGACACATTTGACGGCGCAAAATATGAAAGTAATTAGCTGGTGTTGTACAATTTGCTACTTGCCAATTATCTTCTGCGCTCATTTGCAAAAATCTCTCTGGTCGGGCTGAAGAATGCTCTGGCCCCTGCCCTTCATATCCATGAGGGAGAAGTAGAACAAGCCCACACATTCTGAGCCATTTTGTCTCACCAGATGATAAAAATTGATCAATAATAATTTGCGCGCCGTTCACAAAATCACCAAACTGCCCTTCCCACATGACAAGAGTTTTTGGGTCTGCAAGCGCATATCCGTACTCAAAACCCATCACGGCAAATTCAGATAACGGGCTATCATGCACTTCAAATAAAGCTTGATTATCATCAACTTTTGTCAGCGGAATATATTTATCTTCAGTCTTTTGGTCATATAATATCGCATGCCGTTGAGAGAATGTTCCCCGGCCACAATCCTGACCCGACAAACGCACTGCAAAACCCTGATCAACCAATGTGCCAAAGGCAAGAGCTTCTGCCGTAGCCCAATCAATACCTTCACCAGCACTAATCGCTTGTTCTTTTGATTTTAACTGACGGGCAATTTTTGAATTAATGTTAAAGTCGTCAGGCACATGAGTGATGACCTCGGCTACTTTCTGCAAAGACTTTTGATCAACAGCGGTATTTCCTTTGCGGTTACCATCCGGCGCATCATCCAATCCTGACCACGCCCCATCCATTGCATCGGCTTCATTATTTTTGTATCCTTCAGCCGCCGCAAATGCATCTTCCATTTTTTGTTCAAACGTATCAATTGTTTGCTGTCTCTTTTCGGGCGTTAACAAACCATCAGTGATTAATTTTTGAGCGTATTTGGCTTTGGTTGTTTCTTGCGACTTAATCTGCTTATACATTAAAGGCTGAGTAAAAGACGGCTCATCCCCTTCATTGTGACCAAGGCGGCGATAACAAAACATGTCGATTACCACGTCTTTTTTAAATTTCTGACGAAACTCTGTTGCAATACGTGCTACATGAACAACCGCTTCCGGATCATCTCCATTCACGTGAAAAATAGGTGCTGCCAACATTTTCGCAACATCTGTACAATATGGTCCAGAGCGACCATATTTCGGACGCGTTGTAAAACCAATCTGGTTATTAATGACAATATGAATTGTTCCGCCCACACGGTATCCCGGCAATTCTGAAATCATGAGTGTTTCCGGCACAACACCCTGACCTGCGAAAGCCGCATCACCATGAAGCAAGAGAGGCATGACTTTTTCTGAATCATAATCCTCACGATTAACTTGCTTGGCGCGAACTTTTCCGACAACAACAGGGTTCACACATTCTAAGTGTGATGGGTTGGCAGTGAGTGACAAGTGAATATTATTGCCATCAAAGTCACGATCCGCAGATGTACCCATGTGGTATTTCACATCACCTGATCCTTGCACACTATCGGGCAGTGTTTTTGCGCCTTTAAATTCTGCAAACATTGCCGTAAAGGATTTATTCATGACATTGGTCAGAACGTTTAAACGCCCCCTATGCGCCATGCCTAAGACAATTTCTTCTAAGCCAAGCTGCCCCCCGCGCTTCATGATTTGCTCAATACAAGGCACAAGGGATTCTCCGCCATCAAGACCAAATCGCTTTGTTCCGGGATATTTCTTATGCAAGAATTTTTCAAATCCTTCTGCTGCAACAAGGCGCTCGTAAATTGCCAGGCGCCCTCTTTCGGTGAAGTCTGTCTTGTTATGCGGCTCTTCAATTCTTTTTTGAACCCAGCTTTTTTCTTCTGGGTCTGTTAAGTGCATAAATTCAACACCAATTTTTCCGCAATATGTTTCCTTAAGCACGCTTAAAATTTCATTTAAAGTCGCGCTCTCAAGACCCAAAACATTATCAAGGTATATAGGCCGCGAATAATCACTCACTTCAAATCCGTAATGCGCCGGATCTAATTCAGGGTGATATTCTTCTTCTTTTAAGCCCAGCGGATCAAGATCAGCTACAAGGTGACCACGCACACGATAGGCGCGGATCAACATAATCGCGCGCACAGAATCCAAAACAGTTTGCCGAACATCTTCTGACTCAAAAGGATCAGAGGACGCGCCATTAGTTTTTTGAATTTCGGGGTAAGTTTTAAATCTTGTTTCTGAACCTTTGGATAAAAATCCGTTTTGGTCTTTGCGGTTTTCCTGCGGCGTCCAACTTGCGCCATGCAGCTCTTTTAAAACGGCCAACTCATCTTCTTCTAAACTTTCAAAGAATTGCTTCCAGCTTGAATCGACAGTCGCAGGATTTCTTTGATATTGCGTGAATAAATGCGCGATATATTCAGAATTAACCCCAGTAAGAAATGATAAATTTTCAGACATAATTTTTATACTTATTGTACTTTTTGTTTTAATAAATCCCTCAGCTTTTTCAAGGCTGCTTTTTCCTTTGCACTAATATTCTCTGGTGCCTTTTTTAATTTTGGTCCTCCACCTAACATGTTCCCTAGAACTTCAAAGAGATGGTTCATATGCATTTCACCATCAGGATCAGCATCTTCATCATAGGCTTGCGCAACCGTAATGCCGCACTGCCAGACTAACTGCTTAAATTGCTTAAGCTCAGGCGGCGATAATTCATTTTTAAACACCAGAAATGATTTTTCTAAATCTGCAAAAACAACCTTCTCTTCACTCTTTGCTTCCCATGACACCCATGAGCCTTTTGAGGATATACATTTTTTAGCAATCATCGCGCTAAATGGCATTCTTGAGCCAGATTTAGATACACGCTCTAAAAAAATCTCTAAAACCTTCTTTTCATTCTTGTCATCGAGCTTACGGGATTCCACATCATCAACATTTGAAATCCACATACCCACACGGTAGGGCAAGGAAAAAAGAAGCTCTTGATCTTCAAAGGAAAGTTTTTGGATTTTTGACATATATTTCTCGTGTTTAATTTAGCAAAAACATAATGCCACGAGATTTTTAAAAAAAGAAGGGGCAGACTGAAGGGAGTGACAATCTGCCCCATATAAAGTGAGTTGGGTTCGGTTATCTCTATCCTACAGGCGTAGGTTGGGTTTTGAGATAGGGGTATTTTTTAGAAGAATAAGGCCTGTCCAGCGAGGTCAGTCATACCTTCTAAAGGGTTAAAATCAATCGCTGCCGCCAAAACGATCAGCCATAATGTTGTTCCTGCAATATATAATTTAAAAGTCATAGTTAGACGCTCCTATTTAAAAGTTATATTGATAACTTTGCAGGGCGCATGCCAGACACTATTTCAATAAAATCAATGGCTTAGATTGAAAAAATGGCAAAAAATACGGCAGAAAAATCATAGCCTTAACCAAAACGGCATAATTTTCCGTAATAATTAACAAAAGATTAAAATTTATATTGATTATGTAAAGCAAAATCTGTAATTTATTGGAAATTTTGAAAAGTAAGATTATGGCTCGAGTATATCACCGCAAAAAACCTGCTAAACCTCAAAAAAAGGTAAGCAGCCGCAAAAAGAATAATCCAAAAACTCCTGCTGAGCTTTTGACTAAAGATGTTTCCGATTACGCCAAAGGCCCTTTAAAAAATGCGCTTGGCAATTTTTTCAGGCGTGGCGGCTTTGCAATTGGCAATTTTACTCTAGGGATTTTCTACCTTCGACCAGACATCATTCCTTTCGCGAAAACTCGGCGCGGTTACTCTGTTCCTAAATTTGCGCATCATATAGGAAAAGGAACAGCAGATTTATATTCTGCTTTCTTTGAATCTGCAGGGCATTTAATAGGAAAGCCTAAATGGGGCGGAAGAGCCGCAGCATTAGGAACTGCTGCGACCCTAGCTGCTTTAAATTCAGACGGACTATTTCAAAATCGATCAGAGCCCTATCACTCCCGCCCCGTATGTGCGAGCAATGATTGGCAAAGATCCGGCGATCAATTCTTCTCAGATAGGCGCGATATTAATTTTGCAATCTTAGAGCGTGAGAATTACGCCTATAACCCACTGATGATGAGGCAAATTCAAACCGATCCTGTAAAAGCGGGATATTTTGAATTGATTGTGCAATCGGCAATAGAAGAAGGAATTAACCCTGTTCTTTTTGCAAACCAACTCTATCAAGAATCAGCAGGCTTCAGACCAGATGTTGTATCTGGCCAAACTAATTCGAATAAAGGCGCGGTAGGAATTGCGCAATTCTTACCAAGTACAGCAAGCCGGCTATACAACGCAACAATTGATGATCTAATTGATCCAGAGAGAGCTATCCCCCTTGCTGCGCGACATATGGGAATGCTGACAAGACGTTATAACGATCAAATCTTAGGCATGATTGCTTATAATGCGGGTGATGAAGGGAATAGTAATGCTCTCACCTTTGTTAATGGAAATGTGGGGTATGAAGCAGATGGAATTGAATGGATGGCATATATGAATGACCGTCGCGGTCGAACGAACTGCGTTACCTATGCAACTCATGCTTGGCATAATGAAACATTTAAATATGTCGCAATTATTACAGGCGCAGGATGGTCTGCTGACACTTACGTTAATGCACTTGAGCAACAAGCTTCGCTCATCGATTTTGAAAGATCAAATAGGTTTGCGGGCGTAGATTACCTTCAACCAAAAGTCGCCTGATTAAGCAGCCATTGCTGTCTTCATTGCTTGCCCTAATCCTGCCGGGCTTGCAGAGACTTCAAATCCTGCTGCTTTCATCGCTTCCATTTTGGCTTCCGCTGTATCATCGCCGCCAGATATAATCGCGCCTGCGTGGCCCATTCTTTTTCCTGGAGGGGCCGTTGCACCAGCAATAAATCCTGCAATTGGTTTTTTCGTTTTTAAACCTTTGTAGAATTCGGCTGCCTCAATTTCTGCTGTTCCGCCAATTTCACCAATCATCAAGATTCCTTCTGTTTCTGGATCATCCATAAACATCTCAATGCAATCAATAAAGTTTGTTCCATTAACGGGGTCGCCGCCAATACCGATACAGGTTGACTGACCAAGACCGACGGCGCCTGTTTGGGCAACTGCTTCATAGGTAAGCGTTCCTGAACGCGATACAATACCAATTTTCCCGCGCGTATGAATATGCCCCGGCATAATACCAATTTTACATTCATCCGGCGTAATAATACCTGGGCAGTTTGGCCCAATGAGACGCGTCTTTGAATTCTTTAACTTCTTTTTCACACGCACCATGTCTAAAACAGGAATGCCTTCTGTAATACAAATCGCTAGTTCAATCTGCGCATCAATCGCTTCTTCAATCGCGGCGGCAGCAAAAGACGGCGGCACATAAATCACGCTAGCATTTGCGCCTGTCTTTTCTTTGGCATCTGCCACTGTATCAAAAACGGGAAGCCCTAAATGCTCCTGCCCGCCTTTCTTAGGCGTCACCCCACCAACCATTTGCGTTCCATAAGCAATGGCTTGCTCACTATGAAACGTACCTTGTGATCCGGTAAACCCCTGACAAATCACTTTTGTTTCTTTATTGACTAATACTGACATTCGATAATCCCTTTTAAAATTTATTGTGGTGGTTGAGCAGCTTTTGTCTGCATATATTCGGTTAAGCCTGCGACCATTCTTTGCTGTATATATGGCATCAGTTCGCTCATATATTTAGGCATCTTTTTCATGATTGCTTTGCCTTCTGGCGAAGAATAAAAAACGGTTAAGGCATTAATTTCATTCGTTGTGAAATTATTTACCATTGATTCAAGCATCTTTTGACGAAGCTCATCAATATCATAGGTCTTCGCAATCGCCTGAATATCTTCATGCGACAATTTAAGTTGGGGTGATTTTTTAAATTCCGCCAACATCTCACCCATAAGACCTTCAACGGGCATAATCTTCTCATAGGCAACCGCTGCCGCCATACGATCTTCCTTGCTATCTTGAGCAAAAGCGTTAGGACTTATAAGCAAAGCCGCTACTAATATAAATATATATTTCATCATATTTTAAGCCGCCTTTTGCGCTTCTTCAGTTGCCGCAACTACTTTCTTGGCTGCATCTTCTAAATCATCTGCTGCAATGATAGGCAATCCAGAATTACCCATTAGCTCTTTACCCTTCTCAACATTCGTTCCTTCTAAACGAACGACAAGAGGCACAGATAAATCAACTTCTTTTGCTGCTGCAATCACGCCTTCGGCAATCACATCACACTTCATGATGCCGCCAAAAATATTCACTAAAATACCTTTTACATTTGGATCAGAAAGAATGATTTTAAAGGCCGCTGTCACACGCTCGGCTGTTGCGCCGCCGCCAACATCTAGGAAATTTGCAGGCTCCCCACCGTAAAGCTTGATAATATCCATTGTTGCCATCGCAAGCCCCGCGCCATTGACCATACAGCCAATATCACCGTCCATTGATACATAGGATAAATCCCAGTTTTTGGCTTCGCGCTCATTATCATCTTCTTCTGATTCATCGCGCATCTCTGCAATTTCAGGCTGACGGAATAAAGCATTTTCATCGAAGGTCATTTTGGCATCTAACGCCATCACTTCATTTTTATCTGTGACAATCATCGGGTTAATCTCAACAGTTTCTGCATCTAATTCCATGTAGGCTTTATATAGATTTTGAAAAAATGGGATGGCGCTTTCGAGGGCATCTCCACTTAACTCTAACTTCTGCGCTAAATCTTTTGCCGCAGCTTCTGTAACACCTTCATCAATATCAACGGCAAGGCGATGAATTTTTTCTGGCGTCTCTTCTGCAACATCTTCAATATCCATTCCGCCTTCGGTTGATACCATGAATGTGACTTGAGAGGTTTCACGATCTAGAACAACAGAACAATAATATTCTTTTTCAATGTCAACGCCGTCTGTGACATACAGACGCTGAACTTCTTTACCCTCTTCTCCTGTTTGCTTTGTCACAAGAACTTGGCCCATCATGGCTTCTGCTGCATCTTTAATGTCTTCAGATGTCTTACAAAGACGCACGCCGCCTTTCCCTTCAGGGTTATTTTTAAAATGGCCTGCGCCGCGTCCCCCAGCATGAATTTGCGCCTTCACAACATAAAGAGGGCCAGGCAATGACTCCCCTGCTTTAATGGCCTCCTCAACGCTCATCGCGGCGATGCCAGCGGGAACAGCAACATTATATTTTTTTAAAAGCTCTTTGGCTTGATATTCATGGATGTTCATTAAAAAACCCTAAATTGTTATGAATTTGAATTGTGATTTATCAATAGCATAGGCCATTTCACTCTCCAACTCTGAATTACTCTCGAAATTGGTGTTTCAAACAGCTTTTTATGCGTTTTATGAATCAAAAAGTTAATTTTCAT
>JBCCKS010000008.1:0-67861 GCA_039027295.1 Pseudomonadota bacterium
TGTTGGTCCAAAGGGAGTAGGACCGCGCGCTTCTTCAAAAGTAATTTGGAAAGTATCATTCGCAGGATAGTTTGGGAAAACTTCCTGAAATGAATCAACCAATTGTGTTTCATCAACTGTTAGAGGGTCATCAATTTGTTGAAAGGACGTAAAATCAATTCCAACTGCGAGCTGGTTAATTGAATCGAGGCCAAGAAAATCTTGTAATTCAGGGTTTGCGCCTGCATCAGTTAAGTCAATTGTTCCCACAGCTTGCTGGAAACTCACCTCACCAAATGCGTTTTCTAAGACACGCTGTATAACTGAGTTATCGCCTGTTGGGATATTTACATCGGCGGCATATGTTCCGCGCTGTAATATACTAGGGTCATCAATAATGGCTCTATTTACTTGAATATTGCGGGCAAAATCAACGTAAGAAACAGGTGTAGGCGGGTCTGTTGTCGGATCAGGGGCAATATTCTCAGGAACATTTCCATTTTGATCTGTAAATAATATAAGACCTTGTTCAGCTATTCGGTTGGCGGTTTGGTATGCAAGCTCATCAAGTTGTGCATGGTAAGAGGGAAGGATACTATCGCGCATTTCTAAAAGACCGCCAAGGCGCCCACCCACGATATTCTCTGTAATATCAGTGCGCGTTGTATTTGAATTTGTTTCTGTGACAAGAATAAGACCACCCACAGTATCCGGATAAAACTGTAAGGCGGATATAGGGGCTGTGACTTCTAACTCTAGACGCTGAGCCACATCTCCTGCAAGCTCTTGGCCTTCTCTTGTTTGAACAACAAGAACGCCATCGCCGCGCTCGAAGAATGAAATATCAATTTCTTCTGTTAAAGCCTTAATTGCAATATCGCGTTGGTCTTTTAATCCTGCAACACTATTGCCAAAGTTTTCATTACTTCTAACTTGGATATTAATGTCAGTAATTTCTTGCAATAGGCTGTTGACTGTATTGATTGATGTTTGCAGATCACCTTGCGCATCATTTCGAAGCTGTGTCAGAAGATCGGCATAATCATTAAATTTATCAGCAACAATGCCGGCATCATAAACAGTTTGTTCAAGCGCGATTGGATCGTCAGGAATATCAGATAGCGCACTAAAACTATCACGGAGTTCAGCTAATTTAGCGGCGATTGAAAATTCTTTATCGGGTGGGCCATTAAAGCTTTGAATTTGTTGTAGGTAATCGACCTGAACGGATTGCATGGAAGATGCGCTTACTTGCGTCCATAAATCGCGCTGAAGATTCATATCAACAACACGGATGACTTTTTCAGTCAGAACACCAACTGTTTGACCGCTTTCACGCAAAACTTGCGTACTTTGGGGCAAAATTTGCCTGTTATAGCCCTCAGTTGTGGCATTTGTAATGTTATTTGAGATTGTGCTGAGCTGCGATTGTGCCGCTCTCAGTCCCGTAATAGCAGTGTTAAGTGCCTGAAAACTCATGCTTTTTCCTTTTTGGTCTCATTCGGCTTTTATGTCGCAAGACAAAAAACCTCAAAAAGAAAATTGCAAGGATAGTGCCAGATGATGGAGTCTGCTAACGGCTCAATAATTAACCCTAAGGCATTAAGAGGGGCTTATTGATTCGTGTTTAAAAGCGGTAATATATTTTCCTGTGGAGTCCTACTTCCTGTCTGTAAAGACGTTGATCCATCAGGTGATACCATTACTCTAAAGTCAGGGGGATCGTTTTGATTTCCAGCTGGAGATCCTGTAGGCTCTACAGTTAGAGTAGCCACACAATTTCCTCTATCCTCTAATAGATCATCATATTCATGGGCCCCTCCGCCATCAGGAATTGTGTTATAACTTCCATCAATGTGAGCATATCCACGATGGATAAGCAGTGACCCATCTCCATCCACGTCAATGCCAGCATCAATCGCGGCTTGTAAATCTGTTCGGTCACTCATGCTTTCGTTCATTATTCTATTAAATTCTTCAAGAGTTGGTATTCCAGTGAGTCCGTTTATAATAGATTCTGCAGCATTCACCTGATCTTGTGGTGACATACTTTGAACCATAGTACCTACCTCGGGATTATCTCTAATAAAGTCAGGAATTTGTCTATTAATAATATCTATAAGCACGCCTCTTTCTCCATCAACATCATTGGCGATAACAGGTATTCCGCGATCTGCTGCTGATTGAGCCATCTGATAAAGGGAGAAGATTTCATCTTGAGTAGCTTGATCAAAATCTGCAAGGCCCAAGCCTCTGTTGAGTTGCGCTTCAGCCACATAGTCGTCATAAAAGTCTTGTGTTATAAATCCTTGGTCCAAAAGACTTTGGGCAGAATTTATATCTCTATCTACAAGACCATTTTGCCAGTCTATAGCAAATTGCTCTATGCTGTTATTTTCTAAATATTCAGGTGTGAAAATATTTTGCATTTCCGGCGGTAATTCTAATAATACGCCTTCGATTTCACCATCAGCTGAATTAACAATATTTTCTTGCATATTCGAAAAGGTGGTTGCGGCTACGCTGTGGTCTTCTCCATAAATAACATCACATCCTGCGTTTATGGCCGCGTCTCCAACATCTGTTAGAGGTCTTGAAGTATCTGTCATAATTCGTGATAGCTCTTCTCCGTACGCAAATAAGGCTCTTCTCTCATCAACTGTTAAAGGCTGATCGGATGAAACACTGACAGGTTGTTGTGACCCAAAAGTTACCGGATTTCCTGTTGGTCCTACAGGCGGAGGATTGGTTGGTGGCGGGGTGCCTCCAGGTGGTGGGCCACCACCAGGTGTTCCGCTAGCAGGAATAAGACCGAGGTCGTCAGGATCTGTTGCGAGCAGCCTTGGAATATCAAATGTTTCAAGCTCTGTTTGCTTCTCTCTTAACTTAATTTCAAGAAGAATAGAAAAGAGCATTTCACGACGTTTGAGCGCTTCTGCAATTTGCCAATTCTGCATGGATTTAATCGCTGTTAAGGCCGCTGCGATTCGTTTGACGTTTGCAGGCTTATCATAAAGATTTGTAATAAATTGCGGATGGTAGAAAATCTTTCTCGTTAAAAATTCCATTTGTGCATAGTAACTTGGATTTTCTCCAATCATCGCAACAGCTTCAACTTCAGGAATACCCATTTCAATAAGCATTGCTTTTAAGAAGGGGGCCGCACTATATGCTGCATCGCTTGAACCTTGCGCTCTTTCACTCAAAATATATGAGAAACTGTTTTGTGCGACACTGCGCATTGCCATTAATGAGCGCATTTCCATGTAAGGTTCTACAAAGCTTGCAAGTTCTGTTTCCGCTTGCGGAATAAATGGTAGAGATTGATGCATAAAGATATGATCAAGGAATGCGAATATAGTTGGTTCATCAGGATTTTCAGCCCCATCAAATAAATCAATATCAAGTGTTAGTTTTGATGAAATAGAGCGCGTATAATCAATATCTTCGTTATCACCACCAGCTGTACAAACCTCATCAAATTGCCCAGCATTATCATTTGCGTTACAGAAATCTTGTAAGTAGGACTCAAGTTTCGTTTTCTCATCTGATCCTGGAATAACAGTTGAAGAGTCTCCGGTTCTTAATTGGCGATCAAGTGCTGAGCGAGCAAAAGCTTTTTGAGATAATCTTGCGCGTTGCTCTGCATCAGCAAGTCCTTTTGTGAATGTTCCAATCTTACACATTTGTTCAGATACAGAATATTTTTTATGAACTTCAGCTGTTTTTTGTTGGAGTAAGCGCTGTGTTTCAAGCTGATGTTTAGAATCTAGAAATGTTGCAATAATTTTTGCTTGTTGCATCATTAATTGGGTAATTTGTGATGTCATATGCATGAATGACGGAACCCATAATGTTCTAATTCCTAAATCATATCCTGGCTGTCTTCCAGCAGGCACTGGTGTTGATGACCATCCTGTATAAGGCTGAGGAGTATAGTCTCCTTCAGGCGTTGGGAACTGTGTTGGGTTACAGTCTACGCTAGGTACAGGCAAATCTCTGTGGCGACAGACATAATGAAGGCGACTTGTTCCAAAAGAACCACCACCTGCGTCATCAACATCGCGTCCTGTTGTAATTGTATTACAAATTCCGCCAGCGCCGCCTAAATGCGCTCCAGCGAGCAGCCCAGACCATGATACGGTACAAGGTTCCGTGGGTTGTCTTACGCCATTTCGAACCACATATCCTTGAACGGTTTGAGTCCCAACGGCTGCAACGGCTGCGGGACAGTTATTTTGTAAATACCGTAGATTATTCAGAGTGAATTCTTGCTGCATGGCTTCTTGAACACCAGCACATTCTTGTGTGGCGAGGCCGACGCCTCTCACACCCATTTGACGACATTGTGGGGGAGCATTTTGGTAAGCTTGTAACCCTTGGGCTGTCGAGGGCATGAACTGATACATTCCTGTTGCGCCAATACTATTTGCAGCTTCATACCCCCCGGATCCTGCGGATTCTGTTTGAAAGAGTGAATTATTATAGGCACTTAAGTCACAATCTTGTGCGTGCACGCTTGTTGAATAAATCAACGATATTGCTACTAGTAATAGTTTGAGGAGGTGTTTCAACTTCTGACCTCCTCTTCCTTAGGCTTTGCATAGTAATGACATAGCTCTAAATTTTCTTTTACACTTAAGCAGAGATTTCTGTTTTCAGTGAACTTATCTAAGTAAATTGGTAATTCTGTTTTTCCTGTCCAATCCGTAGGAACACTTATAAATGTTTCAGAGTCTCCAAAATTAGATATAACATTTGATCCTGGTTCTATTCCATTAATAAAAGCAACAGTAAAATTAAAATTGAGTTCTACATCAATAAACTGGCCAGGTTCATGCTCTAGAATATAAGACACTTTATAGTTAGGATTTTGTATATTTTTTCTGTTATCTATCAGTAAGAAAGGTTTTTCAGGTGTAAGTTCATATTCTGCTAGATGATCTCCATCTGCATAATTTACTTTTACATTTATAAACTCACCGCTTGCGACCCAATCAGCGTATAGATCATTAGAAGAGTTAAGCGTATTTTGATCTTTTAGGGGCGTGATAAGAGTCGCTAAAAGTATAGCTGTAAGTAGAAGTATAAAAATACTCACCCCTAATAGCCTCTTATTTTTTAATATTAGTTTCACTTTACAACCCTATATCAATAACTTCTTGTCCTTGGATTTGCTGTCCAGGTTTTGCTTCGTTAATAAATCTATCTTCCGCTTCATCTAGATATGCTTCTAGGAGAACAGACTGTATGGCATTTGTTCTTAAAACAGATTCATATTTGTCATGTTCTAATTTTAAATTAATGGCTTGAATGGCAACTTTTGTTCGGTCAACATTTTCTGGCTTGTCATAGAGCTCAGAATAAAATGTAGGATCTTGGAACATTGTGTTTGTTAAGAAATACATTTGTGTATGGTGACTTGGGAATTCTCCAAACCTTGCAATACGTGCCTCTTCAGAAATTCCCATTTCTCTTAGCATCCCATCCATGTAAGGTTGCACAGCCTCACCGCTCTCAGTTCTTGCCGCGACAAAAGAGGCGAAAGCCGCTTGAGCAACACTACGCTTCGCCATGACTGCGCGCATTTTTAAATATACTTCCATTCCTTTGACTTTTACGCCGCCATTTTCATCAGCGAGCCTGTTTTGAGGGATTTGCGGAAAGATTTTGTGACCATATAAATTGGATTGAAGAGCCATAATATCTGCTTCATCAGCAGAAGCGGGGGCATTTACGAAATTAATATTTAAATTATTTTTCATCGCAAGTTCTGTGAAATTTACGTCATTATTAACACGATTAGCATTTCCATTATTACAGCTCGTTGTAAGACCGTTTCCTAAGTCAGCAGGTGTGCAAAAATCGCTCTGATATTGTTCCCAACGAGAGCGGATATCATTTTGTGGTCCGCCAGCAGAGACTGTATCGCCGTTTAAAGCCTGACGCTGAATAAAGCGTTGGGCTATAGCATATTCATTGACTTCTTTTTCTCTTTCAGCGCGAGCGAGCGAGCGTGTCAGAGTTGTAAATTGACAACCCTGTATTCCTGGGTGGTATTTTGCATGAATATCAGCATCAAGTTCTTGTAAGAGCCTTTGTGTCTCGAGTTGATTTTTTGCATCGAGTAATGTCCCGATAATGAAGACTTGCTTCATTGCGGCTGTTGTAATTTGTTCGGTCATCAACATCATGGAAGGAAGAACATAAGCTTCCCAAACAGCTTCAATTAACCAACGCCTATGTTCAATAAATTCGTCTGTAATATGCTGAATAGTAATAGGTGTTTCAGCATCTGATTGACAGACACAAGTCTCAGAGCAGTTTCGGATCAATGAAGCACAGCGAACACAGATATTACAGCAGCTATGGGCAGCATGAGCTTTATGAATACCTAATCTGTAAGAGCTACTATTTTGTTCTAAAGACAGAAACAGGCTGCTTACAAAAAATATAGTCAATATGCTCAGTTTAAATAATTTCATTAATCACTCTGTTCAACATTTCTTCTAATTTCATTGCTAATTAATCGTATTTCAGGAACAAGTGCAGCTTCTAGCATTGTTGCGAGTGTTGCTTCTGTACGAAGATAGCTTCGGTAAATATCTCTTTTCCTCATTAGCGTAATAGCTTGCAGAGCTGTATTCATACGCATCACGTTTTCTGGCGTATCGTAAAGCTCAACAAAAAATTCTGGGCGCTGATAGAAAATTTTCGATAAGATTTTCATTTGTGCGTAATAGCTCGGATTTTCACCAATTAAGGATTGGATATGTTCAACCGTTTGTTGGTCACCGCCCATTTCGTAAATCAGTCCATAGATAAAGGGTTCTGCTGCATCATCGCCTTGTGTTTTTAAAGCCGCGATAGCTGCAAGAGAATTAACCCCTACACTCGTTTTTGCGACAAGAGCGCGTGCATTCATTAAGTCTTTCGCGCCATCGTCATAATCAGGATTTCCGTCATCATCGAGTAAATCTTCTTCTTCAATAGTAGGAAATAATTCATGAGAAAACAGATAATCATTCAGTGAGAATAAAGCATCTTCATCAGCGCTTACTGCTGCATTATCTGTGAAATCTAATTCTAGCGTCATGCGTCTAGTCATAATTTCATCAAAGCTAATATCACGATTAAAATTTTCAGGTGATGCGGCTCCTCTGGCACATAAATAATCTAAGTTATTTTTGTTATCTCTCGGATCACAATATTTTGTTATAAAATTATAGAGTTTAGAGAATTGGTCAGACTCAACAGTTGTAACACCTATATTTTCGCCCATAGCAAGCTGCCTATTTACAGCTCTTGTGGCTAAAGCTTGAGAAGAGAATTCCATTTCACGTGATGTTCTTGCTAAAGATGTTGTCATACTTCCCAATGCACAGAAATTCTGGCTAACATAGTAGCGTCTATTTGTTTCTGCAGTCATTGATTGGAATAATCTCTGGCTTTCTAATTGATGTTTTGCATCAAAGAAACTGCCTAATATTTGCATACGTTGCATAGAATTATGAGCAAATTGCGCGGTCATAAGTTGCATGGCGGCGAATAGTCCAGGTCGGTCACCAGAAACGCCGTCTAATGTGAACAGATCAACAAACCAAATACGATGCTTTCTAAATTCATCTGTAATATGTCCCATTGTGGTAAGAGGATTACCTGGATTTCCACGCTCTGCATCAGAGACACACATACAATGCCTTTGACAAGATGAGATTCTAGGAGGACAACACGAAGAACATGTCGCAGGTCTACAAAAAAGCGCTTCTGCATTTTTAGGAAATAGGGGTATCAACAAGCAGGCCAATATAAGCGGTAATAAAATTTTCTTGGGGAATAGCATTAGTTTGAAATCTCCCCTCTGACTTTCATGCGCTCACTTTCAAGCATTACATCTAAAATAACTGCTAGAGTGGCTTCACTTTCTAATTGACGATCAAAGAAATCATCTTGAATGGTTAAGTTTAACGCTTTTATTGCTGTATCTTTTCTTAAAACATTCTCAGGGCTTTCATAAAGCTCGGTATAGAAGACTGGATTTTGATAAATATAATCGGTTAGTACTTTTCTTTGTGCAAAGTAACTTGGAATAGCTCCCATTAATTCATAGACTTCAGATTCTGGTACCCCAAGGTCAACAACAATTCGTCTAAGGTGAGAAAAGTCTATTGCTTCTGCGCCTTGGAATCTTTCTGATACAATGGCCGAAAAAGTATTTTTTGCGACATTCCGTTTTGCAGCAATTGATCGTAAATTGATGTATTCGATTGATTTGCTAAGAGGCATTCCTTCTTCGGTTGCCAAATCAGTTCTGGGCATATCAGGATTTTGCTCATGACCAAATAAATTTGTTGTCAGTGCAAACACATCATAAGCATCTAAATTTTCACCTTGTCCATCTACATCACCTGCTACATCAGTAACAATATCCCCTAGAATTGTTTGCTCTGCTAAGACGGTTTGGAAGAAATTGATATCTTTATTTTTTGTGACGCCAGGCTGGCCAATGCCGCCGCACAGCCTATCGAGACGACCACCATTATCATATTGGTTACAATAGAAATTACGATAATCATCTATTCTAGATAATAAGTCTGAATTTTCGCCGCCACCAGACATTGAGTCATTATTTTTTAGCGCACGATCCATCATACGATTCACAAAAGCAATTTGCCCAATATTGGCTTTATCTTCTGAGATATGAAGTCCTTTTACACCTGATGCAATTTCGCAAAATCCTTCACTGAGCTGCATTCTAGAATGAGTCTCTGCCATTTTTAGTTGTAGGAGTCTTTGGGTCTCCATTTGATGGCTGGCATCTAAAAATTTCCCAACAAGGAAGATATGTTTCATTGATACAGCTGACAATTGATTTGTCATTAAAATCATTGCGGGTCTAATGTGACGCGTAAAGAATTCATCAATAAACCACGTGCGATGACGAATCATCTCGTCAGTCATATGCGCTCTAATATCAATATGATTTTGCTCAATAGGGCGACGACATGAACAGTTACAAACAGCGCCACATGATTTTGCAACGGGGCTGCCTTTTGGATCACGAGGAAAAATTTCGTAAGTTCCTCCTGCTCCGGCTGGTATGTCAAAAGGAAGGCCTAAGTTGAATATAGAGATTAGATCTGTGCTCAAAGAAGAAATTAAACTATCGATTGTAGTATCAAGTAATAATGTATCAATAATATCTGGAAAGGCTTGTTGTAATTCATCTAAAAGTCGTTCTGAAATTTCACCTATTGCAAGGCCAGCTAGATCATCAGGCGATAACAATCCGTCAGCTAGGCTAGAAATAATTTCAAGAGGATCTTCTCCTAACTCAAAATTTTCAAGAGCTCCTCTTATTGCATCTTCAACTTCAGGTAGCTGTAAAATATCTGAAAAATTATCGATTGAAATAAGGTCTTCAACATTCGGTATATTGGTAATGGCCTCAATCGCATCAAGTGGCATATTTCCGTTTGTAAAGCTTCCAATAATATCTGAGATGGCGTCAATATCGCCGAGGTTATCACCTATATTATCGATGATCTGGTTCACGTCACCTAAAGCTGAGGTTAGGATTGTTCCATCAGAAACGCTTTGGAGAATTTCAGTCGCGCTTTGTAAGTCAATATTAGGAGTATTGACTAAATTATTTAGTAATTCATTTGCTTGTGCCGATGAAAGAGGCGAGTTTGAAGTGAGCTCAGACACGGCTTCATCCATATCTATAATTCCCTCTTGAAGATTAGGAAGAATAGAAGAGATGTTGATTGATTGCTCGATATCATCAGCGATTTGGTCAGGCGTAATTTGAGCGAAGCCACGTATTGGAAAGCTCATTAATAATATAATTGGTATAAGTAGACTATATCTAATCAATTTCACCTCGTCTTCTTTGGTTGAGGGAAATATCATCAATTTTACCTGAAACTTCGCGGTGGTATTTTAACAATTTTGTTTCAATCAGTGTTGCGAGAACCGCCTCACTTCTTAAAAGGCTCTCATAAATATTACGATCTTGAACAATTTCTAATGCCAAAAGAGCCGTATTCATACGCTCAACGTTAGCTGGCTTATCATAGAGATTCGCATAGAATCGAGGGTCTTGATAAGCAACTTTCATCATGACTTCTTCTGTTGCAAATAGGCTTGGGTTTTCACCTAAATATTCTTCAATAAATATAGGGTCAACACCCATTTCCAATAAAATGGCTTTTAAAAATGGTCCTGCTTCTGAAGACCCTTCAGCACGCATTCCCGCTATTGCTGAGAAAGAGTTTTGTGCAACGCTTCTTTTTGCAAACATTGATCGTAAGTCTGCATATAAGTTCATAATGGGGCGAGGTGTTCCATCTGGAAAGTTCACTTTTAATCTTGGAATAAGAGGCGCTGTTTGGTGGCCTATAATGTTTGCAGCTAAAGCAAAGACGTTCTCCTCATCAGGAGTTAAATCCCCTAAACCACGATCTGAAAAATCAATATCGAGCGTGAGGTTATTTTCTACAGTTGTTGTAAAATTAACATCGGCATTAATTTGTTCAGGGCTTGCAGATGTTCCTTCACAAAAGGCGGCAAGACCAGGGCGGCCATTTTCATCTTGTCCTCCAGAGTTAGGATCACAAAATGTATCAATAAAGTGCTCGGTTCGGCTGGGTAAATCAGAAATTTCTCCCACAAAACTAACGCCATCTCTTTGATTAACTTGCTTTTGCATGAAACGATGCGAAAGCGTTCTTTTCGCTAAGTCAGACCGCCTTTTTGAATTTGAAAAATGAGCAGTGCTCGATTCAATTTCGCAGAGCGCTTCACTCACATGATAATCCATATGAGCTTCAGCTGTCATAGTTTGTAGAAGGCGTTGTGTTTCTAGTTGATGTTTGGCATCAAAAAAACTTCCTAAAATTTGCATTTGTTGCATGCCGCTTTGACTAATTTGTGCGGCCATAAGTGCCATTGCAGGCTGCAAATATTCCCCAAACCAATCATTCACAATCCAGTTTCGATGATTATCAAACTCTGCAGTAACATGATTTCGAATTTCAATATGGTTATTTTTAATGTGAGGTGCGCATCGGCCACAGGGGCCTGTACATATTGGTGTACATAGACCGGCCTCGCCTGGAGGGACACCTACAGTAGGCGGAGTTACATTCCCCCCTAAAAGAGCGGCTACTATTTCCTCAGCTGCCCCTTCGCCCAAAACATCATCGACAATGTCAACTAATCCGGGGGCCAAAGTTTCAAGTTGTCCTACAACTTGGCTAGCTAATTCATCAGGATCAAATAAAGCCTGTAATTCAGGAGAGATAGCGATATCTAGAATTTCTCCTAACTGAGCGGCGATTTGCTCAGGACTTAAAAGTGATTCTAAATCTTCAAGCGCGTCTAATACACCAGTTGAATCTAAAATAGCCCCAATATCCGTTAGCTCGTCTATATTTCCGAGCACGTCTATTTCACTTAACGCTTCGGCTAGATCTAGGTCAATTGCCCCGTCCATAACGTCATCAATTAAGTCATAAGCTGATTCATATAATATCGTGCCAACATCAAGATTATTTATAATTTCTGTAATCTGAGGGATATCACTGGGAAGGATAGAGGATGTGCCATCAACAAAACCATCAAGAAGATTGCTAGCAAATGACGAATTTATATTTTCTAAAGCATCAATTTCGCCGATAAGTGTTTGTGCATCGCCTAAAGATAAATTAGAGGCATCTGCCAATTGTTGGGCAGCATCTTGCGCAGAAATAACATCATCTCTTAAATCATCTAAGAGTTGGGAGCTATCAAAAGCTGGCTGAGCGAATGAAGTTGCAGATGAAAAGCAAATCAAAAAGGCGGCCATGACCGCTTTCATAGAAAAAATGAAATTTTTATTATTGCAGATGGACTGCATCCAATAACGCCCCTTCTTTTGGAGTAATTTTGTTATAACTCCAAAATCAAAAAAATATACTTCACTTTAAATTTTATCATAATCGAATAAGAAAAAGCACAAAACGTTGATATTAGGGTTTTTTTCCCGCGAAAAATGTATTTGTTATTGGCTTCATTATTGTGATCAAATAAATAGAATACTATAGTTATTATACCTTAATTCTGTTAATTATTAATGTCAGATCAGTAATTTATTCATTAAAATCAAAATATGGCGCCAGATAAGAAGACTAAAAACCCAAAAGCATCAGCCGGTCCCCGTCGTGGGAAGCCTGAAAAGGTGATGCGTGATAAGGCCGAAAGCACTGATTTAAGTGGTTTAGGTAAAGTTATATTAAGAAATGAATATTATCGCGATGGCTATCGTCTCGCACTTAAAGTGGCTGTTGTTCAAAGTTTTATTATTGTTGGACTCATTGCAGCAATGTTTTTCGTGATTAATGTCCATCAGCCTGAAAATAGGTATTTTGCCACCACCGAGGACGGACGCTTGATTCCTATGGTTTCCTTAACTCAACCTAATTTAAGTAATCCGGCCCTAATGTCGTGGGTTGCACAGGCCTCCACAGAAGTCATGACATTTGGATTTAACGATTACAGACGCCGTTTACAGGAAGCTTCACGAAATTTCACAAGAAGAGGGTGGGAGAGTTTTACAACAGCCCTTCAGCAGGCAAGAATCATTGATACCATTGAAGAAAATTCACAAGTGATGTCTTCTGCGCCCCGTGGTGCGCCGGTTTTACAATCTGAGGGCGTCGTGAATGGGCAATATCAATGGGTTATTCAAATTCCTTTGGTGATAACATTCCAATCTGGGTCTAAAGTAAGGAGTACAGAGTGGATTGTAACTCTCGTAGTTGTACGCGTACCCCGTCTAGAAAGCCCGAATGGCGTAGGTATTGCTCAGTGGATTGCTATTCCAGGATAATAACACAATGAAAAAAATTCTTTTTACAGCAGCTATTATTATTGTGTCTCACGGCAATGCTGTCCCCGCTTTTTCTCAAGAAACACTTCTTGATAGCTATTTGGGGGAATTTGCGAATGAGCCGGGGCAAGAAGAACTAAATCAGCCAAACGCCCCTGAGCCTCAGCCAGAAACACAATTGCCCGCTGTAAGTACAGATGATAATACCGATTCAGGAGAAAATAATGTTTTTGAAAATGCATTAAGTGAAGTTATGGGGCAAATGAATGCGCCCGATCCTGAGCCAGAGACTGATGCCTTGCCGGAAATCCCAGATTTAGAGCTTCGGCTCGATGCGAGAGGCTTTAATAATTCAACAGGAGCTACAACGGTCAGGATTAATGTTGATGATTTAGAAGCGCAAACCCCAGAGCAATTAGAGGCTGAGATTAGAAGAGAAGCCTTTGATGCAGCCCTCACAGGCCTTTTTCCTTTAAGTGAGGATAATATACGCTCTTTATTAGGTAAGTATCAAGACACACAAAAGGCCATTGAGGAGCCTTTAAACGGTGTCCCGCAGCCAGAAGTGACTGTTGAGACAGTGTCTTTAGATCCTGGCGTTGCCCCTATGGTGATTAGTACGTCTGTGGGCTATGTTACAACATTAAATGTTTTAGATATAACAGGCGCCCCGTGGCCGATACAAGATATTGGCTGGGCCGGAAATTTTGAAATTATTGAGCCTGAAGAGGGCGGGCATATTGTGAGAATTACCCCTTTGGGCCGGTCTGCGTACGGCAACATTTCAATGCGCCTTTTGACATTGAAAACGCCTGTGACTATACGTTTAGAGACAGTTCCTGATCGCGTACAGTACCGTGTTGATGCAAGAATCCCTGAATATGGACCCTTTGCAGAAACACCCCTAATACAGGGCGGTATAGAACGCGTTGCTGGCAATGGAACAATCATGTCCATTTTAGACGGCGTTGCTCCCTCAGGTTTCGAACGGCTTAACGTATCTGGTGTTGATGCGCGAACATCTGCTTTTCGCGCGGGCTCGATTACATATGTCAGAACGCCTTTAACCTTATTATCGCCAGCCTGGGATCAGTCAGTATCTTCGGCGGATGGAATGAATGTATATGCATTATCTGACACACCAGTGTTATTATTGTCAGATAACGGAGAATTTAAACGTGCGGGCCTAAGCGCTCAAGAGACTATATTCGATGAATGATCAAGTAGATGATGTAGACGATTTTGACGATGATTTCGATGATGGTGGATTTGATGATCTAAACGACCAGTCAAATACGCTTGGCGATTTATGGCGCAATAATCCTCTTGTGAAAATTGGAGCGATCCTTATTGGTTTAGCCCTTCTTGTTGGCGGGATTATTCTATTTGGTGGCCAATCAGACCCGATTAATCCTTCTCGATTAAGAGGTGCGCAAGATGTTAGTCAAGCCCCTGGAAGTGACGAAATTTCTGATACAATGCGCCAAGCAATCGAAGAAGAGAATGTCCGCCGTGTTGAAGAAGCCCAAAGAACCGGGCAAAGTGCGCTACCCATGGATACATCACCGCCTAAAGGGACAATTGGGCTGCAAGTTCAAGAAGAAGATAGGGAAGATCCTCTGGCAAGATGGCGGCGTATGCAAGAAAGACGGATACAAGAGCAGCAATTTGAACCACAACCAGAGCCTGCAGCACCGCCACCTCCGCCTCCGCCAGATACAAAAACGCCCGCTATTAACGCTTTGGCAGAAGCGATGGCGACACAAATGGCTTCGATATTAGAAAACCAACCCATTAATGGCGCACGAGTAATACCTGTTGGTACAATTCAATACTTGGAAGCTTTAGAAGCGCGCGAGCAAGAACAGCTTCAATTACAGCTTGCACAACAACAAGCGAACTTGCTGCAGGGTGAAGAGATTGTTGATGAGCTTGATATTCTTCTTCCTGCAGGGTCAATTGAATATGCACAGATTGTTACGGCTGTCAGCACAGATGCGCCAGGTCCTGTTTTAGCAGAAATTGCAACAGGTCCATTACAGGGAGCCCGTGCCATTGGAACATTTACAGAGGAACGAAATTTCTTAGTTCTAAACTTTAATACATTTGTTTTAGATGGTGTTGATTATGCAGCATCTGCTGTAGCGCTTGACCCGAATACAACATTGCCAGGTGTTGTAACCAATATAGATCGTCGTTATTTAACACGTATAATACTTCCAGCAGCTGCAGAATTTGTTGAAGGATTCGCTGAAGCGCTTGCAGAAAGTAATACAACAACAAACATTACGATTAATTCAGATGGAAGTACTACTCAGACCACTGATACAGGTGATATTGATCCAGATGAAGCGATTGCAGATGGTGTTGAAGGCGCCGGAGAAGAGATTTCTGAAGCCTTACAAGAAATTGCAAGCAGCACAAGACCGCTCCTAGAGATTGCGGCAGGAACACCAATTGGCATTTTATTTACAAGCCCGGTTGTTGATCAACCCAATGTTCTTCGTCAAAGAGATCAAGAGCGTTTTGACCGCCAACTCCAACAACAACAATCTTTATCAGGCCGTATTACCAATAGCACACCGTTAAGTTCTGCGACTGTAAGTGATATCGTGCCATTCCCAAACCAATAGGAAGATAAATCATGGAAGATGATAAAAGCAAATTTGACGACGATTTTTACGATAACGAAGACGCCGCTTTCGAAGAAGAGTTCGGCGAATTTGATATTGATGATGAAGATGATGAGTTTGCTGATGGTGAAGGCGAGGGAGATGAATGGGGTGACGAAGATGGTGATCCTGACTTTGATGGATCTGACCTCATGCAAAAGGAAAAAAAGCCAGTCTTAGGAGGCATGAGCTTTAACGCAATTGTGATTACAGGAGCAGTTATTGTCGGTGTCGGTGTTTTTGCATTTCAACTGATGACCTCAAAACCTAAACCTACAAACGATCAATTCCGGTCTGCTTTAAATATGCAAGGCGCAACTGATAATATTGTTTTTGGTGATGATGAAAAAATTGAGAATGTGCAAATCACAGTTGACCAGGATGAAGAGCAAAGTAGCGGTGGTATCTTACAAAACCCATCCAGAATTAATGAAGTTGCCCGTGATAGATTAAGGGAAGCGCCGCCTATGCCTGTCGCGCAAACAGTTGAATCACAAGATGACGAAGAATTACTTTTGAGTAAGCGATTTGAGCAGAATGAACAGTTAAGAGATCAGTTTTCAATGGATGATGATATGTCTCAAGATCAAATTCCGCGAGAGCCCCAATCTAACGAAGCCCTAGAAGATTTAGGCCAAGCTACTTTGCCTGACTTTACGCAAGGTATGAATGAACTTACTGATAATGATACTTCATTAATGCAGAATAATTCTGATCCCTTGGCACTAGAAGAGCCTATCCAAGCAACAAATAATGTTCTTGAGCAAATAGAAGCCGAAAATCTCAACCGCATTGAAACTGTGGAGCAGCCTCCTGAAATAACAGAATCAACAATGGAAATCTCTAATAGCACCTTAGATGCTAGATTTGCAGCCATGGAAAACCAAATCCAAAAACTTGAAGAGGCTCTAGAAAAAGAGCGTTCGGCAGATAAGAATGATCAGATTGCACAATTAACCAAAACAGTTGAATCGCTTGAAAAAGAAATCCAAAAACTCAAAAAGCAGCCAAAAGCAAGCACAACTAAAAAGACAACATCCTCCTCAAAGAGTAGAAGTAGCGCTAAGCAAGCTGTCTCTAATGATTGGGAGTTAAGAGCAGCGCAACCTGGAAAAGCTTGGGTTGCTCAAAAAGGTCAAAATGAACTTCAGCCAGTCGTTATTGGCGATATTTTATCTGGCGTTGGGCGGGTAGAATCAATCCGTTTTCAACAAAATCGCTGGATCGTCCAAGGAAGTGCTGGTCAAATAAGGCAGTAAAAAATCTTTTAATATCAATATTTTAAAAATAAATGTGTCACAAATTTGACGTTTATGGTCAAATTATGATCTAATAATATTATAGCGTTGAGTTAAGCTATGTAGACGAAAATAGCATTTAGAGAGTAATATATAGTAATATTAGATATAGATGCGAAATTGAGAGAAAATTGTTTTTTTGATTGAAAAGGAGACTTTATAAAATGTTTAAATCACTAAATAAAAAAACTTTACAACTGAGTGCAGCAGTACTTGTTGGCGTAACATTCGGAGCAGAAGATGCCCTAGCTAACAACTTTGGTAACATTGCTGAAAACGTAACAACATCGATTGCAGACATTCCAGGTCTATTAACTGGTGTGGCGTACATGTTAGGTATTCTTCTTGGTGTTCTAGGGATCTTAAAAATTAAAGATCACGTTGAAAACCCAACACAGACACCTCTTCAGCATGGTGCGATCCGCTTAACAGCTGGTGGTGGCTTATTTGCCCTTCCAATCGTATATGAAGCGATGACAGAAACAATTGGCGCGAACGGTGCAAACGCAACAGCCGCTGAATTGAACGCTGTAGAATTTGCTGTTAACTAATAGCTAAATGAAAAAATCTATAATTTTAGGCATCGCGCAGAAAAAGCGCGGTGCCTTTCAAAATTCCAAAGACAATAATAGTGACGACCTGCCCCTTGAACTGAAGCAAAAAATTCTTTCAAGGGATAATAACACCTGTACGTTTTGTGGATTTAAGTCTGAAAAATACCAAGACGTTGTCGCACTAGATGGAAATCATAGAAATCATAAAGATTCTAATTTGGCAGCAGCATGTATTTTTTGTCATCAATGCTTTGATTTGGAAAAAGTCGCGGAGATGCGTTCAGGCGTATTAATATGGATGCCTGAGTTAACGCAAGAGCAGCTAAGCCATTTTGCGCGCGCTATTTATGTTGCACGTATATCCCAAGGCAGTATGGCAGAAACAGCAAAGAAAGCTCTAGAGGTCATTATGAAGCGTCGTGAAGAAGCGCAAGCTAGATTACATACTGATGATCCACAAGTGATGGCTATGGTTATGCGTGATTTTCTAGGGCCTCGCCATTATGCAATGCGTGAAAAGAAGCTAGAAGGCGTGAGGTTATTTCCTTTGGATCGCCGTATTATTAAAGAAGGGGATCTCGAATTTAACCAATTCCCTCAAATCTTAGCTTACTGGCGTTCTAAAAAAGGTCCCTTTGGTGGAAAGATTCCTAATCAGTGGAAAAACTTCTATGCGGAAATAAGGCAGGCCGAGGATAAAGTCGCTTAAAATACGCTGAAAATAATCTGTTTTTCCCTATCTATACGTAATAAAGTATAATATCTTTATTAGGTTATTTTTTAACTACTTAGCAGTTCAATGAAGGTTTTAAATCGTATTCTAGCGCCATTTCAAACGGCTTTTAAAAAGTCTTTGGAAAGTTATATTCGTCTGGAAACAGCCGACAGTGAAACTGTTATGGTTGCGTCTGACGGCTCTCTCGTAAGTTATGTCCGCATTGATGGAAGTCGTCAACTTGTTGGTGAAGAGGAATATAAATACCTTATTGAAGGCGCAACATTAAAAATTGGCGCCCGTTTTGACCGTGTAGGTCACGCCATGCAGGTTTATTTCGTAAGAGATCCTGAGCGTATTACTGAGCATTTAGAAGATCTGGTCGCGCCTTCAAAGCGAACATCGATTGATGCAGGGCTCGATGTAAAAGATATTTTTGAAGAGCGGGTACGTCATCTATCACGCTACCTCTCATTTGAAGAGTGTTATTTTGTTTTATGGACACGGCCATCAATTCTAACAAAAAATGAATTAAAAAGAGCGTCAAAAGAAGCGCAAGAAAAAAAATGGGTGAAAGCTTCAACGTCACAATATCCTCTTGCAGCGCTTGATGCTTTACGAACACGTCATAAAAGTTTTGTTGCGTCTATCTTATCTTCGTTAGATGAGCTGGGCATTTCAGGCAAAAGCATGACGACTCACGAGGCGCTTAAAATTATAAAAAATAACCTCTATCCTTCCAAATCACATAAAGAATGGAACGCTGTTTTGCCAGGCGATGAATTCACGCCAAATGCACCGATGAGCAAGACGGATATGTCAGAGATTTTATGGCCATCTTTGCGCCAGCAACTTGCGTTAGCAGATGCCTTCATTGTGAATGAATCAATTGTTCGTATCGGAAATAAATTTTGGGGTGGTGCAGATATTACATTAGCGCCAATGGATCCCAGCCCATTTCCGATGCTTCTGAATCGTTTGTTTGATGCTGAAATTCCCTACCGTATTTCATTTTTAATTGAAGGGGGCGGAGCCTATTCAACGGCATTCAGAGCGTTTGCAGCCACAATTCTTGGTGTTACAAATGCTCTAAATAAACAAATTAAATACTCTCTTGAAGGGTTGCAAAGATTAGCGAGGAAAGAGCCTGTTGTTCGTCTTCGTATCTCTGCTGCAACCTGGGCTGATTCTCAAGAAGAGTTTAAAGTGATTGAAGATAGGCTCTCAAACTTGATCCAAGCGATGGAGAGTTGGGGGTATTGTCAGGTCAGTGAATTTTCAGGCGATCCTTTAGATAGTGTAATGTCGTCCGCGTTAGGCATTCATTGTGCAGGAACCGCGCCCGTTGCCGTGGCGCCAATGTATGAAGTGATGAAGTTAATGCCTTGGCAACGTCCGTCATCCCCATTTGAATACGGGGCGATGATGTTTCGAACGCCAGATGGAAAAGTTTGGCCATATCAAACTGGTACAAACGTTACAACAACATGGTTTGATTTGATTTTTGCGCAGCCCGGCGCTGGTAAATCTGTTCTTTTAAATTCAACGAACTTAGCGACAATTTTTTCACCAGGAATTCAAAAGCTTCCTTATGTAGCCATTATTGATATTGGCCCCTCATCTTCAGGGTTAATTTCATTGATTAAAGAAGCCCTTCCTGAAGAACGCCAAGGCGAAGTTGAGCATTACCGCTTGCAAATGAATCAAGAATTTGCCGTAAACCCATTTGATACGCAGCTTGGTTGTCGTTATCCGCTGATTGATGAGCGAAGCTATTTAGCAGAACTACTGACATTGCTTTGTACCCCTCCCGGCGCGGAAATGCCCTATGATGGTATCCAGCAATTAGCCGGTTTGGTTGTAGACGAAATGTTCCGCTGGCGTGATGATCAGGCCGCAAATGCAGAGCCACGGCCATATTTACCACGTCTTGATGCGCATGTTGATGAGGCTTTACAAAAACATAATGTGCATCTGCCAGCCGATCCGTATTGGTGGGATATTGTTGATCGTATGTTTGAGTTAGGCGAAATGGAAATGGCAACCAGAGCACAAAGATACGCGATGCCAACTTTAGCAGACGCTGTTACAGCCTCGCGTCGACCGCAAATTCGTAACTTGCTTGAGCAGACAAGCGTTGGGATGACAGCGGAAAATGTGATTAATGCGTTTGAAAGAATGATCACATCATCAATCCGTGAGTTTCCAATTTTGGCAGCCGTCACGCAATTTGATGTCTCACATGCGCGTGTTTGTGCGCTTGACCTTATGGATGTATCACCGCAAGGGGATGATGCGGCAGACCGTCAAACAGCGATTATGTACATGCTTGCCCGTCAAATCTTGGTTAGAAGCTGGTGGGTCGGTCCCGAAATGTTAAGCGCGATTCCAGAGAAATATCGTCAATGGCATGAAGTTCGTATCCAAGATATTATGGAGACACCAAAACGTCTTTGTTATGATGAATTTCATCGTACAAATAATTCAAGATCTATTCGTTCTCAGGTTATTCGTGATGTTCGTGAAGGACGTAAGCGTGGTGTTCAAATCGCCTTATCTTCACAGCTTTTAGAAGATTTTGATGATTCAATGATCGATTTGGCGACAGGTGTCTGGGTTTTGGGTGCTGCGATTTCAGATCAGGCCGTTGATAATATTAAAGATCGTTTTGGTTTATCAGATACAGCGCGAAATGTTATTCGTCATAAATTGACAGGTCCAAAATCAAGTGGAGCACCGGTTTTATTTGTCTTAGGGTCTGTGGATGGCCGCTATGAACAGCATTTATATAATACCCTAGGTCCTATTGAATTATGGGCACTTTCCACATCATCTGAAGATGTTGCCATTCGTAAAAGACTTTATGAGCGTCTTGGCTCTCATAGAGCGCGTCAAATGCTTGCTGCTAACTTCCCCGGCGGAAGTGCGCGAGGTGAAATTAAGCGCCGCATTATGATGAGTGCTGACCAAGGTATGACAAGATCAGCTGCTTTAAGTGAAGTCATTGAAGGTATTGTTGAAGAGCTAGTCGATGCAAGTAATTCACGTTTAAATAAACTTCCCCCTGAAGACTACGAAAATGAAGAGGGAGAAGAGGGCGCTGAGGAAGATCAAGATATAAAAGAGGCTGTTTGATATCATGAATGATGATGAATCAGACAAAGTGAAGCCTTCAAATCCTAGTGAGAGTGATCCCACTAAAACATCTCAAGAGGCTCCGGAACAAACTGAAAATGAAGAGGGAGATAGCGAAGATAATAATGAACCTGAAGTTGTTCTATCTCGATTTGAACTCTTAAAAGAGAAAGTTCAAAGCACAGAATTTCTTGTAAAGGCAACAGGAGTTTTTGTTCTGCTCTTTTTCGTATTTATTGTCTATCAGGCATGTACCCCAAGAAAAGGAAATATATTATATGGTATGTGTTATTCATTTTTAGAAATTCAACTTCCTTTTCCTGAAACAATTTCAATTAGTGAGTTAGAGCTTTATAGGCGAGGTGTTCGGATGTATTTCACACACTGGGATGCTTTTGGTCAAGAACGTCTAGAGCTTGTAGAATGTACGTTTAAACAAGATCCTAATGAGGGTGTACAGCTCGAAGATGTGTTCTTTAATTATATTAAAGAGACGACTTTACAAGAACGCGCCCCAGGAAAAGGACGTTTTTATCAAGTCAAACGAGAGCATATTGATCTCTTTAATCGGTCACGCTCACCAGCGGCAATTTTAGAAGATATTGATTTGTCTATAGAAGAAGACACAATTATTCGTGCATTTTAGGTGAATTTATAAATCGCCCATTGCTGTTTTTGCAAAATACGACTTGGCTGGATTTATTCTTTGAATAAGCTTTAATCCTGCTTTTCTTGCAAGTGATATAGGTAGAATATTATTTGCAAATAGAGAATTTAAAATATCAGTCGCTGCAGTCATTTTCATGTTGCGGGGAATAGATTGAACCTCATAAGCTTTGAGATTATCGGCTAACCCAAAATCTTGATCTTTGACAGATACAAGATGATCTGTAAGTGCTTTCACGTCCTGCAGTCCAATATTTAAACCTTGTCCAGCAATAGGATGAATTCCATGCGCAGCATCGGCAATAAGTGCGCATCGATGATCAATATACTTGTAAGCATGGTTAAACGAAAGCGGGTAGGCTTGCACCTCAGAAACAGCTGTCACTGAGCCATAGAAGTCAGGAAATCTCTCATTCATTGCTGTTAGTAATAAATTATGATGACCGAGATATGGTGAAACGTCATGCCCCTCATTCGTCCATACAATAGAGGATTGGTGAGTTCCATTTGTACTATCATTCATGGGCAGGATTGCAAAAGGCCCCGACTTTTTAAAATGCTCAACAGCAATATTGTTATGGGGCTTTTCATGCTGAGCAAAACATACAATTGCCGTTTGATTATAGGACCATTTTTTTGAGGCAATTCCAGATTTTTCACGGATAAAAGATCGACGTCCATCTGCGCCAATAACTAGTTTTGCTTTTAATATTGTTTGATCAGATAAAATAATCTCTGCTTCATTTTCGTTGAAGGATATATCGTCACATTTTGTATTATTTAAGTATGTAACGGCTTTAGTGCTTTTAATCTTTTTCTGTAATGCAGAAAAGATGACTTTATTTTCTAATATCCATCCAAATGCATCAGCCTCAATTCCTGTATCGTGAATATTGAAATCTAGTAAGACAGGTGATTTTCCATCAAGGATTTGTATCTCTTCGATAGGGCAGCCATGAGGCTCTAAATCATCCCATATTTCAGCTTGCTTTAATATCTTATGAGAGCCGTATGATATGGCCGTTGTGCGCTTGTCGTTCCTATTGGGGCTGTAATCAACCACAACAGTGTCAAATCCATTTAGCCCTAGAAGAATGGCTTGTGTGAGGCCAGAAAGCCCACCGCCTATAATTGCGATATCGTAAGTGCTTTGTTGCATGTGCTATACATATCAAATCATCGCGCATAAAAAAAGCCTGATAAAATCAGGCTTTTATGAAATCATATGAGATAGCTAGAAGGTGAGCCCGTATTGGGTAATGCCAAGCGTATTTTGAACGGCTTGGATAACGCCTCCTAAATTCACTGCTAAAGCACCCCCTAAGATATGGGTGACAGCCGCCATCATTGAGGCTTGAGAGTTGCCTTCCGAGACCCCTCGTAAAATAAAGAATCCTCTTACAAAGCTTACAAATCCGACAATAGCAACAAACGCCATAATGGCTCCAATGACGGCGTTTGCGTGACCTACTGCATCACCATCCATACCGTCAGTATAGGTCAATTCTGCGTAGGCCAGTGTTCCAGTATTGAACATGGAAAATACAGACGCCCCTAAAATATTATTGATCGAAAGTAAAACGCCAGCCACAAGGAACGTCATGATAGTTCCAAATCCCAATGGGCCGCGTGGGCCTTCTTGCTCTGATTTGAGTAAACGTGAAATTCCAATCATCACAAGTACAATTCCTGCAAGCCATGCAAAGCCAGTGATCAGATATTGCATTGGCACAAATACGTCTTGCATAAGAGCGACAAGTTTTTGGTCTAGACCACCGCCTGACACACCCGCTGTGTTATAATTTCCATTATCTGAGTCTAAGACATCAACGTTGTTTGCAACGGTTTCCCATACAGCCATCATCACTTGGGGAAGAGTGAAGAATGCGCCACCTGCGATAAATCTCTTGATAGGGTCCCATATAGGAACTTGATTGGGACTTTCAACGTGATCTTTTAATTTCATGATTCCCATGAAGCCTAAAACGAGACCACATAAATAACTAAATCCTGTCAGTAATCCTGGTGTTGTTGAAAATGACTCAACAGTATTACAAATAACATCTCCTAAAGATCCGTCTCCTGGACACCCTGCACCTTGTGCGTGGGCAGTATTTTCGAATAAAAGAAACGAAATTCCAAAGAATAGACTAAAAAAACTGAATTTTCTCATAGGTTTAATACCTTTCCCCTCTATACCTTATAAGTATATCATAAGCGTATTGTAGAAGAAAAATTTACAAGAAAGTCATTAAAATATTGATAATTTTACTAATAGAAACAAAGCGTTAGCTATGTTTATGCCTCTTAAGAGACCGGAGCATCAATTTTAACAGGTAAATCTGCTGCAATCGGCTCATCATCAAGCATTTCAATCATACCGCCAGGCTGAACAGAGAAATTCGCTATAAAAAGCGCGTTTGAGTAGTAAACAACGGCGTCACAGAGCCAATTGCCCTTATCATCTTTGCCCTCAAGCGTAGCCTCACGAACGGTGCCTTCAATCACTGTTCTGGTCTTATCATCAAGCTGCTTGGGGACATAGGTATCTTCCATACTTTCAGCGATTAAAAAGGGACCTTCTTCCCCGCGTACAAAAAAGCAGAAAAAACGTAGATATTCCAGTACGTTATCATCCGTAATCTTAATCGGCGCTTTGGCATTAATTTCATGAATAGGTGGAGAGGTCCCGTTGAGCCAATAGAGGTTTCCTTGGTCTGTTAAATAGTAAATAAAGAGATTACGCGGTGTCCATGCAGGGTCTTTCACGCGAATAAGAGCCACTTGCTCATAAAAAGGAAGTGGGCACCAGCCTACATCTGTTGTCTCTGGGCTAACGCTATATTTATCGCCAATGGGGTTAATTTGCTCTAGAAATCCCGCCAGTTCCTCGCCCTGAACCGGGTTCCATCGATTGTCCATATACATGAAAAAATGCCCTAAATCGTTATAACTTCTTCAATTTTTTGCTTAAAACAGTGAAAATACCATTAATAACCCAACAATAATGCCAGTTTATCATAAAATCGCAAGCTTATTCTATATCATTGATTTTATTCAAATATCTCTGAATTTTTAAGCCGATTTCATTTCCACGAAAACATATTTGACAGAAATGGTTATTATCGGTATAACCACGAACTTGAATTTAGCTTATTTATAAGATTTATAGAGAAAATTATGAAACGTACATTTCAACCAAGTAATCTAGTCCGCAAGCGCCGCCATGGTTTCCGCTCACGTATGGCAACAAAAAATGGCCGTCAGATATTATCTGCACGCCGCGCAAAAGGACGTAAGCGCTTAAGCGCGTAAACCTGCATTAAGGTGCGGATGTAATCATTACATCACGCCAATCTAATGTTTGCTTTAAAATTGAACAATTTGAAAATAGGCCGCCTCAAAAAGCGGCCTGATTTTTTGCGTATTCAAAAAAATGGTCAGAAATGGATCTCTAAAGGTTTAATAGTCGAAGTCTCTGAAGCAGGCGAAGATAAGCCGCGCTTTGGCATTACTGTGAGTAAAAAGGTTTCAAAATCCGCTGTGACTAGAAACCGGATCAAAAGACGCCTTAGATCTGTGGCCTATGAGGTATTTCCTAACTTTCATTCCAGCCATATTGATATTGTTTTAATTGGCCGTAAAGAAACGGAAACACGAGGCTACCAAGATTTAAAAAATGATTTGATCTGGTGCCTTGGAAAGCTTGGCTATAAAGCGGATAAACAGCTAGCAGAGTAATAATGAAGAGCATATTGATTATATTTATCAAAGCCTACCGCTTTTTAATTTCACCATTATTAGGGCCAAATTGCCGATTTCACCCGACATGCTCTTGCTATACCATTGAATCTATTCAAAAGCATGGATCAATAAAAGGGCTATTTTTAGGGGTGAAAAGAATTTGTAAATGTCATCCTTATTATCACGGAGATTTTGATGATCCTGTCCCGCAAAATATTGCGTGGTTTGATCTATTCGGCTATAAACGCCGAAAGCTTAAAAAATCAAAAGAATAACTATTAATAGATTAGCGAAAAGATCATGAATCAAGACGACAAAATGCATCCCGATGATAAACGAAATCTGATTATTTTTGGGGCGTTATCGATCTTATTATGGCTCGGATATGATCATTTTATTTTAGGCCCTAAAATGGATCAGCTTAATGCGGCGCGTCAGGCCGCTTATGAGCAAGCTTTATCACAGCAGCAAGAAAGCGGTTTATTAGAGCATGTAGAAGTTCCGCGTGATCAAGCCATTGAAAGCGCAGATGTTCCAAGAATTTCAATTGAGAATGATTTGATTAAAGGCTCATTAAATCCTGTGGGGGCGCGTTTTGATGACCTTGTGACTAAAAACCATTTCAAAACAACAGCAAGGGAAGAGCCTGCAGTGATTTTATCACCGCGTAATTCACCTTTTCCTAAGTATATTGAACATGGTTGGCTTTCAAATGATAAGGTCATTAAAACCCCGCAAGCTGATACGCGCTGGAGAGTATCTGAAGGTGATAGTTTAAGCGAAAATAGTAATGTGATCTTGCAATGGAATAATGGGCAGGGCCTCACATTCCGTAAAGAGATTTCTCTTGATGAAGCGTATGGTTTCAATATTAAAAAAAGTATTGTCAATAATTCAGGCAAGGATATTACATTCTTTCCTTATGCGTTAATTGCTGAGCGCGGTACCCCAGAAGATTTTGAAGGCCGCTTTGTTGTCCATGAAGGCCCTATCTCTTATGTTGATGAAGAGCTTTATGAGGCGACCTATGGAGACATGGAGGATAAGCCGCGATATCAAAGAACCGGTACTGGTGGTTGGGTTGGGCTGACAACTAAAAACTGGCTGACAGCACTTGCCCCTAAGCAGGATGTTGTTACAAAATTCCAAGTGAATTACACCCAAGCGATTAATCAGAATTCAAAAGACTTATATCAGGTTGATACATTAGGCCCTGGTATTTTATCGAAGTCTGGATCAACAATTATTTACGAAGAAAAGTTTTTTGCCGGCGCTAAAAAACTAGATATTATCAATCAATACGAAAAAGAATGGTCTCTGCCACGATTTAATCTTGTCATTGATTGGGGGTGGTTCTTCTTTTTAACCAAGCCATTCTTCTACATTATTAATTTCTTTTATGGCCTTGTTGGTAATTTTGGAATTGCCATTATTCTCTTTACGATCTGTTTGAGAATTGTTGTCTTCCCGCTGGCGAATACTTCATTTAAGTCGTTTGCCAATATGCGAAAAATTGCGCCTAGAATGGCTGAATTACGGGATCAATATCGTGATGACAAGGTCGCCATGCAGCAGGAACTAGTTAAGCTATATCAAAAAGAAAAAGTGAATCCGATGGCAGGATGTCTACCTATCATGATCCAGATTCCAATCTTTTTCTCTCTCTTTAAAGTGCTCTCAAACACAATTGAAATGCGTCATGCGCCGTTCTTTGGCTGGATTGAGGATTTATCAGCGCCTGATCCAACAAGTGTATTTAATTTATTTGGACTTCTTCCCTTTACGCCGCCAGACTTTTTGATGATTGGGATTTGGCCGTGTTTGATGTTAGTCACAATGTTATTCCAAAGAACATTATCACCGCCGCCTACAGATAAGATGCAGGCGCGTATGATTGGAGCTATGCCATGGGTCATGACATTTATTTTGGCGCAATTTGCAGCTGGCCTTGTGATTTACTGGACATTTAACAATATTCTATCGGCTATTCAGCAATATATTATTATGACGCATATGGGCGTGAAGGTAGACATTATTGGTAATATTTTAGGCAAAAATAAAAATAAGGAAGAGGGCGCAGAAGGTGAAGTAGTAGAATCTTCAGAAAGTGAAGATGCTGCAAAAGAATCTGCTCCCCAAAAAGAAGAGAAGCCTGTAAAAGTTTCGAAACCTAAGCCTAAAAAATCAAAGAAAAAGAAATAAGCTGAAAGGGGTCTCTAAAAATGGATGAGACCAGTCAAAAGGATTTAGAAGTGGGGCGTTTATTATTTGCAGGCCCTTGCGATTTTATGCTGGGGGTCGCTGAGCTATCTCAACTACCACCTATGAAAGCCAGTGAAGTTGCCTTTGCAGGTCGCTCAAATGTAGGGAAGTCTTCTTTATTAAATGCCCTAACAGGCAGAAGGACTTTAGCTAGAACATCAAATACACCAGGGCGAACACAACAGCTTAATTTTTTTAATTTAGGGCAGAAAATCTATCTGGTTGATATGCCGGGATATGGCTATGCCAAAGTATCGAAAACAAAGCGTGCACAATGGGATAAGTTAATCCGTAATTATTTACGGGGGCGGCAGAGTTTGCGATCCGTCTTTATTCTGGTTGATTCACGTCACGGCGTGAAAGATAGCGATGAAGAGCTTATGAGTATGCTTGATGAAGCAGCCGTTTCTTTTCGGATTGTTTTAACCAAAGCGGACAAAGCTAAAAAAGCAGATCTAGAAAAATTTGATGAGCAGCTTCAGAAAATTTTGAAAAAACATCCAGCCGCTTATCCCCATTTCTATCTGACAAGCTCTGAGAAAAAACAGGGTATTGAGGAATTGCGCGCCGTAATAACCGCGATGGCTTAAACTATTGCTGGGCTAAAATATTGTAAAAGGCGAATGCAGTTTCTGAATTATTTGCAACACACAAAGAATTATAGCTTTCACATTCGGGGCAATCAGCAATCGTAAAATCGACATTTCCGCCTTCTTCAACAAAATGCTCACGAATTGTTCCAGAAATAACAGGAATTTCAGTTGATCCGGTTATGCTTTCATTGAGGCGTTCGCATATGGCGCGATTAATTTGATTGGCTGTCAAAATTAACTCAGGTTCAGCGGAGGGTGTCCATTCAACATTAATTTCATTTTGATAATGCCATCCTGAGTCGCCATCAATCGGGCGCATCATATTTTCGTTAGGCTCAGATTGATAATTTAATCCGCCACCTTCCGAATGAAATAATTTACGGATGTTTAAGTTTGCCGTAGGTTCATCATATCCAGCTTCATCAGGCTTTACTAAATTAATTTCATCGATACGTACACCTGTTGTGGTCATCATATCAACGGTTTGACCAGCGGAAGCGACGAATTCAATCAACTCATTTTTAAAGAGCTCTACCCTCTCATTATTCAGATTACGGTTGTCATTTTGAACATTCATACGGGCAATCGTTAATGTCAAAAATCCAAAGAGAGCCAAGGCAATCAAAATATAGATCAGAACATTCCCGCTCTGATTCGTGCGCTGAACGCTGAAATTACTTGAATCCTTGTGCACTTTCTTGGCTTCCCCTCTTGTTTTCGTAAAGCTGAATAGTTTATGCTTTGTTCTAATAAGGATTATACCATGGAAAATATATTAGGGAATGGCGCAAGCTTTTCAATCGATCTTCTCTCGCTGGGATTAGGGGGGATTATTGGTGTTTTATTTATCACACTTATTGCTATCGGTTTTTCAATTAAAAACCGCAGTGAGAAATCTGCTTTATACGCGCAAATTGAAGGTCTGGAGGCGAATCAACAGGCTTTGCAAGGTGAATTAGGCATTGTTAGAGAGAAGTTAATGCGTGCGAATGAAGATTCTGTAAGGTTTCAAGTTGAAAAAGAGTCTCTTAAAAAACACCATGAGCAAAGCAAAATAGAATTTGAAAATTTAGCCAATAAGATTTTTGAAGAAAAAACTCAAAGCTTTAAGCACCAATCAAAAGAAGATTTAAATTTACTGCTAAGTCCTTTAAAAGATCGCCTTAATGATTTTCAGAAGAAGGTCGATGATTCTTTTTCTACTCAAAAAGCTGAGCAATCTTCTCTCAAAGAGCATATTCGTATGATTGTTGAAACGCATGAGAGTTCGAAAGTTAAAGTTGAAAACTTAACAAATGCTCTAACCCGTGATACAAAAGCGCAAGGGAATTGGGGCGAAGTCATTTTAGAAAAAATCTTAGAAGATGCAGGTCTTAAAAAGGATATTAATTATACCATACAGGCTACAGGTTTAGGCATTAAGCATGTTGAAACGGGGAATACCTTAAAGCCAGATGTAATTGTGAACTTGCCAGATAATAAACATATTATTGTCGATTCTAAAGTCTCACTGACAAATTATGAGCGTTATTGTTCCCTAGAAGAAAGTGATGAAGGGGCGGCTGATGAAGCATTAAAACTATTCCTTGCTTCAATGCGTAAACATGTCAAAGATTTAGAAAAGCGCCGCTATCAAGATACTGAAAAATTAGGAACGCCTGATTTTGTTTTGATGTTTGTGCCTGTTGAGGGCGCATATATGCTGGCCCTTCAGAAAGATCCTGATTTACATCAATTTGCATGGGATAAAGGCGTTGTATTGGTCGGTACATCTACGCTCTTTTCAACATTACGGACGGTTGAATCCTTGTGGCGTCTGGTTAATCAAAATAATAATGCTCTTGAAATTGCCCGCCAGGGCGGTGCGCTATATGAAAAAGTCGCCGGTTTTGTAGATGATATGAAGAAAATCGGATCAAATATGCAAACACTTGATCGAAGCTATCAAAGTGCGATGAATAAACTCTCAGAAGGGCGAGGCAATATCCTCAAGCGTACAGAAATGATGAAGACCTTAGGGGCTCAAACATCTAAATCTTTACCACAAGAGCTGATTGAACCTATAGACAAAAGTGATGAAGCTTTGCTAGAAAAAAGTACTGAAAAAAAGAATAAAGCGGCTTAGATTTTAAGCCTTTAGAGTATTTAAAAAATGAGTGAAGAGACATACGAATTAGTCAAAGTTCCAAGTGATGTGCTGAAACAAACAGCGCATGCGGTTGAAAAAATTGATTCTGATATTCAAGCGCAAATTGAAAAAATGACGCGTACAATGTATCGCGATAGCGGTATTGGATTGGCGGCAAACCAAGTTGGAATTCTCAATCGAATTTTTGTAATGGATTTACCAGACCATAGTTGGGAGTTTGGGGAAGAAAAAGATGGTGTGCATCAGATTATTGGAACCTATCGCAGCGGCGAAAGCGAATTTGAGCCTGGTAAAAACTTAAAAGCTTTTATCAATCCTGAAATTGTCTCTGAATCACAAACGAAATCAGTTTATGAAGAAGGGTGCCTGTCTATACCAGGCGCATATGCGGAAGTTGTTCGTCCATCTAAAGTCAAAGTGCGTTATCAAAACGAGCAAGGCTCAACAGTTATGGAAGAATTTGAAGGTCTTCATGCCCATTGTGTTCAGCATGAAATTGACCATCTAAACGGTGTTTTGTTTATTGATTATTTGTCGTCTTTAAAACGTAATATGATTTTAAAGAAGATGAAAAAATTGAATAAAGATGCCTCTGTCTTGTAATGGCTGATCAAGCAGATCATAAAGAAAATCAAGCGCCTTTGCGTATTGCCTTTATGGGGACCCCAGATTTTTCTGTGCCTGCGCTTCAATCCCTCTTAAATAGTCATCATAATATTGTTTGTGTTTATACACAGCCGCCGCGCCCGAAAGGCAGGGGTAAAAAATTAACGCCTAGTGCCATCCATGATTTGGCAAATTCAGCGGATATAGACGTACGCACTCCAATTAATTTTAAAAGCCATAAAGATATACATGATTTTGAAAAATTAGAATTGGATATTGCTATTGTAGCTGCATACGGATTGATTTTACCAAAAGAGATTGTAAACGCGCCGCGTTATGGATGCGTCAATATTCACGCATCTTTATTGCCACGATGGAGAGGGGCTGCGCCTATTCATCGGGCGCTTTTAGAAGGAGATTCAGAAACTGGGATTACTTTGATGCAAATGGATGAAGGCCTTGATACAGGCGATATTATTGCTATGGAAAAAGTTATGATTACACCTTCTATGAAGCTGGCTGAACTTCACGATTCTTTAGCTGAATTGGGATCAAATATGCTCCAATCATTTTTAAATGATCTGGCGGCTGGGAAAGAGATTAGCAGACGGCCTCAACCAGAAGAGGGAGCTTGCTATGCTTCCATGCTAAAGAAATCAGAAGGCGCAATTGATTGGTCACAATCCTCTGATCAAATTGAGCGAAAAGTGAGAGCGTTTAATCCATGGCCGGGCACTTGGACTCATAATTCTGATGGCAAGCGCATTAAAATTATCGAAGCTAATTTATCCTCTGAGATGTCACAGTCATTTCCAGGTACAACATTAGAAAATGGTATGATTGCATGTGGAGACAACACTGTTTTAGAATTAAAGACCATTCAGCCTGAAAATAAAAATGTAATGGATGTTCAGGCGGCGATGAATGGTGGTTATCTTAATCTGGGCGATATCTTACAATGAGCAAAGAATCGACTGTAAAAAGATGGAAACTTATCATTGAATATAACGGCACAAATTATGCAGGATTTCAAATCCAGCCGGGATTACCAACCATTCAAGGATCAATTCAAAGAGCAATTAAAGAATTTTCAGGGCAAGAGGTGAGTTTAACTGTTGCTGGGCGGACTGATGCTGGCGTTCATGCCTATCACCAAGTGGCCCATTTTGATTTTGATTATCAATATAAGGATGGTCGATCCCGTGAGATTACGCCTTATGAGCTTGCCAAAGCGATCAATTCATTTTTGGTTGATGAACCGATTAGCATTCTTGATGCTGAAATAGTTTCACATGATTTTCACGCACGCTTTGGAGCAAAACATAAAATTTATCACTATGTGATTACAAATAGGCGTTTTAAAACAGGACTTGATAAGGGGCGCTCATGGTGGGTCAAAGCCCCTTTAGATTTAGATTCCATGATCGAGGCGTCTAAAATATTAATTGGAAAACATGACTTCACAAGTTTTCGTGATACTGAATGTCAAGCGAAGTCACCAATTCGAACAATTGATAAAATTGATTTCACTCGTGAAGAGATTTTAAATGGGCAGAAAATAATTATGACGATTGAGGGACGGTCTTTCCTTCATCATATGGTGCGGAATATTATCGGAACGCTCTCGCTGGTTGGTGAAGGAAAGTGGGACATTGAAGATGTTCAAAAAGCTTTAGATGCCAAAAATAGAACAGCGGCAGGGCCAACAGCACCTTCAGACGGTCTTTATCTGGTTAAGATTGATTATGATTAGATCTGTTTGAAAAAAACCCACATGGTTACAGACAAAGAGGTAACACATGTGGGCCAGTTTAGGGGTTCTTTAAAAGAGAGGAAAACGAATTGCTGTTAATTAAAGGGATAAATAAGCAATCCGTATCTCTGTTTCACATTCCCTAATGCATCACAAAAAGTTACGTTCCAAAAAAAATTATTTTTATATTAGCGGTTTAGAAAATTTTCCAGAATCTCTTGATAAATTATAACAAGCTTTTCTAAATCAGAGATTTTCAAACATTCATCAACTTGATGAATAGTTTCATTGGTTAGGCCAAATTCTACTACAGGGCAGTAGGGTGCAATAAAACGGGCATCAGACGTACCACCGGAAGTTGATAGTTTTGGTTGTTTTCCAGTATTTTTATAGACAGCGTCTTCCACAATTCTAAGCCATTTTTTGTCATTGGTTAAGAAAGGTGACGCGTTACTGAATGTCTCAATCGTAAAATTATCAGATATATCTAAAATAACATTTTTGATTTTTTCGGTAAGAGTATCTTTTGTCCAATTAGTATTAAAGCGGACGTTAAATTGAATTTCTGCACGCCCTGGTATGACATTCCGGGCCTTATTTTCAACCTGTATGGTTGAGATTTCTAAATTTGTGGGTGGAAAATTTTCGCTGCCTTGATCAAATTCATAATTACTCAAAGTATTCGCAATTTGTGAAAGAGTGGGAATGGGATTTTGGGCAAATTCTGGATAGGCAACATGACCAGCTTTTCCATGAATAATAATATTCCCATTTAATGATCCACGGCGGCCAATTTTAATTTCTTCACCTAATTCTTTGATGTTGGATGACTCGCCAACAAGACATACATCAGGGATGTGGTCATTATCTTTCATCCATTCCAGGACTCTTACCGTTCCGTTTATGGCATCAGCCTCTTCATCGCCTGTAATTAAAAAGCTAATTGAGCCTTGAAAGTCTTTATTCGTTTGTAAAAAATTTGAAATGGCGCTTAAAAACGCGGCATTACCGCCTTTCATGTCTGATGTGCCGCGCCCATACATAATGCCATCTTCTGTTACCGCATCAAATGGTGGGTGAGTCCATTGATCCGCATTTTCAGCAGGAACCACGTCTGTATGCCCTGCGTAGCAAATATGAGGAGCGCTATTACCTAGCCGTGCAAAAAAATTCTGAACTGGATATGATCCATTGCCATCAAAAGGAAGATCAAAAACTTCAAAGCCTAATTTTTTTAGCTCATTTTTTAGAATATCTTGTGCCCCTGCATCTTCAGGCGTAATAGAAGGGCATTGCACTAATTTTTGCGTTAGGTGAACTACATCAGTCATGCTTTTCGATACATTACCGCTAGAATTTTGTAAACATGATTTAAAGTTTTAACGCAGGAGCAACAAAAGAGGGCGCTTGAGTAAAAGCAGGTTTGACCATGTGGTTTAAAAAATTTCCAACGAGAAGGTTTGTCTCTCCTATATTTTCAAATCTTTCAATAACAGGGCCGATGTAATTATTCCCAGAAACCATAATACTTAAAAGCTTTCTTGATTGGTTTAAATATTGATCAAAATTAAATGGCCGCGCATTGATTGGATCAAAAATAAAATCTTTTGAAACTAATTTTCTATATGTGTTTACCATTTGAAACATCATCCCCATAATGCCTTCCATCATTTCACAAGGCTCTTTAATTTCAGGATACCTGTCTATGGCTTGCCTTATAAATCCTTGCTGTTCATCAACAAATAAAAGCCCTGTTTCATCTAGGACTTTTTGCATTTTAAAAGCTTTCTTTTTCTCAAAAGCTTTTACGCCTGGCATAGTTTGAAGTTTATTTGACCAATCAATCATTTTAATAACGAATGCATAGGGATGATCTAGCCAGCGATCTGCTTGTAGTAATCGGTCTTCGCCTACGACTAGGTTCCCTTCATGATCTTTACGAGAGAGGAGTTCAACAATTTTAATTGTTTGATCTAGGTCAAAATCTATTTGTTCTTCTTGTATATCTTCGTGGTCTCCTAAGTTTAAGCGAAGACCGACTAGAGCATCTCTCACCATTTCTTCTAGAACTTTTGGAGAAATCTTAAAATCTTCAATCACATCGTGAAGAATTAAGGCTGCAAATAGAGCATCTTCTGATCCATATTTTCCAGAATCAATCCAGCGAGACCCTGTGGCAATGAGTAATTTATCCATAACATCAAGGTGGCTTAATTCATGAAGGTCGCGTCTTGTTACTCCATCTTTTCGCATGTCTGTCGCGGCATTATTCAGGAGCGTGTAATAGACTGATAGAGCGATATGGGAAAGTGGAAGTCGGCGCTCTTCTAATATTGTGTATCCATAATGTTTAAAATGGTCAGCATTGAGCCTCATAGACTCCTCACTAGGAAAAGTCTTATGCGGATTATAGTCATCCCATTCTTCCGATAGCTGCAACATCATAGTCCCCATTAACTAGATGCTAAAAACCACAGAATAGAGGCTAAAATCAATAAAAATATGTAAAATTATTGGTCGTGCTGGGTATTCTTGTAATAATATTACAATATCTTATTTAATCACGCAGTAAATCGTTCACTGATGTCTTGCTACGGGTTTTCTCATCAACACGTTTTACAATAACAGCGCATGCTAAATTTGGGCCTAGTGTTCCATCTTTTAAAGGCTTGCCTGGTAGCGTTCCAGGTACAACCACTGAATAAGCAGGTACTCGGCCGTGATGAATCTCACCTGTTTCACGATCTATAATTTTCGTTGAGGCGCCAATAAAGACACCCATTGAAATAACGGCGCCTTGCTCAACTATAACACCTTCGGCAACTTCTGAACGCGCGCCGATAAAGACATTATCTTCGATAATAACAGGTCCTGCTTGTAATGGCTCTAAAACGCCGCCAATTCCTGTACCGCCAGAAATGTGACAGTTCTTTCCAACTTGGGCACACGAGCCAACAGTCGCCCATGTATCAATCATTGTACCTTCATCAACATAAGCACCTAAATTTACAAAGCTTGGCATCAAAACGACATTTGGCGCGATATATGCAGAGTGGCGGACAATACAGTTTGGTACAGCGCGGAATGCAGCTGTCTTAAAATCGTCCTCTGACCAGCCTACGAATTTTGAAGGGACTTTATCCCACCAATTTCCGCCTTGAGGGCCACCAGATTGAAGACTTATATTATTGAGACGGAATGATAAAAGAACGGCTTTCTTCAGCCATTGATTGACTTGCCAACCATCATTGTTTTTTTGAGCGATGCGTTGTTCACCTTTATCTAGTGAATTGAGTGCTGCTTCAACGGCGTCTCTTACCTCACCAGTTGTTTCAGCTGAAATCGTATCTCTGTTCTCCCATGCCTGATTAATAATATCTTCCATTTCTTTAATCCTTATTGTTAAAGCTCTTACTGCTTAAAATTTATCCCAAAATATTGTTTTTTTCTGATGAAGCAAGTGAAAATATAAGTGAAGTTATGATAGATAGGACATTATGAAATGCACTATTCAATGGAACGCTCTGACGCTTGATCAATGGCAGGAGCGATTTTCTCAAATTCATCGATCTAATATTTTACAAGCCTACCATTACGCACAAGCTATACGCCCTGTAAAAGGACAGACAGCGAAATGGGGGCTTATCTCAATGGATGGGGTTGAAGCGGGACTTGTTCAAATTTCAGAAGCAAAAACGCTCTTTGGGTTGCTCCATGCGGTTATTTTAGACCGTGGGCCGCTTTGGTTTGAAGGGTTTGGAAGCGCGGTCCATATCAAATTATTTTTTGATGAGATGAATAGTCTTTATCCTCTTCGTTTTGGACGCAAACGCAGAGTTATTCCGGAAATAGAGCAGGGCGCCGCTATCGAACAAATTATTCGGCAATGTGGTTTTGAAAAAACATCTCATCCATCATACCAGACTTTGTGGTGGGATCTGACAATTGATGATGACGAGGCTCGTAAAAATTTAAAGAAAAACTGGCTCAGCAGTTTAAAAAAAGTAGAAAAGTCTAATGCTAAAATTGAATGGGATTGCGAAGGCAATTTTTATGAAGAGCTTAAAAACTATTATATCTTAGATAAAGTCGATAAGGGGTATGAGGGAATCTCGCCCAAATTACTCGACAATCTCGCCCTATTTTCGACGCAAGAGAACCCTATGGTGATAGGGCGAGTGAAAGTGAACTCTGAAACGGTTGCAGGTGTTCTTTTTTTAATTCATGGAAGAAGTGCAACATATCAAATTGGGTGGTCTTCTTCTAAAGGAAGGCAAATATGTGCGCATCATCATTTATTGTGGCGTGCGCGCGCAGAGTTAAGACGCTATAATATTGAGCAAGTCGATTTAGGAGGAATCAATAATGCGGCAAAAGGGTTATCACAATTCAAGCAAGGCACAGGCGCAGAGCCGATCACGCTGGCTGGCCATTACAGTTAACACGCTCATATTTTTATCGCTGTTATTTGCAGCGAATGTAGTCTTTGCAAGCGAAACTACGAGCCAAGCAGATGGATTGCAAAAAGTTAAATATAAAGTCTTTGCAGGCGGCTTAAGGGCTTTAGAAATTGACCTAACAAATGATCTCGCTAATCAAAATGAATACAATATTTTAATGAGGGCTAAGACTTTTGGAATGCTCGGAAAATTAGCCCCTTGGTCTGGGTCTTTCGAAACCTCTGGGTGGAAGGGCGAAACCTTTATGCCTGAGCAGCACCAATCAATTGCGACATGGCGCGGCGAAGTTGAAACAAAAACCTATTCTTATAATAAAGATGGAAGCTTCTTAGGATATAAAATTGTTGAAGAAGGAGTCGATAAATCCCCAGAAGAGGTCGCAGCAGAATTAACCCAAGGGACAACAGATATTCTAACGGCAACAATGAATGCTGGTCGTAACATAAGTGCTGGGCAGAGCTGTGAAAGCTCTACAGAAATTTTTGATGGAAAACGTCGTTTTCGACTCAATTTTAAGGAAGTTGAAAAAGTTGAACTAGAATCGTCTAAACATAATGCCTATAACGGTCCAGCCATAAAATGCGAAGCCTTAGTCGAACCTGTGGCGGGTAAATGGCATAAAAAACCTCGCGGTTGGGCCTCGATCCAAGAGCAGGGCATGCAGCAAGGAAGTCTTCCCACGGTATGGTTTGCTAGTGTGGAAGAAGGTAAGCCTGCTATTCCGGTTAAAGTAAGGGTTAAGACGGATTACGGTACGTTATTTATGCATATGATCGAATATGAAGGCACAGAAAAGACCCTTGCGAGCGCAAAGTAAATTCTCTTTTAAGATTTGTCATAGATTGCAATATGTTGTGACTTGTATTGATCCTTAAAATCAATAAATTTAATCTCATGACAACTAAAGATATAGATCAGACTCAAAATCTTGCAGTGATCATTTTGGCTGCAGGTAAGGGAACCAGAATGAAATCTGAGTTACCGAAGGTTATGCATAAAATTGCAGGATTGCCCATTTTGAGCTGGATTATTAATCGCGCTGAAAAATTAAACCCTGAAAAAATTATTATTGTCGCTGCGCCTGATATGAACAATGTAGCGCAAGCCGCTCACCCCCACCATGTGGTTATTCAAGAAGAGCAAAAAGGTACGGGCGATGCTGTGAAGCCAGCCTTAGAGCTTTTAAAAGATTTTAAAGGTAAAATCCTTGTTCTTTTGGGAGATGAGCCATTTTTAGACATTAATCTTCTGCAAGACATGGTTGATCATGATGGTGCATCTGTCATGGCGATAAGGCCAGAGTCTCCCAAAGGCTTAGGGCGTATGATGCTTGGTTCAAAAAACAGCCTTAAAAAAATTATTGAAGAAAGAGACTGTAGCAGCGAAGAAAAAGAAATTCATATTTGTAATGCAGGTAATTTCTGCTTTAAAGCTGACCAACTTCATAGCTGGATCTCTCAGATTGGCAATAAGAATGCGCAAGGTGAATATTATCTAACTGACCTAGCTGAAATTGCTCAAAAAGAAAAACAGCCCTTAAAAGTCTTTATTGCAGATACGTCTATTGTCTGGGGGATTAATACCAGAAGTGAGCTAGCCGCGCATGAAGAATTCGCCCAAGGGTTTTTAAGAGAGCGTGCCATGGAAGAGGGAGTTACATTAATCTCTCCAGAAACAACGACGTTATCTTGGGATACAGAATTAGGCCCAGATGTAGTTATCGAACCAAATGTTTATATTGCTGAGGGCGTTAGCATAGAAGAGGGTGCCGTTATCCATGCATTTTCTTATCTAGAAGGGTGTGATATATCAATAAATGCTTCAGTTGGCCCCTACGCAAGGATTAGAAGTGGATCGCATATTGGTGAAGAGGCAAGCGTTGGAAACTTTATTGAAATTAACCGATCTATTATTGAATCAGGTGCAAAAGCGAAACACGTATCTTACTTGGGTGATTGCACAGTAGGTGAAGGCAGTAATATTGGAGCTGGAACAATTGTTGCTAACTATGATGGGTTTTTTAAGCATAAAACAAAAATTGGGAAAAAAGTTTTTGTTGGATCAAATTCAACAATTATCTCGCCTGTGAAAGTTGGCGATAAAGCCATTATTGCTGCAGGTTCAAACGTTAATAAAGATATTCCCGGTAATGCTATGGCGATTGGACGTTCAAAACAGGAAAATCATTTAGGATGGGCGAGTGAGTATCGTGCGCTCAAGCGGCAGCAAAAAGTTGAGGAAGAGGAAGATTAATCCAAAATGTGTGGAATTATAGGGATTATCGGGCAAAATGACGTTGCGCCGCGACTATTGGAAGGGCTGAAACGGTTAGAATATAGAGGCTATGACTCTGCAGGCATTGCTACGCTTGATAAGCAAAAAATTGACCGCCGCCGCGCACAGGGAAAGCTTTTTCATCTTGAGAATTTATTAAATGAAAATTATTTAGATGGATCAATTGGTATTGGCCATACAAGATGGGCTACACATGGAAAACCTACAGAAAATAATGCCCATCCTCATGCAACAGAAAAAGTCGCTGTTGTCCATAATGGTATTATTGAGAATTACGCAGAGATTAAAGAGTCTTTGCTGAAAAAAAATTATACATTTGAAACGGAAACAGACACAGAAGTTATTGTAAAACTCATCACATCTTATCTAGATGAAGGATTATCTGCTGAAGATGCATCTAATAAAGCACTTGATCAATTAGAAGGCGCCTATGCTTTAGCTATTATTTTTTCTGGTCAAGATAATTTAATGATGGGCGCGCGCTATGGTACACCCCTTGCTGTTGGGTATGGAGAAGGCGAAATGTTTTTAGCGTCAGATTCTTATGCTCTTGCCCCATTAACAAAAAAAATCTGTTTTTTAGAAGATGGTGACCGTGTTTTAGTGTCTCGTGAAGATGTAAAAATTTACACGGCTGAAAATGATAATGTAGAACGTCCAATACGCGTGACTGCGCAATCAGGGGCAACGACAGGAAAAGGCGAATATCCTCATTTTATGCTCAAAGAGATTTATGAGCAGCCTGCTGTTATCGGTGATACTCTGAATTCTTTTATTAATCCTTCGACGAACGAAATTTCGCTTCCCTCAGATGTGGTAGAGGCTGTGAGTAACGCGTCACGGGTCACTCTTATTGCCTGCGGTACAGCGTATTATGCATGTCTTGTTGCGAAATATTGGTTTGAGAAAATTGTTAGAATTCCTTGCGAGGTTGATATTGCTTCAGAGTTTCGCTATCGCGAAGCCCCAATGCCAAAAGATGGTGTAGCAATCTTCGTTTCTCAATCAGGAGAAACACTCGATACATTGGAGGCGCTTCGTTATTCAAAAACTCAAGAGCAAAAAATATTATCTATCGTGAATACAATTGAAAGTACGATTGAGCGTGAATCTGATCTTGTCTTAAATACATTAGCTGGTCCTGAAATTGGTGTCGCTTCAACTAAGGCTTTTACAACTCAGCTGATAACTCTTGCTTGCCTTGTTTTGGCAAGTGCGTTTGAAAATAAAAAGCTCAATGTAGAAGAGTTAGAAGATTTTACAAATGCTTTGCGCCATTTACCAAAAGCGGCAAGTGATATTTTAAATCATGATGAAGCCATAAAAGAGATTGCAAAAGAGATATTTCAAGCAAAAGACATGCTTTATATTGGGCGCGGCATTTTATATCCTATTGCTTTAGAAGGTGCGCTAAAACTAAAGGAAATTTCCTACATTCACGCCGAAGGCTATGCAGCAGGTGAAATGAAGCATGGCCCCATAGCATTAATCGACGATAATATGCCGATTGTTGCGATTAGTCCTTCCAATGATCCACTTTTTGAAAAAACACTATCTAATATTCAGGAGGCCGTTGCACGAGGCGGGAAAATCGTCTCTTTTTCTGATCAGCAGGGTAACAAAAGAATGAAAGATATGAATAGCTGGGAAGTGACGTTGGATGTTATTCATTCTTTTACAGCGCCAATTTTATATTCTATTCCGATGCAACTTTTGGCCTACCATGTAGCCGTTGCCAAAGGCACAGATGTTGATCAGCCCAGAAATCTTGCAAAATCAGTGACCGTTGAATAATCGATGAGTAATATTGAAATTGTAGAAGCAGATTATTCAAATCCTAAGCATGCAAAAGATATAGTCTTTTTACTTGATGGTTATGCTCAAGATCCAATGGGCGGAGCTAAGCCGTTAAAAACGGAGATCAAAAACAATTTAATTAGTGCCTTATCTAAACGATCTGATGCCTTCTCAATTCTCGCCTATGTTGGTGATAGGCCTGCTGGATTAGCAAATTGCTTTGAAGGGTTTTCAACATTCAAATGTAAGCCTCTTATTAATATTCATGACATGGCTGTTTATCCTGAATTTAGAGGAATGCAAATTAGCCAAAAAATTCTAAAAAAAATTGAACAGATTGCTCTAGAAAGAAATGCTTGTAAAATTACACTAGAAGTTCTTTCAGAAAATGAGCCAGCACAAAAAGCATATAAAAAATTTGGATTTGAAGGTTATGCTCTTGATCCTGAAAAGGGACATGCGCTATTTTGGGAAAAATCTATCTAACTCAAATACGTGAAATGCAAAATCAATTACACCCTATTTTCTGGCTATGGATCCCTATTTTTGTATTTTTAGGGCAAGTCGTTGCTAAACTTACTTTACCTTATAGTGAGGTTTCATCTCTCTATAATGAAAATGGCCTCTTCGAAATCCTTCAATTTTTTACGTTAGTCGCAGCAATAATTGTTTGTCTTGTCTATCTTGCGAAAGAGAGTCGTATTAATTCTGGGATATTATCTGGATGGTTTGTCTTAGCAATGATCTGTTGTATTTACGTTGCTGGAGAAGAAGTGAGTTGGGGGCAGCATATTATTGGCTGGGCTACGCCAGAAGAGTGGGCACAATATAATGACCAGAATGAGACTAATATTCACAATACATCTTCATGGTTTGATCAAAAGCCGCGCCTTCTTTTATTAATAGGAATTTGTTTTGGATCTCTTATTATGCCGTATCTTTCTTTTATAAAAAATATGCCAAGAGATCAGTTTCTATCCCAAGTGACGCCGCCCAAGATAAGCTTTGTTATTGCATTAATTATCCTTGTTCCTCACTTAGTTGAGAAAATTCTTGAGACTTACCAACTAACATTTTTCTCGCGCTATAGTGAAATACAAGAAACATATATGTTCTATTTTGTGTTTGTTTATCTTTTAAATTTACGACTAAATTTAAAGCAAGCAAAAAAAGATTGATTTTTAAGATAATTTAGTATCTACTTTTATTAATAAAAAAAGTTGAACAAGGTTTAAGTATGTCTGAGTATAATCAATCAGGCAGCGACTGGCCACCAAAAGGGTGGCGAGAATTAGGTATTATCAAAAAGCTGTCTGAGCAAGCGATCTTTAAAGATCCGTATAGCGCTAAAGTCATTGGTCTATCGTACAAGATAGAGCCAGCCCCCGTTATAAAAAATAATATTCGTTATAATTTATACAACATTCAAATCGATGGATGGGAGTATACAATTAATAATGAAAGCCGTGAATTTCCTGTTTTATCCTTCTTACTCGCTGAAAAAGAAGGCGAAGGCATTGTATGCGATTCAATGATTTCAAAAATTAAAACCCACTCACGTAGTGTTATAAATACGAAGAATTCTGGTCAACGCGCTTTAAATGCAGCTTTATATTTTATTGAAGAAATTAATAATGGGTCAGTACCTGACTTTGATCAGGTTTTAAAGCTGTATAAAATTCATCCATCGCAAAGACGACTTTATAGAGATACAAAAACAAATAGCCGCAAATTTTTCAGTGCTCTTTCATTCTTATCAGATAAAGATAAAAAGCATAGAAAAGCTGTTTAGAGTTTTTTGAAAGATAATTTATTTTTTATCTTCGTCTTCGTCGTTTGATTCATCGTCATCATCGAAATCTTGATCACTATCATCAAGATCGTCGAGATCATCTAAATCATCATCGATTGTTGGTGTGTGGTCATCGTCATCATCAAGATCATCGTCTTCATCTACATCATCAAGGCTGACAAAGTCATCATCCGCATCAATATCGGCTACGTCCTCATCTTCTTCTACTTCTTGATTGTCTGTTTCAGCTTCTTTAGTAGGTTTTTCTACACTTGCTGCTGGACGACCTCTTTTCGACTTAATTTCCATTTCCGCTGAGAATTCAGTTCCACAGGCAGGACAAATAATAGGTCTTTTATCCATATCATAAAAACGTGCACCACAATTTAAACAAATGCGTTTCAAACCTTTTGACATAGATATTTCCTAACGTTGTTTCACTTTAAGTGCTGATTTTGTGCCTTATTTTCTTATGGCTGTAAAGATAAATGTTATGACCTACTATTGTTAGGGAATTATCATAAAATTTCATACAATCGTAAAGGAAACAGATAGACCAATCATTTATTAACGATTACACTATTATACTGAAATTATTCATAAATTTTCTTTGGAGGTTTTCTTGATGCAAGTCCCTGTTGTCCTATGTGGATATAAGCGTTCTCCCTTTACTTTTGCGACCAAAGGCGCTCTGGCTAAGACGCGTCCTGATAATATGGCGACAGCTGTCATTCAGGCTCTTTTAAAGGAAACTGGCGCAAAAGCCGAAGATATTGAAGATTTATTGATGGGATGTGCCTTCCCTGAGGCTGAGCAAGGCTTTAATTTAGCAAAAATCGTTGCGATTCAGGCCGAATTACCAAAAACTGTAGCTGGAGCGACCGTTAACCGCTTTTGCGGCTCATCAATGAGTACAATCCAAATGGCTGCTGGAGCTATTCAAATGGGCGCTGGTGAGCTTTTTGTGGCAGCAGGCGTTGAGTCTATGAGCCGTATCCCTATGGGTGGTTTTAATCCCATGCCAAATCCGCAAATTATGAAAGATATGCCTGATGCGTACATCTCAATGGGCATTACAGCTGAGAATTTAGCTAAAAAATACAAAATTGACCGTGATTCCCAAGAGAATTTTGCTGTGTCTTCACAAAGTAAGGCCGAAAAAGCCCAAAGTGCAGGTCATTTGAAAGATGAAATTGTTGAAATTGATGGCGTTTCAGAAGATGGCTGTATTCGCGCAGGCACAACAAAAGAGGCTTTAGAAGGCTTAAAACTAGCGTTCGATAAGGATGGAAGCGTAACGGCTGGAACAGCCTCCCCCTTAACCGATGGCGCGGCGGCAGTCCTTGTGGCATCAGAAGCGTACGCAAAAAAACATAAATTACCTATTTTAGCGCGGATCAAATCAGTGGCTGTTGCTGGATGCGATCCTTCCATTATGGGAATTGGTCCTGTCCCTGCGACGCAAAAGGCTCTAGAGCGCGCGGGCGTAAAACTCGAAGATATCGATCTCATTGAACTGAACGAAGCTTTTGCCGCGCAGAGCTTATCTGTTCTAAAAGAATTAGGCGCGGATGAAGTAAAAGTGAACATTGATGGTGGTGCGATTGCAATCGGTCACCCGCTGGGCGCATCAGGGGCGCGTATTACAGGAAAACTTGCAACCCTCATGCAGCGTGAAAAGAAAAAACTTGGTCTTGCCACAATGTGTATTGGTGGCGGTCAGGGTACAGCGATTATTCTAGAGAGCGTTGAGTAAGGACCATATCTCATGAGTAAAAAAATGAGCATTCAAAAAGTTGCTGTGATCGGGGCAGGATTAATGGGAAGTGGTATTGCCGCTCAGATTGCTAATGCAGGAATTCCTGTCCTACTTTTAGATATTGTTCCAAAAGATGCCGAGAATAGAAATGTCATTGCCGAAGGTGCTATTGAAAAAATGCTTAAGGCTGATCCTGCGCCTTTTATGTCCAAGAAAAATGCCAAGCTGATTGAAGCAGGTAATATCGAAGATGACATTAAAAAGATCAAAGATTGTGATTGGATTGTTGAAGTTGTCTTAGAAGATTTAGCCATTAAGCATAAGACATATAATTTAATTCAAAAGCACCGTAAAAAAGGCTCTATTGTTTCATCCAACACCTCAACGATTCTTTTAGAAAAACTTGTCTCCAGCCAATCAGACGAGTTTCAAAAAGATTTCATGATTACGCATTTCTTTAATCCTGTGCGTTACATGCGTTTACTTGAAATTGTAAAAGGGCCAAAAACACGTCAAGACGCTCTTGATATTATTTCAGAATTTGCAGATAAACATTTGGGCAAAGGTGTTGTGTATACCAATGACACGCCTGGTTTTATTGTCAATCGCTTACTTGTTTTCTGGATGCAGTCTGCGCTTAATACAGCAATCAAAGATAATATCCCTATTGAAGTCGCTGATGCTGTCATGGGAAAGCCGATCGGTGTTCCAAAAACCGCAGTCTTTGGTCTGATTGATTTAGTAGGGCTTGATTTAATGCCCTATCTATCAAAGTCAATGTTATCAACACTTCCCGAAGATGATCAATATCGTCAAATCTTAAATGATTATCCGTTTATCCATCAAATGATTGAAGCGGGCTATATAGGCCGTAAAGGAAAAGGGGGTTTTTATCGCCTTAATCCAGATGCTCCCAAAGGGACAAAAGAAAAACAGGCTTTAAACATTACAACAGATAAATTTGAAGAGGCTCAATATCGTAAAGCCAATAAACCAAAGCTAGAGTCTGTTAAAGCTGGGAAAAAAGGGTTGCGCGCCGTTGTCGAGAGAGATGATCAGGGCGGCCATTATGCGTGGAAGGTTTTAAGTCAAACGCTTGCTTATGCAGCATCTTTAGTTCCTGACATTGCAGATAATATTGCAGCCATTGATGAAGCCATGCGTCTTGGAACAAACTGGAAATTTGGTCCTTTTGAAATGATTGATCAATTGGGGCCAAAATGGTTTGCCGACAAATTGGAAGAAGAGGGCATTGACGTTCCCCCTCTTTTAAAAGCCGTTGGCGATGGAACATTTTATAAAGTTGAGGATGGTCAACTTCATTATTTTGGAACTGATAAAAAGTATCATGTTGTTGAACGTCCAGAAGGCGTTCTCTTACTACGTGATATTAAATTATCGTCTGATCCTATTATCAAAACACCAAGTGCGAGTGTTTGGGATATTGGTGATGGTGTTCTCTGTGTTGAATTTACAGGAAAAATGAATGCGATTGATGAGCAGGTCTTTGATGCCTATCAACAATCAATTAAGTTAATTAGCGATGGTGGCGGCGATTACAAAGCGCTTGTAATCTATAATGAAGGATCACATTTTTCTGCTGGCGCAAATTTAGGTCTCGCCCTTTTTGCTATGAATATTGCGCTTTGGCCACAAATTGAATCTCTTGTTTCGGGCGGCCAGAAAATTTATAAAGCGCTCAAATATGCGCCGTTCCCTGTTGTTGCAGCGCCGAGTGGCATGGCATTAGGCGGCGGGTGTGAAATTTTACTCCATGCTGATCATGTGCAGGCTCATGCCGAAACTTATATGGGTCTTGTTGAAGTAGGGGTAGGCGTTCTTCCTGCATGGGGAGGATGTAAAGAAATGCTTACCCGATATCAAGCCGCTGAAGCAGCCCAGCATGATAAGAACACATATGGTCAGCAGATTTGGTTCTCACCGAAAAATACGCCGATGGGCGCAACAAGAAAAGCGTTTGAACAAATCGCCCTCGCCAGAGTGGCAAAATCAGCTCAAGAAGCCAAAGAGATTTTATATCTTCGTTCTGAGGATGAAATTACAATGAATCGCGATCGTCTTTTATTTGATGCTAAGAAAAAAGCTCTACAGCTTGCAAAGAATTATACTGCGCCTGAGCCTATGGAAGAAATTCGTCTTCCTGGTCCTGGTGGAAAAGCGGCGTTGGATTTGGCTGTGAAAGATCTTCATGCATCTGGAAAGGCGACAGATTATGATGTTGTTGTCTCTGAGTCCGTTGCTAATGTTTTGACAGGGGGTGAGAAGGGTGACTGGACAGAGCCTATGCATGAAGATCAAATTTATGATTTAGAGCGTGCGGAATTTATGAAGCTGGTTAGAAATTCTGGAACGCAAGATCGGGTTGAGCATATGCTTGAAAAAGGTAAACCTCTTCGCAATTAGAAATAAAAAAGGCGCTGTGAAGCGCCTCTTCTTTTTTATCTTTTAGAAAAAATTATTTTGAAACTGTTGTGAACTGAGGCTCTGCAGACTGCATGACCGGCGTATCATCAACAATTGTTGGTGCCGGTTGTGGCGCAGGGCGTTCAACCACAACGGGTGCAGGCTTTGGCTTCTTCACAACAACTGGTTCAGGAGCGGGTGCTGGCTTTGGTTTTGGTGCAGCTTTTGCTGTGCGCTCTTCACTAAATGCTCCACCGCGGCTACAATTATCTAATTCATCATTGCAGGGCGCAATTCCACCACAAGCGCTCAAACTAAACGCAGTAAAACTCACTAAAAAAAGGCTGAGAACGGTTTTCATCGATTTATCCTTCCATTTTTCTTATTCTTTACCAGACTTTATCGAAAAATAGAAAAAAGGATATAGTTTTTTATCGCTTTTCACTTAAATAGCGACGTTTTAAGTGAGTAATGAGCGGTTCAGGGCTAATATCTTGCCCCGTAAGCCTTGTCATTGTATCAAAAGTCCCTTCTAAACGACCAACTTCAAAAATATTTGTCTTGAGCCAGCTTGTTATGTCTTCAAAATTCCCTTCAGCAATATTATTGATCATTGAAGGATAGGTTTGATAGAGCACATCTTGAACTTCAGCAGCCATAATATGCGATAAAGTGTTTGTTGGAATAAATCCAATTCGTCCAGTAAACCAGTCAGGATTTTGTAGAACACCTTGTGTAATATCTTTGGGAGTTTCACCTAAAAGTTCTTTGCTCTCTTCATTCCATCTTTCTTCTAAATCTTTAACGGCTAATGTTCCGTTCATTAAATCACGTTCAATGCGATAGCGAAGAATATCATGAAAGATTTTTGTGAGTTCATCAGCTTCGTTTCGCTCATTTGTTCGATGGATTACTTTGCGTAAACGATATAAATTTTCTGCAGAGAATGAATCATTTTTAAATTGTCTAAACACACCTTCGGCACGGCTTGAAACAAACTCAAAAAATTGCGGCATACGACCGATAATTGTTTCAAACAAAATACTCATTGTATTCATCATGATCATGCCTTGATCCTGACCTACAGGCTGCGTTTTCCAGTCAGTAGGAAGGTTTTGATTGTAAATGGCGCGCGCGCCTTGGTAGAGAGTGTCTTCCATAGAATCAAGGAAGCTTGTTTCATCATTACAGCGAACTAAAACCCTTGTATCATCAGGGTGACCGCCCGTCATAGGGTTTAAGCTGGAAATAGCTAAGTGGCCTCTTTGAAAGTCAAAGCCCATTAATTCCAAGATTGTCTTATTGAGCCACATTTGGTCTTTACGGGTGAATTCACCTTTTAAAGGGAGCGGTAATTCATCCATATTTTGCTTATCAATAGCTTTTGTTAGAAGGTCTTTTAACGGCGCAAGTAAGCCTTCATATAAATCATCCATTTGACGATCATCAATATCACTGGCATAGCCAATGAGAAGAGCGCGATAAGGTGTTTCTGTATTAAACTTATTTTGCTTGAGTTCGCCAATTTTCTTGTATGTATCAACGACTTTTTGAACGTACGGTATTACATTTTGCCAGTTTTTTGACTGCATCGCAGCAGCGTGCATTTTCCGTCCTTCATTTGAGATTTGAACGGAGGCAATATACAATTCTGGCGGCAGAGCAGATAAATGATTATGGATACGGCGCATCTCTTTTAAATTTGCTAAGTCCCACTTATTCCAATCTTCTTTTGTATTTTCTGCTTCGCTTTCAACCTTATCGAGTAGTCCAGTGACAGCTGGCGTTGTTGTTTCGGCATAAATTCGTTTTGTAAGAGATGAAATTTCTTGTATGCGGCGATGAAGTCCCCCAGCAGGCATATCGGTCATCATATCTGTTGCTAATGTATCGCGAATGGAAAACATAGTGTTGAGATTCGCGAAGTAGAATTTTAGATCATTATAGTTTGCAGACACTGTCTGAACAGGCTCGATAGATGGATTATTCGTCATGGCGGAGAGGCTTTCTTTATCCCTTAAAAATGAAGTGTATTAACCAGAACTACGCTGAAAAGCTTAAGATTTTTTTAACAAAAACAAATAAATAGCAAATTATTACAGGGGAATGCTTTTTATAGGTCAAAAGCATATTTTATGATAAAATATTACTATAAAAATTCAACTATACGAAGAGTCAAAAAAGAGGTTTTTTATGCCGACTTATAACGCACCATTAGACAATATTCGCTTTGTTTTACATGAGGTTTTGGGGGCTGAATCGCTGACCGAAATTCCAGATTTTGAAGAGGCAACGCAAGAGCTTGTTGATCAAATTATTGAGGAGGGCGGGCGTCTATGTGAAGAGGTCCTATTCCCGATCAACCAAAGTGGTGATGAAGAGGGCTGTAGACTTGAAAATGGTGTTGTTCATACCCCTAAAGGCTTTAAAGAGGCGTACGATCAATTTGCCCAAGGCGGGTGGTGCGGTGTGTCTGCTGATCCTGAATTTGGCGGCATGGGTCTGCCGATGCTTGTAAACACAGTTATGCAAGAAATGATTTGCTCTGCAAACTTTTCTTTTGGAATGTATCCCGGCCTGTCTCAAGGTGCGTATGAGGCGTTACATCATTACGGTGATGATGATCAGAAAAACACATATCTTCCCAAATTAGTCGACGGGACATGGTCAGGGACAATGTGCTTAACAGAGCCACATTGCGGGACTGATTTAGGTCTTATTCGGACGAAAGCAGACCCGAATGATGATGGCTCTTACAATGTGAGTGGAACTAAGATTTTCATTTCTGCAGGTGAACATGACTTAACAGACAATATTATTCACCTCGTTTTGGCGCGCTTGCCAAATGCCCCAGAAGGTGTTCGTGGAATTTCACTGTTCGTTGTACCGAAATATCTTCCAGAGAATATGGGTGTGAATGGTGTGGTTTGTGGTTCTATCGAACATAAGATGGGGATTAAAGCCTCATCGACCTGCGTGATGAATTTTGATGATGCGAAAGGCTGGCTTGTAGGAGAGCCTCATAAAGGTCTAAAAGCCATGTTTACAATGATGAATGCCGCACGTCTTGGCGTGGCTATGCAAGGGTTAGGGATTGCAGAAGTCTCTTATCAAAATGCGCTAGCCTATGCCAAGGATCGCCTGCAGATGCGCTCTCTTGATGGGGTAAAGGCCCCCGATAAGCCGGCTGATCCGATTATTGTCCATCCCGATGTTCGTAGAATGCTTTTAAAATCTAAAGCCTTTGTTGAAGGTGCGCGTGCGCTTTCATATTGGGTTGGAATGGAGTTAGATGTTTCGCAAAAGCATCCTGATGAAGCTAAGCGTCAAGAAGCTGACGATCTCGTTGCATTAATGACACCAATTCTAAAAGCATACCTTACGGATATGGGCTTTGAAATTTCTTCAGAAGCGATTCAGGTTCATGGTGGGCATGGATATATTTGGGAATATGGTGTTGAGCAATATACGCGCGATGCCCGCATTGCGATGATCTATGAAGGCACGAATGGTATTCAAGCGCTTGATCTTGTCGGGCGTAAGATGGGTGCGCATTTAGGGCGCTATTTACGTCGTTTTTTCCATCCTGTGAGCGACTTCATTGAAGAAAACCAGAGTAATCCTGAGTTACAGGAATTTATTTTTCCTCTTGCAAAAGCTTTCGCCAAACTACAACAATCAACCGCTATGATTGCCCAAAAAGGATTAAAAGATCCAATTGAGGCAGGAGCCGCATCGACTGATTATCTTCGTCAATTTGCTCTTGTGGCGATGGGATATATGTGGATTCAAATGGTCAAAGTTGCCCAAGAAAAATTAAAAGACGGCGCAAACGGTAGTACGGATTTCTATGATTCTAAAATTAAAACAGCGCGCTTTTTCTTTACCCGTATGCTGCCTGAAGCTGACTGGCATTTTAAAGCGGTCATGTCAGGTGCTGATCCTTTAATGGAGTTAAACGAAGACCAGTTCTAGGCTTATAAACAATGCATATCATTAAAACGCCGCAAGAGCTGATGGCTTTTCGTGAGCCTTTATGGCCAGAAGGAAAGATACTGTCTTTTGTTCCGACTATGGGTGCGCTTCATGAAGGGCATTTATCGCTTGTCCGCGCCGCTCAGGCACAATCGGATATTTGTTTGCCGTATATTTTTTTAAACCCTAAGCAATTCTCTGAAAATGAGGATTTGGATCAATATCCTGAAACGTTAGAGACTGACTTAAAAGCTTTGGAAGCTTTGGGAATTGAGCATATTTATAGTCCCGATCGACAGGTCATTTATCCTCATAACTTTCAGACAATTGTGAAAGTTTCAGAGATTTCTAAACCCCTAGAAGGGGAGCATAGGCCCCATTTCTTTGATGGTGTGACCACTATTGTTTGTAAGATGCTGCTCCAATGCTTGCCTGATATAGCAATGTTTGGAGAAAAAGATTACCAGCAATTTAGAGTCATTGAGCGTATGGTGATAGATTTAAATATCCCTGTAAAAGTTCAATCTGCTCCCACTGTTCGTGATGAAAATGGTTTAGCACTCTCTTCACGCAATCAGTATCTTTCAAAAGACCAATATGAGATCGCTATTCACCTGAATAAAATTCTAAAACAGTTTTCGTTAAACGACATTGATGAAAGTGAAGCCATAGAGCAACTCAAAAACACTGGCTTCGATAAAGTTGATTATTGTACTGCACGAAATTCTGAAACATTTTTATCAGAGGAGCCAAACCGTGTCTTTGTAGCTGCTTGGGTTGGACAAACAAGATTAATTGATAATATGGCGTTAGCGGCGTAAACTATAAATATAAAATTTCAAATCAGGAAAGATCATGTCATTAGAGAGTGTTACCGAGGAAATTAAATCAAAGATCGCTATGGCCCCCCAAATTGATGCCAAAGTGAAGTTCGATTTTGGCGATGATGGGCTTATTTTTATTGATGGCAATGAAAATCCAGCTGCAATTTCTCATGATGATGAGCAAGCAGACTGCACTCTTATTTGCTCTATTGAAACCTTTCAAGGTTTTATGAATGGCACCCAAGACCCCACAATGGCTTTTATGACAGGAAAGCTTAAAGTTGAAGGATCAATGGGTTTAGCTATGAAGCTTAATTCTATTATTGAAGATTAAAAAAAGCCGCTTAAGAGCGGCTTTAATTTTATTTATTTTGGGGCGCGATTAGAATTTGTAATTAATCGCCGCAGCAACAATGCCTACATATCCGTCAGTGTCACCTTGTACAGTCACACGGTTAACGCCGCCTACATTGTTTCTTTGCAGATTAATTGATTCATCTGCGATATCAATATAAGTTGCCGCAAAATCAAAAGACATACGATCATTTAACTTATATGTCGCGCCTCCACTAAACCAGTTTCTATCACCATCAGGTGTTCTCGATGTTCTGAATTCATCGTTAGTTGGTGTTTCATCAAATTGATATCCCGCACGAACAGTCCATTTTGGATTAAGGTCATATTCTGCGCCAATCGCAAATGCGTAAGTATTGGCGTAATTTTGAACAACAGGGTCTGGATCATTATTGCCTGAATCCGTTTCACCATCAATTTCATCAAAGCTGCTCCATCCAAACCATGTCACTTGCCCCATTATACGAAAGCGATCACTAACGTCGTGAGCAACACCTAACGTTGCAATATTAGGAAGGTCAAGATCGGCTTTACCAGATTCGCTGAAATTATTAGCTGCTAATCCGCTCACGCTAATTCTTCCATCTAGTTCATGTTTGACTTGTGAGCGATAGTGTAAGCCGATTTCTGTATCAGGAACGGGACGAATTTGAACACCAATATTGTAACCAAGGCTGACATCATCACCTTCTAATCGTGATGTTCCTGTTCCTAAGCCAAGTGCCCCAGTATCAACAAGCGCATCTAGTTTGGCGTCAACATATTGAATATCAATACCACCGCCAACAGAGACAACATCGTTAATCGCATAAGCTATGGATGGGCCAACATTAATTGTTGTGAGTTCAGTTTCTGTAGAATCGAATGCGTTAAAGTCATTTTCATCATACTCACTTGCAAGTCCGAATGGTGCTGTCATACCAATCCCTAGCCAAATATCATGACCATATAAGTCAATAGGTGCGGCCAAAAAAGCGTTTGGCACAGGAGAGGGGTCATAAGGATTACTAGGGTTTCCACCAATTGTTACACCGGCCAGCGTAGAGCTTGTCCCTGTATCTGTTAGGTCAGCATCAGGGAGTAGTAAGTGCACACCTAAATTTCCTTGAATGACAGGATCTAATTTTGTCATTCCCGCCGGATTGAAATAAATCGTAGAAGCATCATCAATCGATGTTGTTGATCCTGCAAAGGCTGTTCCTAAACCACTGACAGATTGTTCTTGGATATAGAATCCTGCAGCATGAGCGCCTGCACTAGATAATAGTAAAGTTGTGGCTGAAACCGCCCCGAGCAAAAATTGTTTTTTCATAATTTATCCCTTCTTTATTTATTACCACTTGAAATTAGCATAATTTGTAAGAAGAGACGAAGTGAAATTATAAAACTTGTTCAATGAATTCCGTAATATCACTCGCTTTATCTTGAATTCTGAAAATTCGGCGTAAATTATTCTCAGGATCAATGAGGTAAACAAATGAGGAATGATCAACGGTATAATCGCTCATTGTTTCATCTTGTTCTTTTGCGGCATAAACTTTGTAAGCATCTTTTACAGCATCAATTTCTTCAACGCTTCCTGTTAAGCCAATTAAGCGCGGGTGAAATAACTCAACATAGTCTTTCATGACTTCAACAGTATCGCGTTCAGGATCAACAGAGATAAAGATAGGTATAATTTTCTTGCCTTTTTCACCTGCTGCATCTACAGCAGCCGCCATCTTTTGTAATTCAGTTGGGCAAATTGCCGGGCAATAAGTAAATCCGAAATATTTCAGTCGCCATTTTCCTTCATAATCTTTTTCAGTAACGCGCTTGCCTAAATGATTAGTGAGTGTGAACGGGCCTCCAAAATTTTCTGAGACAATAGAGGTTGAAGCAGGTTGAGGTTTCTTTTTCGTGATATCTAAAGCAGGAGTATTCTGTTCCTGATGGATTTGGTAAGCAGCGATAGCAGCTGAAATACCAAGCCCCAAAACAAGAATAATAATAATGCGAATGAGTCTTTTATTCATGTGTCCGATCTTACTGATCTACGCCTTAAAATCAAAGACTATTCGGACTGATTTGTGTTAGAGGACAGTTAGCATTTCTGCAACAAGAGGATGACGGATAATATCTTCTTTACTTAAGCGACAGACCGCTACATTAGGGAGAGGGTCTAGCCTGTCCATAATATCCGATAACCCTGATATGCCTTCTAATAAATCTGTTTGCTCAGGGTCGCCTGTGACAATCATTGTAGAATGCCAGCCAAGCCGTGATAGTAACATTTTCAACTGCCCATAAGTGCAGTTTTGCGCTTCGTCAATGACAACAAAAGCATTATTCAATGTTCGTCCTCGCATAAAACCAACAGGCGCGATCTCAATTGTGCCATCATCTAATAAGTGACGAACTTTTTTCCCGCCCATACGATCGCCTAATGCATCGTAAAGGGGGCGTAAATATGGTGCCATTTTTTCATCTAAGCCGCCTGGTAAATATCCAATAGACTCTCCAGCTTCCATGGCAGGGCGCGAGAGAATAATGCGTTCAATCTGACCTTTTTCCAAAGCTTCAACAGCCTTTGATATTGCAAGGTAAGTTTTCCCTGTTCCTGCAGGCCCAACGGCGAGCGTTAAATTATATTGATCAATGGCCTTCATAAGCTCTGCCTGACCTGCAGAGCGTGGCTTTACATTTTTCACATATTTTTTATCACGACCATTATCAATAGCTTCATCTAAGGGATGCCAGTCACTTCCACCTTGATCATAATGTCTAGACTCTCCCGTCTCATCAAAGAATGGGTTCACAACATTATTATTGCGTGATTTTTTACGAGATTTTTTAGACATGCTGAACTCCTGTCATAGGGGGTGAAGAGATAAATTTGAGACAACAAAAAAGCCGCATGACAAACAAGCGGCTTAAACAAAAAAATGTTTCTGATGCATAAAGAGCAATGGGCTCTAAAATATAATGAATATATATTCTCAATATCAATGAAAAACCTTAGCGAATTGCTGGGTTAGACCAATTAATAAAAGAATATCAGTATTTGCGGTTTCTGACTAGTAAAATAGAAGAATAATGACAGTTATTTTAGTCTATTTTTTAGATGTCTTCATAAGAGAGATAATCATTCCCCCAAATAGCAGAATTAAAGTCACGCTGAGTGAAATGGAAGCGGGGACTTTTTCAATATCTAAAAAGAGGGGGGCAAATACTTTTAAGCCAATGAAAATGAGGATCAGAGAAATCGCATATTTTAAATAAGCAAAGCGAGCCATGAGGGCAGAGAGGCTAAAAAATAATGCTCTTAATCCTAGGATTGCAAAAATATTGCTCGTATAAACAATGAATGGCTCTGTTGTGATTGCAAAAATCGCTGGAATAGAATCTACAGCGAAAATAACATCAGCAATTTCAATGGTAATGAGGGCAAGAAATAACGGCGTCATGTGAAGTACCATTTTCCCTGTTTTTTTAGATTGAATTTTGACAAAGAATTTTTGCCCATGAAACCCGGTCAGGGGGAATCGCTTTTTGAGAAACTGAAAGGCAGGATTTTTTAAAACATCCTCTTCATGGCTTTCTTCATCATCTTTTGTGAAGACTAGCTTTGTTCCTGTGACCACTAGGAAGATAGCAAATAAATATAAAACCCATTCAAATTCATGAACGATGGCGGTACCAAGACTTATCATCGTACCCCGCAGTACAATCACCCCAAGAATTCCCCAAAATAAGACGCGGTGTTGATATTTACGCGGAATGGATAAGGCAGAAAAAATCACCGCCATAACAAATAAATTATCCATTGAGAGGCTTTTTTCAATCACATAGCCCGTATAATAATTAAAGGCATGATCAGCCCCCATTTGATGCCAGACAAATAAGCCAAATAATAGGCTGATAATGATGTAAACAAGAGTAAGTGTAAGGCTTTCCCGAACCCCTATCTCTTTGGCTTCACGATTTAAGATGCCTAAATCAACGACTAAAATCGTAATAACAATTGATAAGAAAATTAGCCAAAACCATGTTGGCTGTCCTAAAAATAATGAAAAGAGAAATGAGTTAGACACTATGAAATAAAACTACTTTTTTGAGATCATAGCCCTTTCAAAATGAAAAGACTATTCTTCATCAAATAATTTTAAATATTCTCCATAGCCTTCTTTTTCAAGGTCAGCTTTTGCAATAAAGCGTAGGGACGCAGAATTAATACAATAACGAAGCCCGCCTTCTTCCACTGGCCCATCATTAAAGACATGTCCAAGATGCGAATCTGTTTCTGCGGATTTAATTTCAACGCGCTGCATCCCAAATTTATTATCTTCATGCTCTGTCACCATATGATCAGAGATAGGCCGTGAAAAGCTAGGCCAGCCTGTTCCAGAGTCAAATTTATCTGTTGAAGAGAAGAGAGGTGTTCCGTTAATAATATCCACGTAAATACCTTCTTCTTTATGATCCCAATATTTATTTTGGAAGGGCCGCTCTGTACCACCTTCCATTGTTACATGTTTTTGCATTGGGGTTAGGTGGTCTGTCGAAAATTTCTCGCTCATCTTATGCTCTTTTTCACTAGTATCTGAGGCTATGGCATGAACGCCGCCTACAAATAAAACTAAACTACAAATAATAAATAAAAATCTCATTGCTAACCTCTTACCAATAATTCGCATCAAAAGAGGGTTCCGTTACAAATTATTCATACGCAAAATGCTGATCTGCTTTATCATCAATAATATCGTCTTCAGGATGCGTAACTATTTGAATTTTATGAGAATTTTCAGTTATATTTCCCGCCTGTGGTTCTATATTATCCAAATGCTCATGATCATGGTAATCGTGGGAATGATTGTGAGAAGGCATGGCTAACGGTTCTTCTAGGTTATCCCACTCAGTTACGCTTTCAACAGTGGAATATTGCTCTTTCTCAAAGGCAAGCGCTGGAAAAGACAAGATTAAAGCCAGTAAAGGGATACACAATTTAAGTTTATTCATACAATCTATCCTTTTCGAATAATTGTTTATTCTATAAAAATAAAGAATAACATAAGTCAAAGACGACCCTAATTGGAAATATAAATATGACAACAGAAACTATTCGCCGTTACAGGCAAACAAAAATTGTGGCTACGATTGGCCCTGCATCTGGCTCACCAGAAAATATGCGCAAACTTTTTGAAGCCGGCGTTGATGTCTTTCGCCTTAATTTTTCTCATGGATCACATGACGATCACCGTGCAAATCTAGAAACGGCGCGTGCTCTTGAAAAAGAATTTGATCGCCCCATTGCAATACTCGCAGATTTGCAAGGTCCTAAATTTCGTGTCGGGAAATTTAAAGATGAGAAAATTAAATTAGAAAAAGATCAAGAATTTACGTTTGATTCCAATGAAGAGCTTGGCGATGAGACAAGAGTCCATTTACCTCATCCCGAAGTTATTGAAGCCATTGAAGTTGGAAAAGATATTTTGCTTGATGACGGTAATGTTCGCGCTCGCGTGATTTCAAAAACAGATAATTCAATTCAAACCAAGATTATTGCTGGAACAAAATTATCTAATAATAAAGGATTTAACTTGCCGCAAACGGTTTTAAAGATTCCACCGCTAACTGAGAAAGATAAAGTTGATTTGGTTGCTGCAATTGAAATGGGCGCAGATTGGATTGCACAAAGTTTTGTACAAGGCCCAGAAGACGTTAAAGAAACGCTGGAGATGATTGATGGCCGCGCCGCTCTGATGGCGAAGATTGAAAAACCATCAGCTGTTGAAACTATTGATGATATTATCAAGATTGTAGATGGAATAATGCTCGCACGTGGTGATTTAGGGGTTGAGATTCCACCTGAGAATGTTCCTGCTGTTCAAAAAAGAACTGTCCGCCGAACCCGTCATGCTGGTAAGCCGGTGATCGTAGCAACGCAAATGCTTGAATCAATGATTGATAATCCCCGCCCTACACGCGCTGAGGCCTCTGATATTGCAACGGCGGTTTATGATGGAACAGATGCTGTGATGCTCTCTGCTGAAACTGCTGTTGGTAAATATCCTGAAGAATCTGTTTCAATTATGAATCGTATTTGTGAAAGTACAGAAAGTGATCGAAATTATCGCCGGATCATGGCGTCAGATCACCCGCCCACAGAGGCAGATGCATCTGATGCGATTACTGTTGCTGCAACATATGTTGCAAAAGATATTGGCGCAGCTGCAATTGTAAATTATACGACATCAGGATCAACGACGTTGCGGACAGTGCGTCAACGCCCTGAGGTTCCTGTTTTATGCCTCACTCAAAATATAAAAACAGCTCGTCGTTTGGTTTTATCTTTTGGTGTGCGTACGATTTATATTAATGATGTTAAAAACTTTTCTGAAACTGTCGATCGCGCTGTTGGCCTTGTCCAGGAAAAATCTTATGCCAGTAAAGGTGATAAAATTGTTTTGACTGCTGGCGTTCCTTTTGGTGTGAGTGGAACTACCAATGTCTTACGTATTGCGGATGTAGAGTAATTTCTAAATTACTGAGCTGCTGAAGCTACTTGTGTGATATTGCCTTGAGGCTGTGTATGCAACCACCATGCACTTTGATTGATTGAGAAGATTGGCTTGTAGTGTTTAATTTGTGTAGACTTTTTTGCAGTCTTAATCTGATTATCTAAGATCATTGCTCCTTGATCTGTATAAACAATTAATACAGCGTGAGGAATGTTTTTCTTTTGATCTTGAACAATTGCAATTCTTAAGCGGCTATCAGGAACACCAAGTGCTCTCAGCGCCGTATATTTTGCAATTGCAAAATCTTCACAGTCTCCACCACGCTGGAAAAATTCAACAGGTGTTGCCCAGTAATCACTGGCACCATAATTTTTATTATCTTCGATGTAACGTGTTTTGTTGATGATATCATTGACTTGAGATGCCATTCTGTTTAGTGGCAAGTGCTGTAACCCTTGAATATTATTCTTTAGTTGAACAATTTCTTTTGGCGCTTTGTTGTTATTTAATGTCGCATTGAAGCGTTCAAACATGCCTGTCCATTTTGTAAAAGCTTTTAAAGATTTTGATTTTTTCTCATGCGAACCAAATAATTTTGGATAATAGCTTGCTTTTGTAATTGATGAATTTTGAACTAAAGCAATTCTTTGCGCGGCATCTTGAATTTCCCCAGCATTCGCTTTTTTTGTCATTCCCATTGAAGCAATCGAAATAAAGATTGCTGTGGCTGCAAGCAAGAAACGCAGCATCATTTGTTCAAATAATGTGCGGCGAATAACGCTTTCTGTAATGATTTTTTCTTCTAAAAGGACTTGTCCGAGCTGTTTTCCAGATTTCTGACTTGTCGATAAGGCAAACTTAAGCTGATCTGGGGAGATAACACCACGAATCACAAGAAGCTCGCCTAAGCGATTTCTTCTAAATCTTTGTTTTAATTGGGTAAAAATACCATTATAAGACATTTTTTTACTTTTTTACCTCGCCCCTAAGTGGATCCTCTTCCACATTGACCTCATATTATAGTACTCGAAAATACTTACCGATTTATTAAAATAGACCTTGCAAAAGCATTTCTTTTATTAAAAAACAGTTAATATTATTTGCATGAGCATTACCGCTTTCACCATCTTAAAGGCCTCAAAAAATGTCAGATATGAAATTAGTCATCAAAAATTTCTCAAAAGCTAAAGTACTTCTAATCGGCGATATCATGCTTGATCGCTATATTTATGGGGATGTGAGCCGGATTTCACCAGAGGCGCCTATACCTGTTTTAAAAATTGAGAAAGAAGATGAGATTTTAGGGGGAGCCGGGAATGTTTTGGCTAACTTATCAGCTCTTGGATGTAAAACAGCTATTTTAGGAACCATGGGTAAAGATGCTACAGCAGATAAGATTGCATCATTGATCAAACTATTACCCAAAACTAAAAATACGCTTTTAAGAGATAAGGATAGGCCAACGACAGAAAAGTCTCGTTTTATTGCTCAAAACCAACAAATTCTTCGCGTCGACAATGAAATGCCTGAAAGTATAGATAAAGCAATTGAAAATAAAATTTTTAGCAAAGCTGAAAAGCTTATCAGCGATTACGACATTATGGTTTTATCCGACTATGGCAAAGGCGTTCTCACAAAATCACTCACTCAGAAATTAATTCGTTTGGCTAATAAGAAAAATAAACCCGTCTTAGTTGATCCTAAGAGTAATGATTTTTCTAAATATAGAAATGCCAGCTTTATAACGCCGAATAGAAAAGAGTTGAGCGAAGCTACTGACGGCGCACAAACAAAAACAGACAAAGATATTGAGAAAGCAGCTAAGAAAATTATTCAAGATCATAAGATTAGATCAGTGATTGCGACGCGCTCTGAAGATGGCTTATCGATCATTAGTCATTCAAAAAAACCTTCACATTTTCGTACTGATACAATCGAAGTTTATGATGTCTCTGGAGCAGGAGACACAGTTGTCGCTGTTTTAGCGGCTTCTATTGCGACAAAAATGAACACTGATCAGATGGGAGAAATTGCTAATATTGCAGGATCGATTGTTGTTTCAAAAATAGGAACCGCTGTCGTGTCCTCTGAAGAGCTTTTATCTAGATTTGATCATGAAGATGAAAATAGTAGATTGAAAAGCTGGGAAGAAGCACGAGATCAAATTAAAAAGTGGCAAGCGAAAGGATTGAAAGTTGGGTTTACCAATGGTTGTTTTGATATTTTACATCACGGCCATGTGACATATTTAAATGATGCACGTAAGAGATGTGACCGTTTAGTTTTGGGTCTTAATCATGATGCATCTGTAAAAATTCTAAAAGGGCCAACACGACCTATCAATGATCAAAATGCGCGCGCCTCTGTGATGTCTGGATTATCGTCAATTGACATGGTTGTTCATTTTGGCGCTAAGAAAAAAGGTGATGATAATACGCCATCTCCATTACTTGATTTTATTCGCCCTGATTTATTGATGAAAGGTGGCGATTACAAAATTGGTGATTTGCCTGAGGCAAAAGTTGTTATTCGCTATGGGGGATCAGTTGAAATTATGCCTCTTTATAAAGGGTACAGCACTACAAATATCATTGAAAAAGCGCAGAAATAATTACAAAAAGCTTGCGTCAATAACTCATATTCGCCTCTAGGCCATTACAAAATAAGCTGATAAACTATTTTTGTGATTCAAAAAGGGATATCTTTCCATGCTTCAGAAAAATCTTTCATCATTGTTACTTGTTTCGGCTTCTTGTTTATCATTAGTGGCATGTGCTGCTCCGAATAGTATGCCAACCGGTTATACATATCATAAAGATACGTATAAATCTGCTGAACCGCCGCTTCCTGCTGTGATTACTCAGGCACAGCGTGTCTTTATGGATGAGACTCAAGCGGAACAATTCCGTGATGGAACATATAATTTGTTGGAGCGGCTTACAATGCGCGCAGGGATGCCTCCAAAGCCTATTTTTGTTGCAACACCTTATCCTTTAACTAATTTCTACGCGAACATTGATAATGAATTGCGCGATAATATGCGTCATGTGGGCTATGCCTTATCTGACACACCCGAAGGCGCTTACGTCTTTACTTATGATGCCGTTTATATTGGTGATGGTACAGATCAAGAAGGAATAGCCAATGTTGAGCTTGCTTTACGCGTCTTTAATGAAATTGGCGAAGAGGCAAGATTATTAAGCGTAGAAAAAGGCCGCTTTTACATTCAAGGAGCACACACCCTAAATATTAGTCCGAATGAATTTGCGAAATACCCTACAGAAGAGAATATTTATAGCAAGCGTGACGCGCTTTATCGTCTTGACGAAAAAATAGATGAGCGTACAGCTGATTTTAAAGATTTTAACGGGGAATAAGCACCCGATAATAATGATATGTCCCAGGGGGCGGGCTTCCGCCGCCTTCAAAACATCCCTCTAATTCTCCAGCTAAGAAACCGCTTCCGTCATGGATGTCTTCAGAATAATCGTAGCTCCCTAGAAACTCATCAAATGAAACATTGCCATCATCTTGAGGAGGTTCGCCCAAAGGGTTAGTGATATTGTTTCTTGCATTCATCACAATACAAAATTCACGAATAACATTAGGCAGTATCGCCACTAATTCCACATATTCGTTGCCGCCGCCAGCCTCGTCCGTTGTGCCCACATCAAACACCTGATTGCGGGCTGTAAAAACCCAGTTTGTCGGTGTTGATTGTATATCTTCAGGAGGAATACGATAAATTGATCCGCCGCCTTGTGGGCTAAACATTTGACGTGTTGGATCATCGGTAATGTCCCCGTAATTAGGATCTGCATCGGGATGGGCAAACCGAATGTCGGTTTCCGTATGGCCCAATCCATTTCTTAAAATAAAGGCAATTGCGCGATCAAGCTCGTGACCATATTCCTGAATTTCTGATGTACGAATAATCAACTCTTCTTCTTGAATATTACTTCCCGGTGCACTGGCGCCTCGAACAACAGCGATCAAAATTCCTAAAAGGACAATTGCGCCTAAAACATAGATAAGAATATTCCCAGACTCAGAAATCCTATGATGGGGAAAGGATGTCATTACTGCGCGCGCGCTTGAATTTGCGCTGGTGCGATGGGCATACAATCATGGAAAAAAGTACAAGCACGAAATGCTTCTTTTTGAGATAGGCCAGAAAGCCGCGCTCTAAATATTGTACCGCTTGATGTATTCAACGGGACAAGAATAGGGAATGCGTTTTGATAATCTGCTGGGAGCTTCTGTTTAGCTGCAATAAGAGCATCATTCGTTGCGCTTCTTGTATTAAACGCCCCAATTTGAATAGCCCATTGGTTATTTGTAAAGCCTTGTGGGTCTAAATCTGGAACATTGGTCACTTGAGCTGTTTGGATTTTTGCTTGGGGCACTCTTGGTTTTTGTGCAACTTGTTGATTGTTACCTGAATTTCCACGATGCGCTGAAACCGCAATTAATCCGGTCTCAATGCGATCAGAAGCTTGAGGATCAATATCACCTTCTCCAGATAACTCAGCAAATTTCCCTTCTTCTAACGCTTGTGTCAGATTGTTTTGTGAAGGAAGGACAGGGGCCTTTGTTTCTAAATTGAGGCTCGCAAATTGAGGCTGTTGATAGCCAGGGCTTCCTGCACTTGGTTGAACGTTGTTGGCTAACGCTAGTTGTATAGGTTTCGCTGGAGGTACAGGTGGTGTTAAAGCAGCAAAGCGTATATTTTTTGATTTCTCAAATCCTGCATCAAGAATTTTTGCCATATGCGCGTTTCTGGTTTTTGTGGATCTTCCCCCAAATACAACACCTATTAGACGGCGCCCATCACGGCGTGCTGAGGCAACAAGGTTAAATCCAGAGGCATTAATATAGCCCGTTTTAAATCCATCCATACCACGATAATCATCCATCAAGCGGTTATGATTACGATAGCTCTTGCCATTATATTTAAAATTGCGTGTCGAGAAATAACGATAATAGTGCGGATATCTTTTTAGAATATACTGCGCCAACATTGCCATATCTTTGGCTGTACTGACTTGTGATTTGTGATGAAGCCCAGACGCATTTTTAAATCTTGTGTTGCGCATACCAATTAATCGCGCGCGGGCAGTCATCTGGCTGGCAAAGCGGCTTTCTGTTCCGCCTAAAAACTCTGCAACGGCAACAGCAACGTCATTCGCTGATTTTGTGACAAGTGCATAAATTGCATCTTCCACCCGAATGGAAGATCCTGCTTTTAAGTAAAGCTTACTGGGAACAGCTTTTGCAGCGCGGTTTGAAACTCGGATCCGGTCTGAGGGTTTAATAGCCCCGCGGTCAAGGGCTTCAAATACCATGAGTAACGTCATCATCTTTGTCAAAGAGGCAGGGTGCAGGCGTTTATCAGCATGTCTTTGGCTAATAATAGTGCCTGTATCAGCATCAATAACAAGAGAAGCATATTTAGGGTTGGCGTGTCCGGGAGCCATTAACCCAAGGAAAATTGCTCCAAAAAGAAAAAAACTAATAATTTGTTGTCTTAACAAAGAAAACCTCACAATGAAATCTTGTGCCCAACAGAATACTTTACAATTGTGCCAGAAGTTCCAATTTTGACAATTTCATAAACCAAACGTTCCGCAAAAAATTTAGTTTAAAAATAACCGTACAAAACAGAGTATATCACAAATTTTTTTTGTCATGCTTTAGTTATGTATATATCTTCAACAAATCACAAAAAAAGATTATTATATTACATAATGCTATTTAATCTTAAGCGGAATCGTTGAAAATTCCCTTAAAAAAGCTATGATACAAAAGAATTAATAATGCCCTAATCCCAGACATCATGAGTAACAGCTTGAAAAACAATTTTATTTCTCCGCTTTTAGAAGAAGAAACACCAGAAACGCCAACTCCTGGCGACGATGAAGGTGCAGGCGGCCAAACGGGCACAGAAGAAGAGAAACAGACGGGTTTATTGCTTAAACCAAGGCCTAAAACAAAAAAACCCTCAATGTATAAGGTCCTATTATTGAATGACGATTATACTCCTATGGAGTTTGTTGTTCATATTTTAGAAAGGTTTTTCAATAAGAATAGACAAGAGGCAACCGATATTATGCTTCATGTTCATCGCCGCGGTGTCGGCATTTGCGGAATTTTTACATATGAAGTGGCAGAAACCAAAGTCGCTCAAGTTATGGATTTTGCACGGGCTAACGAACAACCGCTACAATGTACGATGGAAAAGGAATAGAAAAAAGAGTAGGATTAATCATATATGCTATCGCGTAATTTAGAACAAACTCTCCACAAAGCTCTTGCCGAAGCCACGCAGCGCAGTCATGAATATGCCACGCTTGAGCATTTATTATTCGCACTAACTGTTGATCAGGATGCGATGGCAGTTTTACGTTCATGTGGTATTAATCTTGACGATATCCGCGAGAAATTAGAAAAGTTTGTTAATACTGAATTAGACTATTTAAAATCTGAAGAGGTTGAAGAAGCTAAACCAACAACAGCTTTTCAACGCGTGCTTCAACGCGCCGCTATTCATGTTCAATCATCTGGACGGGAAGAGGTTACAGGCGCAAATGTTTTAGTTGCTTTATTTAGTGAGCGTGAAAGTCACGCCGTATATTTCCTACAAGAACAGGAAATGACCCGCTTCGATGCTGTCAATTACATCTCTCACGGTATTGCAAAAGTAGCTGGCATGGATGCTAAATCTGCGTCTCCTCAAGGGACAGATGAGGCAGCTACAGAAAATGGTGAAGCCAAAACAGGACAAGAAGCTCTTGATGCGTATTGTAAAAATCTTAATGAAAAAGCACTTGAAGGAAAGATCGATAATTTAATCGGCCGTGACAAAGAAGTGAAACGTACTATTCAGATTCTCTGTCGCCGTTCAAAAAATAATCCGCTTTACGTTGGTGACCCAGGCGTCGGTAAAACAGCAATTGCTGAAGGTCTGGCAAAAAAGATTGTCGATGAAGACGTTCCTGAAGTTTTAAAAGATGCGATTATTTATTCGCTTGATATGGGAACACTTTTGGCGGGAACACGCTATCGCGGTGATTTTGAAGAGCGTATTAAATCTGTTTTAAGCGAGCTTGAAAAAATTGATCATGCGATTTTATTTATTGATGAAATTCATACCGTGATTGGCGCTGGGGCAACAAGCGGCGGTGCAATGGACGCCTCTAACCTTCTTAAGCCAAGCCTATCAAATGGAACGCTTCGCTGTATTGGATCAACGACTTACAAAGAATATCGCAATCATTTTGAAAAAGATCGCGCTCTTGTTCGCCGCTTCCAAAAAATTGATGTTGTTGAGCCTACGATCGAAGAAACAATTGATATTTTAAAAGGCCTCAAGAAATATTACGAAGAGCATCATGAGATTGAATATACGGATGAAGCTTTAACGGCAGCCGTTGAACTCTCTGCAAAATATATTGGAGATCGAAAGCTTCCTGATAAAGCGATTGATATTATTGACGAAGTTGGTGCAGCGCAGAAATTAATTCCTGAAGATATGCGCAAAAAATTGATCGATATTGAAGATATTGAAGAAGTTGTTGCGATTATTGCCCGCGTTCCTGCTAAATCATTGACCAAAGATGATAAGAGTGCATTGAAAAATCTTGAACGTGATTTACGCACGCTCGTATTTGATCAAGATGAAGCCATCGAGACATTATCTGACGCAATTAAAATGGCACGTGCGGGCCTACGTGATCCTGAAAAGCCTATTGGCTGTTATCTCTTCTCTGGCCCTACAGGTGTTGGTAAAACAGAAGTTGCCCGCCAGCTTTCTAAATCATTAGGGGTTGAGCTTGCCCGTTTTGATATGTCTGAATATATGGAACGTCACGCCGTTGCACGCCTGATTGGAACACCGCCCGGTTATGTTGGTTTTGAACAAGGCGGACTTTTAACAGATAAAATTGATCAGCATCCGCATTGTGTGCTTCTTCTTGATGAAATTGAAAAAGCGCATCCTGATATCTTCAATATTCTCCTGCAAGTCATGGATTACGGCAAGCTTACTGACAATAATGGGAAGACAGTCGATTTTAGAAATACGATCTTGATCATGACAACCAATGCTGGTGCAGCAGAGCTTGCGAAGCCGCCTGTTGGTTTTGAACGTGAAGCTCGCATCGATGATGATAAAGAAGCGATCAATAAAATGTTCTCTCCAGAATTTCGTAATCGTCTGGATGCAATTGTTCCGTTTAACGCCTTGAAACAAGAAACAGTTGTGAAGGTCGTTGATAAATTCATTTCTCAATTGGAAGCTCAGCTGACTGAAAAGCATATCTCAATTATTTTATCTGATGATGCGCGTCAATATTTAGCAGAAGAAGGTTATGATCCTGCGATGGGTGCGCGTCCATTAAGCCGCGTGATTCAAGATCAAATTAAAAAACCATTAGCCGAAGAAATTTTATTTGGTGAGCTTATTGATGGCGGCCAAATTAAAATTGATGTCAAAGATGATAAGTTAAAATTTGAGTTCAAACCTGAAACTCAAAATGAATCTAAGAAAGATAAAAAGCCATCTAAAAAAGAAAAAGATGATAAGAAAAGTGACAAAGAAACGGTAAAGTAGGTGGTACAAAATACTATTTCACAAAAATTTTTCTAAGGAATTTATAAAGAAAAACTTTATTGTCTTATAA